>NZ_JALCBM010000042.1:0-15036 GCF_028066395.1 Ruegeria sp.
TTTATCCGGCGGCCACCCTCGGGCGGCCGCTGGCCTCGACGGTGACCAGCGCCTCGACAAACACGTCCTTGCCTTCGACCTTGGCCTTGCGGATATCGCGGTCGACCAGAACGCGGATATCTTCTGCCCCGGCCTCGCGCACCGATTGGATCGTCGCCTCACGCAGCACGTTTTCCAACAGATCCAACGCCTCATCCGGGGTCGGGAAATCCTGAGGCCCGTCCTCGAGATGCACCCGATACCGCCCTTCCGAAGGCGAGGTAACCGTGCCCGCCTGGCGCAGGGTCACACGTCCCACAACCGCCCCGATGGCGTTGGCCACTCCGGCATGTTCCGGCAGAATCATGTTGCAATGCAGCCGGTCCGCCACCGCTGGGTAATAGCTGGGCGCCGAGGCCCCAAGCCCCACAACATCCACATTCAGCGCCGCATCCAGCGCCACCAGCCCCCGGTGTTTTGCCAGCCCTTGCTGCATCAGCACGTGCCGGGCAAGTTCCTGCGGAGACCGCCCAAAAACACCGGCCTCTTCGGCGAAAGCAGCCTCTAACAAGGTCAAAGAGGTCTGTTCGGTCAGCTGATCAATGATCATCTGTGCCAAGCCTTCCGGCGTTTTGGCCAGCATCTCACCCGATCCGACCCGCCTGCGCGAGATCAACTCCAGCGCCTTATGCGCAGCCTCGGCATCCCAGGCATCCAGCCGCCCCAGAACGTGACTCGCATCCGACGGGGTCACGCCCGAGACCTGAACGATCCCACGATCCACCAACCGGTTCAGCGCGCTGAATTCGATCCGGGTCCTCAGCAATTTGCCCAGCGGCAGAACCTGATCACCCAACCGCTCCAGCAAAACCACCTCACGCGGACCGACTCCTTCGGATGGGATGCCCGGCAAACGGCGGGCAAATCGTGTGTCATGTTCACCGACACTGGTCGCCCGGAGTTGTTCATCCAGTGCGGCATGAACCACCTCAGGCGCCTCGGTTGCGATCAGGGACACGGGCAGCACCCGGCGCGGGCCGAGGAACACGCCACCATTCAGCCCTTCGGTCACCACATGCACCTGACTGTCGCCACCCAGACCGTGGGTGCGCATCGCGACGGCCTCGACCATGGTACGAAACCCGCCCACCTGCGCGCCCGCTGGATCAATCGCAGGCTTGCCGTCCCGGATCAGCGCCACATCGGTCGTGGTGCCGCCAATATCGGAGACCAGAGCGTTCTCGGTCCCCGTCAGCCACCGCGCGCCCACGATCGAGGCTGCCGGTCCGCTGAGGATCGTCTCAATCGGTCGTTCTCGCGCCTGTTCAGCGCTCATCAACGCGCCGTCGCCACGAACAACCATCATCGGCGCGGTGATGCCCAGATCCTGCAATCGATCCTGCGCCCGCCCGATCAGCCGGTCGATCATCCCGATCAGCCGCGCATTCAGCACCGCCGTCACCGCCCGTTTCGGGCCGTTCAGCTTGGCCGACAGGTGATGTGAGCAGGTCACCGGCACGCTGGTCTTCTGGGTGATGATCCGCGCAACCTCCAACTCATGCGCCGGATTGCGGGTGGCGAATTGCGCTGCCACCGCATAGCCGGAAACGCCCGTTTCAGTCTCTAAAAAGGCCTCTAACGCGGCAACATCCAGCGGCGCAACCTCGCCGCCCGAATGATTGTGCCCCCCACCCAGCACCAATGCGGGATCACCCTTCAGCACCTCATCCAGCCCATGCTTTTCCAGATCACCCTCGCGGAAGCCGACATAGATCAGCGCCACCCGACCGCCCTGCCCTTCGACCAGAGCATTGGTGGCCAGCGTCGTGGACAGGGAGGCCAGCGCAATCTGCTCCGGCGCAATCTGAGACGCCTCAAGCACGGCAGAAATCGCCTTGCCCACCCCAATCGCCAGATCCGCCCGCGTTGTCAGAGACTTGGCCGAGGCGACAACCTCCTGCTCATCCCGGATCAGCACCGCATCCGTATAGGTTCCACCCGTATCCACCCCCAAAGCCAGCGCCATCGGGTCCTCCATCCATTCGCACGGCACGGGTGTAGCGGGAAATTCCGGCGCGTCCAGCCTGTTTGCGGCATTTCCGGTGTTTCGGGAAATCGTTGTCTCAATCTGTATCGCCAATGTCCCGAGAATGCCGCAGGCATGGCAGGGTATTGGCGATTCAAGTGCTTCCAGAAACGCCGTTTGACAACTGTTCCACTGCCCAGCGCGCGGCATCTGCAACGGTCGGGTCCGAGTCATCTACCAAAGCCTGCGCAGAAGCTTTCAACTCACCCAAACCTGAATTCCCAATCGCATACAGCACATTTCGCACAAACCGATCCCGCCCGATCCGCTTGATCGGAGAACCCGAGAACAACGCCCGAAACCCGGCATCATCCAACGCCACCAGCTCCGCCAGCGGCGGCGCCTTCAACGCCTCCCGCGCGGCATAGCGCATATCGCTGGCCGCCACGGCGAACTTGTTCCAGGGGCAGGCCGCCAGACAATCGTCACAGCCGTAAATCCGGTTGCCCAATTGCGAACGCAAACCCTCGTCCACCGGCCCTTTGTGCTCAATCGTCAGGTAGGAAATGCAACGCCGCGCATCCAACTGATAGGGCGCTGGAAACGCATCGGTCGGGCACACGTCCAGACAGGCCCGGCACGACCCGCAATGATCCACCTCGGCCCCATCTGCCGGCAGGTCCAAAGTGGTAAAAATAGATCCTATAAAGGCCCAATTGCCCCAATCCCGGCTCACCAGATTGGTATGTTTGCCCTGCCATCCCAAGCCCGCCGCATGCCCCAGCGCCTTCTCGGGCACGGGCGCAGTATCAACAAACACCTTCACCTCGCCCCCGCCCTCGGCAATCAGCCACCGCGCCAGACGTTTGAGGCGTTTCTTGACCAGATCGTGGTAGTCCTTGTTCTGCGCATAAACGGAAATCGCGCCCAGATCGGGATGCTCCAATATCTCCGTCGGATCATGCGCGGGCGTATAGCTTTCGGCCAGCATGATCACAGACCGCGCCTCGGGCCATAGGGCCGATGGATCGCCGCGCCAATGCGCCCGTTCCGCCATCCAGCCCATCTGCCCGTGATACCCGGCTTGCAAAAACGCCTCCAGCCGCGCGGGCACCTGCGGCACATCCCACGGCCTGCACACACGGCATGACACAAACCCCTCAGACAAAGCCTGCGCCACCAGCCGTTCTTTCAACTCCGATCCGCTCTTCATCTGGCCAAAAATATCCTCGGGGGAAATCGCGCCAAAGGCGCGATGGGGGGCAGACAGCCCCCCTACCCCGCCATCCTATCAGAAATCCAGATCGGCGTAATGCGGTGGCGGCCGGAACCCCGGGACCTGATCCGCCAATATCGACCGGAACGCCGGGCGGGACTTGATCTTGGCATACCAATCCTTGACCGCCGCGCTGCGGTTCCAATCCACGTCCGAGATATAATCCAGCGCCGACAAATGCGCCGCTGCGGCAAAATCCGCCAAGGTCATCTGATCCCCGGCCAGCCAGCGCCGCTGATCCAGCAGCCAGGCCATGTAATCCAGATGATACTTGATCGCCCGCGCGCCTTCCTTGACGTTCTTACTGTCGGGATAGCCCTGCCCAGTCACCTTCTTATTGACCCGCTCGTACAACAGTTTCGAGGTCACCTCGTGGTGAAACTTGTCATCGAACCAGCCCACCAGACGGCGCACCTCGTACCGGGCCTCGGGCTTTTTTGGCATCAAGGGCGGCTCGGGGCGCGTCTCTTCGATATATTCGCAGATCGCGGCACTTTCCGACATCACCCGCCCGTCCAGCCGCAGCACAGGCACCTTGCCCGCCGGGTTTCGGCGCAGAAAATCCGGGTCCTGTTCCCAGTACCTTTCTTCAACCAACTCAACCTCGACCTTCTTTTCGGCCAGAGACAGGCGAACCTTGCGGCAATAGGGGGACAGGGGGACGTGAAACAGACGCGCCATGGGTATCCATTCGAACCAGACTATACCCTTTCAGCTTTAGCCTTGGATGTGCCCCGGTTTCAATCCTCGAAACAATCCGCGCGACCATCTGCGCGGATGGTGGCCGCCCCGTCCAGGATCGACGCCGCCCGCTTTCGGGTCCGAGCCGTGGGGTCGGTGACCGACCGGTTGCGCGGTGACGGCAGGATCGCGGCCAGGCGCGCCGCCTGAACCCGCGACAGTTTGGCGGCACTGACGCCGTAATAGCGCTGCGCCGCTGCCTCGACCCCAAAGATACCCTGTCCGGTCTCGGCCACGTTCAGATAAACTTCAAGGATGCGCTGCTTGCTCCACACCAGTTCCACCACCGGCGTCATCGAGGTTTCAAGCGCCTTGCGAACCCAACTGCGCCCCTGCCACAGGAACACGTTCTTGACCACCTGCTGCGACAGGGTCGAGGCCCCGCGATTGCCGCCACCCTCCAGCGCATCACGGATGGCTTCGACGTCGAACCCCCAGTGCAGACAGAAATTCGCATCCTCGGCCGCAACGACAGACCGGGCCATGATCGGTGAGATCTCCTCGATCGGCACCCAATCCCGCTCGACCCGGCCCAGACGACGCCATTCCGACCAGATCGTATGGGTCACCGGCGGGTTCACAACGGAATAAAGCAGCACCAGAGCCACAAATGCAGCCACCGCGCCCAGCACCGCACGCACCACCCAACGCCGAATCCGGCGACCGATGGAGATGCCTGATTTCGCCTTTGATGCCTTGTTTTTCTTACCGCGTGACTTGCGGGCTGCTTTCTGTGCCATAACCTTGCTATACGCCGCGCCGCGCCCGTTTGGAACGGCTTAAATCGCGATCAGCCGCCCCTCGCGCGGGCGCACCACTGGGCGAGCGGTTTTTAGATCAGCGAGGTCGCGCTGATCCAGCTCCGGGAACAGGGCCAGAACCTCGGCCTGTGTGCGACGCTCGGCGCCCGTGACCGCATGACCGGGATAATAGCTTTCGGTTTTGGCCCCGTTGGCGACGATGATTTCGTGTTGTGAGAACAGCAGGTGGTAATAATCCACCGTTCCGCCTTCGACCCGGGTGACGGTGTCGTTATTCACCAGACAATGGGCGGCGATCAGAACCTCGGGCAGGCCATAAAGATACTGCGCGCGCCAGTCATCGATCAGCATCCGGTGCTGGGGTGAAACCAACAAGGGTTCTATCAGCCCGAACATCCCGGCCTGAAACCGGATCGGGGCAAATTTGCCTTCGGCCGCGACCGTGGTCTGCCCGATCCACAACAGCGGCTGCGGTCCCCGGTCTTGCGTCGTTACCAGATCGCCCACTTGCAATTCCTCGACCGCGCGCGGCCCATCAGGCGTGTCGATCAAAGTGCCCGGCGTGAAACAGGGCGGTCCCAGATCACCGGCCAGAATATCCACCGACCCGAAGGAGCCGCCGGTATCGCTGAAATCGGTGACCGAGGATGAGACGAATGTGCCTTCCTGCAGGACACTGCCATCGGTGGGGGTGAACACCTCGCGCCCGTCGGCCAGATAGAAGGTCACCCCGGTATAGGTGACCTGCGTGCCATCGGGTAATTCGATGGTGACCATATCGTTGAAATAGGAGGCGGTGATATCCGACCCATCGACCGAGTCACCATTCAGCCGGTTGATCAGGTTATCGTCATTCTGATCGACGATATCGAATTTCGACACGGTCAGCGTCGATCCCACCACCGTACCATTCGCCCCGGGATTGGCCGGGTCCAGAACAAAGAACTGATCAATATGGGTCGTGGGCATCGGAAACACTTCACCTTTTCACATCAACCGCACCCCTTCCCCGGGCGGCTGGTGATCAAAGCTAGGCGGATACGGGCGGTTTGGACAAGTTTTAGCGCACGTTTATGTCAAAATAAGCAAACCCCGCGTGGTGCAAAAGACACGCGGGGTTTGGAAATATTCGGCTCTGAGCCGGGTTATTCTGCCGGAACGGCGGTCTGTTCAACCGTCAGAGGATGGCTGAGCTTATTCAGCATCTCCTTGGGGCAGACCTGCAGGAAGTTGGTCTTTTCCACATCCCAATGCTGCAGAATATCCTGCGCCTTGCGGCTGCCGGTCTCCGAGACATGGCGTTCGATCAGGGCTTTCAACTGATCTTCCCAGTGATCCACGGTCACCGGGCAGGTGACCAGCGTCTCCATGTTCATCAGCACTTCGGCCTTGGCATCGGGGTCATACAGATAGGCCATGCCGCCCGTCATCCCCGCACCAAAGTTCGCGCCGATCTCACCCAGAATGACCGCGACACCGCCGGTCATGTATTCGCACCCGTTCGAGCCGCAGCCCTCGACCACCACACTAGCGCCCGAGTTGCGCACGCCAAATCGCTCACCCGCGCGGCCTGCTGCGAACAGGTGGCCATCGGTGGCGCCATACAGAACGGTGTTGCCGATGATCGTGTTGGCATCCGCCTGCAACGGGCTGACCTGCGGTGGGCGCACCACGATGGTGCCCCCCGACAGGCCCTTGCCGACATAGTCATTGGCATCGCCCGAGACCTCAAGCTTCAGCCCCGGCGCAGCGAACGCACCCAGCGACTGCCCGGCAGACCCTTGCAGTTTCACATGCAGATGGTCCGACTGGAACGTGTTTCGCATGCCGAAATTCTGCACGATATGGCTGGAGACCCGTGTGCCCACCGTCCGGTGCGTGTTCTGCACCGCGTAGGACAACTGCATCTTCTCGCCATCCTTCAGGAACCGCGCCGCGTCGCGCACGATCTCTGCGTCCAGCGTATCCGGCACCGCATTGCGATCCTTGTCACGGTCATAAACGATGTCATGCGCGCCATCGACGGTGATCAGCAGCGGGTTCAGGTCCAGATCGTCCAGATGTGCCGAGCCGCGGCTGACCTGAGCCAGCAGATCGGCGCGCCCGATGATCTCATCCACCGACCGCGCACCTAGGCTGGCGAGGATTTCCCGCACTTCCTGCGCGTAGAAGGTGATCAGGTTCACCACTTTGTCCGCGTTGCCGGTGAATTTGGCGCGCAGGTCGTCGTCCTGCGTACAGACGCCCACCGGGCAGGTGTTCGACTGGCACTGACGCACCATGATGCAGCCCATCGCGATCAGGGCGGCGGTGCCGATGCCGTATTCCTCGGCCCCCATCATCGCGGCCATGACAACGTCGCGCCCGGTGCGCAAACCGCCATCGGTGCGCAGGGTCACGCGGTCGCGCAGGTTGTTCATCGCCAGAACCTGATGCGCTTCGGTCAGGCCCATCTCCCACGGCAGACCGGCGTATTTGATACTGGTCGCGGGCGAGGCCCCGGTGCCGCCATTGTGACCCGAAACAAGGATAATATCGGCTTTTGCCTTGGCCACACCGGCGGCAATTGTGCCCACGCCCGAGGACGCGACCAGCTTTACCGTCACCTTACAGCGCGGGTTGATCTGCTTCAGGTCATAGATCAACTGCGCCAGATCCTCGATCGAGTAGATGTCGTGGTGCGGCGGCGGCGAGATCAGCGTCACGCCTTTGGTCGAGTGCCGCAGACGTGCGATCAGGTCAGTGACCTTCATGCCGGGCAGCTGACCACCCTCACCGGGTTTCGCGCCTTGGGCGACCTTGATCTCCAGCTCTTCACACTGGTTCAGGTACTCGGCGGTCACACCGAACCGGCCCGAGGCCACCTGCTTGATCTTGGCCGAGGGGTTGTCGCCATTGGGCTCCGGCACGAAATGCGCCGGGTCTTCACCCCCCTCGCCGCTGTCGGACTTGGCCCCGATCCGGTTCATCGCCACGTTCAGCGTTTTATGCGCCTCGGGCGACAGCGCGCCCAGCGACATGCCCGGCGTGACGAACCGTTTGCGGATCGAAGTGATCGATTCCACCTCTTCAATCGGCACCGGCTTACCCATCGGTTTGAAATCCATCAGGTCGCGCAGATGGATCGGCGGGTTCGACTGCATCTTGGCCGAATACTGTTTCCACAGCTCAAATGAGGCTCTGTTACAGGCCATTTGCATCATATGCATCGAGGTCGCTTCCCACGCATGGGTCTCACCCGACTTGCGCGCCTTGTAGAAACCACCGATGGGCAGCACGTCCAGACCACCTGCCCATGCCTTGGCGTGAATCTCTTCGGCCTTGACGCGGATGCCGTGAATACCGATGCCCGAGATGCGGCTAGTCATGCCGGGGAAATACTCGGCCACCATGGCGCGGGACAGACCCACAGCCTCGAAATTCAGACCACCGCGATAGGACGAGACAACCGAGATACCCATCTTGGCCATGATCTTGAGCAAGCCCTGATCGATGGCTTCACGATAGCGCGCCACGTTTTCGGTCAGCGACCCGTCCAGCAGGCCCCGTTCAATCCGGTCAGCAATGGAATCCTCGGCCAGATACGCGTTCACGACGGTCGCACCGCAGCCGATCAGCACCGCAAAGTAATGCGGATCGATACATTCCGCCGACCGCACGTTGAGCGAGCAGAAGGTCCGCAGCCCCTTGCGGGTCAGATGGCTGTGCACCGCGCTGGTGGCCAGAATCATCGGCATGGCAACCTTGTCGGGACCGGAATGCTGATCGGTCAGCACCAGATGTCCCGCGCCGGACCGCACAGCCTCTTCCGCCTCGGCCCGGACACGAGTCAGGGCGACGTCCAACTGGCCTTCACCGGGGGTGAAGGTACAGTCGATCTCGGCCAGCGGGGCGTTCAGATTCCCGACCAGCGTTTCCCACTGCGCGTTGCCGACAAAGGGGCTTTCCAGCACGATAATCTCGGTCTGGCTGCTGTCCTCGTCCAACACGTTTTTCAGGTTCCCGAACCGCGTTTTCAGCGACATCACCCGGTATTCCCGCAAGCTATCGATGGGCGGGTTGGTCACCTGGCTGAAATTCTGCCGGAAGAAATGGCTGAGCGGGCGGTATTGCTTGGACAACACGGCCGAGGGCGTGTCGTCACCCATCGAGGCCAGCGCTTCTTTCCCATCCTCGGCCATCGGGGCAAGGATCTGTTCCAGTTCCTCAACCGAATAGCCCGCCGCGATCTGACGCTTGCGCAGTTCCTCGCCCGAGAAGATCGGCGTCTCAGTGACCCCGGCCAGCGCCTCATCCAGATCGTTGATCTTGCCGACCCAGTCGCCAAAGGGCAGCGCGCGGGCCAGTTTGTCCTTGATCTGGGTGTCGCGGAACAGCTTGCCCTTTTTCATATCGACAGCCAGCATCTGCCCCGGACCCAGCGCGCCTTTTTCGGTCACGCTGGCCTCATCAATCGGCACCATCCCGGCCTCGGACCCGGCGATAACCAGACCATCGCCGGTCACCACGTAACGCATCGGGCGCAACCCGTTCCGGTCGAGCCCGGCGCACACCCAGCGGCCATCGGTCATTGCCAGCGCGGCAGGGCCGTCCCACGGCTCCATCACCGAGTTGCAGTAGGAATACATGTCGCGCCAGGCCTGCGGCAGTTCCACCGCCTGCTTGGACCAGCTTTCCGGCACCAGCATGGTTTTCGCCATCGGGGCCGAGCGGCCCGCGCGCACCAGAACCTCAAAAACCGAGTCTAATGCAGCCGAATCCGACGATCCGCCCGCGATGATCGGCTTAATATCTTCGGCATAATCGCCAAAGCTGTCCGAGGTCATGCGGATTTCATGACTTTTCATCCAGTTGACGTTGCCCTTCAGCGTGTTGATCTCACCGTTATGGGCCAGCATACGGAACGGCTGCGCCAGCCACCACTGCGGGAAGGTGTTGGTCGAATAGCGCTGGTGATAGATCGCAAAGGCAGATTCGAAGCGCTCGTCCATCAGATCGGGGTAGAAGACAGCCACTTGCTCGGCCAGCATCATGCCCTTGTAGATGATCGACCGGCAGGACAGCGAGGCCAGATACAGGCCCGAAATCCCCGCCGCGATAGCCGCCTTTTCGATGCGGCGACGGATCACATACAGTTCACGCTCAAAGGTTTCTTCGTCCACACCTTTCGAGTTCGAGATCAGAATCTGCTCGATCTCGGGCCGGGTTGCGTTGGCCTTTTCGCCCAGACAGGTCACATCAACCGGCACATGGCGCCAGCCGTAGATGTAATAGCCCATGCGCAGCACTTCGGTCTCAACAATGGTCCGGCACTGCTCCTGCGCACCGAAGTCGGTGCGGGGCAGAAAGACCTGACCAACGGCGATCAACTCATCCATCCGGGGTTCGTGACCGGTGCGGCGGATCTGGTCATAGAAGAAGGGAACCGGGATCTGCACATGGATACCCGCGCCATCGCCGGTCTTGCCATCGGCATCCACCGCGCCCCGGTGCCAGATCGCCTTGAGCGCATCGATGCCCGCATCGACCACCTTGCGGCTTTTCTTGCCGTCGACGGACACAACCAGACCCACCCCGCAGGAGGAATGCTCTTCGGCCTCGGAATAGAGACCGTTTTCCGCCATCCATTTGCGTTTGTCTTCCTCGGCCCGCACCCAATCGGCATCATACTTGGTCATTGGCTGTCTCCTTCTTCCGGCAGGGCATACATGGCTTCGACCTCAGCTTTGGTCATCTGCCGGCGTTCGCCTGCGAACGCGTAGCCTTCGGGCTTTTTGTCGATATAGAGTTCAAGTTTCAGCGATTGGTCCGCGCCATTGTCGAACAATCCTGCGGCCATCTGGGTCTGTCCGTGCATCTCACCCGGCAGGGTGATCCGATACCACAAAGCCGATCCGCAATCGGCGCAAAAGGCGCGTTCCGCCCAATCGGATGAGGTGAAGGTTTTCACCGGACCCAGCGCGGCATATCCGGGCTCGGCCTGAAAGGTGACCAGCATCGAACTGGTCCAGCGGCGGCATTGGTCGCAATGGCAGGCGCCCAGCGCGTCCCGCGCCGGGGTGGCGGTCACCGTGACCGCGCCGCACATGCATTGGCCTTGCAATTCGGGCATTTGACCCTCCTGTCGCTGGGCTGTTGGGTTACTCGGCGGCGACTGCCGCGCGGGCGTTGAACCGGTCGATGATCGCATCGGCGCAATCACGCCCGTCGCGGATCGCCCACACGACCAGAGAGGCCCCGCGCACGATGTCACCGATGGCATAGACGCCGTCCATCTCGGTCTCGCCGGTCTGGAAGGCGGCCTTGACGGTGCCCCAGCGGGTCACGGGCAGATCGGGCTGACCAAACAGGGTGGACAGGTCTTCAGGCTCGAACCCCAGTGCCTTGATCACCAGATCGGCGTCCTCGACATAATCCGCGCCTTCGATCACCTCGGGGGCCTGACGGCCCGACGCATCGGGCTGACCCAGACGCATCTTCTGCACCATCACGCCCGTAACCTTGTCGTCACCGGTGAACCCTTTGGGCGCGCTGAGCCATTCAAAGATCACGCCTTCTTCCTCGGCATTCTGGGTTTCGCGCTGCGAGCCCGGCATATTGGCCCGGTCGCGGCGATAGAGGCACTTGACCGAGGTCGCGCCCTGCCGGATCGAAGTCCGCACGCAGTCCATCGCGGTATCGCCACCGCCGATCACGACAACCTTTTTCCCTGCGGCGTTCAGACGGCCATTGTCGAAATCCTCAACCTCATCGCCAAAGCTTTTGCGGTTCGAGGCAGTCAGGAAGTCGATGGCCTTTTCAATCCCCGCTAGCCCGCTGCCGGGCATGGAGAGATCGCGGGACTTATAGACACCAGTGGCGATGATCACCGCGTCATGCTGCGCACGAATTTCTTCGAATTTCGTGGCGTCGACGTCGCAATTCAATTCAAAGGTCACGCCGCCATCAGCCAGCAGATCGTTGCGGCGCTGAACGATGTCCTTTTCCAGCTTGAAGCCGGGGATGCCATACATCAGCAGACCACCCGCGCGGTCATAACGGTCATAGACGGTGACCTGAATTCCAGCCCGGCGCAGCATATCCGCCGCCGCCAGCCCGCCGGGGCCACCACCGATGATTCCAACGCTTTCGCTGCGCTCGGCTGTCGGCGCAGTGGGCTGCACCCAGCCTTTATCCCATGCCGTGTCAGTGATGTATTTCTCGATCGTGCCGATGGTGACCGTGCCGTGGCCGGACTGTTCGATCACGCAGTTGCCTTCGCACAGACGGTCCTGCGGGCAGATGCGACCGCAGATCTCGGGAAACGTGTTGGTGGCCTGGCTGGTCTGATAAGCCTCTTCCAGACGACCTGTCGCGGTCAGGCGCAGCCAGTCGGGAATGTTGTTGTGCAGCGGGCAGTGCGACTGGCAATAGGGCACGCCGCACTGACTGCACCGGCTGGCCTGCTCGGCCGCTTTCTCGGCGGCGAATTCGGCATAGATTTCGTCGAAGTCTTCCCTGCGGTCATCAGCGGCACGCTTTTCCGGCATGACTCGGTCGATCTGCACAAATTTCAGCATCGGTTGCTTGGCCACGGGTCAGACTCCATGAATTGGCTTGGTCCGGCCTCTTTACGGGATGTGCCAGAAGATGAAAAGTAAAATGTGCTGACCTATTTTTGGAAATTTACCCTCTGCCCCCGAAGTCCGTGTAATTTCATCTCATTTTTAGGTCCGATTCGGACTTATTTGAACACTTTCCTTTCCGACACCACACTTATACCCATGAAACCAAAGAGCGGGCGGCAACAGCACGGCAGGGCAGATGAGTCTATTTCAGTTGATTCTCGTGGCGATCATTCAGGGCATTACCGAGTTCCTGCCGATCTCTTCCTCGGGCCATCTGATCCTGCTGCCCCGCCTGACCGGGATGGATGATCAGGGGCTGGCCATTGATGTGGCGGTGCATGTGGGCACGCTGGGCGCCGTGGTTCTGTATTTCTGGAGCGACGTGAAACAGGCGCTGATCGGTCTGCCCAAAGCGCTGACCGGGCGGTTGGACACGGCACCGGCACGGATGGCCATGGCGCTGATCGTCGCCACGATCCCCACCGTCATTGCGGGTGCGATCCTGCATGCAACGGGGCTGAGCCACGCCATGCGCTCTGTCGCGGTGATCGGATGGACGATGCTGGGGTTTGGCCTGCTGCTGTACTGGATGGACCAGAAAGGCGCGCAGACCAAACAGGCGGCGGATTGGGGGCTGCGCGATGCGGTGATCATGGGGCTGTGGCAGGTACTGGCGCTGATCCCGGGCACCTCGCGATCCGGCATCACCATCACCGGCGCGCGGCAGTTGGGCTATACACGCGAAGATGGCGCCCGGATCGCGATGTTAATGTCGATCCCAACGATCCTGGCCTCAGGTGCGCTGCTGTCACTGGATGTGATCCGCGATGCCGACGCGCAACTGGCAAAAGACGGCGCCATCGCCGCTGTCTTTGCCTTTCTCGCTGCACTGCTTGCGCTCAGCCTGATGATGCGCCTGCTGCGCAGCATCAGCTTTACGCCCTATGTGATCTATCGTGTGATCCTTGGCGTGATCCTTTTGATCATCGCCTATAGCTGATCAGATCTTGAGGTTCCGGGCCGAGTTCTGAATGTCGTCATACTGACCGGCCGGGCGGAATTTCCACAGATATTCCGGCAGCACCGAATCCAGCGCGGCGGGCTCAATGCCCAGATCGGCAAAGCCCTTCGCATCGTCAGAAACCACATTGTCGTGGCGCAGGTTCTTCAGCTGATCCTTGGTCAGGATATGGTTCGGGAACAGCTGAAAGCTGACGAACTTCACGATATCCAGAACGCCCGCCATGATCTTGCCGATCCAGAACGGCACGCCAAGGATGATGCGGCGACGGTGAATGACTTCCAGCATCTGCTGCATCAGCGCGCGGAAGGTTTTGACCTCGGGCCCGCCCAGCTCATAGGTGCCCGCGGCTTGGCCCAGAACACCCTGCACGGCGGCCTGCGCGACATCGTCCACATAGACCGGCTGAAACCGGGTCTCAGCCCCGACCAAAGGCAGAAACGGCCCGAAACGGGTCATCCCGGCAAAACGGTTAAAGAACTGATCCTCGGTCCCGAAAATCACGGAAGGGCGCAGGATAACCGCCCCGGGCATATGGGCCAGCACCGCGGCCTCACCCTCGGCCTTGGTGCGGGCATAATCGCTGTCGGCCTCGGCATCCGCACCGATGGCCGAGAGATGCACCATGCGCGCCACACCATGCTGCGCTGCCAGCCGCGCAACACGCTCGGCCCCTTCGGTCTGCACCGCGTCGAATTCATTCTTGCCCAGCTCGTTCAGGACGCCGACACAATTGACCACCGCATCCGCCCCCTGCATCGCCGCAGCAACCGAGGCATCGTCGCGGATATTGCACAGGATCGGCTCGACCTGACCGACAACGCCATAGGGTTTGACGAACATCGCCTCATTCGGACGCCGCACAGCCACCCGCACGCGCCACCCTTTGTTTGCCATGCGCCGCGCAATGTAACGGCCGACAAATCCCGATCCGCCGTAAATCGTGACCATTTTGGACATGCTGTGGCTCCTGGCTAATGGGTCCTGATCCGATCTACCGCCCCGGGCGATGTCAAACAAGGCGCAATAACGCCGCGCGACGATGATTTCTTGCTGTTTTTGCGGTCCCAATTACGGGGCTCCACGGTGCGAGGAAAAAACTTTCAGAATTCTGTTCGAATCCTGTTGACGCCCCCCGCGACTAGGCTTAAACGCCGCTCCACGACACCTGCCCAGGTGGCGGAATTGGTAGACGCGCTAGCTTCAGGTGCTAGTGTCCGTATGGACGTGGAGGTTCGAGTCCTCTCCTGGGCACCATTTCTTCCGAACATAGATGGATATAAACGCTCAATTTCATTGAGTTTTTATCCGTTTTTCGGGTATCATTCTGAACATAGCAGAACACTCGGTACCCCCAGAAAACACGGCACTTGGGGGTATTGTTGGCGGGTATCACCCCCGCTGCACGAGGGTGATACCCCCAATGGCACTTTCCGACCCGAAGATGCGAAAAGCACAACCAAAGCTAAAGCCATACAAGTTGGCTGATGCTGACGGCCTGTTTGTTTTGATGAAGCCGAACGGTTCGAAGCAGCGGCGCAAGCGCGGAATACCTTTTTGCTGGTTGCTGAGGAATACTTGCAAATGACGTATGACCGCGAGCTCGCCGACCCGCCTGAACATGT
>NZ_JALCBM010000042.1:15136-42054 GCF_028066395.1 Ruegeria sp.
AGGAATACTTGCAAATGACGTATGACCGCGAGCTCGCCGACCCGCCTGAACATGTTGGCCAATCGCGTCGGCCAGCGCCGACAGCCCGCCGAACCCTTTGCGCGTTTCGTCTACACCGGCTGCCAGCCAGATCTTTGTGCTTGCCGGAACCGGGATCACGCCGAAAGCTTCCGGTTCAGTGCGGCGAGCGCATCGGGATCAAATCCGCCTGATACTTGTGGAGGATATCGTTTTTTCGTGACCACAGAACGCACCAGCGGGAGTGATTTTTGAGATACAGATGCGTTGCAGTTTAGTCACATGATGATCGGGGTGAGTTCAAACCTTTTGATTAAGACGTTAATCTCAACTAGTCGAAGGCCTCCAATTGGTCCGCTAGACCCAAATCGTAACCCCTAACAAGGAAAGGGACATACATGCTTATTCGTCATTTCGCCCTTTCGGGGCCGATCAACACCTAAGCTGAAATCAGATCAGGTTTGATCCAGTTCGCCAACTCGTAGTTGGCGCATCTATATACGTTTATTGGGTACTATCTTATGGGCAATTCTGTCTTGGATGGTTGTGCGTCAGCTGTGTCCGGTGACGCCACCATCACGAAATTCTATACATCTGCGGCCTGGATCGAAGGACGGGCCGAAGCGCAACTCGAAGACATCGCCGGCTGGACCGGCGTGCAAAAAATCGCGGCCTTTCCCGATTTACATCCGGGCAAATACGGGCCGGTTGGATGTGCCGTTCTGGCGGACCGTATTTTTCCGCAACTGATCGGTAACGATATCGGTTGTGGCATGTCTCTGTTCCAGCTTGATCTGCCCGTGCGAAAGCTGAAGCTGGAGAAAGCGCTGCGCCGGATGCGTGTTCTTGGAGAGCCTGCATCGGAAGATCAGCGCTGGCGATTGGAAGATGCTGGCCTGCCGACCGATCTGTTTGCCACATCGCTCGGTACGGTTGGTGGCGGCAATCATTTCTGCGAAGTGCAAACTTTGGCCGAGGCGGATGCCGTCATCCGCCTCGATGCATCACGCCTGTATCTGCTGGTTCATTCCGGATCGCGCGGATTGGGCAATGCGGTTCTTGGTTCGGTGCCGGATGGTGCCTTCGCGGGCCTTGATCCCGAAAGTGACAACGCGTTGGCCTACCTGCAGGATCATGACCGGGCCGTTCGCTGGGCCAGCCTGAACCGCCAGATCATCGCTGAGCGCGCGGCGGAGGCTTTGCGGGCTGATCTGACACTGTTGGTCGATGCCCCGCATAACTTACTTGCGCGGCATGGCGATGGCTGGCTGCACCGCAAAGGTGCGGCAGTCGCTGATCAGGGACTTGTTCCGCTTGCCGGATCGCGGGCTAGTGCAAGCTATTTGATGGCTCCGAACGGTCATGACGACTCACTAAACAGCCTCGCTCATGGGGCCGGGCGACGCTACGACCGATCCTCGATGCATGGTCGAGTACGAGCCAAGAAATCTGACATCGAGGCCATGCAACGCACTCCCTTCGGCGGCCGAATTCTGTGCGAAGATCGCGACCTTCTGATTGAAGAGGCGCCCTTGGCCTATAAATCGGCCAAGTCCGTCGCCGAAGACCTGGAGCGTACGGGTGCTGCGCATTCTGTGGCGGAGTTCCATCCGCTTCTGACCTTCAAGAAAACGCGTGACGGGAGGCGATCATGACTGCATCCCGACATATCTCACTCCTAGTCACCAGTGGCGGCGGTCCTGCCGAGTGCCAGCAAGCCGTTGCAGGCGTGCTGGATGTGATGCGCAATGAGGCCGAATTCTTTGCGGTCGATTTCGATGCCAATGGGGCGCGTACAAAACATGGTTTCAAATCTGCGGTGGCTGTGATCAGGGGCGCCGATGCGGAGGCCTTTGCCAAGAATTGGCGCGGTACGATCCAGTGGCGGGCGCAAAGCAATCTGCGTCCGACGCATAAACGGGCCAATTGGTTCATTGGGGTGTTCGACCTGCCTACGCCGATAAAAACACCTGAACGCATTCACGCGCTTGATGTCACATTTGATACTTTCCGAGCCGGCGGCCCCGGCGGGCAGCACCAGAACACCACCGACAGCGCAGTCCGGGCAACGCACAGGCCAACCGGACTTTCGGCGGTGGCGCGCGAAGAACGGTCGCAACACCGCAACAAGGCGCTGGCCCTGGAACGCCTTCAGCATCTGATGGCCGCCCAAGCCGCTGCGGATGAAGCCGCACAAAAGGCGAGCCGCAACTCGCTGCACCATGCGCTCGAGCGTGGCAATCCGGTGCGGTGCTTCAAGGGCCGCGATTTTCGAGAAGTGAAAGGGGGCTAAGATGGAAGCATTCGATCAATTCCTGACCAGCGCCCTGACCAGCGATTTTTTCGCGGGCGGCTTGGCGCTCGGGGCATTCGGGGTCGCGGCAGCCTTTCTACGCGTCGCATTCATGGCCTTGTACCGCGTGATTGTGCGGCGCGTTTGGGTGAGCCTGACACTTGACAACCAGAGCGCCGCCTACCGCCATTTCTGTATCTGGATGGAACAGAACAATGTTCTGTCCCATTCGCGGCATGTACGTATGACGGATGGAAAATGGGCTCGGGGAACAAAGGGCTATGCACCAGGTCCGGGACGGCATTGGTTTTTCTGGCGCGGCCACCTTTGCCGTCTGGAGCGCGACATCAATGAAAAGTCAAAAGTGGGTGCATCGCACAATCAGCGGCCGATGGAGGTGCTGAATATTACAGTCTTATTCGGTCAAGTGCAGACAATTCTGGGCTGGATCGCTGAGGGACGCGCGCTTTCCCAAACCAAGGATCGCATTGGCCCTGGCCTCCATATTCTGAAAGGGGACTGGTGGGATCATGTCGGCGATGTCCCGCGTCGTTCCGTCAACACGGTACTGGTGGATGACGACCGTATCGAGAAAGTGCTGGAGGACATGCGTTGGTTCTATGGAGCCAGCGACTGGTACGCGGAACGTGGTGTTCCCTGGCGGAGGGGGTATCTGTTTTACGGCCCTCCGGGCACGGGCAAGTCGAGCCTCATTCGCGCGCTGGCGTCAGACCTGTCATTGGATATCGCGTCACTGGATATCGGGCGCGTCACGCTGACGGATGATGATCTGCGTGAAGCGATGATGTGTTCTCCCAAGGGATCGCTGATCGCAATCGAGGATGTGGACGCCGTGTTTACGCAGCGCGAAGGTGGCGAGAAACGCTCAGGTGTCAGCTTCTCGGGCTTGCTCAATGCCATCGATGGCGTGGCTGCTCAGGAAGGGCGTGCGCTGGTCATGACGACCAATCACAAGGAAAGGTTGGACCCGGCCCTAATTCGTCCGGGCCGCGCCGATGTGCATACCGAGCTTGGACTGGTGGGTGCAGCAACAGCCCGCCGACTGTTTGAGCGCTTTTTCCCCGGTGAACGCGATTTGGCCGAAGCATTCGAGCGGCGGTTAGGAGATCAACAACACAGCCCTGCCCAGATTCAGGGCTGGCTTTTGACCTACAGCACCGACGCTTATTCTGCTGCGCAGGCGTCGGGGCTAGAAGGACGTATACGAGAACTCGCCGCTGAGTAAGGTAGTATGGGTTTCCGAAAATCTGGCTTCCGCTTGGCTAAATTGCACCCCCACTCTAAATCATACTTGCCAAGATACTTCCGCAAGCGAGTAACATGTTTCTGGGTCTTACACTTGTTGCGCGATACGGCAAAAAAGGCGCGCTCGGTAGCGCTTACCGCAGCCTCAAATTCTGTTCGATTAGGTTGTTTCAGGCAAGCACCGGCTGACAGTGTTTGAACACCAACAAAAATTCATGGGTTAGCAGCTTTGAAGCAGCCGAGGTCCGTGTTGTCCGCAGAATAGACTTCGTGGTTGCCACAGGCTTTACGTCAGCAGCGAATGGCAGAAGTGCGGGCTTTCGCCTGCAGCATCCACAAAGGGTTGAGAAGTTCGGCTAGGGGTTTGGCCCCGAGTTAGATCACTCGCCTCCTCAACGCGGACAGCACGATTATCTCGTGGCACAGATAGGCAGCGGCAAGGACGTCGACTGGACGCGGGCTCTGACGTACCCGCTCCAGCGCATCCGCCAGAAGCAGAAGCTGCCGCGCTTCGGCCCCGGCGGCCAGATGGGCCAGGTGATCTGGCTGCACATGCCGACATTGTTCGGCAAGGTGGCTAAGCACCCGAGCGGCAAACCCGCTGTCATGGGTCGCGATTTCTGTTCCCCGTAACCGCTTCCATCCGCGCAGAAGTTCGCCCTTGGCCCGTGTCAGGATCCTGCCTTGGGGTGCTGGGTGGAAATCGAGATTAATGGCAGTCGATCCCGTACCTTCGGGATGCAACAGGGCCACCGGCTCATGCTGCAGTTCATCTCCGACCAGCGAGGTCACGATCAGCAGAGCAGATGCGCCGGGGAATTGCAGATGCAGGTGGGTTAGGTGGTCCATCTCTTGCGGGTGAGCCGACAGTTCAAAAATGTCGCCCGCCGCATCCTGCACTCGCCAGCGATAGCGCTGGCTAATGTCGTCGAAATACGGCACTTCAATGCGGGTGGGTGCGATCAGTGCGGGCAGTGGCGCCGCGCCCCGCTTCAATCCCTGTCCAATCCCGTTGCGCAGCATCTCGCGCAATTGATCCCAGTGTTGAAAACAACACACGTGATCCTGCAATTGGGCACGGGGAATGGCGCCGTTGACCTTGGCCGTCACCTTGTCCGCCGTCGAAAGCTGCCCCTCCGGCGACAAAAGCGGTTGATCCAGTGTGACCAGATTGCCCGTCAGACCCGGCACGGAAGGGATGCCCCAGAAAGGGCTGGCATAGGCACGGACTGGGGTGAAATTGGCGTCCACCCCGGCGCCCCGCGCCACTGTTGCCGCGTGAAACACTCCAGTTTCGAGGTTCAGCAGATAAAGCGTCAGGCCGCGTGCGCCATTGGGGCTGGTCCAGCCTTTTGCGCCCAAAGCCCAAAGATCCATTGCTGGGACCGGGGCAAAACTGCGCCGCGCCACACCCAGAAGCGCGGGATCGTCCGGGGTCTGCGCCAGTGCTTTGACCAGCGCATAGGCCTGCGCCAAAGCCGCCAGAAACCGCCCGCCTTCAAAGCGAATATCACCTGCATCCGCCCAACCGCATAGGGTGGACAGGGTCAGAAGCTCCCCGGTCAGGCGCGGGGCAGATTGCGCCCTGGCGGAGATCGCCAAATCGAGGAAACGCTCCTGCGCCAATTGGGCAGAGCCATGAAACACCTGCGAAATGGCGGCTTCGATCGTGGTGGAAATCTCGACCAGCATGGCCGCATCCGGGCCGGTTGTGTTGGCGCTGATGGCTGGGGGTTCGACCACGTTCCGTGCCACGCCCGCGTGGTCTCGAATGGCAATCGCCCCAGCGGCCACTACCAACCGTTTCCGAGTAGACGGCCCCTTGTAAAGCGCCGATGACAGGGGTTGTCCCGCCACAAATGTCACCGAAGCATCGGGCGTGACAAAGGAGACCTGCGCATTTTGCCCGCGCGCCTCGATCTGGGCTGATCCAGCCAAAACTTGCGCCCCGTCATGATCCGCACCCGCAAATTTGCGCAAACCCTCTGCCGCCAACCCTGCCAGCTCGTCAATGGCCGACGAGGCAGGGGGCTGTTCCGGCGCGGCGTCGCTTTCGGGTGCGTCATCCGTGGAAGGCGCGGACATGTCCGCCGAGGACTCTCGCAGCACCAGCATCGCGGTCAGAATGTGGCTGCAAATGCCCGGCGCGGGGCAATCACATCTGGCAGATTGCGGCCCGGCGGACGGGATCCAAACGGCCTGCCCGCTTACAGTGAGGTCGGCTCCATCCTCGTCATACCGCAGAACGTCCGCCTCTACGGTCGCTTTAATCGCGCGGCGCAACAAACCTTTGTTGGCAAGCGCCACCAGCGCGTCATCGTCAAAAGAGGCAATCAAATTGCGCAGGCTCATCGCATCACCTCGGCCAGCCAAAGCGCTAGGCGATCCGGTGTCATCGCGCCGATTTTCATGCCCAGCCCCGCCAGTCGCCCGGCAATCTGCTTGTCCATATAAGGATTCCCCAGATCATCCAGCGCTGACAGACCAATCATTCGTACTTTGGCTTCGTTCATCTTCGCCACCGCACGATAGAGCCTGCGCGGGCTGGCTCCTTCGGCAAAATCCGAGATCAGCACAAAGACGGTGCGCTCGGGCGTGTCCACAAAGCGTTCGCAGTATTCCACCGCGCGGCCAATGTCGGTACCACCGCCCAGTTGCACCGACAAAAGCGTCTCCAGCGGGTCGGTCAACCGGTCGGTCACATCAAGGATTGAGGTGTCAAACAGGACCATCGACACGTTCACGCCGGGCAGGCCCGATAGGATCGCCGCCATGACGGCCGAGTGGATGATGCTGTCAGTCATCGACCCCGACTGGTCCACGCAGAGCACCACCGACCATGGCAATCGCCGCCGTTCCCGCGCGATGAAACGCAGATCATCGGCGATGATCCGGCCACTTTTCGGGTCATAATTCTTCAGGTTGCGCCGCAAGGTCCCGCGCCAGTCGAAGTTCGACGCCGACGCCACATGGGACCGCTTGAACGGGTTGCGCCGCCCGGAGAACGCCCGCTGCACATCGGATTTCAGCCGCCGCATGATGTCTTGAATGACCGCATCCGCCACCTGCCGCAGTTTTTCCTTCATCTCGGGTTTGGCGCGCCCGTGGAAGCTGAGCAGGGTTTTCAGCAGGTCCTGATTGGGTTCCAGACTGTCCAGTGTTTTGGGATCATCCAGAAGATCAGACAGCCCGTAACGATCCAGCGCATGATCCTGCATCACCTCAAACACTGATTGTGGGAACAGCTTGCGCGCCTCTCCCAGCCAGTCCAGCGCCTTCATCTGGGTTGGGTCAAGTGACCCCGGCCCAGACGGGCGATGCAATCCACGCTGTTCATATTCACGCCCATACAGGTAATCAAGCGCCCGGTCAGCGCGCCCGTCAGACCCGGACAGCCCGCCCAACTGCCGTTCGGCATAGCGGCCAAGGGCAAGGCGCCAGCGGCGTTTGGCGTGATCGGGATCGCGCGCGCTCATGCCGTGCCCCCCGTGATCCAATCGGTCAAGCCATCAGCCCGCAGGACCTCGCGCAGGGTGGCATCCATCTGCGCTCCTTGCGCGGCCTCGACGGCGTCAACGTCGTGATGATGTGCGGTGAACTCGCCCACCGTTCCGCCATGCTTTCGGGTCAGCGCTACGGCCACCTGATCGGCCTCGCGCGGCGAGAGGGCCGACAAGGCCAAACGCAGATATGGCAGAACTTCTAGAAACCCGTCATCCTCCAACTCGATCAGAAACGCGTCTAGTGCATCAAGCATCCCGTCAACCGTCCAGAGCAGCGAAGGCGCCACCGCCAGAACCCCCCGCAACCCGGCAAGGCGGGTGGGCAGGTCGGGCGCGCTGCCGGTCAGCTGCGCGGTGATCAGATCGGGCAGGCTGTGATCCGGCTTGCGCCCGCCTGCAACGGCAATGGCGGTGATCGCGCCCAGAAGTTCGGGCGCAGTGTCCGCCTCGGCCACCCGGTCCAGAGCGTCTTCGAACAGTTTGGCGTCGAAGTAGTCGCCCCCCGGACCGCGCATCACTTCGGACAGCAACCGCAGCGCATCCAGACAAGGCGGTATCGCCTCTTCGCGCATCTTCGGCAGATCGTCACACAGATAGACCATGCGCGCAAAGGCCTGCTGCATCGTGGGCGTAATCTCCAGCCCGTCGGGTAGCGACAGTGGTCCGCGTGAGGTTTCAATCGCGTGCAGCGCCACCATCGCCCGCGCCGTATCGGGGAAGTCTGCGGAACGGGTGATCGCGCCGGAGATTTCCACCAGGAAGCCATCCAGATCCGTGCCCAATCCAGCCAGAAGCCCCTTTTTGAACAGGGAGATCAGGATGCCAAGGTCGTCGGCCCGTCCTTCATCGGCCAGCGCAGCGCGGGTGGCAAAGAGCTTACCCAGACAGGCGGCGGGCAGGGTGTCGCCGTGGATGGCCGCCTCGATCAGCTGCCCTTCAACGCGGGGAGACCAGGCATAATCCCAATGCTCAAACAACAGCCCCGTCTGCACCACATTCAGGAAATCTGGGCCGCCTTGACGCGTGGCAAACCCTGTGTCCAGAAGCGTCATTGCATGGGCAAAACGGGATGCGGCCAGATGGGCGGGTTTGCGACGAATGTCCAGGCTGCGCTCGCGTCGTTGCCCGTCTGACACATCAAAGCGGTGACGCCGGGCGCGGACGCGGGCATCAGCCACAATTGGCGGCTGGCCTGCGGCGTCACTGACCTCACCCAAGGCGTGACCGCGCAGAAACAGGGTGAAGCGTTCGCGCCAGACATCCGCGCCGCTGGCTTCGCCTTTCAGAAGCGAGGACGTCAGCCCGTCAAACAGATCATGCCGCAGCGCGCCGGGGCGGCCCCGCAGCTGAGCTAGGGTTTCGGCGCTGCGCAAAAGTTCGACCTGCGCGGGGACTGAAATGCCATGGCCTGCATCACGCATCTCGGACGCAAATTCCGCGACGATGTCATGGGCAAGTCGGGGCCAGTTGGGGGGCGCGCTGCTGGCCTCGGCATGACCCCAAAGCGCCTGATAATAGGCGGGCTGTGGCAGGCCTGCGCCATATCCCATCAACGCGTCCAGCTCTTTATACCCATAGCGAATTAGGTAGGACGCTGCGTCGGATTTGCCGCCCGCTTTGGTTTTTCCTGCTGTGTCGGACGGCGACAGCAACGGACCTGCATGAAACCCTCCGATCACGCAGACCACGGGGCCGTCTGCTAACCCGTCGGCCAGAGCATCGCGCAGGCAGGCGGCCATATGGGCCTCACGCGCCGGGTCTTCGCCGCTGGCGATCTCGTCTTCGGGTGTGGCGGCGCGCAGCGCGGCGCAATAGGCCCCGACATCACGTAGAAACTTGCGCCAATCCGCCTCACCCAGTCGGGTTTCAAACAGGTGGTCCCAAAGTTCATACCCATCACGGCAGCCCAGCCGGTCACAAAGCGCGCGCACGTAATCGCCGCTGTCAAACCCCTGTTCGCGTATCAGCGCACGGGGTCTGGTCTGGTCATCACCATCCTCAGCCATCCTGGCGTCAGACCCGAGGTCGATGAACCGCAGATCCGCGCCCACCGCCGCCCCCTCTTGCAGGGCCACCCATTCGGGGGAGTGAGTGCAGAACGGATAATAGGCGGCCAGACGCGGGCCGTTTTTTTGATCCAGCAGACTGGCCGCGGCCACGGGTGGCATGGTGTCGGGATCCAGAAGGTGCGGGATCAGATGGGAAAGGTTATGGGGGGCTTCGATCAGCACACGCGAAGGTTTCAACTCGCGGATCATTGCCCGAACTGCCCACGCGCAGGCGGGTGAATGGTGGCGAATTGGGGCTAGATACAGCCCCGTTTCCGGCTGGAACAACCGGTCATGCACCTGATGGATCAGCGCCTCATCCCGCATGATCACACCGCGCGCCTGCCGTCAGTCATCATCCTTGGCCGCCTTGTGAAACGCCGCCCAGGCGCGGCTTTTGCGGCCTCGCGCGCGGGCGATCGTATCGACATAGGCGCGCAGTTTGCGGGCGTCGTCGGCGTCATCCTTGAACACCACACCCCGCAATTGCCGCGCCACATGGGCGCCGGTGGGGGCGTCCCCTGACAGGTAGCTCGCGTCCAGCAGCGCCCCATGGGCCACATTCACCGCCTCTGCCGTCGACATGACGGATTTGGGCTGCGCCACCACCGCGCCGTCTTCGGCCCGCCCGGTGCGCAGGTCACGAAAAACTGAGACCACCACGTCGAGCACATCTTCGGGCAGATCAGCCTTCAGGTCATACTCCGCCATCCGCTCGCCCACCTGTCGCGCAATCAGTTCTTTTTCAAAGGCGGCATCAGCAATCGGTGCCACGGTTTCAAAGTTGAACCGGCGTTTGAGCGCGCTGGACATTTCATTCACGCCAAGGTCGCGCAGGTTGGCGGTGGCGATCACGTTGAAGCCGCGTTCGGCCCGCACTTCGCGCCCCGCGCCAAGTTCGGGCATCGCCACGGTCTTTTCCGAGAGGAGCGAGATCATCGCGTCCTGAACCTCGGGTGCACAGCGGGTCAGTTCCTCAATCCGGGCGATCTGGCCGCCCTGCATGGCGGTCAACACGGGCGAGGGGATCAGCGCGCGTTCACTTGGCCCTTCGGCCAGCAGCAGCGCATAGTTCCAGCCATAGCGCAGGTGATCTTCGATCACCCCGGCGCTGCCTTGCACGACCAGCCGCGAATTGCCGCTGATCGCAGCGGCGAGCAGTTCGGACAGCAGCGATTTGGCGGTGCCCGGTTCGCCCACCAGCATCAGCCCCTGATGACCCATCAGGGCAACGATGCAGCGATCCACCAACGGGTCGTCCCCGTAGAACTTGCGGCCGACCTCCAGCGCCTTGTCGCCAAGGATGAACCGCCGCACCGCACGAGGCGAGAGCGCCCAGCCCGCCGGTTTGGGATCCTGATCCCCTTCGCGCAGACGGGCAAGCTCTGCCTCATATCGCAATTCGGCGGGCTGTTTCTGGGAGGTGTCAGCGGTTACATCCATGGCATTTTCTTTTCCCAATCGGGATCAAAGCTGCCTTTGGCAACCATGTCCCGGTAATCGTTCCAACATTCCGACAAAAGCACCGGCGGCACTTCAGACAGGGGCACGGCGCGGCCGCGCCGCCCTGCGCCATGCAGCTTGGCAAACTCCAAATGGATCTGCGCAGCGGCGACGTTTTCTTCGGGTAGGCAATTACCCGAGAACTCGATCACCGCACACAGCCCGGCGCTGCGGAAGGTCTTGATATATTCGTTGAAATAGCCGCCATCCAACGCCTCGCCGCGTTCATAGCCCAGCTTGGTGCTGGCGCCGCGGAAGGTAAATGTGTCGGTGATCCAGCCTTTGCGGTCGTCGATCCGGATCTCTTTGCCCATCTCGCCCTCCAGCGCCAGAAGTGGGCGACCGAATTGGGCGAAGAGCGGTTTGACCTCGTAATCGCCCAGATGGGTGCCCCAGGCCTTGGTATCATCATCGGGCAAAAGCGCGCCATGGGCGAGGCGGATGGTAGCGAAACTGTCGGGCGTTACCTCATTATCCTCGGCATCCACATAGTCCCCCTCGGCGGTGGGGCGGAAGGCGGTGACGATCTTGCCATCGGCATCTTCGCCCAGCCAGATCACCCGTTCGGTCAGCCGCCCCATCAGCGGGTGATCGCGGAAATCGCGCATCCAGTCGGCCGCCGGCCAGCGCCGTTCCGCACAAAGCGCTTCGTAAAGCCGTTCCCCTTGCAGGGTGATCACCTGTTTCAGCTCGCGTTTCGAGGCGGACAGCTGCTTCTTGCTGGCCTTGGTATTGTCATCGTCCCCAGCCGGAAGACCTTTGATCTGTTTGCCATCCGGATTCAGCACCACCAGCTTGAAGTCATCATCCATCCGGGCGGAATAGGGTTTTTCCTCTTCCCCGATTGGCAGCTCCAGCACGCCCTCATCATTCAGCCCAGCGGTGGGAATGGTGCGGTCCGCTAGTTCATCCATCGACCAGTCGCGTGCCTCGGCCACCGCTTCGATCAGCTTGCCGGCATGGGCCTGCACACCTTTTTGCTTTAATCGCGTGGCGGCGGAGATCACGATTTGCAGCGAAAACGGGTCGCCCTTCGCAGCCAATAGTTCAAGAAGCGATGACGCCTGCGAGGTGCGTGATCCGTGCTGTTTCAGGTAATTGCGCACCATGGCCGCAGCATGGGCCGGGTCCACATGTTTCCCCAGCGCCAACACGCCCTTGGTGGCCGCGCCAGAGTTTAGATACTGACTTTTGATTCCATTATACAGATCACGATAGGCCCGTTCACGGGTATAGGTTTTGTCCCACCGCAGATAGGCTTTCCAATTCTGATCGGCGTATTTCTCTGCATGGGCGTTGGCTTCATCGTCACCGGGGCGCACCGTGTCATAGTCGACCCAGGCGTCGAAAATCCAGGTGGATAGGGTCTTGGCGCTGTCCGGCGCCAGCTGCGCCAGATAAATGTCGAAAAGCGTATTGCCCCCCGGTTGTTTGAGCTTGTTTGCAAGGAAGATCCACGATTTGATCACCTCTGGCGGTACCTTCTGCCCGCCCTTGTATTTCAGTGCGGGCATGTGGTCGCCGACCAGCCAGTCGAGCTTGTCGAATTTGGCCTTTTTCAGGATCACCTCCGCCTCAGCCATCAGCGCCTTGGGGCCGACATAGTCAGACAGCTCCACCCCCAGACGCGACAGCGCCGTGAGGATCGCCGCCTTGGCCAGATCGGATTTTTCCTTCTTGAGGCGTGCCTTAAGCGGTTTTATCGCATCCGCAACGCCCAGATCGGCTAGCCATTCAGCGGCTCCTGCGCGCACATCCTGCCGCGTGTCTTGCAATAGCGCTATGGCGCGTTCTTCCAATCCGGGCGCGCCTTCTAGCATCGCGCGGGCCTCGGCCCGGCCGGATTTGGTGGTTCCGGTGGCGACTTCAAGCAGTGGGCCGTAATAGCGTTGTGGGGTTTTGGGAAGAAGCCGCAGGAATTGGATCGCCCGCAGCTTGCGCGGCGCGGGTTCGCCGGCTGCCCGTAAGCCAAATGCTTCGTCAAACACATCGAAACTCTCCGCCAGCAGCGGCCAAAGCGCATCGCGATTGAGATCCATTATATCGTAATTACCCCATTCGCGCCCCAGCTCACCCCGGATCAGATCGCCGGACACCGCCTTGCGGACTTTGCGATTATTCCACGAGCCGGACTGGATCTGGCCCATTTCCACATTCAGCGCTTCAAGATTGCGGTAATCTGCGCCGTCGCTGTTTACATATCGCACCAACCTGGCCTGTACCGCGCCCCATTCGTTCAGATGGAAAGCAGCATAGAAATCCCGTTCCGAGGCGGTGAAAAACCGTAGCGCACGATCAGGGGACATTCGCGACAGAGCGTCGAGCGTCCATTTATCCCGCGCGGTGAAGTTCAGGAATTGCCACATCGTGGTGTGGCCCTTTTGTTCCAGATCCGCAGTGGGGTTATTGAATAGTTTGATGATCTGTCCAGCCATGGCGGGTTTCAGACGTGGCTCAACAAAGTTGTATTTGCCTTTGCGCGCCTCGTTGCGGCGGTCGATCTCTGCGTTTTCTTTCGCGATGATTTCGGCCAGTTTCTTTTCGTCCTCCGCACCAAATTTGAACTGTGGGTCGGTCGATAGGGGGATCCGGGATGGGATGTCGACCCGGCGTCCATCGAGCGCCAGATAGGAGGTGTCGTCGCTCTCCTCTTCCTCAACCGCTTGGGAGACCTCTTCGACGGTCAGGGCGCTTTCGATGGCGGCCTTAATTCGGGCGGTTTTCTCAGATGAGAGATGGTCGCGCAGCAGGTCAAACCCGTCCGATGACCGCATCCCAGCCAGCAGATCCACCATGGCGGAGCGGATGGTGGCGGTGCCAGTATCAAGCTTGTCTTTGGCGATAGGAAGTATCTGTTCTTCGGGTAGGGTCATCATCGCTTGCACCGCCTCGTGGCGCACGGATTTTGCGCTGTCGGCGCTCATATCCACCAGATAGGCACGTGCATCCGGATCATCGAACATCTGCCATTTGCGCATCTGCGTGATCAGGTTGACCTTGCCACCCGCACCCATGCGGCGACCTGCGGCCAGCAACGCCGTCTTGTGGCTTTGCGCCAGCGGGGCGAAGTCGAAGATTTCGATTAGACGGCGGATGTCATCGCTGGTCTGCCAGCGTCCGTCATCATTGTAGAGAATGTCAAAAAGGTCTTCGGCACTGCCGCCGCCAACCTTGCAGATTTCAACGCAGAAGTTGGGAGTCAGCACACAGGACTTGGCATCGACAACTTGCCGAGGCCAGGAATTGGTGGATTTCACCAGCCCCATTCCGGCTTTGGTAAAAAGGATGCGAAGGGGCAGAGGGACATGTTTTGACCCGGCCAGATAATCCTTCTCGCCGCCCATTGCCGCTGCCAGTACCTCGCCATAACGGGCCAGAACTACGGAGTCCTGTGCGTGCCGGGCCAGGAAAAGTCTGCGCGCCTTGTCGCCCGGTTCGTCGGAATAGTTGCAGTCGAGTCCAAGGATTTTTGAGGCGTCGACATTGGCGAGTGTTGATAGAACACTGCCATCTTTATCCTTCGTAACATAGGCCACGGCCTTGTCACCCAAGCCGCGTTCGACCGCGTGCAAGCGTTGTAGATCTTTGGAAATGGCGTTGGAAATTTTCGGGATTTTCAAAAGGCTGGAGATAATTTCGCGCACTGCTCTTCCTCGAAAACGACTAACTAGCTCTTGAATCGATAGCGCAACGAAAGACACAACCCAAGAATATTCTGGGACTGAATTGAGAGTCTCACCGAGGAACTTTGAAAAGCAATTGGTGAAACCTGAGCGCTTTAGAAGATCCGTCTATTTAGTAGATACCGTCTTTTACCGCCTAAAGTTGACTTCAATACAATTAGGAGGGTCAGCATGGATGGTGTCGCGTTGATGACCTGCCGCGGAAATTGAAAAAAGCCAACCGCAAACTAAGCCGGGATGAACTCCTTGAGCTGATCGAGAACAACGACAAGAAACACTTCACTCTGTCTGACGATGGCCAGAGGAGAAGCGCAACTCAGTGACACTCAATCGATGTGGATCTAGACCTGAAAACTCCACGTCCACCAGACGAATTGTATCACGGCCCGCCGACTGTTTGAACGTTTCTTCACCGGTGAGCGCGATTTGGCCGGGGCGTTCGACCAGCGATTGGGAGATCAAAAACACAGCCCCGCCCAAATACAGGGTTGGCTTTTGGCCAATAGCCCCGACGCCTATACTGCTGCGCAGGCGTCGGGGCCAATAAGGCATTTGCAAGACATTGCAGCCAAATGAGCAAGCATGGGCGTCCGAAAATCTCGCGTCCGTTTGGCTAAATTGCCCCCCATTCCAGCTCGAATTTCCCCAGATACTTCCGCAACCTGTCTGCGTCGTTCTGGGTCTTGCGCTTGCTGCGCGATACGGCAAACAAGGCGCGCCCGGCAGCGCTTAGGCTAGAGGAACGGCGACAGACCCGGATCACTTCGGCTAATTGAACGAGGTCAAACGGGTCCACATCAGACACGGCGTCACCCATCACATCTGCAACCAGCTTGAAATCGTCATTCGACTGAGCAGACTTCCAATCCGCCTGAAGCGTCTCGATTTCGGCCGAGACCATCGCCCGCGTAATCCGACCACGTGGTGCAAGCGTGCACAACCTTCGGATCGAGCCCGAGAAGTCACGGAAGTTTCCCGGCCAATGGGTGCCCGGGTCTTTGGCAAAATCCAGATATTGCGCGCGGGCATCCGAGTTGAATCCGACATGGGTGCCTAAATCCCTTTCGCAGCGATCCAGTTCATGCAACAGATTTGCCTCTATATCCTCACTGCGATTGCGCAGCGCGGGCAAGGTGAAACTCCAAGTGTTCAATCGGGCCAAAAGGTCGGGGCGAAACTGCCCTGACGCCGTCAAGCTGCGCAGATCGCGGTTGGCACCGGCGATCAGGTGAAACCGGCTTGAGATTTCGTGGTCCGATCCCAGCGGGTAGAACTGCCCGGTCTCGATAGCGTGCAGAAGAACCGACTGCATGTTGAGGTTCAACTCGTCCACATCGTCCAGAAACAGGACACCGCCATCTGCCTCGCGCAGCAAGCCGCTTCGCTCGGTCCCCGCAGCGCCATGAAAAGACCGACGCTGGCCAAACAACGTCGCCATGGCATCTGGCCCGTTCAATGTCGCGCAGTTCACATGGACCAGACGGCCTTTGACGCGGCGCCGATCAAGCTTGAGGCCGTGAATGCGCTCGGCAAGCTCTGTCTTTCCGGTGCCGGTTTCTCCGAGTAGAAGGATTGGCTCGTCGGAACTACTGGCGACCAGCTCAACCCGGTCAATCAGGTCGTTGTAGACCGGGTTGCGCGTCTCGATCCCGCCTTTCAGTTGGTCGCTGTGTTCTCTCGACAATTGATCGAAACGCTGCTGAAGCGCGTTGTATCGGCTCAGGTCCAGGTCGATGACATCGAACTTTGGTGTTTCCTCTTCCGGCCCTGGCGGACCGGTTTGGATCAGACGCGCCGGTATATGGCGGCTTTCCGTTAGCAGGAACCAGCAGATCTGGGCCACATGTGTCCCGGTTGTCAGATGCACATGGTACCGTTCGCGTTCATCGTCAAACCCATAGGACCGTGCGAAATCGAACAGCTTGCCATAGACCTCCTGAAAGTCCCATGGGTCATTCAGGTCAAGCTGTTGGAGCAATACCTCTGTATCTGGTGATGCTTCTTCAATCTCGCGCTGAACCTGCTTGGCCAGACGATTGAACCGCATGTCATAAAGAATTTCGAGCCGATCCACCTTGAAATGATCGTGGCTGACAAGGCTGGGCGTCGGTTTCCAACGCCTTTTCTTGCCCATATCCAACTGGGTTCCGAGAAAGCCGATGACCACATTCTTCATGGCATATCCAAATTTATAAGTAACGATATTCCCAGATAATATATATGCGTAAAGGAAAACTCAAACTCTGTATTATTGGTTTAATGCCAATAGGTTGCCTGATTCTTCGATTTTCTTTCGGGTGAACCGAACATCATGCCAAAACGTCCTCACCAAATATGAGGAACAGAAAAATGGCGAACAAATCCGTGTTTGCATCGATCAAAGGCCGGTTGCTGCCGAAAGCAACTGCAAAGAACGCCCATGGCGCGCCGGCCTACGCTTATTCCGATGCCCATGCCCTGGCGCAGGTCGCCGTGACCGGGACCTTCGGAGGTATGTTCTATCAGTCGCCGCAGGAAGAACTGGAATATGTTCTGGACGTGGCCGAATCCGTTGATCCGCGCTATCTGGCGCAGGCGGCCATCTATGCCCGCCGGTCGGGCTACATGAAGGATATGCCTGCCGTGTTGCTGGCTGTTCTGGCCCGGCGTGATCCGGTCTTGTTCCGTGCGGCTTTTGGCCGTGTGGTCGATAACGGCAAAATGCTGCGTAACTTTGTGCAGGTTATCCGTTCCGGCCAGACTGGTCGTAAGTCTCTGGGTTCCGCGCCGAAAGCGATGGTGCAGAACTGGCTGAACACCGCGTCCGACCAGGTGCTGCTGAATGCCAATATCGGCAATGACCCGTCGCTGGCTGATGTGATCAAGATGGTGCACCCGAAACCGGCCTCGGCCGAGCGGGAGGCGCTGTTTGCCTGGATCGTCGGGCGGCCGTGCGATCTGGCACGGCTGCCACAGGCCCTGCAGGACTGGCTGGCGTTCAAGGAAACTGGCCAAGGTCCGGTGCCTGACGTGCCGTTCCAGATGCTGACGCAGCTGGAGCTGTCCTCGGCCCACTGGGCGCGGATCGCGCGCAAGGGTTCGTGGCAGATGGTGCGGCAGAACCTGAACACGTTTCAGCGTCACGGTGTTTTCGACGTGGCCAAGAACGTGGATCACGTGGCGGCATTGCTGCGCAACCCCGAGGCTATCGCCAAGGCACGTGCGTTTCCGTACCAGTTGATGGTTGCGGCGCAGAACGTGTCGGGCGAGATGCCGCGCGAGATTGTCGACGCCCTGCATGATGCGATGGAAATTGCGGTGCAGAACGTGCCGAAGATCGCGGGTCAGGTCGTTGTGTGTCCGGACGTCTCCGGGTCCATGACCTGGGCTGTGACCGGGTATCGCCCAGGCGCCACCTCGGCCGTGCGTCACGTGGATGTAGCAGCCCTTGTGGCCGCGTCATTCCAGCGCGTGAACCGTGGTTGTCAGGTTCTGCCGTTCGACTTCGACGTGCGTGACGTACGTCTGGAGCCGCGCGACACGATCCTGACCAATGCCGAGCGTCTGGCCGCTCTGGCTGGTGGTGGAACAAACTGTTCCGCGCCGCTGAAATGGCTGAACGATCGTGGGCGTAGCCCGGATCTGGTGGTGTTCGTGTCTGATAACCAGTCGTGGGTCGATGCCCGCAACGGTGGTCAGGGAACCGCGATGTTGAAGGAATGGGAGGCGATCAAGCGTCGCAACCCAAAGGCCAAACTGGTCTGCATCGACATCGCCCCATACGGGACCACGCAGGCGCAGACACGTGAAGACGTGCTGAATGTCGGCGGGTTCTCGGATGCGGTCTTTGACCAGATCACGGCGTTTGCCAACGGTCAGACCGGCCCGGACCACTGGGTTGGCGAGATCGAGAAGATCGACGTGTAAAAGAAAGGGTCAGGCGGAATGCCTGTGGGACTACATTTTCAGGTAATGTCTCCGTCTCACAATCAGACTTGTCCGCCTGACCCACCCGAAACGAAACAACGAGGAAAGAACACCGCGTTTAAAGCAGACATGGCGGGGGCACGATCAGAGGAACTTGGCGGTTCGACTCCGTCACTCTTGCGGGCGCTCTCTGGCACGGGCGGGACCTTATACCGCCATGTCTGTTTTAAACGTGAAACATCTCGGCGAATGCCGGTGGAACTACAGATCATAATCTCCGTGTCGCGGGTTCGAATCCCGTCATCGCGTTGCGATGTAGCTCAGTCAGGTAGAGCAGGTTCGTTTCACCATCCCCTTGTCGCCGGGCCCCAAATAACATCAGGCGGAATGCCGATGGGACTACTTCGCTGTTACCGATGAGCACCTGTGAAAGGGTGCAGTCTCATCACTTCTTGTCCGCCTGACCTGAATTGAAAGGATAGGTCCTGACGAATGCCTGTGGAACTACAGCTTCAGGTGCCCGTACATTGTGGGTTCGAATCCCACCATCGCAGCCGCCCTACGGTGGAGCGATGTGGCGGAAATGGTAGACGCGCGGATTGTTTCACACCCTCTTGTCGTCAGGACCGACAAAACAACCCGGCGAATGCCGAAGGAACTACATGGCACCAACCGGGATAGGTCGAGCGGGTTCAACTCCCCCCCTTGCCTGCGCCCAGATGGCAAACGCATCCGCCCATTCGGATGCGGGGCGGGCCTCCCATCTGTTTCTTCATCCCTTGTCGCCGGGGTCCAAATTTTTCGGCTGTAGCTCAGTGGTAGAGCGCCTGACTGTTAATCAGGATGTCGTTGGTTCGATCCCAACCAGCCGAGCCAGAAATGAAAGGAAAGTATCCGGGGGAATGCCCGTGGGAGTACATCGCTTTAAACGAACCGCCGAAAGGCCTCTCACGAATCTCTTGTCCCCTGGACCTGAAATATCACGGCGAATGCCGGTGGAACTACATAATCACCTGGTCGCGGGTTCGAGCCCCGCCATCGCATTCCGCGATGTAGCTCAGTTGGATAGAGCAGTTGAAAATGTTTCACCAACCCCTTGTCGCCGTGACCGATGTTAGAGTGAGATGGATAGATGAGTAGCGAAAACACAAACTACCCGGTTACCGGTGAACACCTGAAGGAATGGGGGCATCGCCCCGGCAAGCAATTCCCCGCGCTGTTGGCGCGTGCTAATGAGATGCGCACCGAAGGGTTCGGTCTGGTGCGTATCCGGCAGGAACTAGAGGGCGAGATTCCTCCCGCTCCGGTGACGCTGGACCTGCGCGCGCCCGGTGGCGTGCCGTTTCATGAAAACATCGACATGGATCATCCGGACGAGGAAGACAATGTCGGCAAGGTACGCGAAACCATGACCGCTCTGATGCGCACGCCGACAATAGAGGCAGGGGCCATCATGCCCGATGCCTGTCCGGCTGGGCCTGTTGGCACCATCCCGGTTGGGGGTGTGGCAGCGGCGCGTAATGCGATCCATCCAGGGATGCACTCGGCTGACATCTGCTGTTCGGTCATGATCACCGATCTGGGCAATGCCGATCCCAAGGCTGTACTGGATGCGGCCCAGTCGGTCACGCATTTCGGGCCCGGCGGTCGACCTCAGGGTAAGCGGTTCACCACCTCGTTGAAACTGCTGGATGCGTTCCGGGAAAATCCGTTTCTGGACAACCCGAAATCCCTGCGCATGGCGCAGGAGCATATGGGCACACAAGGGGACGGGAACCACTTCCTGTTTGTCGGGCGCTCGCGCAAAACCGGTCGCACGGCCATCGTGACCCACCACGGGTCGCGCGGACCAGGGGCGGTTCTGTATAAGCATGGGATGCATGTGGCCGAGAAGTTCCGCAAAGAACTGTCGCCGCAGACCGCCAAGCAGAACGCATGGATCCCGGCAGATACCGAGGAAGGTCGTGACTATTGGGAGGCGCTGCAACTGATCCGCAAATGGACCAAGGCCAACCACAACGCCATCCACCAAGCCACGGTCGAGGCCGCGCGGGTGGCTGATGTGGGCGAACGGTTCTGGAATGAGCACAACTTCGTCTTCAAACGGGGTGATATCTATTACCATGGCAAGGGCGCGACCCCTGCCTGGGATGGATACGCCACGGATGCGACAGGTTTGACGCTTATTCCACTGAACATGTCCGAACCCGTGCTGGTTGTGCGCGGCAAGGACGCAGGTCACGGTCTGGGGTTCAGCCCGCACGGTGCAGGGCGCAACTTCTCACGGTCCGAGCATAAACGCCGGATGGGATCGGTCACGCCTGAGCAGATGCTGAAGGCTGAAACCGAGGGTTTGGATATCCGGTTCCATGCCGGGGGCGTGGACGCCTCGGAACTGCCGTCGAGCTATAAGAACGCCGACAATGTGGTTGCCCAGATCAAATCCTACGATCTGGCCGAAATCGAAGACTATATCGACCCTTACGGCTGCATCATGGCAGGCGACGTGCCGCCGTTCTGGAAGAACAAGAAGAAAGGCCGCCGGTAATCACCGGCGCCCTTTGCAACCCATTCATGGGCGTTGGCCAACAGTTTGATCACGCATCGAACGCAGCCGCCTTGTATCCGCCCAAATCGGCATTTATGCCTTAAATTTCAAAACGTTCTTGATTGATCACATTATGCAGATAGAAATCGCCCTGACCGCACCCGATAATGCTGACTACGCTGCGAGTGATCTTGGATTCTTGCTGCACAAGCATCCTGACCACTTGCATAAGCGAGATACGTCGGCCGGTGAGGTCACGATTTTCTATCCTGAAAAATCTAAGGAGCGCACAACAGCTGTGATGCACCTTGATGTCGATCCCGTCGGTCTGGTGCGCGGAAAAAACCAACACAGCGATGGCCTGTTGGCGCAATACGTGAACGATCGCCCCTTTGTGACAAGCTCATTTCTGTCGGTTGCGATGGGACGGACCTTTGCCCAGACAATGGCCGGGAAGTCGAAGGACCGGCAGGCTCTGGCAGACCGTGCGCTGCCATTTGAAATCCGTGTCGTGCCTGTTGCTTTGTCAGGTGATCTGGATCTGGTCAAACGTCTGTTCGAGCCATTGGGTTATACCATTCTCACTCCGTCCGAGATTGGCGAAGAGCAAGTTGTCGATCTGCGTCTGTCCGCAACACTGCGCCTCGCGGACATTCTCAAACATCTTTATGTACTGGTGCCTGTCCTGGATAACTTCAAGCATTACTATGTCAGCGAAGAAGAGATCGACAAGCTTCTGGCGAAAGGCGAGGGATGGTTGTCCGAGCATCCCGATAAGGAACTCATCACACGTCGCGCCTTGAAACATCGCCGGTCATTGATGAACATGGCCCTTGCCCGCCTCGAAGAGACGGCACCTCAGGACGAAGAGCCGGAGGAAGCTCCGAAGATCAAGCCTGAAGAGCAGCTTGAAAAGCCGTTGCGCTTGCATGCCTTGCGATTGGATGCGGTGGCAGAGGTGCTCAGGCAGAACAATGTCGCTTCGGTTCTCGATCTGGGATGCGGCGAAGGCAAACTAATGACGCGCCTCATCAAGGAACGTAGTCTGGCGCGCATTGTCGGCGTCGATGCGTCAGTAAGAACCTTAGAGGCGGCGCATCGCAAGCTGCGGCTCAATCAGGCCGGAGACGCCATGGCCGAGCGTGTATCGCTGCAAATGGGCAGCCTGACTTATGGGGACAGGCGCTGGCAGGGCTTTGATGCCGCAACACTGGTCGAGGTGATCGAACATATCGAACCACACCGCTTGTCGGCGCTGGTTCTGTCGCTCTTTGCCGATGCCCGCCCACGTTTGGTGGTGATGACGACACCCAACCGCGAATATAATGTGCTGTTCGACGGTCTGAAGGACGGCAAACTGCGCCATCCGGATCACCGGTTCGAATGGACCCGAGCGGAATTCGAAAGCTGGGCCAATAAGGTGGCTGAAGAACATGGGTACAGCGTCAGTTTCACGCCTTTGGGGCCGGTTGACGACACCCATGGCGGCCCATCGCAGATGGCTGTGTTCAAACAGGAGGGTGCCACATGAACCTGCCTGTTTTTGTCCCATCCGTAGCGCCGGATATCGAAGCGATCATTCAATCCAAGCTAACTGCCTTGGAGGCCGATCATTGTGTGCGTATCCTCTTTGCCATCGAAAGCGGCAGCCGTGCCTGGGGATTTCCGTCGCCCGACAGCGATTACGATGTGCGGTTCATCTATGCCCGCCAACCTGACTGGTATCTCAGCATTGAGCCCGGTCGTGATGTCATAGAACTGCCCATCGAAGGCGACTGGGACATCAATGGCTGGGATATTCGCAAAGCGCTTGGACTATTGATCAAACCCAACCCGGTGATGCTGGAATGGCTTTCGAGCCCGATCCGGTATCGCTGGAATGATGCGGTCTGCGACCGTCTGATCCGTTTTGCGAACAAGACGACCTTTGGGGAATCCTGCCTGCACCACTATCGCAACCTGGCGGTAAAACAGTGGGACAAGCATGTCGGGGACAGCCCGGATGTGTCATTGAAGAAATACTTCTACATCCTGCGGCCCGCCCTAGCGATTTCTTGGATCAGGCAAAACCCGTCAGTCCAACCACCGATGAACATACAGGCACTTGTTGAGGGACAGTCTCTGTGTCGAGAACTCATCGAACATATCGAAGGGCTATTGGCCCTGAAATCTGCTGCCAAGGAAATAGGGCGTGGTGCTCGTATTCCGATGATTGATGCTTTCATTCACGATCATATTGCTTGGGCTGAAGTCGTGGCAAAACAGGAAGAACGGCCAGACTTGATGGATGAAGGCGACGAATTATTACGGACGATCGTGAAGAGAGACTTGTAAATGACTATCTGGCGAAATTTATTCAGAAAACAACGGTCGAAATATGCAGATAGTACTATAGCAGAGGACTTGACCGAACACCTCCTGGACATGGACGGGATTCCACCAATGGCAGGCGGCGCACCTATACCGTTTGTGGTGGCCAACGAACGTAATGTGAGCCTGTTCTATTGTCTCCAGACGTTTGATCCAGACTGGGACGGTACTACTGTTAGGCTGGTTGATGCTGCTAGCGAAGGTGAGCCTGTGGCAGTCATTCGTTTCAACCGCGTCCTCTGGCATCGGCTGGGGCCACCCAACGAAGAAGCGATTGGCGCGCATCCACTTTGCCGTTTGGGCCTCTATCCATACACCGCAAAAGAGGTTGTTGGTTCAAAGGTATTGAGCCGGTTTTGTCGAGCAAATCGAATTCATCAATATCATTCTGACAGCATGTTTGAAGGATATCGCCACTTCGCAATTGCCTTTCATGACTCTGTTTTTGAAGCGATTTCATATGGCTATTCAACTGAGTTGGTGGGGGAAGTTCCCGTACTAGCAGCAGCTGCGGCAGAGCTGAAAAAGTGGGAATCATGACAAGTCACACAATTTCCATTCCCGACTTCGCGCTAGTCGTCCTTATCGGTCCCACCGGTTCGGGCAAATCTAGCTTTGCGCGCAAGCACTTTCTGGAGACAGAGATTGTGTCTTCTGATGCCTGCCGGGCGATTGTTTCGGACGATGAAACCGATCTTGCTGCAACTGCCGATGCTTTTGACCTGCTCAACTACACGACGTCCATTCGACTAAAACGTCGCTTGATGACCGTGATTGACGCCACTTCAGTGAAACGTGAGGATCGGGCAAAGCTCGTGCAACTGGCGCGTAAATATCATGCGCTTCCGGTGGCGCTTGTGCTCGATATCGACCCTAAAATTTGCCATGAACGCAATCAGAACCGCCCTAACCGCGACTTTGGGGAACACGTGGCACGCAATCATGCGAAGTCACTCAGACGAGGCGTGCGCGGGTTGCAGAAAGAGGGCTTTCGTCAAGTTCAGATCATGAAGTCCCCCGAGGAAGTGGATGCGCTGGAGATTATGCGCGAACCCCTATGGACGGACAACCGCACTGATCATGGTCCCTTTGATATCATCGGTGACATTCACGGCTGCTTTGATGAATTGACCGAATTGCTTGGAAACCTCGGATACGTGATGGACCCGTTCGAAACCGGTGCCGAGGACCTGATCCGCGCCCGTCATCCGGAAGGCCGTACAGCGTTCTTTGTCGGCGATATCACGGACCGGGGTCCGCGTAATCTGGATGCTTTGCGCCTTGTCATGGGTATGTGCGATGAAGGCTCTGGCCGCTGTGTGATTGGCAACCACGACTTCAAGCTGAACAAATGGCTGAAGGGCGGGAATGTGACGCAGGCGCATGGGTTGGATCTGACCGTTTCTGAGCTTGAAAAAACTTCGGAGGCCTTCCGCAAACGGGTCTCGGACTTCATTTGGGATTTGCGCTCTCATGCCTGGTTGGCCGATGGCAAGCTGGTCATTGCCCACGCCGGCCTAAAAGAAGAAATGCACGGGCGCGGATCTGGTCATGTGCGTAATTTCGCAATGTTCGGCGAGACAACTGGCGAGGTTGATGAGTTCGGCCTGCCCGTGCGTTTGGAATGGGCGCGCGATTACCTTGGCAAGGCAGATGTCGTTTTTGGCCATACGCCAATGGCCGAGGCCGAATGGCTGAAACACACCATGTGTATCGACACAGGGTGCGTCTTTGGCGGCAAGCTTACGGCATTGCGGTGGCCCGAGCGGGAAACGGTTTCCGTTCCGGCAAAAACGCAATACGCGATCCCCGCAAAACCTTTGGATGCTGACCAACCCCTGTCCGCACAACAAGATCATGACCGTCTGCTTTATTTCGACGATTATGCAACCAAGATGCGGATCGAAACCCGGTTCAAATCCACCTTGCAAATTCCCGAAGAAAACAGTCTTGCCGCGCTGGAGGTCATGAGCCGTTTTGCCGTTGATCCCAGGTGGCTGATCTATCTGCCGCCCACGATGGCCGCGTGCCCAACGGCACCAGAAGGCCCGTTTCTGGAACATCCCAATCAGGCGATGGACCATTTCGCTAGCCGCGGTGTGACCGACCTAGTTGTCGAAGAAAAACACATGGGATCGCGTGCCTTGTTGGTGGTCGCCAAGGATGCGGACGCCGCAAAGGCCCGATTTGGCGTGGAAGACGGCAAAGCAGGCGTAATCTATACACGGACCGGACGACCCTTCTTCAAGGACGAGTCGGAAGAAGCCGCAGTTGTTGCGCGAATTGGAAAAGCAATGCAATCGGCGGGTCTGTGGGAGGAGCTTCAGACCGACTGGGTGCTTCTTGACGCTGAACTTATGCCTTGGTCTGCCAAGGCGCAGGATTTGCTCAAACGGCAATACCTGCCAACGGTGACGGCGGCAAAATCGTCTGCTTCGGCATTGCTGAAGGCAATTTCCAAAGCTGGGGAAATCGATGGGCTGGATGCGTTGAGCGCGCGTGCAGAAACCCAGTTTTCCAACGCGGAACTCATGGGACAGACAATCGACGGGTACTGCTGGGCAGCGGACAGTATTGAAGACTATCGCATAGCGCCGTTCCACATCCTGGCGAGCGCAGGCAAGGTTCATGCGGATCCCCACCTGCATTCCGTCGTTCGACGGTCGGTATGGTGAACCTTATGTGTTCAAGACGCCGCACCACCCGGACTACAAAAAAGACCAGTATGAGCGACTTGTAGATGTCGGGCTGTCCACTGCGGCAGCACCCACAATCTTCGCCGCAGTGAAAAGGAATGGCTACGTATTCGCCGACGGCGGTATCTGGGCTAACAATCCAGCCATGATCGGGGCGGTAGACGCGATGACCTGCTACGATCTAGATCGCACCCAGATCAGGCTTCTGAGCCTTGGGTGCGGTCAGGAGAGCTACCGGATGCGCTGGTGGCACCGCATTGGTGGGCGGCTGGTCTGGGCCGGTCTCTTCGTCTCCTCGGCCATGCGGGCTCAATCTCATAATGCCCTGGGTCAGGCAGGGCTGTTGGTCGGGCGATCTAACATGATCCGTCTCGATGCCCCGGAGGTGGCAAGCCGGATCAGCATGGATGACGTTGGACGGGCATTGACGGAGATGCCTCCGGTCGCACGATCACTGGCAGAAGCATCGGGTCACAGAATATCTGAGATGTTTCTGCAAAATGATGAAAGCACATCATCACACTTTGTAGGTACGAGACCGACGTCGGCGCAAATATTGGGTAAGCAGACGTGTCTACGATACGTGTGAATGGCGGTTTCGGGCCGTCAATGATGTTAACACGGAAGTAACGCTGGCTAGTTTTTTTTTAACGCTGTATTCGTGATAGTCAAGGACAAAACGCGTTCCTGCGGGGTGGGTATGAGTAGAGAAAGCAAATTCTTGAGCTTAGTGCTCCGGCACAAACCTGAAGAAATCGGGCTTCAGCTTGATAAGCATGGATGGTGTCGTGTTGATGACCTGCTGCGGAAACTGAAAAAAGCCAACCGCAAACTAAGCAGGGATGAACTCCTTGAGTTGATCGAGAACAACGACAAGAAACGCTTCACTCTGTCTGACGATGGCAAAAGGATCAGGGCAGCTCAGGGGCACTCAATTGATGTGGATCTAGATCTGAAAACTCAACGTCCACCAGACGAATTGTATCACGGCACCGCCAGCGCAAATTTAGATGCGATATTTTCCGACGGACTGAACCACTACCGACTGGCGTCGGTAGGATCGGCGATATGATTTTCGAGGTAT
>NZ_JALCBM010000129.1 GCF_028066395.1 Ruegeria sp.
TGACCGATCTGCGCAAGCACCCCACCGGCACGTTGGCTGATCTGCGCACGGCGCTACACGCGCTGCGGGATGAGATCGGAACCGATCCGCTGGCCGTTGTCGCGGCCGGGGCTGGTCCGGTCCGGGATGGGCGTATCCGCCTGACCAACGCCAATCTCGACCTGTCCGAAGGGGAACTGGCCCGCGCCACCGGGTCGAAACATACCTTTGTCATCAACGATTTCACCGCTGCCGCCTGGTCGGTGGCCGAGATCACCGGCGCAGATGTCGAGGTTCTGCAAGGCGTCGACGAACCGCCAAAAGGCACGCGGCTGGTCGTGGGTCCCGGCACCGGTCTGGGCGTCGGCGCGCTGCTGTATTCCGAGGGGCATTACCATACCGTCTCGGGCGAAGGCGGCCATATGGGCCTGTCCCCTCGCCACCGGCATGAGGTTGATGTCTTCGACGCCGCCCGCCGCCTTGTGCCCGAGTGTTTCTTTGACGACAGCCTGACCCTTGAAGCCGAAATGTTCCTGAGCGGTACCGGCCTGCCGATCCTCTATCAGGCGGTCGCAATGGCCGAGGGGCAAACCGCCAATGTCCGCCTTGCCAAGGACATTCTGCAGGACGCTCGCGACGGCACTGACACCTGCGCCGTCAAAACCGCACGGATGTTCACCGAACATCTCGGGGCGATCATGGGCGATCTGGCCGTGGCGATGGTCCCCACAGGTGGCGTCTTTCTGGTGGGTGGCGTGGCCGAGAAAAACCGCTGGCTGTTCGGTCAGGATTTCCTGCGTGCCTTCAACGCAGGCGGGCGGTTTGACGACCTGCGCCGGTCGATGAACCTCTATGTATCCGAGCAAAAGGAATTCGGCATTATTGGTGCGAACAACTTCTGTAAAAATGCGCTGGCACACTAGCCTGCCCGCCATATTGAGAAAGACAGCAACATGATCCTGTGCTGCGGAGAAGCCCTGATCGACATGATTGCCGAGCCCACGGTCTCCGGCGCGCAAGGCTTTGTGCCGCATTCCGGCGGGGCGGTGTTCAACACGGCCATCGCTCTGGGCCGTTTGGGCGCGGGCGTCGGGCTGTTGACCGGTTTGTCGACCGATATGTTCGGGCAGCAATTGGCCGGGGCGTTGCAGGAAAGCCATGTAGAAAGCAGCCACCTAATCCGCTCGGACCGGCCGACAACGCTGGCTTTTGTAAAATTGCAGGACGGACATGCCACCTACAGCTTTGTCGATGAAAACACCGCAGGCCGGATGCTGCAGCCCGAGGATATGCCCGATCACCTGCCCGCCGCCACGGCGCTGTATTTCGGGGGCATCAGCCTGGCAGTTGAACCTTGTGCCGATGCCTATGCAAGCCTGCTGGGCCAGCACGGAGCGGATCGCGCGGTGATGCTGGACCCGAACATTCGCCCCGGGTTCATCAAGGATCAGACCCGCTATCGCACGCGGCTGAACCGGATGATCGCGCAGGCGGATATCGTCAAGGTCTCGGATGAGGATCTGGACTGGATCATCCCCGGCCCCGAAACCCACGCCGAGAAGGTGCCGCAATTGTTGCAGGCAGGCCCTTCGGTTGTGATCGTCACGCGCGGGGGCGACGGGGCCAGCGGGTATCTGACGGACGGGTCCGAGGTCTCGGTCCCTGTCAAATCGGTGCAGGTGGTCGATACGGTCGGCGCGGGGGACACGTTCAACGCAGGCGTTCTGGCGGCGCTGGATGCGGCGGGTCATCTGACCAAACCGGCTTTGCGCGCCCTGCCCCCCGAGGCTTTGCGGGCGGCGCTGACCAAAGGGGCCGAAGTGGCCGCGATCACCGTATCCCGCGCCGGCGCAAACCCGCCCTGGGCGCATGAATTGCAGGATTGAGGCACAAATGAAACGTTCCGACATCAACCGTATCAAGGCCGAGGCGCAGGTCTTCATCCATTCTTTCGGCGCTGTGCTGCCGCCCTTTGCCGACTGGTCGCCCGAGCAGATGCGAGGCCCTCAGGCCGCAGGTATCCGCGACCGGGGTCTGGGCTGGGACATCACCGATTACGGTCAGGGCCGGTTCGACGAGCTGGGCCTGTTCCTGTTCACCCTGCGCAATGGCGACGTGAACGATCTGAGCCAGGGTCGCGGCATGCTCTATGCCGAGAAACTGCTGATTTCACGGGAAAACCAACTCTCACCAATGCATCGCCATATCCTCAAGGCCGAGGATATCATCAACCGGGGCGGCGGCGATCTGGTGATGGAAATCTACGCTTCGGACGCTGAGGGCGGCATTGATCGCGACACACCTGTTGTGGTCCCCAGCGATGGCTGCCCTGTCACGATACAGCCGGGTGAACACCTGCGCTTGAGACCGGGTCAGAGCGTCACCCTGATGCCCGGCATCTGGCACGCCTTCTGGGCAGAACAGGGGGATTGCTTGATCGGCGAGGTCTCGACCGTCAATGACGACCGCACCGACAATGTGTTCGAAGACCCGATCCCCCGTTTTGCCACTATCGAAGAGGACGCCGAACCGGATTTCCTGCTGGTTGCGGATTACTGAACCCATTGAACGTTGGCGCAGGCAACGCTTGCCCCGAACGGTTGTTTCCTGCTGTCAAGGCATAGCGGCTATGCCCAAATTTGTCCGACGGACGGACAAAACCGCTGGTAGAATAGGGGTTCAAAACCCCGGCGGGCTTTGAGCCTGTCGGGTCCAGAGAAAGGCATTTTGATGACCAACCTTGACCCCCGGAAAACCAGACTGAACCGTCGGCAATTTGCGACAGGACTGTCTGCTCTGACACTCTCCTCCCTCGCTTTGCCGGGACGGACCGAGTCGCTGTGGTCCGAAGGCTCGCCTGAGATCGCCGAAAGGGACCGGGACATCCCCCTGATCGGTCTTGAGGAGCATTTCGCCACGCCCGAGATGATGCGCCTCAACAACATCGCCTTTCCCCCCGGCGTGCCACCTTTCGATATCACAGATGTCGGCGCGGGCCGTATCGCGCATATGGATGAGGCCGGTCTGGACCTTCAGGTTCTGTCCGCCCTGACACCCGGGCCGCAAAATCTGCCGGGAGCCGAAGGCGTGGATTTTGCGCGCAAGATCAACGACTGGGTGGCCACAGATGTCATCCACGCCTATCCCGACCGGTTTCGCGGCTTTGCGGGTCTGCCGCTGAGCGAACCCAATGCCGCAGCCGAGGAACTGGAACGCTGCGTGACCCAATTGGGCTTTCTGGGCTGCATGACCTACGGGGCCGTCGACGGCAAATTTCTGGACCACCCGGATTTCGCACCGGTCCTGACCACCGCCGAGGCGCTGAACGTGCCGATCTATATCCATCCCAACTGGGCTTCACCGCAGGCGATGGAGCTTTACTACAACGATCTCGGCGACGCGGGGGTCAGCCGGGTGCTCAGCGGGGCCGGGTATGGCTGGCATCAGGAAGTGGCGGTGCAATGCCTGCGGATGATCGTCAGCG
>NZ_JALCBM010000130.1 GCF_028066395.1 Ruegeria sp.
ATGGACCCCAAACCGTCGAGGCTTTTGCCCCGGGGCATTTCAAAACAGTGCAGGACTTTCTGCAAACCAAGTCATGGGACACGATCGACACATTCTTTGATCTGAACGGGAACAAGACCGCTAAGACGACCACCTACGACAACGGAATCGTCAAACACCAAACATGGGAAGATGGGCAGCGCAGTAGCACAACCCGAACAGACGAAAACGACGTAAAATCCTGGGATACAATCAATACCATTTTTGACGAGAGCGGGAACAAATCCGAAAAAACAACCATTTACGACAATGGTGTTGTCAAACACGAGACCTGGTCTGACGGCCAGCGCGTCAGCATTTCCAAGACAGATGAACAGGACGCAAAATCTTGGGATACAATCACAAACACGTATCAAGACGGACAGCTCTCTGAACGTCGGGTCGAAAAAGACAATGGTGACGTTACCGTAACGCTTTATGCGGATGGAATACGATCTCAAAAGCTGCAACTGGACGGAGATGACAGCGCATCCTGGGTTTTGAAGGTTACCAGCTATCCAGAAGCAGGTGGGAAGGAAGTCGTTGTCTATGAAGCGGTTGAAGATATCCCTGAAACCTTCTTCCAATACTTCCCCGAACTGACTCCGCCTATCGCACTGGACGAGTTCGTTCTCGATTTCAACGATGGAACACGTATCAAGGACGGCGATCAGGTTCTGGACGGTGCATTCATTGCAAGTGTCAGCAAAGGGGGAAACAACTTTGACGGCACTCTGACACCTTACGAATACGGTGGCTCGACACCGGATACCGACCTTGAGGCGTTCAATTCCTGGGGTGCGACTGTCGGATTCTCAAAAGCCGACGGCGAAGAGTTCAATTTCAACAGTGTCTCCTTGGCCAACGCCTCCAAATCAGACACAACGCATATCCCGGAATCGAACTGGGCGAACCAAGTCACGATCAACGCCTACAACGACGATGTGTTGGTGCATTCCACGCAAATCGATCTGACCTTCGATCACGTCACACATGAGTTTGACTGGACGGGTATCGACTATATCGAGTTCGTCGCATCAGGCGGTGAAATCACCAATGATCATGTTGAAAATGCTGGTTGGTTCTCGATGGATGATCTCAGCTTCTTCGCCTAACTCTATGGACGACACATAACCAAGGGATGAGCAGGGCCTCTTACGCCCTAGCCTCTGCTCATCCTGAATATTAAAAAATCTGTTGATTTCAGCCTCTCGCGCGCTCTGTTCTCAGCAAGGTATCCTTGCGGCGTTCAGAAAAATCGGAAACAGTCGCCCGGGTTTTTTTCAGGAGGCCGAAATGGATCCGCGCGCAATCGCCATGGGGCTGACATTTGCCTTTATCTGGTCGTCGGCCTTCAGCTCGGCCCGGATCATTGTTGCGGATGCCTCACCCCTGTTCTCGCTGGCTGTCCGGTTTCTGGTCTCGGGCCTCTTGGGCGTGATGATCGCGCGCGCCATGGGGCAAAGCTGGCGCTTGACGCGGGGGCAGTGGCGGGCCACCATCCTGTTCGGGATTTGCCAGAATGCCCTGTATTTGGGTCTGAATTTCTATGCGATGCAAACGGTCGAGGCGTCGGTCGCGGCCATCATCGCCTCAACCATGCCACTGTTGGTCGCGCTGGCCAGTTGGCTGTTTCTGGGCGAACGGTTGCGCCCTATCGGGGTGGTCGGTCTGCTGGCGGGGTTCACCGGTGTCGCCTTGATCATGAGCAGCCGGATCAGCGCCGGGATCGACCTGTTCGGCGTCGCGCTGTGCGGGATCGGCGCACTGGCGCTGACTTTTGCCACTCTGGCGGTGCGGGGGGCCACATCGGGCGGGAATTTCATGATGGTGGTGGGTTTGCAGATGCTGATCGGTTCAGCCGCGCTGTTTGTCGCCGCGCCGCTGTTTGAAACCATCTATGTCTACCCGACGGTGCCGCTGGCGCTGGCTTTTACCTATACGACCCTGTTCCCGGGCCTGCTGGCCACACTGATCTGGGTCACCCTGCTGAACCGGATCGGGCCGATCCGTGCCGCCACCTATCACTTCCTCAACCCCGTCTTCGGCGTCAGCATCGCCGCCATCCTGCTGGGCGAACGGCTGGGCCCGCTGGACGGCTTGGGCGTGGCAATCACCACTTTGGGCATTCTGGCGGTGCAATTGTCCCGCCAACCGATGGCAAAACCCGCCTGACCCCACGCACGAAGGCGAGAGCCAACGTAACAAGCCTTTGCTTTCGCGCCGCAAACCCCATCTACTGTGTCCAATCACCAGAATCGGAGGAGCCATGACCCGCTACACCAAAGACCCCGAGGCCATCGCCGCCCTCTCACCCGAAGAGTTTCACGTCACCCAACGCAGCGGCACCGAACGCCCGGGCACCGGCAAATATCTGGGAAACAAGGAACCGGGCATCTATGTGGACATCGTTTCGGGCGAGCCGCTTTTTGCCTCGACCCATAAATACGAATCCGGCTGCGGCTGGCCCAGCTTCACCAAGCCCATCATCCACGAACATGTGGAAGAGTTCCGGGACAGCACCCTGGGCATGATCCGCACCGAGGTCCGCTCGAAACACGGGGACAGCCATTTGGGGCATGTGTTCCCCGACGGCCCGCGCGAACATGGCGGGCTGCGCTATTGCATCAATTCCGCCGCGCTGCGCTTCATTCACCGTGACCGGATGGAGGCCGAAGGCTATGGTGAATACCTGATTCATGTGGAGGAGATCCAATGACTGACGAACGCGCTGTTCTGGCCGGGGGCTGTTTCTGGGGCATGCAGGACCTGATCCGCAAGCTGCCCGGCGTCTCGCGCACCCGCGTCGGCTATACTGGCGGCGACGTGCCCAACGCCACCTATCGCAACCATGGCACCCATGCCGAGGGGATCGAGATCTGGTTCGACCCGGCCCAGACCTCGTATCGCACCCTGCTGGAGTTCTTCTTTCAAATCCACGATCCGACAACGCCGAACCGGCAGGGCAATGACCGGGGAATGAGCTATCGCTCGGCCATCTACTATGTCGACGACGGCCAAAAACAGGTGGCGCTGGATACCATCGCGGATGTGAATGCCAGCGGCCTCTGGCCCGGCAAGGTCGTGACCGAGCTGGAACCGGTCGGTGATTTCTGGGAGGCCGAGCCCGAGCATCAGGACTATCTGGAGCGTATCCCCAACGGCTATACCTGCCATTTCGCGCGCCCCGACTGGGTGCTGCCGAAACGCGACGCGGCAGAGTAAAGCCTTTCGAGAAATCGTTGAGGCATATGGATCGCCAATGTCCCGAGAATGCCGAAGGCATGGCAGGGTATTGGCGATTCAACTTTTTCTCGAAAGGCTATTGAGCCTTTATCCGGCGGCCACCCTCGGGCGGCCGCTGGCCTCGACGGTGACCAGCGCCTC
>NZ_JALCBM010000131.1 GCF_028066395.1 Ruegeria sp.
GGATAAATCGGCGCATTGGCGTTCTTCTTTTGGGCAATGTCGGTTCTGGAATATCAATTGTTTACCCAACCTGTCACGAAAGCGCAGTTGAAAACACCCTGCATTTGACGCAGGGTCGGGGCAAACAAGACTGGGAGACAAGCACAATGCGTACCCGTGCCGCCGTCGCCGTTCAGGCAGGCAAACCTTTGGAAGTGATGGACGTGAACCTGGAAGGCCCCAAAGCGGGTGAGGTTCTGGTCGAGATCAAGGCCACCGGCATCTGCCACACCGATGAATTCACCCTTTCGGGTGCCGACCCCGAAGGTCTGTTCCCGGCCATTCTGGGCCACGAAGGCGCAGGCGTCGTGGTCGAGGTCGGCCCGGGCGTCACCAGCCTGAAGCCGGGCGATCACGTGATCCCGCTTTACACCCCGGAATGTCGCGAATGCGAATACTGTCTGCATCCCAAGACCAACCTGTGTCAGGCGATCCGCACCACCCAAGGTCAGGGTCTGATGCCGGATGGGACGTCTCGGTTCTCGACGCTGGATGGCGATCCGATCCTGCATTACATGGGCTGCTCGACCTTCTCGAACCACACGGTTCTGCCCGAGATCGCTCTGGCCAAGGTGCGTGAGGACGCGCCGTTCGACAAGATCTGCTATATCGGCTGCGGCGTGACCACCGGCATCGGCGCGGTGATCAACACCGCCAAGGTGGAAATCGGCAGCCGTGCCATCGTGTTTGGTCTGGGCGGTATCGGCCTGAACGTGATCCAGGGCCTGCGTCTGGCCGGGGCCGATCAGATTGTCGGCGTCGACCTGAACCCGTCGAAGGTCGAGATGGCCACCAAGTTCGGCATGACCGATTTCGTGAACCCCAAAGAGGTCGAAGGTGATCTGGTCCCCTATCTGGTCAACCTGACCAAGGGCGGTGCCGATTACACATTCGACGCCACCGGCAATGTCGGCGTGATGCGCGACGCGCTGGAATCGGCGCATAAGGGCTGGGGTGAATCGATCATCATCGGCGTGGCCCCTGCGGGGGCCGAAATCTCGACCCGCCCGTTCCAGCTGGTCACCGGCCGGTCGTGGCGCGGAACTGCGTTTGGTGGCGCGCGGGGCCGCACCGACGTGCCCAAGATCGTCGACTGGTACATGGAAGGGAAGATCGAGATCGATCCGATGATCACCCACACCATGGGTCTGGACGACATCAACCACGGCTTCGACCTGATGCATAAGGGCGAAAGCATCCGGTCGGTGGTGGTTTACTGACACATTCGAAATGAATGCGCGGGGCGGGCTTTTGCCCGCCCTTTTGCGTTTCCAGTCACCTCTTCATCACTTTACCTGACTGGTCCATCCGCATGCTTGGCGGGTATGCGTTTTCCGCCCTATACATCCGGTTCTTCTGTCGGTATGGACTGCCCTTCGACGATGATCCGTGTGTTGGACGCTCTGAGGGTGACCGCATCACCCAAAAAGAGCCGAGCCATGAAACAGACACTGCAAGACGCGCTGAAGCGCAAAGGATATGACACGCTGACCCCCGTGCAAGAGGCCGTGTCAGCGCCTGATTTACAGGGCCGTGATCTGCTGGTTTCGGCACAGACCGGATCGGGCAAAACCATCGGCTTCGGCTTGGCCATCGCCCCGACCATATTGGGCGACGCGCAGGTCTTCGATCAAGGCGGCGCGCCCCTGGCGCTGGTCATCGCGCCGACGCGTGAACTTGCGATGCAGGTCAAACGGGAACTGGGTTGGCTTTATGCCGATGCAGGGGCCTTTCTGACCTCATGCGTGGGCGGCATGGATATGCGCGATGAGCGGCGGGCCCTGTCCCGGGGCGCACATATCGTGGTCGCGACACCGGGACGATTGCGGGATCACATCATGCGCGGCTCGATCGATCTGACAGCTGTGCGCGCCGTGGTTCTGGATGAGGCCGACGAAATGCTCGACCTCGGGTTCCGCGAGGATCTGGAGTTCATCCTCGAACAAACGCCTGCGGACCGCCAGACGCTGTTGTTCTCGGCCACGGTCCCCCGGGCCATTGCCGCCCTGGCCGCGCAGTATCAACGGGACGCCGAACGTGTAAGCACCGTCAGCGAACTGACCCAACACGCCGATATCGAATACCGCGCGATGAACGTGGCCCCCCGTGATGGTGAAAACGCAATCATTAACGTCTTGCGCTATTACGAGGCCCCGAACGCCATCGTCTTCTGCAACACGCGCGCCATGGTCAGCCGCCTGACAGCCCGATTGTCGAATCGAGGCTTCTCGGTTGTGGCGCTGTCCGGGGAATTGACCCAAAGCGAACGCTCCAACGCGCTGCAAGCCATGCGCGACGGGCGCGCCCGTGTCTGCGTGGCGACCGACGTCGCCGCACGCGGCATTGACCTGCCGAACCTGGATCTGGTGATCCATGCCGAACTGCCCAATAGCCATGAAACCCTTCTGCACCGCTCGGGCCGAACCGGGCGTGCCGGGCGCAAAGGGGTCAGTGCTCTGATCGTGGCGCCAGCGTCCTTCAAAAAGGCTCAGCGTCTGTTGAAATTCGCCAAACTGACGGCGGATTGGGGTGCAGCGCCTTCCTCCGAAGAGGTCAACGCGCAGGATTTGCAGCGGATGTTCGGCGCGGATGACTGGCAGTTGGACGTGACAGAGACCGAGCGCACCTCGGTTGATGAACTGGTGGCACGGTTCTCACCGGAGCAACTCGCCGCGGCTTATGTCCGTCAGTACAAACGAACACATTCTGCACCGGAAGAGTTAATCGACGTCAAGGAGGCCGCGCCAAAGCCAAACGTGCCCTTTGGTCCGAGTGTCTGGTTTTCGCTGTCAGAAGGACGCCACGACAACGCGTCCCCGCGGTATCTTCTGCCGATGATCTGCAAGGCCGGGAACATCACCAAATCCGATGTCGGCGCGATCCGCATTGCGGATAACGAGACCTATATCGAAATTCGCGCAACCAGCGTTCCGGGTTTTCTGGACGCAATCGGACCCGAGATGACGATCGAAGGCACAAAAGACATTGTGCAACTGGACGCGACCCCCGATTTTTCAAGCTCTGCAAAGGCAGGTCCCAAGCGGGGAGCAAGAGGCAAAAGAGGTCCGGAAAAACCCGGGAACAAACCGGCCCGCCTTGTCGCGCCGCAACCTGCGAAAGTGCGAAAAAAGGCAGAGCCCAAACCTTCTGTGAAGGCCAAAGATGCCGCCAAACCGAAACGCGACAGCAGCGGTATGGACAAAAAACCGAGCCGCCCGAAAGGGCCTCCGCCGCCCAAGGGGAAGCCCAGCAGCAAGAAAAACCGCGCACGCGCTGCTGCGGCAAAGGGTGGCAACGCTGTGCCAAGGCGCCCGAAGTAAGCCGGCGTCCCCTTG
>NZ_JALCBM010000043.1:0-8135 GCF_028066395.1 Ruegeria sp.
GGGCTCGGCACAAATGCCGAGGCCGATCACGGGGTCCCGGGTGAGACGCTGTATATCGGCACCAGCGACGCCGAATGGAAAGCGCAGGCGCTATATGGCGCGCTGACACCGCAGACCTATGACAAAGCCCTGCGCGGCAACGGCGTGATGATCCATTGGCGGCGCGGTGACGGAGAGGTGTTCAACGCCGCCACCTGCGAATGGGTCATGGGCCTGACCCGACAGGATGTTCAGGTCGAACGGATCACCCGCAACGTGCTGGATCGTTTCACCGCCTAAAGGGGCAGGGGCCGCCCCTCGGCAATCGCCTCCATCGCGAAATATGAGGTCACACTGTCCAGTTCGACCTTCTCGATCAGGCGCTGATAGACCTTGTCGTATGAGGCCATATCCTGCGTGACGACTTTCAGCTGATAATCGTAGTCTCCTCCGATGCGGTGGAAATCGACCACCTCGGGGATGGTCAGGACATGCCTGCGAAACGCCTGCAACCACTCGGCCGAGTGATGCCGTGTGCGCAGCATCACAAAGACTACAAGGCTGAGCCCCAGCTTTTCCCGCGCGATACGCGCCGTCGAGCCCAGCAGCACTCCATCATCGTTCAACGCCTTCAGCCGCCGCCAACAGGCGTTCTGCGACAGGCCCACGCGATCAGCCAGTTCACGTTGCGACAGGGTGGCGTCCTGTTGCAGCTCTTTCAACAGGCGCGTGTCAATCTGATCTAGTTTTTCCTTCATATCGGATCATATGACACAAAATTTGGGATAATTCAGCAAAAAATGGTGAAATTTATGCGGTCTCAATCAATCATATTGGGATGTGCAATAAGGAGCCCATGATATGACCCTGTCTCAATTTCGCGCCGAGATGAAGGCCGCCGCTCACGACGATACTCTGCGCGATGGGCTGATCGGAGAGAATGTTCTGATCCCGGGTCTGCATGGGGACGTGCCGCTTGTGTATGCGGATTACGTCGCCTCGGGCCGCGCGTTGCGGCAGGTCGAGGATTTTGCGGCTGCGCATGTGTTGCCGTTTTATGCCAACAGCCACACCGAGGCATCCTATTGTGGGTCCTACATGACGCGTCTGCGTCGTGAAGCCCGGGCCGAGATCGCCCGCATCGTTGGCGCAAGGGAAGAGGACGCGGTGATCTTCGCCGGGTCGGGCGCCACAGCGGGACTCAACCGGTTGGTCACCCTGCTGGGAGTGGAAGAGGCTGACCAGCCGGTTGTCTTGATCGGGCCGTATGAGCATCACTCGAACATTCTGCCCTGGCGTGAAAGCAAGGCGCGGGTGATCGAAATTCCCGAGGCCGCCGGGGGTGGGTTGGACCTAATTGCTTTGCAGTCGGCATTGATCGAAACGGCGGATGCGGATTTGGTGATTGGGTCTTTTTCGGCAGCGTCGAACGTGACCGGGGTTATCACCGACCCGGACCCGGTGACGCGGCTATTGAAGAAACACGGGGCGTTGGCCATCTGGGACTATGCCGGGGGCGGGCCGTATCTGCCGATGGATATGGGGCCGCAGGGCGCGCGCAAGGACGCCATCGTGGTCTCACCCCATAAGTTTCCGGGCGGGCCGGGGGCGTCTGGCGTGCTGGTCGTCAACGGCGACGCGGTGCAGCGGCGCTGCCCCAGTTTGCCGGGGGGCGGCACGGTCAGCTTCGTCTCGCCGTGGCGGCACGATTACAGCGCTGATCTGGCCACGCGGGAAGAGGCCGGCACGCCCAATGTCATCGGTGATATCCGGGCAGCCCTTGCCTTTATCGTCAAGGATGCGGTGGGCACGGACCAGATCGGGCGGCGCGATGCGTTGTACAATCAGATGGCGCTGGACGGGTGGGGCGACAATCCGCATCTGACCCTGCTGGGGGCAGATAATCCTCATCGGTTGCCGATCTTTTCCTTCCTTGTGCAGGACGGGGCGGGTCAGCCCGTGCATCAGCAGTTGTTCACCCGGATGCTCAGCGACATATACGGCATTCAGGCCCGGGGTGGCTGCGCCTGCGCGGGGCCTTATGCGCATCGGTTGCTGGGGATCGACCGGGCGACCTCGGACGCTTTGCACGCGGCCTTGTCGGCGGGGGAAGAGATGAAGAAACCCGGCTGGGTGCGTCTGAACTTTTCCTACCTGATGCGCGAAGAAACGGTTCAGTTCATCATCGACAGCGTCAACGACCTGTCATACCGGACCCAGGAATTCGCGCCGTTCTACACCGCCGATCCGGCAACGGCCCGCTTCAAGGCCGCCTGACCGAATTGCCGCTTTTCTCAACCCGTTGAGACAGGTATGAGGGGCACCGAGCAAGGAGCCCCTCATGACCAAGATCATCCCGAAACCCGGCATTATGGACATCGCGCTGTATCAGGGCGGTCAGTCGCATATCGCTGGTATGACCGAGGTGATCAAGCTGAGCTCAAACGAAAACCCGTTTGGCCCCAGCCCCAAGGCGATTGAGGCCGCGCGCGACAGCGCCGCGACCCTGCACCGCTATCCCGGCACTGATCACGCCAGCCTGCGCGCGGCGATTGGTGCGCGGTACGGGCTGGACCCGGCGCGTATCATCTGTGGTGTGGGCAGCGACGAGGTACTGCAATTCGTGGCACGTGCATATGCCGGAGTTGGGGATGAGGTCATCCACACCGAACACGGCTTTTCCATGTACCCGATCATTATCCGTGCGGTTGGTGCGACGCCGGTGATGGTGGCCGAACGCGACCGCAAGGTGGATGTGGATGCCATTCTGGCTGCCGTGACGGGCAAGACAAAAATCGTCTTCGTCACCAATCCGGGCAATCCGACCTCGACCATGATATCCGAGGCTGAACTGGCGCGGCTGGCCGAAGGGCTACCCGAGACCTGTCTGATGGTTCTGGACGGGGCCTATGCCGAATTTGTTGCCGGCTTCGACGGTGGCGCGGCGCTGGTCGACCGCTATCCGAATGTGATCATGACGCGGACATTTTCCAAGATTTACGGCTTGGGCGGGATGCGCGTCGGCTGGGGCTATGCGGCGCAGGATATCATCGACGTGCTGAACCGGATACGCCAGCCCTTCAACCTGTCCCTGACTGCGCTGGCCGCGGCTGAGGCCGCCGTGCAGGATGAGGAATACCTGACCTTCTGCCATGCGGAAAACGCGCGGCTGCGGGTCTGGCTGGTCGAGGAACTGGCAAAGATCGGTGTCCCCTGTGACCCGTCCTGCACCAATTTCATCCTCGCCCGCTTTGCCGACCGGGCCGAGGCCGAGGCTTGCGACGACTACCTCAAAACTCAGGGTTTGATCGTGCGGCGCGTTGCGGGCTACAACCTGCCGAACGCCTTGCGGATCACCGTGGGCGATGAAACGGCCTGCGCCCGCGTGGTTGCAGCCATCACCGCGTTCAAAGGGGGCGCCGCATGAGCCAGATTTACGACCGCGTGGCGCTGATCGGGCTGGGCCTGATCGCCTCGTCCATGTTCTGGGCCATCAAACGCGCCGGGTTGGCGGGTGAGGTCACCGGCTATGCCCGGTCCGAGGCCACCCGCGACACCGCCCGCCGGATCGGATTGTGCGACCGGGTCTGCGACAGCGCGCAAGAGGCCGTGGAAGGCGCCGATCTGGTGGTGCTGTGCGTGCCCGTGGGTGCCATGGGCGCGGTGGCTGCCGAGATTGCACCGTCATTGAAATCGGGCGCGACGGTCACCGATGTGGGCTCGGTCAAGCGCCATGTCATTGAGGCGGTCGGGCCGCATATCCCGGAGGGGGTGCATTTCATCCCGGCCCACCCGCTGGCGGGGACCGAGCATTCCGGCCCGGAATCGGGTTTTGCCGAGCTGTTCGACAATCGCTGGTGCCTGCTGGTGCCGGTCGAAGGGTCGGACGCCGCCGCCATCGCGCGGCTGCGCGCGCTCTGGGAAGGGCTGGGGTCAAATGTCGATGAGATGGACGCCGATCACCATGATCTGGTGCTGGCGGTGACCTCGCATGCGCCGCACCTGATCGCCTACACGATGGTGGGCGTGGCCGACGATCTGCGCCGGGTGACCGATACCGAGGTGATCAAATACTCGGCTGCGGGTTTTCGGGATTTCACCCGGATCGCGGCCTCGGACCCGACCATGTGGCGGGATGTGTTCCTGAGCAACAAGGACGCGACGCTGGAGATTCTGGGCCGTTTCACCGAAGAACTGTTCGCGCTGCAACGGGCGATCCGGACCGGCGACGGGGATCACCTGTTTGACTATTTCACCCGCACCCGCGCGATCCGGCGCGGGATCATCGACGCGGGTCAGGACACGGACGCGCCGGATTTCGGGCGCGGGGCGGCCAGCTGATGCGGTTGCGCTGGGTTCCTGTGCTGATCGGATGCGGGCTGATGGCTGCGGCGTCCCATGCTGCCCCGCCGGAACAGTCGCTGGTTCCGCAATTGCGCCCGGTTGCCGAAGCCCAACCCTTGCCTAAGCTGCGCCCCGTCTTGCGCCCGGCATCGCCTCAGGTGACGGCAGCAGCGGCGCGCCCGTCGGATTTGCCCCTGTTGGGGCCGGATGTCTCGTTGATGCCTTATTCGCGACCCAAGTCGCTGGAACAGCAGGTGTTGTTCGGTAAACGCAAGCGGCGCAAGGGGTCGGTCTGCGGCGATATCGACATTCAGGGCAAGCCGGTGGGCAAGGTGCCCGGCAATATCCGCGCCTGCGGGATCAAGGATGCGGTGCAGATCACATCTGTCTCGGGCGTGATGCTTAGCCGCCCGTCGACCATGGATTGCGGCACTGCGATTGCGCTGAACAAATGGGTCGACAAAACGGTGAAGCCGACCTTCAAACGGCGCGGTCCGGTGGTCGAACTGCAGGTGGCCGCCCACTACGCCTGCCGCACGCGCAACAATCGCAAGGGCGCGAAAATCTCGGAACATGGCAAGGGACGAGCCATCGACATCTCGGGCTTCAAAATGGCGGACGGAGAGGTCGTGACCGTCCTGAACGGTTGGCGTAAGAACCCATCCAAAAGGCAACTGACCAAGGTGTGGCGCGGGGCCTGTGGGCCGTTTGGTACGGTTCTGGGGCCAAACTCCGACCGCTATCACCGCGATCATTTCCATCTGGATACGGCCCGCCATCGGGGCGGACCCTATTGCCGTTAACGCAGGATCAGCCGGGGCGCAGGGCCTAGGGGCAGCGGCCCCAAAGCCACGAATCCGTCGCGGAAGTTCAACTGCAAATCCAGCGCGTTGGGATTGCCGCCAAGCCCTGCCAGAAAGTTCAGCGCCCGCGTGACCGGATCGACCGCCTGATCGGGCAGGGCGCCCGCCGCATTGGCCATAGCGATCATGTCACGCCAGTTTTCGGCCTTGATGGCGATCTCTCCGGTCGGAATGCCTTGCGCGTCCACGTCCAATTCTCCGGCAGCAAACAGGCGCAATTCGCCCCATTTGACCTCGGCCAGCCGCAAGTCGATGGCAACAGGCTGCGGACGACCCTGTTCCAGCGCAGAGCGGTCCCATGGTTTGTCGAAACTGGCGACCATATCCATCTCCAGCGTCTCGAACGCCTGCGGCAGCGAGGTGGCCGAGCGCATCAGGTCGCGCAGATCGTCGCCCGGGGTAAACCCATCGGCGCGGGCGGCGATGACATAGGCGTTGGGGTCTGCGGTCTGCTCCATCACCAGTGCCAGCGTGTCGCCACCTGCGATGGGTTTACGTTCATCGGCGATGGACCACGCACCAGCGGTCAGGGCCATCTTTTCCAGCGTCAGGGCGACACCGGGTTGCAGGTGCAACTCGGCCTGCAACGCATCCCCTTGAATGGTCAAGGTCTGATCGAAATAGGACAGGCGCTGTGGCGTGTCGGCAAAGCGCAGCACCTGACGGCCGGGCCAGATGGCGGGGCTTTGGAATTCGATCCAATCCGCGCTCCATGCGGTGCCGTTGACCGGATCGGCCAGCGCCGGGTTGACCAGCCGTGTCATGTGATGGGCCGGATAGCCCGCGGTTTCCACGCCCGAGAAATCGGCCTGCCAGCCCCGATCCTGCTGCTGGTCGAACCACCCGGTAATGGCCGAGCGCAGCCCGTATCCGGCGATGAACCAATATGCGCTCCATGCCAGCGCCGCAAAAATGAACACTCGTATCAGACGGCGCATAACAAATGGCCCTTTTTCCTGCCTTGGAATTGATGTTTATAGGCGCAAACGGGCAAGGACCAGTGCAATGACGATGTGGGTTTTCGGATATGGATCGCTGCTGTGGAATCCGGGGTTTCCGGTGGCCCGCAGCGAACGCGCCACGCTGCATGGATATGCCCGGTCCTTCTGCATGAGCTCGATCCACCATCGCGGGACCGAGGAAAAACCCGGCCTTGTTTTGGCACTGGACGAACAGGACGGCACCCGTTGCACCGGGCTGGCGCTGGCCGTCGAAGAAGGCCACGAGGATCGCACGCTGGCCGAGCTGCGCGAGCGTGAGCTGATCTCATCGGCTTATGTGGAACGAATGCTGGACGTGCATCTGGACTGCGGTCAGGTGGTCAATGCGGTGACCTATGTGATCGACCCGCATCATGTGCAGTATTGCGGTGGCATGCCGTTGGAGGAACAGGCCCATATCATCGCCCATGCGGTGGGTGGCCGGGGCCCGAACACCGAATACCTCTATAACACTGCCGACCATCTGGCCGAGATCGGTCTGAACGATCCCGACCTTGAGTGGTTGTCGCAACGCGTTCGCGTCATCAGCGGATAAACCCGTGGCGTCATCGGCAGGATTTCGCTAGGCTCTGGCGCAGAGCAGATAATTTTCGGGAAAGACGCGCATGGCGCAGGCACAGCAGGGCGCGAGACCACATTTCTCGCAACCGATCCGTCAGATCTTGATGATGCTGATTGCAATCGGATTGTCGGGGGCGGGCGTGTTCCTGGCGCTGCCTTATGTGCTGCCAGTGGTGCAGGCGAACCTTTATCTGAACGGGTTCATCCTGCTGGTCTTCGTGATCGGTGTTCTGGCGTGTTTCCTGCAGGTGACACAGCTGATCGGCTCGGTCCGCTGGATCGAGGCTTTTGTCGGCGGGGTTGAACGTGACGACACCAGCACGCCGCAATTGCTGGCACCGCTGGCCTCGCTGCTGCGGGCGCGTGGGGCGCGGTCGCAGATCAGTTCCAGCTCGACCCGGTCCATTCTGGATTCCGTGGCCGAACGGATCGAGGAAGAGCGTGAGATCACGCGCTATATCACCAACGTCCTGATTTACCTCGGACTTTTGGGTACGTTCTTTGGTCTCGCCACCACCGTTCCGGCCATCGTCGACACCATCCGCAGTCTGAACCCGCAGGAAGGTGAGGAAGGGCTGGCCGTTTTCAACCGCCTGATGACCGGGCTTGAATCGCAGCTGCAGGGCATGGGCGTGGCCTTTGGCTCCTCGCTGTTGGGTCTGGCCGGGTCGCTGATCGTTGGCCTGTTGGAGCTGTTCGCCGGTCACGGCCAGAACCGGTTCTATCGTGAGCTTGAGGAATGGCTGTCTGGCATTACCCGCGTGGGCTTTGGTGGCTCGGACGAAGGTGGGGCCGAACTGGCGGTGCTGACCCCGGTTCTGGACACGATGGCCGAGCAGATGGATGCGTTGCAGGATATGTTCTCGGCCCAGGAACGTGACCGGGCCGAGGTTTCGGGCAAGCTGGGTCACCTGGTCGATGCGATCAGCGACATGAACCAGCGTCAGGCCCAGTCCGAGGGTGTCACGGCGGCGCTGGAACGGGTGGCGCTGGGGCAGGACGCCTTGCTGGACCACATGCGCGAACATGGCGCGGGCGAGGGGATCGACGCCGAAAGCCGCATGCGCCTGCGGTCGATGGATGTGCAACTGCTGCGTATCCTTGAGGAAATCTCGGCTGGGCGGCAGGACAGCATGAACGAGCTGCGCAAGGATTTCGAACTGCTGGTCAAGGCGCTGACCTTACCGCGGGGCGCCGTGCGGACGCCGCCGGAAGGAGAATAACCAATGGCCCTGTCCCGCCGCACCGGTCAGCGTTTTCAGGGCTCGGTCTGGCCCGGCTTCGTGGACGCGATGACCGGCTTGCTGATGGTGCTGACCTTCGTGCTGACCATCTTCATGGTGGTGCAGTTCGTACTGCGTGAGACGATCTCGGGGCAAGAGGATGA
>NZ_JALCBM010000043.1:8235-10729 GCF_028066395.1 Ruegeria sp.
CCCGTCTGGAAAATGCCGATGCCGAACTGACCGCCATGACCCTCGCGCTGGAGGCGCAGAGGCAAGAGGCTGAGGATACCCTGACCCTGCTGGCCGCCGCGCAGGCCGCAAAGGCGGAACTGGAGCGGCAATTCGGTGAGTTGAATGCCGAGGAATTGAAGGCACAATTGCAGGCCGCGTTGGAGGCGCAGACGCAGGCGCAGGAAGATGCCGCAGCACAGCGCTCACTGGCCGAGGAACGCGCGGCACTGCTGGCTGTGGCCCGCGATACGATTGCCTCGGAACAGGAAATCTCGACCGAGGCGCAGCGCCAGACTGCGTTGTTGAACCAGCAAATGGCTGCGCTGCGCGGACAGTTGGGATCATTGCAGGCGTTGCTGGACGACTACGAAGAACGCAATGAAGCCGCCGAGGTGCAGATCCAGACGTTGGGTCAGGACCTGAACGCGGCGCTGGCCCGTGCAGCCTCGGAAGAGCGCCGCCGCCGGTTGCTGGAAGAGGCCGAACGCATCCGTCTGGAAGCTGAAGCCGAGGCATTGGCCGGGCAAAATCAGGAACTGACCGCGCAGGCCGAGGATTTGCAGCGCTATCGCTCGGAATTCTTCGGACGTCTGCGCGACGTGCTGGGCGATCAGGAGGGCGTGCGGATCGAAGGTGACCGCTTCGTGTTCTCGTCTGAGGTGCTGTTCGACACCGGCTCGGCCGTTCTGTCGGCTGAGGGGCGGCAAGAGGTGGCCAAGGTCGCCAACATCCTGCGCACCGTTGCGGCGGAAATTCCCGAAGGGCTGAACTGGGTGATCCGCGTCGATGGCCACACCGACAATGTCCCGCTGGGCGGGGCCGGGCGCTATCGCGACAATTGGGAGCTGAGCCAGGGCCGCGCGTTATCCGTGGTCCGCTACATGGTCGACGCGCTGGGCATCCCGCCCAGCCGTCTGGCCGCCAACGGGTTTGGAGAATTCCAGCCGGTCAACCCCGCCGACACCCCCGAAGCCCGCGCCCAGAACCGCCGGATCGAGTTGAAACTGACCGAGCGTTAAGGAGTTACCGCACCGGGATCGTCGTGATTTTCTGGCTGATGGTTTCGCCGTCCCGGATCAATGACGCCACGCCCTGATACGTGCCAACGTGCCAGCCCGCTTGCGTCAGGCGACGCCCCGTCGCGCGATAAAGCTGCGCCTGCGCCCGGTCCAGTTCAACGTCCTGAGAGAACAGTGTGCCCTGCGGTCCGGTGACCTCAAGCCGAAGAATATCACCCGGTCGGCTGCCGAATGCGTGCCCGTAGAACACGATGGCATCGGCCTTGGCAGTGAGGGTCGATAAGGCGGCATCTCCGGCCAGAACGTGATCATATTCGGGGACGCGGTCGGAGAACCCCACGGAAATCAGGCTGCCGGGGACATAATCGGGGGTGTCTTGCCACAAGGTGCCTTCGGGCGCGGTACAGCCATCAGCGCCATTCGGGACAAAAGGGTCGATAGACTGCCCGTCCTTGCGCACGGACAAATGCAGATGTGGAAACTGGGTTTTCCCGCTCAGCCCGATTTCACCCAGAACGGTGCCGGCTTCGACGCGGTCCCCTGATTTCACTCGGACGGACCCGCGCCGCATATGGCAATACTGTGTTTCCCATCCGTTTTCATGGGCGATCACAACACCATTGCCGCATTCGCGTCCGGCAATCTGTTCGGCGTTTTCCGGCTCATAGCGCTGATCGGTCATCCCGTTTCGAACGCCTTGCACGATCCCGGGGGCCGCAGCCAGAACCGCCACGCCGTTGCGCATCGCCGCCAGATTCGGCAGCGCGAAATCGGTCCCCTTGTGACCATCATAGCTGAGCCCGCCACAGCGGAAATCCTGAACCGTTCCTGCGGGCTGATGATCGACGTAGTTCTGGATATGGCAGGTCTTGCCCAGCTCGCAATCCACGGGGTGTTGCAAAAGGAAATCGCTCGCCGCCGGAGAGGCGACGAGCGTCAATACCAACGCTGAAGGCCAGCGCATTAATCCGCTGTCAGAAGCGGGGGCTTGTCGCCCGGGATGCGCGGTTGATCGGGGCCAAGGATTTCCAGATCCAACTCGCCCTTCTTGACCGAGACGCGGACCACACCGCCTTTGGCCAGCTTGCCGAACAGCAGCTCCTCGGCCAGGGGTTTCTTGATGTGTTCCTGAATGACACGGCCCAGCGGACGCGCACCCATCTTGTCGTCATAGCCCTTGTCGGCCAGCCATTCGGCGGCTTTGGGCGTCAGGTCGATGGTCACGTTGCGATCCAGCAATTGCGCCTCAAGCTGCAGGACGAATTTCTCGACCACTTGCAGGATGACCTCTTTCGGCAGCGGCGCGAAGGAAATCACCGCGTCCAGACGGTTGCGGAATTCCGGCGTGAAGGTGCGCTCGATCGCGGCGGTATCCTCGCCCTCGCGCCGGTCGCGACCAAAGCCGATGGCGGCCTTGGCCTGTTCCTGCGCGCCCGCGTTCGAGGTCATGATCA
>NZ_JALCBM010000043.1:10829-40395 GCF_028066395.1 Ruegeria sp.
AAGCCGATGGCGGCCTTGGCCTGTTCCTGCGCGCCCGCGTTCGAGGTCATGATCAACACCACGTTACGGAAATTCACCGTGCGGCCGTTGTGATCGGTCAGCTCGCCATGGTCCATCACCTGCAACAGGATGTTGAACACGTCCGGATGGGCCTTTTCGATCTCATCCAACAGCAGCACGCAATGGGGATGCTGGTCGACGCCATCGGTCAGCAAACCGCCCTGATCGAACCCGACATACCCCGGAGGTGCGCCGATCAGACGGGACACCGCGTGTTTCTCCATGTATTCCGACATGTCGAAGCGCAGCAGTTCCACGCCTAGCGTATCCGCCAGTTGTTTCGCCACCTCGGTTTTGCCCACACCGGTCGGACCGGCGAACAGATAGTTGCCGATGGGCTTTTCAGGTTCGCGCAGACCGGCACGGGCCAGTTTGATGGCGCTGGACAGCGCCTCGATGGCTTCATCCTGACCGAACACGACACGTTTCAGCGAGGCTTCGAGGTCTTTCAGCACCTCGGCATCGTCCTTGGTGACGTTCTTGGGCGGAATGCGGGCGATCTTGGCGACAACGGCCTCAATCTCTTTCACACCGATGGTCTTGCGACGCTTGCTTTCCGCGACCAGATGCTGTGCCGCGCCGGCCTCATCAATCACGTCGATGGCTTTGTCGGGCAGCTTGCGGTCGTTGATATAGCGCGCGGCCAGTTCCACCGCCGTCTTGATCGCATCGGCGGTGTATTTGATGTCGTGATGTTCCTCGAAATAGGGTTTCAGACCGCGCAGGATTTTCACGCTGTCTTCGACCGAAGGCTCATTCACGTCGATCTTCTGGAACCGGCGGCTGAGCGCGCGGTCCTTTTCGAAATGCTGACGGAATTCCTTGTAGGTGGTCGATCCCATGGTGCGCAGCTTGCCGCCCTGCAAGGCCGGTTTCAGCAGGTTCGAGGCATCCATCGCCCCGCCCGAGGTCGCACCAGCACCGATCACGGTGTGAATTTCGTCAATGAACAGCACCGCGTCGGGGTGGTCTTCCAATTCAGTCACCACCGCCTTTAGCCGTTCTTCGAAATCGCCGCGATAGCGGGTTCCGGCCAGTAGGGCGCCCATGTCCAGCGAATAAATCGTGGTTTCGGACAGCACATCGGGGGCTTCACCGGAAATGATCTTATAGGCCAGACCTTCGGCAATCGCCGTCTTGCCAACACCCGGATCACCCACCAGCAGCGGGTTGTTCTTGCGGCGGCGGCAGAGGACCTGAATGCAGCGCTCAACCTCGTCACTGCGGCCGATCAGCGGATCGACATCACCGGCGCGAGACTTGGCGTTCAGATCAACGCAGTATTTGCCAAGGGCGCTTTCCTTCTGCTCACCCTCGGTGGCGGCAGGCTGGACCTCATCCTCGACCTGATCGGCACCGGAAACCGAGCGGTTTTCGCCATAGGCCGGGTCCTTGGCCACGCCATGGGCGATGAAATTCACCGCGTCATAGCGGGTCATGTCCTGTTCCTGCAGGAAATAGGCGGCGTTGCTTTCGCGTTCGGCGAAGATGGCCACCAGAACATTGGCGCCCGTCACCTCGGTGCGGCCCGAGCTTTGGACGTGGATCGCCGCGCGCTGGATAACGCGCTGGAAGGCTGCTGTCGGCACCGCCTCGGACCCGTCGATATCTGTCACCAGATTGGACAGGTCTTCGTCGATGAATTCGACCAGGGTGCTGCGCAATTCTTCCAGATCGACGCTGCAGGCTTTCATCACCCGGATTGCATCGGGTTCTTCCAGCAATGCCAGAAGCAGGTGTTCCAGCGTCGCGAATTCATGGCGCCGCTCATTCGCAGCCGCCAAGGCCGCGTGAATGGCTTGTTCTAATGTGCTCGAGAATGAAGGCACGCGGGTGCTCCTCTGTCTTGGGTCGGAACGGGGGCAGGCGTCGGCCGGAACCCCATCCCAACCATGTCCTCATACTATTAGAGTTTGGTTGATCGTGCCCCGGCTTCAAGGGTTTTCTTTCACTTGACAGTCACATTTCCTGTGACCGTGGCCGTGAACAGGGGTAAATTACCCTAAAACCGGTCTTTTCTGGCCCTGATTTCGGCAAAAACCTTTGCGAGGTCGGCATTTTCCATTCCCAGATGCGCCTGAATCGCGGGATCACCCGCCCGCAGGAACGGGTTTGTCGCCTTTTCCAGCGCCAGAGAGGACGGGACCGTGGCCTGACCCGCAGCACGTGCGCGGTCGATATCGGCGGCGCGGTCGCGCAGCGCGGCATTGTCGGGATCGATGGTCAGGGCGAATTTGGCGTTGGATTGCGTGTATTCATGGCCAGAGCAGACCAGCGTGTCATCGGGCAGGGCCGCCAGTTTGCTGAGTGAGGCCCACATTTGCGGCGGGGTGCCTTCGAACAGGCGGCCACATCCCAGCGCCATCAGGCTGTCGGCGGTGAAGACCACGGCGCTGTTCGGCATGTAGAATGCGATATGGCCGTCAGTGTGGCCCGAGACATCCAGCACCTGCACTGGCTCACCACCGATGTCAAAACTGTCGCCTTCGCGCACCTGCAGGTCCAGCGGGGGCAGGCGATGGGCATCTGCGGCGGCCCCGATGACCTTTGCGGGCTGTTTTTCAAGAATCGCGCCCAGCCCGTCCACGTGATCCCAATGGTGGTGGGTCAGCAGCACATGGTTGAGGGTCCAGCCGCGTTTGTCCAGTTCGGCCAGAATGGGCGCAGCCTCGGGCGCGTCGACCAGCGCGGTGTCGCCGCTGGCGGCGTCATGGGCCAGAAAAGCGTAGTTGTCGCTGAGACAGGGGATGGTAACGATCTCAAGAGGCATGGCCTTTTGCCCTTTCATTGCTAGACTGCGCCCAGCTAAGCCGATTGACCGGGTGTCCGCAATGCATCTTGATGTGCAGGATCTGAGGAATTTTTACTATCGCAGCACGCTGGGGCGTGCGGCGCAGGCGGCGATCCGGGGCCGGGTGGTCGATCTGTGGCCTGAGGCCAAAGGTCAGACCGTCGTGGGCTTTGGCTTTGCGGTGCCCCTGCTGCGCCCCTATCTGGCTGACGCCCGGCGGGTGATCGGGTTGATGCCCGGCCCGCAGGGGGTGATGCCCTGGCCCGCGGGGATGCCCAACGTCTCGGTCCTGACCGAGGAAACGCGGTGGCCGATTGAAACCGGACATGTGGACAAGCTGGTGGTGATGCACGGGCTTGAGACCTCGGGCCGGCCCAGCCAGTTGCTGGATGAATGCTGGCGCGTCCTTGGCCCCGGCGGGCGGGCGCTGTTTGTGGTGCCAAACCGGGCGGGGCTGTGGTCGCGCACCGACCGGACGCCCTTTGGCTTTGGCCGCCCCTATTCGGCCTCGCAACTGGAAAGCCAGCTCAAGGCGCATCATTTCATCCGGGAAAACCACTGCTCGGCCCTGTACCTGCCGCCCTCGTTCCGGCGGTTTTGGCTGAAATCCGGCAGCCTGATCGAAAAAACCGGGCAGCGCCTGCCCACGATCATGGCCGGAGGCGTTCTGATGGTCGAGGTCACCAAGCATATCCGCCCGCCCAGCGGCAGCGTCACCAAGGATACCGAGCGTCGCCCGATCAAGGCGCTGGACGGGTTGCTGAAACCGGCCTAGCTGCGCGGCTCAGGATGAGACGACCCAGACCGTGAAATTGCGGGAAAATGGTCACAGGAATCGCAAAAACCTACACTTTCGTAACATTTTTCCCTGTCTCTGCCCGGACAAAAGGGTCGCACTTTGCATAAGTATTTGAAATCATACATTTTGTGGATAAAGCACTACCCTTTATAATATATTGCTAGCTGAGTTCGGCTCTGCTACATCCCCGGTGATTTTGATCCCCGCCCTTCCTGGACGGGGTTTCCTCACGCCCCCGGGGTAGCTGCCGCAACGCGAATTCGGGGCCTAAAGTATCGGAAGGGTGGACGTGTCCGAACCAGCTTCGATTTCCACAGGCATCGCCGAGCGCTATGCCACCGCGATCTTTGAGATCGCCAAAGAGAATAATGACCTTGCGGGTCTGGAAACCGGCATCAACGATCTGGCAGCAGCACTGGGCGACAGCGCCGAATTGCGCGACCTGATTGCTTCGCCTCTGGTTTCGCGTGCCGAACAGGAAGGCGCGATCACCGCGGTTGCCGCGAAGATGGGGTTGAACCCCATCCTGCAAAACACGCTGGGCCTGATGGCGCAGAAACGTCGCCTGTTTGTTGTGCCGCAGCTGGTGCAGGTTCTGCGCGACATGCTGGCCGAAGAGCGTGGCGAAGTGACCGCCGATGTCGCCTCGGCCAAGGCGCTGACCAAGACACAGATGGATAAACTGTCCAAAACGCTGTCCGAGCGTGTGGGCAAGACCGTGACAATCAATGCGACCGTTGATGAAAGCCTCATCGGCGGTCTTGTCGTTAAAGTGGGCTCGAAAATGATCGATAGCTCGATCCGTTCGAAGCTGAACTCCCTACAGAATGCAATGAAAGAGGTCGGATAAATGGGAATCCAAGCTGCAGAGATTTCTGCAATCCTGAAGGACCAGATCAAGAATTTTGGTCAGGAAGCCGAAGTGGCCGAGATCGGCCGCGTGCTGAGCGTCGGTGACGGGATTGCCCGTGTATACGGCCTGGACAACGTGCAAGCCGGTGAGATGGTCGAATTCCCCGGCGGCATCATGGGCATGGCGCTGAACCTGGAAAGCGACAACGTCGGTGTTGTTATCTTCGGGTCTGACCGTGACATCAAAGAAGGTGACACCGTAAAGCGCACCAACTCGATCGTGGACGTTCCGATCGGTGACGAACTGCTGGGCCGCGTTGTTGACGGTCTGGGCAACCCGCTGGACGGCAAAGGCCCGATCAATGCCTCCAAGCGTGGCGTTGCTGACGTGAAAGCCCCGGGCATCATCCCGCGTAAATCGGTGCACGAGCCGATGGCAACCGGCCTGAAATCGGTTGACGCGATGATCCCGATTGGCCGTGGCCAGCGGGAGCTGATCATTGGTGACCGTCAGACCGGTAAAACCGCTGTGGCGCTGGACACCATCCTGAACCAGAAAGTCTACAACGACGCAGCAGGCGACGACGAGTCGAAGAAACTGTACTGCATCTATGTGGCGGTTGGTCAGAAGCGTTCGACCGTCGCCCAGCTGGTGAAGAAACTGGAAGAATCCGGCGCGATTGAATACTCGATCGTTGTGGCCGCGACCGCGTCCGACCCGGCGCCGATGCAGTTCCTGGCACCTTACTCGGCAACCGCGATGGCGGAATATTTCCGTGACAATGGCCGCCACGCGCTGATCATCTATGATGACCTGTCGAAACAGGCTGTGTCCTATCGTCAGATGTCGCTGCTGCTGCGCCGCCCGCCGGGCCGTGAAGCCTATCCGGGCGACGTTTTCTATCTCCACTCCCGCCTGCTGGAGCGTTCGGCGAAGCTGAACGAAGACTTCGGTGCAGGTTCGCTGACCGCGCTGCCGGTTATCGAAACTCAGGGTGGTGACGTTTCTGCGTTTATTCCGACCAACGTGATCTCGATCACCGACGGTCAGATCTTCCTGGAAACCGAACTGTTCTATCAGGGCATCCGTCCTGCTGTGAACACCGGTCTGTCGGTTTCGCGTGTGGGCTCGTCGGCTCAGACCAACGCGATGAAATCGGTTGCGGGTCCGGTTAAACTGGAACTAGCGCAGTACCGTGAAATGGCGGCCTTTGCGCAGTTCGGTTCCGACCTCGACGCCGCGACCCAGCAGCTGCTGAACCGTGGTGCGCGCCTGACCGAGCTGATGAAACAGCCGCAGTACTCGCCGCTGACCAACGCCGAAATCGTCTGCGTCATCTTCGCGGGCACCAATGGTTACCTCGACAAGATCGACGTCTCGGACGTTGGCCGTTACGAGGCCGGTCTGCTGGCGCACCTGCGCGGCAAGCATGCCGACCTGCTGACATGGCTCACCGACGAAGATCCCAAGATCAAAGGTGACGCGTCCGACAAGATCAAGGCAGCGATCGACGAATACGCCGCGACCTTCGCTTGATAGGGGGTTCCGATGCCTAGTCTGAAGGACCTTAAAAACAGGATCGAGTCGGTCAAATCGACCCGCAAGATCACCAAGGCCATGCAGATGGTCGCGGCCGCAAAACTGCGCCGCGCCCAGGAATCTGCCGAAGCCTCGCGCCCCTATGCCGAACGGTTCAATGCCGTGATGGCGGGGCTGGCGGCTTCGGTCGGGGGCAGCGACAGCGCCCCCAAGCTGCTCCGGGGTACGGGCAGCGATGATGTCCATCTGCTGGTTGTCATGACAGCTGAACGCGGCCTGTGTGGCGGCTTCAACGCGAACATCGCCAAGCTTGCCCGCGCCAAAGCGGACGAGCTGCGCGGCAAAGGCAAGACGGTCAAGGTTCTGACCGTTGGTAAAAAGGGTCGCGACGCTCTCAAGCGCGACTTTGCCGATCTGTTCGTTGGACATATCGACCTGAGCGAGGTCAAGCGCATTGGCTACACCAACGCGCAGGACATCGCCAAGGACGTCCTGTCCCGCTTTGACGGGGCTGAGTTCGATGTTGCCACGATCTTCTATTCGAAGTTCGTCAACGTCGTGACCCAGATCCCCACGGCACAGCAAATCATCCCGGCCTCGTTCGAGGACGAAGCGGCGGGTGACGACAGCGGTGCCATCTTCGACTACGAGCCCAGCGAAGAGGCCATTCTGGCCGACCTGCTGCCCAAGGGGGTTGCGACCGCCATCTTCTCGGCTCTGCTCGAAAACGGAGCGTCTGAACAAGGTGCACGGATGTCCGCGATGGACAACGCGACACGCAACGCGGGTGAGATGATCGACAAGCTGACGATCCAGTTCAACCGCTCGCGTCAGGCCGTGATCACCAACGAGCTGATTGAAATTATTTCCGGCGCCGAAGCGCTGTAAGAAAACCGGAGACGAAACATGGCGAATGCAAAAGGCAAAGTCACACAGATCATCGGGGCCGTCGTTGACGTGCAGTTCGAAGATCAGCTGCCTGAAATTCTGAACGCGCTGGAAACCACCAACAACGGCAAGCGCCTGGTGTTGGAAGTTGCCCAGCACCTGGGTGAAAACACCGTCCGCACCATCGCGATGGACGCGACCGAAGGTCTGGTCCGTGGCGAAGAAGTGACCGATACCGGCGCACCGATCTCGGTTCCGGTTGGCAACGCCACCCTGGGCCGTATCCTGAACGTGGTCGGCGAGCCGATCGACGAAAAAGGCCCGGTCGAAGCAACCGAAGCCCGTGCCATCCACCAGCCCGCACCCGAGTTCGACGAACAGTCGACCGAGTCGGAAATTCTGGTCACCGGCATCAAGGTTGTTGACCTGCTGGCCCCCTACGCCAAAGGCGGTAAAATCGGCCTCTTCGGCGGTGCCGGCGTTGGTAAAACCGTTCTGATCATGGAACTGATCAACAACATCGCAAAAGTGCACTCGGGCTTTTCCGTGTTCGCGGGTGTTGGTGAACGGACCCGTGAAGGCAACGACCTGTATCACGAGATGATCGAATCGAACGTGATCAAGCCCGACAACCTGTCGGAATCGCAGGTTGCGCTGGTTTACGGTCAGATGAACGAGCCTCCGGGTGCGCGTGCGCGTGTTGCTCTGACAGGTCTGACCCTGGCCGAGCAGTTCCGCGACCAGTCCGGGACCGACGTTCTGTTCTTCGTCGACAACATCTTCCGCTTTACGCAGGCAGGTTCCGAGGTTTCGGCTCTGCTGGGTCGTATTCCTTCGGCTGTGGGCTACCAGCCGACGCTGGCGACCGATATGGGCGCCCTGCAGGAACGCATCACCTCGACCAAGTCGGGCTCGATCACCTCGGTGCAGGCGATCTACGTGCCTGCGGACGACCTGACCGACCCCGCGCCAGCAACATCGTTTGCTCACCTGGACGCGACCACCGTTCTGAACCGTGCGATCTCGGAAAAGGGTATCTACCCGGCTGTTGACCCGCTCGACTCGTCCTCGCGTCTGCTGGACCCCGCGATTGTGGGTGAAGAGCACTACGGCGTTGCGACCGACGTTCAGCAGATCCTCCAGCGCTACAAGTCGCTGCAGGACATCATCGCCATCCTCGGCATGGACGAACTGTCGGAAGAAGACAAACTGACCGTGGCCCGTGCCCGTAAGATCGAACGCTTCCTGTCGCAGCCGTTCGACGTTGCCGAGGTTTTCACCGGCTCGCCCGGCGTTCAGGTTCCTCTGGATGTAACCATCGCATCGTTCAAAGCTGTTGTGGCTGGCGAATACGATCACCTGCCCGAAGCGGCCTTCCTGATGGTTGGTGGCATCGACGAAGTGATCGCCAAAGCCGAGAAGATGGCCGCAGAAGCCGCCTAAGGAGTATCCCTGATGGCAAACACGATGCAATTCGACCTCGTCAGCCCCGAGCGGAGCCTTGCTTCGCTTGAGGCCACCGCGGTCCAGATTCCCGGCGCGGACGGGGACATGACGGCAATGCCCGACCATGCCCCCACCATCACAACGCTGCGCCCCGGTCTGCTGAAGGTTGAGGCACCCCAAGGGTCCAGCGAATACCTGGTCACCGGCGGGTTTGCCCAGATCAACGGCGACAGCCTGTCGGTGCTGGCCGAAAAGGCCATCCCGGTGGCCGAAGTGACCCGGTCGCATCTGGACGACCTGATCGCCGAGGCCCGCGCCTCGCACGAGGCGGCTAAGGCCGGTGACGATCAGACCATCGTCGACGACGCCGCCAAACTGCTGGCGGACATGGAAGCGCTTGGGACGCATATGAGCCTGTAACGGCTTGTTGCACTTGGAACATCTAAGACGGCCCTGCATCGCGGGGCCGTTTTTTTGTCGTGCGCTCGTCATGGTTGCGGGTTAGGTTATGAGTATTGAAAGAAAAAGACGACTGAATGAAGACGTTTCGAACCCATCCCATTGGCATCGACCAAGGCGAAGAAACCCTGTTCTCTGAATTCGCCAATGGCGGCGACATGTGGACCGGCGAAGGCCCGCGCGAACGGCGCGTGACGATCCGGTTCTCAGAGCCGTTCCGAACAGCCCCGGTGGTCCAGATCGGTATCTCTCTGTGGGATGTGGACACAACCTCGGCCCTGCGCGCCGAGGTCAGGGCGCAGGACATCACGTCCGAGGGTTTCAACGCGGTATTCCGCACCTGGTCCGACACCCGCATCGCCCGCATCCGCGTCGCCTGGACCGCCATTGGTGAGGTGTCGCATGAGGATGACTGGGTGATCTCGTAAAGCCCGACACGCTGTTCTTCGACAATGCTGCCGCCATCGGCAGCGTATTCCCTATGTTTGACGGCGCACGTCTCCGGTTTCCAAAAAACGCCACATTGCTCGCCTAACCGGAAAGAAGTTCATTTCATACCGAAAGGATTGAGGCGTGACCGGAAAGAGCATTGAAATCTATTACAATATTTCCGACATCCCGGATATCACAGATCGAAGCGCATTCAGTTCGGAAGCTTTGGAGTTCCGAAACGCCGCGATGGAGCATGTCGAAAACGCTCTGTTAGCAGGTGATCTGGGCGAATGGGACGGTGCTGATATCGGAGAAACAGAAGTCAATTTCGGCTTTTCCGTGGAAGATTTCGAACAGGCCGAGGCGGTCGTAAAAGAAGCCGTCGCCGGAACCCGTTTCGCCAATATTCGCGAGATCGTCAGGAACGAGTATTCGGAAGAAGATCTGGCGGAAATGACAGGCGATGCAAAGCCGCTGGGTCTTTGGGGTTTGCTGAGTTTATTGCTCTTTAGACGCCTGCCCAAACGGTTCAGGGATAATTAAGGTCTGATTGCATTCAGAATCCCCGGGTTGGCAGAGTGATGAAGCAAGTTTGCACCGCCGTAACCAGTTGTGCTTCGGCTCACACCCTCTGATAAATCCGCCTTGGCCTTTGCACCAAAGGCCGCTTAGATTGGGTTGTGGGCTGCCAATTGGTGGGCCTGTACCGAAAGAATGAGGTCACCCCGTGTTTGCACGTGAGCATATCGAATACGAAGCGCTGGACCTTCCGGATCGTATGGACCTGACGGATGATCAGATGTTGGCCAGCGCACAGCGCTTTTACGATCTGATGCGGTGCCGCCACACCGTCCGCGACTATTCAGACCGCCCGGTGGCGCGCGCAGTGATCGAAGAGTGTATCCGCACCGCCGGAACTGCCCCGTCCGGGGCCAATCATCAGCCCTGGCACTTTGTCGCCATTTCCGACCCCGCGATCAAAAAGCAGATCCGCGAAGGGGCCGAGGAAGAGGAACGCAGATTCTATGAAGGCGGGGCAGGGGACGAGTGGCTGAAGGCGCTGGAGCCGATTGGAACCAATGACAACAAGCCTCACCTAGAGGACGCACCCTGGCTGATCGTGATCTTTGCCCAACGGTGGGGAGAGTTCGATGACGGAACGCGGTTCAAGAACTACTACGTGCCCGAAAGCACCGGTATCGCTTCGGGTTTCCTGCTGGCGGCGCTGCACCATGCCGGGCTGGTCTCATTGACCCATACGCCGAACCCGATGAAATTCCTGAACCCGCTGCTGGGGCGCCCGGATCATGAAAAGCCGATCATGATCGTTGCGGTGGGTCACCCCAGTGAGGATGCAAAGGTTCCGAAAGTGGCGAAGATCAAGAAGCCGCTGGACGAAATCCTGACCATCGCCGAATAGGGCCTGACGGGCCCTTACCCGTGATAGAGCGACTCGTAGATCGGGGTCAGGGTCTTGTCCTCGAACAGGGACGACACGCTGGTGCCGTTCCAGATGTTCAGGATCGCCTGGGTAAAGATCGGCGCGGTCGGCACGACACGGATATTGGCGGCACTTGCCACCTCGGGTGTCGGCTGGATCGTGTCGGACAGGACCAGAGATTTCATCACCGAATTGGTCACACGCTCGACCGCGGGGCCGCTCATGACGCCGTGGGTGATGTAGGAATGCACCTCTTTCGCGCCATTATCCATCAGGACCTGCGCCGCCTTGCACAGCGTCCCGGCCGTGTCGCAGATGTCGTCAACGATCAGGCAGATCTTGCCTTTGACGTCCCCGATCACTGTCATCTCGGCCACTTCCCCCGCCTTCTCGCGGCGCTTGTCGACGATCGACAGCGGCGCGCCGATGCGCTTGGCCAGTTCCCGCGCGCGGGCCACGCCGCCGACATCGGGTGAAACCACCATCAGATCGTCCATCTGGTCGCGGAACTGCCTTTTCACATCCAGCGCAAAAATCGGCGAGGCATAAAGGTTGTCCACCGGGATATCAAAGAACCCCTGAATCTGGGCCGCGTGCAGGTCCATGGTCAGGATGCGTTCGATCCCCGCACCGGTCAGCATATTGGCCACCAGCTTGGCGCTGATCGGCGTGCGCGCCTTGGTGCGGCGATCCTGACGGGCGTATCCGAAGTAAGGGATCACCGCGGTGATCCGCTGGGCCGACGACCGGCGCAGCGCGTCGGCGATGATCAGCAGCTCCATCAGGTTGTCATTGGCGGGGTTCGAGGTCGGCTGGATAATGAACATATCCTCGCCGCGCACATTCTCGAACACTTCGACAAAAATCTCGCCATCATTGAACCGCTCGACCCGCGCATCGACCAGACCCTGATCGACACCGCGATGCAGGCTCATGCGGCGCGAGATGGTTTCGGCAAGCGGAAGATTGGCGTTCCCAGCGATCAGCTTGGGTTCGTGGAGTGTCGGCATCGGCTGTAGGTCCCCGGGCAGCAATGGCTATGTGACAGATTCGTGATGTTGACACCGCTTATCACGGGTCTACCGTCCCGCAAAGATAACCCAGCGGAGAAAGTGAACATGACCCAGATTGACTACTTTTTTGCGACACTCTCGCCCTTTACCTATCTGGCTGGCACCCGGCTAGAAGAGATCGCGGCAAAGCACGGAGCAACGATCAATTACAAACCGCTGGATATCGTCGCCCTGTTTGGTCGCACCGGGGGCGTTCCACCCAAGGACCGGCATATCTCGCGCATCGAATACCGGGCGCAGGAACTGTTGCGTCAGTCAAAAACCCTCGGCTTCGACCTGAACCTGCAACCGGCCCATTGGCCCACCAACATGGCGCCATCCTCTTACGCGGTGATCGCCGCCGCCAAGGACGGCTCGGGCGATATGGGCAAACTCTGCCACGCCATCCTGCGCGCCTGCTGGGCCGAGGAAAAGGACATCGCCCAGGATGAGGTCATCCGCGATTGCCTGTCACAGGCCGGGTTCAACCCCGACCTCGCCGATAGCGGCCTGCTGGTTGGCGCCGAAACCTATGCCGCCAATCTGGAAGAGGCCGTAGACCGCGGTGTTTTCGGCGCGCCCTTCTACATCACGCCAGATGACCAACGTTTCTGGGGTCAGGACCGCCTCGACGATCTCGACCGCCACCTCGCAACGCTGAACGGCTAATCCGTCCCCGCCTGCTTCATCTGGCCAAAAATATCCCGGGGGAGTCGCAGCTTGCTGCGGCGGGGGCAGCGCCCCCATCCCCTATAGCAAGGTCAAAAACCGGTCGATCTGATCCGTCCCGATCGACCAGTCACACACCAAGCGACACGCCAGCATCTCATCCTCATTCGCCCCGTCCAGACTATCCCCCCACAGATGATAGACTGCCCCAGCCTCGTGCAGACGCTTGTGCTGGTGACGGGGGAAACTGGCGAAGACGATATTGGCCTGCGGCTCATGCAGAAACGCGGCCCCCGCCACGCGCAGCCCGTCGGCTAGACGGGCGCAATTGGCATTCGCCTGCCGTGCAGACCGCAACCACAGATCATCGCGCAGATAGGCCGCCATCTGCGCCGACAGATAGCGGTGTTTTGAAAACAGATGCGCCCCGCGTTTGCGGCGCAGCTCGAATTCCCAGGCCTTGGTTTCGTCAAAAAAGACAACCGCCTCGACTCCAAGCAATCCGTTCTTCGTGCCGCCGAAACTGACCGCATCGACGCCCGCTTTCCACGTCATCTCAGCCGGTGAGCAGTTCAGCGCGGCCAGCGCATTGGCGAACCGCGCGCCGTCCATGTGAACCGGCAGGCCGTACTCCTTCGCCACGCCGCACAACGCCTGCAGTTCCGCCAGCGAATACACCGTCCCCCGTTCGGTCACCTGCGTGATCGACACCGGGCCACGCTGGGGTCCGTGTACGCCCCGTGTCTCTTCGCCCTCAATCGACTGGCGCAACGCCTCGGGCGTCATCTTGTCACCACCCGGAACCAGCGTCAGTTTCGCGCCGGTATAGAATTCCGGCGCGTTGCATTCATCCTCGTGGATATGGGCCACGGGCGAACAGAACACCGTCTCCCACGGCTGCGACAGGGTGGCCAGTGCCAGAGAGTTCGCCGCCGTCCCGGTTGCCACCAGATAGACCGCCGCACCGGGGGCTTCGAAAATCCCTCGGATCTGATCACGCACCTCGTTCATCAGCGTGTCGGCCCCATAGGCCATCTGATAGCCCTGATTTGCCTCGGTCAAAGCGGCCAGAACTTCCGCATGAACAGGCCCGGAATTGTCAGAGGCGAAATGCATCAGGTCGGCTCCTCAATGATGTAATCTTCCCATTCTTCGATGGGGGTTTCGAACTCGGACACGGTGCGCCCCTGGACCGAGACCCCGGCGGTGTGAACCGTATCCGCTGTACCAGATAGCAGCGGATGCCAATCGTAAAGGGGCTTGCCTTCCCAAAGCAGACGATAGGCGCAGGTTTGCGGCAGCCAATAAGCGTGATCGTCGATATTGTCGGGCTTCATCACGATGCATTCGGGCACAAACTGATGCCGAATATCGTATTGCGTGCAGCGGCAGCTTTCATCATCCAGCAGGCGGCAGGCGACACAGGTCAGGGCGACCTCGCCCGTGTCCTCGTCCTCCAGCTTGTTCAAGCAGCATTTGCCGCAGCCGTCGCACAGCGCCTCCCACTCGCGCGGGGACATTTTGCGCAGGGGTTTGCGCTCCCAGAACCGGTGCGACAGCCCGGCGCGGTCAATCGGGTCCGAGGTCATAGCGCGGCCAGCAGGTCACGAGCCTGCGCGCAATCCGCATCCATCTGCATGATCAACCCGTCCAACCCGTCGAATTTCAACTCGGGCCGCAGATATTCAACCAGCCCAACCGACAGGGTCGCGCCATATAGATCGCCCGAGAAATCGAACAGGAAGGTTTCGATATTGGGCACCTCGCCACCAAACATCGGTCGGGTTCCGATCGAGGCCGCGCCGTGATAGCTGCCCTGATGCGGGCCATCCAGTACGTCCACCAGCACCGCATAGACCCCGAATTTCGGAGGGTGCAGGCCCTCGATGGACATGTTGGCAGTGGGAAAACCCAGCTCGCGCCCGCGCTGTTCACCGCCCACCACCTCACCTTCGATCCGGTGCCAGTGGCCCAGCATCGCGGCGGCATCACGCGGGCGGCCTTCGGTCAAAGCGGTGCGGATCGCGGTCGAAGACACAACGTTTTCCGACCGTTCCATCAGCGGGGCGATGGTGACGCCGAACCCCATTTCCTCGCCAAAACGCACCATGTCCTGCGCAGTGCCGCTGCGGCCCTTGCCGAAACAGAAATCCGCGCCCACAACCACATGGGCCAGCCCCAGCCCATCGCAAATCACACTGCGCGCAAAGGCTTCGGGCGTCAGCCCCGCAAGGGCGGCGTTGAAGGGCAGTTCATACAGTTTTTCAACGCCCAGCTTCTGCAACCGGTGCGCCCGCGCATTGCCCCGCATTAACCGGAACGGAGGCGTGTTGGGCGCAAAGAACTCTCTTGGGTGTGGTTCAAAAGTCAGCACCCCCAGCGGGGCCTCGGGTGCTGCGTTACGGGCCAGTTCGATGACCGAGCGGTGCCCGACATGAACGCCGTCGAAATTCCCGATCGCGACGCTGGCGCCGCGATCCTCGGGGTCTATGAACTGAAAATCCCGGATGATCTGCATGCGCCTTGCCTAGCCGGAGAGAGGGCCGGGTTCAAGCCGCAGATCAGGTCAGTCGAACTTGCGCGACGGCGCCAGAACCATCGCCTCGCCCACCAGCACCTTTTTGCCATCAACCGCACAATGGCAATCCAGTTTCACCCGCCGTTTGGCAAAGTCGATATCGATCACCTTGACCTCGGCATAAACCATGTCACCAGGGCGCACAGGGGCCAGAAACTTGAGTGATTGGCCCATATAGACGGTGCCATGTCCGGGCAGCTGTTCGCCAATCACGGCCGAGATCAGCCCCGCGGTCAGCATCCCATGGGCAATTCGGCCCTGAAAGATCGTGTCACGGGCATAATCATCGTCCAGATGCACCGGATTGCGGTCGGTCGAGACCTGGGCAAACATCTCGATATCCTCATCACTCACCACCTTGCGCAGGTGGCGCGTCATGCCCATTTCGATGTCTTCGATACAGATCGTTCCGCGTGGAAGATTGTCCAACATGCTGCCCTCATCCGAGATCAATGGGGCAACAAAAAACCATCATCTGCAGCCCTTGGGTAACTTTATTACTTCGCAGTTGCAGAAAATCAAGCTCTTTTTTGGCTATCGCAAGCGACCAATCGAGTAGGTCGGATTGATGTTTTCTTTTTTATTATGGTCTCTTAGGGCGTCTTCGTCCGGGTGATGCGACGTTTTGGTCTCGGCTGCGGCCAACCCGCCGGTGATGAACAAAGTATCAATACCTTCGCCCATGCCGCCTGCAATGTCGGTTTGCGGCCCGTCACCGATGGCCAGAATCTCCGAATCCAGGACATCCACTCCGATCTCCTGCAACCTGCGGCGGGCCAGGTCATAGATCGGAGGGTGCGGTTTCCCGAAATAAAGGCTCTCGCCCCCCATTTCGGTATAAAGCTTGGCCAAAGCACCCGCGCACCATTCCCGAATCTCGCCGCGATCCACGACGATATCGGGGTTGGCACAGAGCAGTTTCATGCCTTTTTGCTTTGCATAGAGGAAATCGGGCCGGTTGACGGCAGGGTCCGCCATCGGATCGAAGGGGCCGCAACAGACGATCCCTTCGGCCTCGTCCAATGGCACGCGTTCGATATGCAGCGGATGATCCAGCAGTTTCAGAGGTTCGAAAAACCCCGCATCCCGCTGCCATTCGCCCATGAAATAAACCTTCTCTCCCACCGCGCCGCGAAACAATGCCGACCGGGCCGAGTCGCCGCTGGAGGCGATGGTGTCGTAGGAATCAGGGGGGACGTTGAACTGCCCCAACTGCTCGGCCACCCCCGCGCGGGGTTTCGGGGAATTGGTCACCAACACCACCGCGCCACCTTGCTGGCGGTACGCTTGCAACGCCGCAACCGCTTCGGGGTATGCGGTTATGCCGTTATGCACACAGCCCCATAAGTCCACGAACAGCGCTTTGTAGCGATCAGAGATTTCGGCAAGCGTTGAGATGATCTGGGTCATGGGCCCCTCATTTGGCAGGCAATGCGTGCCAATGCCTATGGCAGAGGTCACCCCGTTTGGCCAGAGGGGGCTATGCCCCCGCCGCCCTGCGGGCGACTCCCCCGGGGATATTTGGGGCCAGATGAAGCAGGGGATTCCAGTCTTCATCTGGCTAAAAATATCCCGGAGCGCGAGGCAGAGCCTCGCAAAAAAAGAAGGCGCCCAATACAGGCGCCCTCGGGAGCGGGATGATCAGACCTTGAGGTTCGGGATGATCTGCTTCTTGCGGCTCATGATGCCGGGCAGGACAACGGCGTCACCATCGACACTGGCGTCAAAGCTTTTCTCGGCGACGGATTTGACCAGATCGTTGGGGACCAGCAGCGTTGCTTCTTCGTTCAGGATGTCCACGACGAACAGCAGGACCTGATCGACGCCGTCCTCTTTGGCGACATCCACCATCGCGGCGGCAAGGCTGGTCTTGCGGTCCAGCACCACGCCGGGGGCGGTGGTTTCCAGAACCGAGACGCGGAACTTGGTGCCGTCGACCTCGTATTCCTTGCTGTCCATGCGGATCAGTTCGGCGTCCGAGAAGGACGAGACGTCCGATTTCGCCGCAAACATGTCGGCGGCGTAGGCCGAGACGTCCAAGCCCAGATCGGCGGCCAGTTTCTCGGCCACTGCGCGGTCATGCGCGGTGGTGGTGGGCGAACGGAATTCCAGCGTGTCCGACAGGATGCAGGTCAGTGCGGCACCTTTGACGGCGTCGGGCATCTTGGCGGCGTCGTCGCCCATCAGGTCCACCATGATGGTGGCGGTGCAGGCCAGCGGGCGCACGGTGATGTCGATGGGGCCTTTGGTTTCCAGCCCGCCGACCAGTTTGTGGTGGTCGATGATGGCGCGGATATCGGCGCTGTTGATGCTGGCGGGCAGTTCCGCCGGGTTGTTGGTGTCGACGATGACCACCGGCGCGTCCGCGTCCACATCCGCGATGATGCGCGGTTTGGGCAGGTTCCAGCGCTGCAGCATGAAGGCGGCTTCGGTGTTGGGTTCACCCAGCAGCACGGGCTCGGCCTGTTCGCCTTTCACTTCGTTCAGATACCACGACCACAGGATCGGAGAGCCGGTGGAATCGGTGTCGGGGGATTTGTGACCAAATACGAGGGTTGTCATGTCAGCGTCCTGAGAATGAAAATTTGCGCGCCTTATAGGGCGGTCCATCAAGGATGTCACCTGCCCGACAGAAAACTGCGGCGAAGGGTCAGAATGGGGCGCGTTCCAGCGTATAGTCGGCCTGATGCAACTGGTTCAGAAGGCCGAACGTGCCGCTCAGGTGTCCGGCGCCGACGGCGATCACGGCGGTCTGGTCCTGAATGCTCAGGATATGCAGCATCCAGTTGTTGTTGCGCTCGATCAGCAGGTGCTGTTCGATCGGGCTCCATTCCTTGTCGAACTCTTCGGGCGACAGGCCGGAATATTCGCGCGCAATGAGGCGACCGAGTTCCATGACCTGCCAGTGCTGTTCATCGAAATAGGCTTTTGTCATCGTGGCCATTTGATCGTCGCTGTTTTTGTAGGTGCCGACCATCCGGGCAAGGGAATGTGCCTGTTCCTCGATGGAATAAATGTCGAACACGCCCATCAGGTCATCGATGCTTTCCAGTGAATATTGCGGAATGTCATGTTCAAGGGCCAGATCGGTCAGCCGTGAATCCAGGCCGTGATCGGCCTGAGGGTCCTGCAGCATGCAGGTCGGCATGCCCAGCATCATTCCCAGAAACCAGGGGCGCATTTTCGCGGCCACCCAACTGGGAATTCCGCGTTCGGTCAGCATGGCAGAGAGCGTGGCCCAATCCTCTTCCGGCATTATGTCGATTAGGGACGGGCCGGATGTGATCATGATCGGGCTGGGGTCTGCGGCCAATCTCTGTTCCCAGGCTTTCATCTCGTCCTGAGTGACTTCGAAGTAGAAAGCGTCGGCCTGACTGAGAACGGGCGTCAGGCGTTCGACAAGTGCGCCCATTTGTGGGGCGTTCAGGTGCAGTGTCCCCACGAGGTGCAGCACCGTATTGCCCTTTGTCGCAATCCAGTGGTTGCCTTCAGGGTAGGGGATGTTGGACACCGCCTCTTTCAATTCTGCCTGTATCGACAGGGGCAAGTCCCCTTTCAGGTCGCGCCCTTCACAGGCGGCTTGCGCCGCTGCGGGCAGCAACAGGCAGATTACAAACAGAATGAGGCGCATCCGGGATTTTCCTTTGAAATCAGAGATGCCGCAACTCTGCCTTGGCGGGTGATCGGGTGCAAGCCTGATTGCAACGCTGCGCCTATTGGCTGGCTTTCCCAGCGAAACTGCCTAGCATGGGGGGATGGAGCGCGAGCAGGATCTTTACCCGCCGATCAAGGCGTTGCTGGAGCGACAGGGCTATACCGTCAAGGGTGAGGTCGGCGCGGCCGATATCGTCGCCCTGCGCGATGGCGAAGACCCGGTGATTGTCGAGTTGAAGCTGCGGTTCTCGTTGGCGCTGTTTCATCAGGCGATCACCCGGCTGAGGATCACCGATCAGGTCTATATCGGTGTCTGCAAGCCCAAAGGGCGCACCGCCCGGCGGGCGCTGAAGGATAATCTGGCACTGTGCCGCCGGTTGGGCCTTGGGCTGATCACCGTGCGTGCCGATGGCACGGTCGAGGTGCAATGCGACCCCGGCCCCTACGCCCCGCGCAAGGATAAGATTAAAACAGCGCGACTGCTGCGTGAGTTCGACCGGCTGGAAGGTGATCCCAATGCCGGGGGTGCGACCCGGTACGGGATTGTCACCGCATACAGGCAGGACGCGCTGAAATGCGCCGCTCATCTGGCTGAGAACGGTGCCTGCAAAGGTTCTGACGTGGCCAAGGCGACCGGTGTGCCGGGGGCGACCCGTGTGATGCGGGACAACCATTATGGCTGGTTCGACAAGGTCGAAAAGGGCATCTATGGCCTGTCTGGTGCGGGGCAAGAGGGCCTGAAACACTGGGCTTACAGCTGGGAACAGGCCGACTGAACCGGTAATCCCAAAAAATCCCTCACATCTTGTTGACTCAGGTGTGGCGACCCCCTAGCTATACGCCGTTATCACTCGGGAGGCCCGAGTGCTAATGCCTCGTCAACCGGCGGGGGGAGGATTAACAAACTTTGAGCCCAAGGAGCTGCAAAGATGGCATTGAAACCGCTTCATGACCGTGTGCTGGTTCGCCGTACCGAAAGCGAAGAAAAAACCGCAGGCGGCCTGATCATTCCTGACAGCGCGAAAGAAAAGCCCAGCGAAGGCGAAGTCGTTGCAACCGGCGAAGGCGCGCGCAAGGACAGCGGCGAGCTGATCGCGATGGCTGTGAAAGCTGGCGACAAGATCCTGTTCGGCAAATGGTCGGGCACCGAGGTCGCAGTCGACGGCGAAGAGCTGCTGATGATGAAAGAAAGCGACATCATGGGGATCATCGAGTAAGCGCCACGCTTCCTCTGATCTTCATCCCAATACAATTTCTCAAGGAGAAACGATATGGCTGCTAAGGACGTCAAGTTTGACACCGATGCCCGTAACCGCATGCTGGCAGGTGTGAACATCCTGGCCGATGCTGTTAAAGTGACCCTGGGCCCCAAAGGCCGCAACGTGGTTCTGGACAAATCCTTTGGCGCACCGCGCATCACCAAAGACGGTGTTTCGGTTGCCAAGGAAATCGAACTGGAAGACAAGTTCGAAAACATGGGCGCGCAGATGGTGAAAGAAGTCGCCAGCCGCACCAATGACGAAGCCGGCGACGGCACCACCACCGCAACCGTTCTGGCCCAAGCCATCGTTCGCGAAGGTCTCAAGCAGGTTGCTGCTGGCCTGAACCCGATGGACCTGAAGCGCGGCATCGACCTGGCAACTGCCAAGGTTGTTGAAGGCATCAAAGACGCCTCGCGTGAAGTCAAGGACTCGGCAGAAGTTGCTCAGGTTGGCACCATCTCGGCCAACGGCGAAGCCGAAATCGGTCAGCAGATCGCAGACGCGATGCAGAAGGTTGGCAACGAAGGCGTTATCACCGTCGAAGAAAACAAAGGTCTGGAAACCGAGACCGATGTTGTCGAAGGTATGCAGTTCGACCGTGGCTACCTGTCGCCTTACTTCGTCACCAACGCAGACAAGATGATCGCAGACCTCGACGACTGCATGATCCTGCTGCACGAAAAGAAACTGTCCTCGCTACAGCCGATGGTTCCGCTGCTCGAGCAAGTGATCCAGTCGCAGAAGCCGCTGCTGATCATCGCAGAAGACGTTGAAGGCGAAGCGCTGGCGACCCTCGTGGTCAACAAACTGCGCGGCGGCCTGAAAATTGCTGCTGTCAAAGCACCGGGCTTCGGCGATCGTCGCAAAGCCATGCTGCAGGACATCGCAATCCTGACCGGTGGTCAGGTGATCAGCGAAGATCTGGGCATGAAGCTTGAGAATGTCACCATGGACATGCTGGGCACCGCCAAGAAAATCGAAATCACCAAAGACGAAACCACCATCGTCGACGGTGCTGGCGAGAAGGCCGAGATCGAAGCACGTGTTGCCCAGATCCGCACCCAGATCGAAGAAACCACCAGCGACTACGACCGTGAGAAGCTGCAAGAACGCGTTGCCAAACTGGCAGGCGGTGTTGCCGTGATCCGCGTCGGCGGCATGACCGAAGTGGAAGTGAAAGAGCGTAAGGACCGTGTGGACGATGCTCTGAACGCGACCCGCGCTGCTGTGCAGGAAGGCGTTGTCGTGGGCGGTGGTGTTGCGCTGGTTCAGGCCGGTAAAGCACTGGAATCGCTGGAAGGCGCAAACGCTGACCAGAGCGCAGGCATCAATATCGTTCGCAAGGCCATCGAAGCGCCGCTGCGCCAGATCGCTGAGAACGCAGGTGTTGACGGTGCGGTTGTTGCGGGCAAGGTCCGTGAATCGTCCGACGCAGCGTTTGGCTTCAACGCGCAGACCGAAGAATATGGCGACATGTTCTCGTTCGGCGTGATCGACCCGGCCAAAGTTGTCCGTACCGCTCTGGAAGATGCGGCATCGGTTGCTGGCCTGCTGGTCACCACCGAGGCGATGGTTGCCGACAAGCCTGCCAAAGACGGCGGCGCACCTGCCGGTGGCATGCCCGACATGGGCGGCATGGGCGGCATGATGTAAGCACGTCGAATTCGCCCAGGCGAATTCTGACGACCCCGATAGGCGCTTGGCCGAATTGGCCAAGTTGCTGTGAGGGAAAGCCGTATAACTTTCGACGGGGTCGCCTTCGGGCGGCCCCGTTTCGTTTTGAATGCCTGCTGTGCAGGCATGCCTCCGGCGGGAGTATTTGGAAAAAGATGAAGGAAAAGGCGCGCGAGAAAGTGTGTGTGCAAACCTTGATGAACCGGTTATGCGGATGGTTATGAGACTGTTTCTGTTGACCGCCCTGACCATGTGCGCCTTTGCGGCCAATTCAATTCTGAACCGGATGGCGGTCGAAAGCGGGGCCAGCGATCCGGCGGGGTTTGCGGTGGTGCGGGTGCTTTCGGGCGCTGTGGTTCTGGTGGCGCTGGTATGGATGCGGGGTGGGCGGTTGCCGGTGCGCAATCGGCGGCGCGTCCTCGGCGCGGGTTCATTGTCGCTGTATATGATCGGGTTTTCCGTTGCCTATCTGACACTGGATGCGGGGTTGGGGGCGTTGATCCTGTTTGGCGTGGTGCAGATCACCATGTTTGCGATCAGTTCCCTGACGGGTGCATCCCCGACCGGTCGGCAATTTGTGGGGGCAGGTATCGCGCTGGCCGGCTTGACTTATGTCCTATGGCCATCAGAGGCGGTGCAGGTCGATCCGCTCGGCGCGGCGTTGATGGTGGCGGCGGGGATCGGCTGGGCGATTTATTCTCTGGTCGGACGATCCGAGCCGGATGCTTTGTCCGGCACGGCGGCCAATTTCCTGGTGGCGCTGCCGGTAACTGCGCTGGTTCTGCTGACCGCCGGTGGCGCGTGGCAGATGACCGTCTTAGGCTATGTCCTGGCGGCACTGTCCGGCGGTGTAACATCCGGCTTGGGTTATGCGCTGTGGTATCGGGTGTTGCCGCAACTTGCCCCGGCAATTGCGGCGGTGGTTCAACTCAGCGTGCCGGTGATTGCCATCATCGGCGGTGTGCTGTTGCTGGGAGAGCGCGCGACAGCGCAGCTTATGATCGGCGCGGCGTTGGTCTTGGCCGGGATCGCATTGGCGACGTTACGCAAGGCGCGCGGCTAGGGGGTTCCCTCCATCCACTGCACCCCTTATCTGACGGGGCATGAGGTTCATAGTCGCCCTTCTGATCTGTCTTATGCCCGCTGCCGCATCTGCCAAATGCGTCGTGCTGCTGCATGGGTTGGCGCGCACCGAGGCGTCCTTCACCGTGATGGAGGAGCTTTTCGAGGCTCACGGTTATACCGTGGTTCGACCCGGATACCCGTCGACCGATCTGCCAATTCCAGAGCTGGCCGCACAAACTCTGCCAGATGCTTTTTCGGCCTGCGGCGATGACACGGTAGATGTGGTGACGCATTCCATGGGCGGCATCCTGTTGCGCTATTGGCTGCAGGATCACACGCCCGAAAACCTGGGCCGCGTCGTCATGCTCGGCCCGCCGAACCAGGGCAGCCAGCTGGTGGATGAGTTGGGCGATTGGGAGGTGTTCGGCCTGCTGCACGGCCCTGCCGGGCTGGCGCTGGGCACTGGTCCCGACGGCATACCGCGCCGCCTGCCGCCGGTGGATTTCGAACTTGGGGTGATCGCGGGCGAGAACTCCCTGAATCCGGTGTTTTCCTCGCTGATCGACGGGCGGGATGACGGCAAGGTCTCGGTCGCGACCACCAAGGTCGAGGGGATGGCCGACCACATCGTTCTGCCCGTGACCCATACGTTCATGATGAATAACCCCCGTGTCATGGCGCAGGCGCTGCATTTCATCGAATTCGGCCGGTTCGATCCTCAGATCACTTGGCTTGGTGGCGTTCAGACCATAATAGACGAGATCTGCATCGGGCAGGATTGCTCGGAACCTGACTCGGAACCTACGCGATGACCTCATTAGGGCTGACATTTACGGGCGCGGATGTCCTGCTGCCCGACGGGCTCATGCAGGCGGATCTCGGCATCGCCGGCGGGCTGGTGCAACAGGAGAGCGCCGGGCGTAAGGTCGACCTGTCGGGATACCTGATCCTGCCGGGTATCGTGGACCTGCACGGCGACGGGTTCGAACGTCATATCGCGCCGCGCCGTGGCGCGATGAAGCAAATGGCCGAGGGCATTCTGTCGGTCGAGGCCGAACTGGCCGCAAATGGCATCACCACCGCCGTTCTGGCGCAGTTCTACAGTTGGGAGGGCGGGGTGCGCGGCCCCGACTTCGCGGCGCAGATGTTTGATGCCGTCGCCTCGGTCAAGGACAGCGTTGTCACTGACCTGATCCCGCAGTTGCGGTTCGAAACCCATATGCTGGACGATTATGCGGACCTGCCCGGAAAGATCGCCGATTGGCAGGTGCCCTATGTGGTCTTCAACGACCACCTGCCGCATGACCGGCTGGCGCAGGGCCGCACCCCACCGCGCCTGACCGGACAGGCGCTTAAGGCCGGTCGAAACCCCGAGGCGCATCTGGCCATGCTGAAACAGATGCACGCCCGCAAGGACGAGGTCCCAGCTGCACTCGACGCGCTATGCGCCGATCTGCGCGGGCAGGGTGTGCGTCTGGGCAGCCATGACGATGCCACCGCCGAGACACGCGCCGCGTGGCGCGCGCGCGGTGCCCCAATCGCCGAATTCCCCGAAACGCTGGTGGCGGCTGAGGCCGCGCGCGCGGGCGGAGATCACATCATTCTCGGCTCACCCAACGTGGTGCGCGGCGGATCGCATAAAGGCAATGCCAGTGCGCTGGATCTGATCGCGATGGGGCTGTGCGACGCGCTGGCCTCGGATTACCACTATCCCAGTCCACGTCGCGCCGCGCTGATGCTGGCCCGCTCCGGGTTGCTGGATTTGGCAGGCGCCTGGGCGCTGGTCTCATCTGGTCCGGCAAAGGTGCTGGGCTTGACGGATCGCGGCACCCTGACGCCCGGAAAACGCGCCGATCTGGTCATTCTCGGCGCAAAAACCCACCGCGTCGCCGCCACACTGGCCGCAGGCCGCGTCAGCTATATGTCCGGTGATATCGCCACGCGGTTCGTCACGTAAACGATCCCGCGCTTCATCTGGCTAAAAATATCCCCGCCGGAGGCATCGCGCGGCACGCGCGATTTCCCTTAGCGGGCGATCCGGTTGAAATGACCCATCTTCCGGCCCGGCTTCACCTCGGCCTTGCCATAAAGATGCAGCGCCACATCGCGTTCTCGGGCCAGATCGGGCACACGGTCCATATCCGCGCCGATCAGGTTCTCCATCATCACATCCGAATGTCGCTGCCCGTCGCCCAAAGGCCACCCGGCCACGGCACGAATGTGCTGTTCGAACTGATCGACCGCGCAACCATTTTGCGTCCAATGGCCCGAGTTGTGCACCCGTGGCGCAATCTCATTCACCACCAGCCCCTCGGGTGTCACAAACAGCTCGACCCCCATGACACCGACATAATCCAGCGCGTTCAGGATATTGGCCGCCAGCAACACGGCATCGGTACGCTGCGCGGGCGACAGGCGGGCAGGGACGGTTGTTGTATGCAGGATACCGTCGCGATGCACATTCTCGCCGGGGTCGAAACAGGCGACCTGACCGTCCAGCCCCCGGGCGGCGATGACCGACACCTCGTGCGAGAAATTCACGAATCCCTCAAGGATCGCGGGCGCACCTGCCATGTCGGCCAGTGCGCTCTCGGCATCCGCAGACGCGTGCAGCCGCGCCTGCCCCTTACCGTCATAGCCAAAGCGGCGGGTTTTCAGGATGGCGGGCGCACGGATCTGATCCAACGCCTCATTCAGGCTGGCCAGATCAGAGACATCCGCAAAAGGTGCGGTTTTCAGGCCCAGCCCCTGCAGAAAATTCTTTTCGGTCAAACGATCCTGACTGACCCGCAGCGCCTCGCGGCCCGGGTGGATCGGGCGGTGGGCTTCCAGCAGGTCCAGCGCCTCGGTCGGGATGTTCTCGAACTCATAGGTGATCACATCCACCGCATCGGCAAAGGCACGCAAAGCCTCGGCATCGTCATAGGCGGCGGTGGTCACCCGGTCGGCCACCTGACCGGCAGGCGGGTTGGCGCCGGGTTCGAAAATATGGGTCACGAACCCCAGCCGGGCAGCGGCAACCGACAGCATGCGGCCCAGCTGGCCACCGCCGAGAATTCCAATCACGGCCCCGGGGGCAAGCATATCAGTCATCGACGGGCTCCTGCGGGATCGAGGCGGACAGCGCGGCGCGCCAAGCATCCAGCCGTTCGGCCAGCGCCGTATCCTGCAGCGCCAGAATACCGGCAGCCATCAGCCCGGCATTTGCCCCACCGGCCGACCCGATGGCCATTGTAGCCACCGGAAAGCCCTTCGGCATCTGCACAATGGAATATAGGGAATCGACCCCGGACAGTGCCCGCGTCTGCACAGGCACGCCGATCACCGGCACCCGGGTTTTCGACGCCATCATGCCCGGCAGATGCGCTGCCCCTCCGGCACCCGCAATAATCACCTGCAACCCGCGTGATACGGCGGTCTTGCCATAGTCCCACAAACGATCCGGGGTGCGGTGGGCCGAGACGATACGTTTTTCATAGGCCACGCCCAATTCGTCCAGAATATCCGCGGCTTCCTTCATCGTGGGCCAATCCGACTGGCTGCCCATGATGATCCCCACTTTCACATCGCTCATCCGCTTCGTGTCCCTGCCTTCCAGAAAGAGCGCGCACTATAGCCAAATCCGACTTCGTGGCAATGCGTCAGGCGATGATGTCCGGGGTCAAACGGTCCTCGATCAGACGAATAATGTCCTTCAGGCGCAGTTTCTGCTTTTTCAGCCGCTTGATCGTCAACTGATCCGAGGTGCCCTTGGCCTGCAATGCCTCGATCGCCTCGTCCAGATCGCGGTGCTGGCGGCGAAAGACCTCCAGCTCGACCCGCAGAACTTCATCGGTTTTCATGGACAGATCGGTGGGCGCGTTCATGGCGACTCGGGCTTTCTTCGTGGTGCGTGTCACACAAGATAGTGTGTCGGGGTTTATCCGGCCAGACCTTGTGGACATCCTGGTTTCTTCCCATATTCTATAACACGCGGTTGCCAGAACGGGGCTGCACAAAACGTCGCTTTGACAATAAAGGACGATAATACGTGTCGAAACTTACCTTAGGCTCATACCCGCATCTTTTGGGGTTCGAGCAGTTGGAACGCCTTCTGGAACGGTCTGCAAAGGCCGGAAATGAAGGGTACCCGCCCTATAATATCGAACAGACCTCGGATTTTTCCTATCGGATTACCCTGGCCGTGGCCGGGTTCGCGGAAGAGGACCTGTCGATAACTATCGAGGACCGCCAACTGGTGATCCGGGGCCGTCAACGCGACGACAGCGAGGGACGTGTGTTCCTGCATCGCGGCATCGCCGCACGTCAGTTTCAGCGCATGTTCGTGCTGGCCGATGGCGTCGAGGTGGGCGAGGCGATCATGGAAAACGGTCTGCTGCATGTGGATCTGACCCGCGCCGTACCCGAAACCGTGGTGCAAACGATCAACATAAGAAAGGGGTAAGAGCTATGAATACACCGATTGAGATCAACGCCGAAGGTGATCGTATCGTCTATGTCAAGACGGTCGATGTGGCTGATCTGCCCCGCGATCTGCGCGATCAGGCGGGCGATCTGGATCAGCTATATGCGGTTCACGATTCAGACGGGCAGCAACTGGCGCTTGTGGCGGACCGCAAGCTGGCCTTTGTCCTGGCCCGGCAAAACGACCTGTCCCCGGTGGCGGTCCACTGAACAGGCCTCTCCTCCTGAAATGACGTGACTTTCGCCGCGACTGCGGCGAAAGATGCGAACTGGCAAAGCGCAAAATCAAGGAGGCGCATATGAGCTGGTTCGATTTCGATTGGGTGGACGCGTTCAGCGACAGCGCTTTTGGCGGCAATGGCTGCGCGGTGGTCCATGGCGCGGCGGGACTGTCTGATGAGGTCTGCATGGCCTATGTCCGCGAAACCTCATTGGTGGAATGCACCTTCACAGGGCCGTCCGAGATTGCCGATATCCGCGTGCGCTATTTCCTCGCCAGCCGCGAAATTCCCTTTGCCGGGCATCCGACCATCGCCACCGTTGCCGCCATGCGCGCGCGTGGGTTGATTTCAGGCGATGCGCTGACGCTGGAGACCGGGGCCGGGATCGTTTCGATCCGGCTGGACGGGGACGAGATCGAAATGACGCAGGTTGCGCCACAATTCGGCACGCTTGTGCCTGCCGAACTGGTGGCCGCCGCCGTTGGATTGCCCGAGGATGCGATCATCTCTCCGCCCCAGCTTGTCTCGACCGGGTTACCCTTTTGCGTCACGGTCCTGCGCGCTCACGACGCCCTGCGCGCCGCGCGGTTGGTCGAAGGCCCCTTGCGCAAAGTGGCCGAGGCAGCGGGCTATTCCGGCACCGATATGGCCGAGCCGTTTCTGGTCACGCTGAAGGGCGCAACGGATGAAGGAGACACATTCTCGCGCCTGTTGCTGGCACCGCCCAGCCCGCCCGAGGACCCGTTCACCGGCTCGGCCACTGGCGCGATGGCGGCGTATCTGTGGAAATATGGCCTGATGGACAAGGATGTGTTCATCGCAGAACAGGGCCACGACATGGGCCGCCCCGGACAGGCACGCGTTACGCGGGTTGGCCCGGCGGAGGCGATGACCGGCATCAAGGTCGCAGGGCGCGGCCATATCCTGATGCGCGGGCAGGTTGATTTGCCGGACTGAACGACAAAGGCCCCCGGAAATCCGAGGGCCTTTTCAGTATATGTTGTGGGATCAGCTGCCCGCGATCAGGCCCATGCTTTCCAGTTTCAGCAGAACCTGATGGGCGCAGTTGTCGACCTCGACATTTTCGGTCTCGACACTCAGTTCCGGGTTCTGGGGCACGTCGTAAGGGTCGGAAATGCCGGTGAATTCCTTGATCTTGCCCTCACGTGCCAGCTTGTACAGGCCCTTGCGGTCGCGGCGTTCGCATTCCTCGATGCTGGTCGCCACGTGAACCTCGCAGAAGGCTCCGAACTGTTCGATCTCTTCCCGAACGGCGCGGCGGGTGGTGGCGTAAGGCGCGATCGGGGCGCAGATGGCTATGCCGCCATTCTTGGTGATCTCAGAGGCCACATAGCCGATACGGCGGATGTTCAGGTCGCGGTGTTCCTTGGAAAAGCCCAGTTCCGAGCTGAGGTTCTTCCGCACGATATCGCCATCCAGCAGGGTGACCGGACGACCCCCCATCTCCATCAGCTTGACCATAAGCGCGTTGGCGATGGTGGATTTGCCCGAGCCCGAGAAGCCGGTGAAGAACACGGTAAAGCCCTGCTGGCTGCGCGGCGGCTTGGTCTTGCGCAGCTCGGCCACAACCTCGGGGAAGCTGAACCATTCGGGGATTTCCAGACCTTCCGCCAGACGACGGCGCAGTTCGGTGCCCGAGATGTTCAGGATCGTGACGTTGTCCTTGTCCGCGATCTCATCATTCGGTTCATATTGGGCGCGTTCCTGCACATAGACCATGTGTTTGAAATCGACCATCTCGACGCCGATTTCGTCTTGGTACTGACGGAACAGGTCCTGCGCGTCATAAGGCCCGTAGAAATCCTCACCGGCCGAGTTCTTGCCGGGGCCTGCGTGGTCGCGGCCGACGATGAAATGGGTGCAGCCGTGGTTGGCGCGGATCAGGCCGTGCCAGACCGCTTCGCGCGGGCCAGCCATGCGCATCGCCAGATTCAGCAGCGACATGGAGGTGGTGGAGGCCGGATATTTGTCCAGCACCGCCTCATAGCAGCGCACGCGGGTGAAATGGTCCACGTCGCCCGGTTTGGTCATGCCGACGACGGGGTGGATCAGCAGGTTGGCCTGCGCTTCCTTGGCGGCGCGGAAGGTCAGTTCCTGATGCGCGCGGTGCAGCGGGTTGCGGGTCTGGAACGCCACAATGCGGCGCCAGCCCAGCTTGCGGAAATAGGCGCGCAGCTCGTTCGGGGTGTCGCGGCGGG
>NZ_JALCBM010000044.1:0-3175 GCF_028066395.1 Ruegeria sp.
AGCGTAAAGTAGCCGGGGTATAGCGACCATTTGACTGGTTTCAATTGTTGTCCAGTTTCTTGCTCTATTCTGGACGCCGCCCACCCATTTCATCTTTGATCAGAGCGGCTTCTTTCGGATTTGTTTGATTTCAATTTGTCGGCCCAGATGTGCGCATATTCTCGAAACAATTCAGACCTGTCGTCATGCAGAGCCATCAGCACGCAGGCCGCCCACATCGCAGCGTCATAGTCCAAATCGCTGCGTTTCAGCCGATATGCATTTACCACTGCACTACCCGGCGTCGATGGTTCACACACTGGTTTCCGGATCATAGCACCAAAACAAAGCTTACCAGAAAACCCGAGATTATCCCGATAGAAGCAACTGTAAACGTTAGTGAAAGGTTCAACATTCGGATATCCCAATCTGGCCAGTTTCGCGAGTGTGGCGTGGTGGGTGGCAAAGCAACTGACGGCCAGTATGCGGGAACATATCTGAATGCAGTAGGAACATGTCGTTAACGTTCTGTTAACAATTCACCAGATCGCCCCGCTTTGTCGCCCACCTGATTTCTGCATCTGCCACAGGGTTTCCTGTGAGGGCGGGTGCGAGCTATGCGGCATCTGATCGACGGCAGATTAACTCAGCATGAACGACGCGTTTCCATTTGGTTCAACTATGGTCAGGCAAACTCATTCTAAGTTGTTGATCCGGTTGAAGGGTGGATAAGATGGTGTTTGGTAAAGGTATTGAACCAGCTGACAGCCATGAGAAATGGGCGAAATGGACAATGAGGCCAAAGCAGGAAAAGCCAAAACCTACCCACTTTGCGGCTGTGTTTGTCCTTCTCCTGTCCGTCAGCGTATCGACAAGCATGTATCAGACCCTGCCATTTTGATGTGGTTTGACTGCCTTTGATCCGGACTCCGCTGGACCTGCGCAGGCGTGCCTCAAAGCTGGAAATCGCTCCGTACTATGCTGACCAAATGTTCAAAGCCTTTGTTCAATAGAACAAACTGGATACAACCGCCGGTTTTTCCGGAATTGGCCGCCCATGAAGATGTCACAAGTTGGGTATGACTGTTTCTGACTTATCTATCCTTGAATTGTACTGTGTGATTGCAGCCTCAGTTTCCATTTTCCTGGCTTGCTGCTGGGCGTTGTTGAATGCTGTGATCGACACCGACAAGAAACCTTCTTGGCCGAGATATACGTTCGTCGGCCTTGCTTTTCTCGGCACGGTGGCTGGTCCCGCAATTTGTGGGGCATGGATAATTTTCTCTGGGCTCTACTGAAGCTTAAAAATGCTCATCACGCATACGCGGATCGGCCAGGTTGCGTTGACAAAGTGAGCGTTCAGCGACGTTACCCAATCAGATATTCTTTGCGTGAAACAAAATTGGTGAAAGAATGCGCCGACCAGTAAGGTTTGCACCGCCCGATGGCAGAGCCCGGGTTTCAATGCGGCCTGAACCCGTCGGCAGTCAAAACGCGCGGCAGCGCAAGGGGGAATTTTGACTAAAGTCCTGTTGGTGGAAGACAACGAAATGAACCGCGATATGCTGTCGCGCAGATTGACGCGGAAAGGGTTTATCGTCGTTGCCGCGACAAACGGGTTGGAAGGCGTTTCCATGGCGGGCAGTGAAACTCCGGACATCATCCTGATGGATATGAGCTTGCCGGAAATTGATGGGTGGGAGGCCACTCGGCGGATCAAAGCAGCACCCGAGACGGCCTCGATCCCGGTGGTGGCCCTGACCGCACACGCGATGGCCAGTGATCGGGAAAAGGCGCTGGATGCAGGCTGTGATGATTTCGACACCAAACCCGTTGAGCTCAGCCGCCTGTTGGAAAAAATGGCAAAGCTGCTGCCTGCATCCTGACGAAAATCCGTTCAGTCCACAGCCGTTTTGCGCCGGATCACGTAGTAGGTTTTGACCTGCCCCTTGCCCTTTATGCGCGTATCGACGGGTTCGGAAATATCGAAGAGGTGCCTGACCCGTTTGGCGGTGGCTTCGGACAGTTGCACCCGGCCCGGTGCACCGGTTGATTCAAGACGGCTGGCAAAATTTACCGTGTCTCCCCAGACATCGTACAGGAAGCGGTGCGACCCGATTATTCCCGCAACCACCGGCCCGCTGTGAACGCCAACCCGGATATGCATCGGGTAATCCGTTTCACGGTTCAGCGCCTCAACCTGATCGAGCATGCGAAGCGCCACCTCGACGATCACCTCAGCATGATCGGCTCGACCATCCGGCACACCGGCGGCGACCATGTATGCATCGCCAATCGTCTTTATCTTTTCCACGCCAAGCTCTGTCGCGGTCTCGTCAAAGCCTGAGAAAATCTGGTTGAGATAGTGCACCACATGCGCCGGTGGTCGCTTGGCCGACATCTCGGTAAAACCGACAATATCCGAAAACAGGACGGTGACGTCGTTGTGGCGATCGGCGATCGTTGTCTCACCGCCATTCAGCCGCGTGACGATCTGATGGGGCAGAATGCTGTGTAAAAGATCTTCGTACTTCTGCTTTTCCGCCTCCATCTGCGCAAGGTAATGGCGTTCGCGCTCGCGCCAGCGATTTTTTTCCAGCGCGGCATTGATCCGGGCTTGCAGAAGAATCGGATTGAAGGGCTTGGGCAGGTAATCCTCGGCACCGGCTTCAATACAGCGCGCGACGCTGTCGATCTCATCCAGCGCTGAAATCATGATGACCGGAATATCGCGCAGGGCGTCTTGGTCTTTCATTCTGGTCAGCACGTCAAAGCCATTGATATCCGGCATCATGAGATCCAGCAGAACCAGATCGAACGATTGCCCGGACATCATTTTGAGGGCGGCGTATCCTCCGTCCGCGGTCCGGACCTGATGCCCGTCCCTCTCTAACCGCCGGGCCAGCAAACTGCGGTTTGCCTCGATGTCGTCAACGACAAGGATGGTACCGAGTGCGATGGCATCAGCGAGTGGGGCCGCAGGTTGCATGCTCTGAACCAGATTGGCGAACATTGCGGCGGTGTCCTGGGGCGAGCGAAGGCCCTTGGTATCGTCGCCTGATAAATCGTCGGACAGTGACGCAAGTTCGTCGATGTGACGCAGAAGGGCGTCCGTATGGTCAAGTAGCCCGCGCAGGTCCGCCTCCAGATGGCCAGCGTTCAGGTCATCCAGATCCTCCAACAGCATCTCGCTGTA
>NZ_JALCBM010000044.1:3275-39923 GCF_028066395.1 Ruegeria sp.
CCTCCAGATGGCCAGCGTTCAGGTCATCCAGATCCTCCAACAGCATCTCGCTGTAGCCCTTGATCGCATTCATTGGTGTGCGCAGATCATGGCGCAGCCGTTGTACGCCCTCATCGCCGTTCACTGTCAGTTTCACGGCCATCTCGGGGCTCAGAAGCTGATCGACCAGGACTTGCAGCTCGGTCGTTGCCTGGGAAATGCGGCCCAGATCCGAGGTCGCCTCATCCAGCGTCAGGCGCCTGGCTTCGCTTTGAAGCAACTCGCAGAAATCGACGATGGCACTGACCGGAGAGATCAGGTTTTGGCGCAAATTCGCCAGCCACACCGCCTGTACGTATTGTACCGCATTTTCCGCGCCATCACTCACAGCTCATGTTTCCCCCGGGGACACAGGTCGGGCAGCAGCCAGAACTTCGTTCAACTGGTTGAGGATCGCTTCGATTTCGTCCCCGTCCTTGCTGATCAGCGTTTCGACCGATCCGCTCAGCCGCATGCGGTCATCGTTTGACAGGGTTTTCGCGGTCACGACTATGACAGGTATACCCTTCCAGTCGGGGTTTTTCCTCATCCCCGCCAGAAACTCGAACCCGTCCATCTCAGGCATCATGAGATCCAGAAGAATGACGTCCGGCACGGAATTGGACAGATGTTGAAGGGCATCCAGCCCGTTGATTGCCTGTTCAACCTGCCAACCTTCCTTGCCCAGCACGCGACAGATCATTTCGCGCGTTGCGGCCTCGTCTTCGACGACCAGAGCCCGGGGGGTCGGCAGGGCCGGGCAATGTTCCCTCAAAGCGGTCAAAAGTTCGACCGTGTCGATCGGCTTGCCCAGATATTCGCTGGCGCCAAGTGACAATCCCCGGGTGCGGTCTTCTGCAAATGTCAGCATGATGACCGGTATGTTTGCCAGGTCCGGATCGTCCTTCAGTTTCGACAAAACCGCCCAGCCATCAATCTCGGGCATGAACACATCCAGTGTGATGGCGTCAGGCCTGGTCTGTCGGGCCAGCTCCAATGAGTCCTCGGCCTTGGTCGAGGACAGAACCCTGTACCCTTCCCTGCGCAGCCGCCGCCCCAAAAGATCATGTACCGTCGGATCATCATCAACCAATAAAACCAACGGCGCGTTTGGATCACTGTTTGGATCATCGTCAGAATATCCCGTGTCCCGCAGCAGGTCCGTTGACGGATCACGGCAGACACTCGGAAGACGGATGGTAAAGGTCGACCCTTCGCCCAGCGCGCTGGAGCAGCGAATGTCGCCACCCAGTTGCTCGCAGAAAACCTTGGTGATCGACAACCCCAAGCCGGTGCCGCCGTAATTGCGCGTGGTTGACGAATCCGCCTGAGTGAATGGGTCAAAGACCCTGTCGACCTGTTCAGACGACATGCCGATGCCCTGATCGACGACCGCAAATTCCAGTTGATCTGTCTCATCCACCCGGACGACAGACAGCGTGATCTTGGCATTTTCGGTGAATTTGCAAGCGTTGGACAGCAGGTTGAGCAGCGCCTGACGCACTTTGGTCAGATCGCAGATCATTTCCCCGACCTCTTCAGGGCACAGGATTTCCACGGCGTTGTTGTTCTTTTCGGCCAGCGGTAGCACCGTGGTTCCGACGTCTTTGACCATGTGAAAAACGTCAAAGGATTCCAGATTGAATTCCATCTTGCCGGCTTCGATTTTGGACAGGTCCAGAATGTCGTTGATCAGCGCAAGCAGGTGTTTCCCGGCAGATTGAATCTTCCGCAGATCGCTTAGGTTTGCCTGATCATTCTGGTCGATGGCTTCCTCAAGCATCAACTCGCTATACCCGATAATCGCATTTAGCGGCGTGCGGAGCTCATGGCTCATATTGGCAAGGAACGTGCTTTTGGTTTTGTTGGCTGCCTCAGCGATGTCCCGTGCCACACGCAATTCGCTTTCAACCTGTTTTTGCGCGGTAATGTCCCGACCATAAATGTTCGCATAACCGGCCTCGGGAACCGGCCACAGCAGCAGCGAATAGATCCGACCACCGGCCTCATACTCGAAATCTTCCCGTTGATCCGCCTGCAAACCCTTGGCGACACGTTTGCGCCACCCCGTTCCCACACGGTCGCCAACCTTCAGTTGCAGCGCTTCAATCAAAGAAGCGCTTGCCTTGTTGGCGTAAATCAGGTCGCCCTGATCAGTGATACGCAGGACCGGGTTGGGGTTCTCTTCTGGAATACGCGCCAATTCACGCATTCGGTTTTCGGCCTGCTTTAACTGCGTGACGTCCCGTCCGTATAGGTTGACGTGTTTGGCATCAGGAACCGGCCAGAGCAGTAATGTGTAAACCATACCACCCGCATGACACTCAAAATCCTGCCGTTTGTTTTCCCGCAGGCCTTGTCTGACACGCGCCAGCCATTCTTCGGTGACATCCGCGCCGACTTTCAGATTCAGCGCTTTCAGCATCGGGCCGCTGGCTTTATTCGCAAAAAGCAGCTTTCCATCACTGCTGATGCACATCACCGGATTGGGGTTCTCCTCCGGGATTTGGGCAAGCTCCGCATTGCGGGCTTCGACCTTTTTCAGTTCGGTGACATCGCTGTAGATTGCGACCGTCCCGTTATCGCCGGTCTTGCGTTCGCTGATCTTGATCCAGCCCCCGGACGTCCGGCTTTGCATCTGGGTGCCTTCCGGATTGTCGTGACGTACAAGCCGTTGCGCCAGCCACTCTTCCTCACGTCCGACCGCATCCGAGATCACGTTGAGCGACAGAGCTTTCCGGACGACCTGTTCGAATGTCATGCCCGGTTTGACCAGATTTTCATGCCCCGGGTACAGCATCCTTCGATACGTCTGGTTCGCCAGCACCAGGCGATCATCGGAATCGTAGAGGGCAAAACCTTCCGGGATCGTGTTTATCGCATCAACGATCCGGTCCAGCGTCTGTTCCGGTGCTGCCTGTTCCACCTGACCGTCAAGCAAAGCCACAGCGCAGTGCGCCACAGCATGTTGCGCAAAATCAATGTCGTTCTTGGTAAAACCCGCAGACTGGCTGGTGCGGAAGCTGATGGCACCCACAACCCCTCCAAGGCTCTTTACAGGCAGTGTCATCAGAGAGACCGGCGTTGCGGCTTCATCCGTGTTTTCGTCCGTCGGCATGTTACGAAACAATTGCAGGTCTCCACTCTGCAAAACCTCGCCAAGGGGGCCGTGGGGCACCGGGATTTGAGTATCGCTCCAGACAACCCGGTCGCTTTGCGCGCCCTGAAAAGAGCCTTTCCAATAGAGTTTCCGGCCCTTATCGAGCTTCGCCAAGGTGCATTCGTCGAAATTCAGAGCATTTTTCAACCGGCTCAAGATTTCGGAAAGCAGCCGGTCCGGATCCGGCGTCTCAGCCGTCAGATGCACAATCTCTTTAAGCAGCGCCCAATGCGTTCTCTCCGGTACTGACACATGTTGACCGTCGAATCTGTTCATTTACGCGCTCTCCAATTGGCGAGGCCAGAAAGTCCATGAAACAATGTCGCCAGGTTTCCCGACCTTTCAGCAGTTGAAAGGAAATGCAGTAGCAAAACAAGGCTGTTTCAACCCATCTATGTGTGCCAGTGGGTTGATACTGACCCAGCCCGATGATCCGGGTTGTTTAGATGCGGCCAATGTCTGCAAAGTGGCCTTCCGGCCAGAGAACTTTGAGAAAGCGCCCGGTTTGCGGCAATTAGAATGGCCTAAGTATAAGCGTCTCAGGTAGGCTTCTGACGGGAACGCGTTGCGAAACTTAAAAACCGCACCGCGGATGTTGCAGTCGCAGAGAAAGCCACCTGTTCGCGTTCGCCCATTCCAGTCTCATAGCATTCTCTACAAGATCGAAGATGAAGACATCCTAATCATCCGCGTTCGGCATGCATATGAAGATTGGGAGGGCAATCCGGTTTGATGGCTGAAGCATATTCAGCCACCACCAAAAACGACCTAGCGACGACAAACCCTAAAGGTTATATGCGCAACTGTGCATACATCCCTAGGGAGAATCAATTTGTTAGATGCTTTGAATTTTGTAGCAACTTCGGCCTTGGCGATTGCAGCGGTCATTGTTGCGTTTCGTGCCAATGAAATCGCTGGACGGTCTGTACGTGTCGAAGCCGACAAACTCGTTCTTGAATGGGCGCAACGCTGTCTGCACTGCCTGTCGAATGCTTCATCATTGCGCTTAATTGGTGACGGGCAAATTGAAGATGATGAATTTCGGGAACAACGCCGTTCTCTCCGTGCCCAGCTTTTTGCCTTGAAAGAGGAAGGAGCGCTCTTTTTCCACAAAGGTCAAGGCGAGGTTCTTGAGCCTGCCCTTGCTGCGCTTGACGCCATCACCAAATGCATGGATGGGCGGCGTTTTGAACCACCAAAACCTGATGATTATGAAGCCGTACGCAAGGCGCAGAATTTGGAAATACGCAACCAAACAAGGGCGTTTATTCAGTCGGTACAGGCGCGCGTTGGCAATGAATGGCTAACGGATTGAAACCTTTAAGATTTCATTTCAATCCACACAGGTACAAAGCCAATTCACTATACCCTGAGACAGTTACGCCGACGTTTTTATCCACAAAAAACAAGAGATTTTGGACATGGAAGCATATCGCTACATTACTGGACCCGATGATGCGGATTTCTGCTACAGGACAACTGAGTTGCTCAATCAAGGCTGGGAACTAGCTGGCCCGGCCACCCTGACCTTCGACTCAGAGCGGAAGCGGGAAATCTGTGGACAAACACTTGTCAAAAAAGCGCCAGATACTGAATATTCATCGGAGATTGACCTGAATACCCTGTGAGAGGGCAAGCTAAAGCCGGCACCCGATCTCTTTGCTACGACTTCGCATTCGCTGCCGGCTTTGGTCTCGCACCTCATTCTTCTGCCTGCGTATATACTGAACCAGATCATGGATCATGATCTTGCGATCATCCTTGTGCTTGGTGTGCATCGCCTTGATCCGCTTTTGCAAACCCTGCCGATACCGCATCTGTTGCACTCAAGCCGGTTGCACTGCTCTTGATCACGCTGGGGATCGCGTCGTTGGTCTTGGTTTTGGCCTGACCTTGGCGCTTCAGGATTGAAATCATAGAACCGGCTCAAGACTGGCAAAAATGATCATCACCCAAAAGGGAAGGAACAGCCCCAAAATTGCAAGGGCGGGCCAGCCAAACCTTGAGTTTTTGCGGGTGATTTCCGGGTACGTCGTATTTAATTTGTTGACCTGCGCAACGACAGGTAGCCACGCCAACAATGTCACGCATGAAATCAGAAACAACCAATCAAATTCATCGGCTTCCAACTCATCCCCAAACCAAGAGAGGATGTCGCCGACCAAAAGGATCGCCGCAAGCAATACCGCCGCACGTTGAAACCAATTGTTTCCCTGGGTCGTCCGGGCCATGCGCGTAAAGAGATCGAAGTTGGTAATCGGGCTGAACAACGCTCGCCAAAATGGCAATACCGGTTGCGCGTCTACATCTCGGACCCACTGCCAGTTCTTGAAGCACCAGAAAACCGGATAGATGCCTATCGTCCCGATTGTCATTACGACGAATTTTGTGAGTGAGATCGGATGATAGACCTGATATTCGCGCCAGGCGATGTCCCGGTTTCTTAGCAGAATGGCACCAATCAACGACACAAGTGCCGCGAGAGCGAAATAGGCAAAAACACCAAATGTGTTGTCCTCGAACCCCCCGACCCATTCTTCGTAACCTCCCGGCGCAGGTAAGGGATTGATCGTAAGGGCAACCTGGGTGTCGTTCCGGGCATTTTTGATGGCGCCCATGGTTGCGCCAAAATCATCTGCCTCGATCCGGTCGGATTTTGATATATAGGTGACCTCTTTAGTATAGATATCATCCACAAACCGATCGGTTCGGCGATATTCAAAAGCGGGCTGATCAATGCTTTCCTGTGCGTTGTTGATTTCCCAGGTGTCGTCCAGAATAAACCGCATGGATTGCCTGGTACGCACCGGATGCGACAGTGAATAGGGCATGGTGCGGGATGCGCCTATGAACTTAGGCATGTCGTGCAGTAGGTCACCGGTATCTGCATAAAAATCTAGTGCCCCTGGAGTGTCACCCTCACTCCAAGCATCAGGAATTCGGTACCGGCCGGTAATCACAACTTCAGCGGTGGTTTCGTTGATATCAAGCTGCAGATCGGAAATAGCCTCGGTCTGTGGCCGGAGGTTCTGATAATATTCAAGAAAAGACTTGTTGACCGCCGCGGCACCAGCCTGCTTGTACCAGGACAACATGCTGTCTGCAGATCCCATCCGATATCTGGAAACGCTGGTCAGTAAGACCGCGTCAGGGTCAGACACAACGTCATAGCTGTCAGTGAAGTCCCTGTAGAATTCAGGCTCGGGTGCTTTGATGGTGACGATACCAGGGCCATCAGCGGCAACGACAAGACCCTTTCCAAAATTGGCCTGTTGAAGGTGATCCAGATCGCCAAGCTGAACCCCACGCGTGGGATCAAGATAATAGGTTGTTCCTGCAATCGTGGCCGAGACAATGACGTGATCAAATGCACTATGCGACGGCGGGAAAATTTCCACGTCCCCTCTGATGTCAAAATCGACCAGCACCGGCGTCGCCTGGATATCCAGTTCGGCCAATAGAGCCGTCAGCAGTACGACCATATCTTTACAGTCGCCGAACCGGTTGCGCAGAACCTGATCTGGCAGGCGCGGAACAAAACCGCCCGGCCCGATTTCTATGCCCAGATAACGGATTTCGCGTTGCACAAAATCCAACGCAGCCCGAAGCCGTTCTTTGTCGGAGACATGGTTTGCCCGGATATCGGAAGCGATCTGCTGCAACTCGGCGGATCGTACTTTGCTGACATCATAATATGGTGCGAAATGCGCACCCACCGATTTCCAGCTATCATAGCTGCTAAGGTAGGTTGTGGGATAGGCAACATAGGATTCAGGCAGGTTTCCATCGACCTCTATACCTGGAATGTTCTGACCGGTCCAAAGGTACTCGGTTTCATTCCCGAGATCCGAGATTGCGGGATTTGGAGGTTCTCCAAACGATCTGAACTGTACATCGGTTCCGGCGGGGATCACCACACGCTTGTATTGAGACTGTACCGGCACCCCATATTGTAGCTGGATGCGGCCAGAGAAGTTTGATCCAAGCGCTGGGTTCCGGCCGTGGATTGAATAGGAATAGTCCAGTATGTCGCCCACGCGCACGTCGGGAACCAGATAAGCCAGCACCAGTTCACCGTTGTAAATCAGCTTTTCGCGATCAACTTCGGCGCGGTACATGTCGAAGAGCGATGGGTCCAGAATATCTGTGACCACACCGTCGCGAACGCGGTGCAGGTGATGAAACGAAACAACCTGGTAGCTGGGATCGAACGTGATTGAGAGGGAAGAGTTCTCTTCAACTGCACCAGGGGTCAGCAATTGCTCGGCGTAGTGCAGAAAAAGGTTGGTATCGGCTTCGCCATACCTGATTTGATTGTCAACCAGCAGGTGGCTGATCTCGCGATCTTGGGCCAATGGAAACTCAGCCTTTGGGCGGTCGACCGGATTGACCCAAGGCGCCGGGGGTTCGATGGTCAGATAGCGTGTGATCTCTTGCGCTGAGGCGAATGACAAACAGAAAAATGTCAGAATAAAAGCAAGAATGCATGCAGCGCGCAAAGGAATACCCTCATATTATCAATACTATGGCGATAGCAGTTAGAAACGAGCCAATCAAACTGGCGCCTTGGGTTTGATAGAACCGGATTGCTGCATGTGGCGAAATTGCCAACGCTTCAGCTGGCGGATCCAATCGGGCACTGCCAGAATAGATGTTTGCCACAAGTGGGGCCTGAAGGTTGTTCTGGCGTGATGGAGGAAGTTTTGTGTCGTGGGTGGTATAGCTTGTGCGACAGAGAGAATTCAGATCACGTAAAACCAATGGTTACGCTGGGCACAGGCCGGTCATTTTCCGCGGGTCCAGTCTGCACCGTAGCTACGGCGCGACCGGACTCTAAATTTTTGGAATGGGGATGAATTCTCATTCCCGCGCATGGCAGGTAATTGAGCACTCATAGATTGAGTGCTTTCCCTGTCTATGAAATCCATTCAATTCGTGCAGCCGAACGTCACGACGAGGTTTGCTTCATCAAAATCTTGGCGGGGAAATCCTCGTAGCTGAGCTGCGCCATCATCGAGCGCAGGTCGCCACCATTCGGAAGGGCTTCGATATTTGTCAGCAACGCATGCGCCTTGTCTGTTCCCATGACCGGTTCGGTGAGGCGCAGGAACTTTTCCCGGATCACCGCGTGACCGACACGAGCCTCGGGGTCGCCTTGCGCTTCGGTGATGTCCGATGTCAGGGTTCGGCCATCGGCCAGCCCGATATGGGCCTGCGCGAAACGGCGGGCGGGGAAGGCGGCGTTGAACGCATCGGTTTCCTCGATCTCGACCATCCGGGCAAGGCGCAGGATAGCAGGATTGCCAAGGCCGGGCTCCATGACCTCATCCACTCCGATCGTACCGGCCACCAAAGCGGCACCAACCGAGAAGGGCAACGAATACTGTGCCTGTTCGGTCGTGGTTGGGATCGCGTTCAGGCGCTTGGCCTCGTGGAAGCTTTCGATCTGGATCGAGGTGATGTCGCTGGCGTTGAATTCATGGGCGCGGTGCAGCGCCATGACCGCCTCGGCGGCGGGTTGGGCCCAGCGGCACACCGGGTAGAGCTTGATATACTGGTCCTGAATGTACCAACTCTGTCCGATATCCCCCCAGATGTCCGACAGGTCCTCTGCCTCCACGGAAATCGCAGGTGCTCCGGTAAAGCCGTCACGCGCGAGATAGGCCGCCGAGACACCCGCCATCGCGCCCCAGCCCGATCCATCCTTGACCATCGTTGGGGCATCGATGGTGCGCATCATCTGGCTGCGGGGGCCGTGATATTCTGCGATCCCCAGCGCCTCGCGCGTCCGGGCCGTGTCCAGACCCAGAATGCGCGCGCCCATGGCGGCGGCGGCCAGGGCGACCCAGGCGCCCGAGGTGTGATAGTCGCAGGCGCTGCGATGCAGGGCGATGCCCGCACGGGTGCCGATTTCATAGCCGATAGTGACGAGGGTCAGGAACTCGCGGGCATCCGTGAGCCCTTCGGCCTGTGCCATTGCAATGACTGCTGGGATGACGCCGCAACCCACATGGCCCTTGGTCAGTTTGTGCCCGTCATGGGCATCCAGCGCGTCGATGGTCATGCCATTGGCCAGTGCTGCGCCCGCCGCGCTGGCTGTTTTACCCGTCGGCCAGATTTGCGCCGCCTGCCCCCCGAACATGACCTGCGCATGGGCCTGAATGATCCGGGACAAATCGGTTTGTACCGCACTCATCCCGACGCCGAGCGTATCCACCAGGGCCCGGACGGCGTCCTGCACCACAGGCTGGGGCAGGTCCTCGTAGGTCGTGTTCAGGATGAAAGGGATAACGTCGGTCATCTGGCCCCTCGTGCTAGGTTGGCTGAAAGCTTTGAAAGGCGCGGATGGCTGCGTCAAGTGCAGAGTCATCTACATCGCGATGCAGAACCATGCGGATCGCGGGGGATTGCCCGCCAATCTTGATCCCGGCCTGCGCCATATGGCTGGTCAGGCGGGCGTGATCCTCAGCCGGGGGGGTCAGGAACACCATATTGGTCTGTGTAGAGACTGTGCCAATACCGGTCTTGCGCAGCGCGTCAGCCAGACGAGCGGCACGGGCGTGATCCTCGGCCAGTTGCGGGACGTGATGCTCCAAAGCATATAGCCCCGCCGCCGCCAGCACACCGGATTGCCGCATAGCGCCACCCAGGATTTTACGGTTGCGGCGAATCTGGCCCATCAGGTTGGCAGGGCCAACCAGAACCGACCCGGCCGGAGTACCCAGTCCCTTGGACAGACATACCGAAATCGTATCGAACGGGGCCGCAAAGGTGGCGGCATCGCAGCCCAGCGCCGTGATCGCGTTGAACAGCCGGGCACCATCCAGATGGACGGCCAATCCGGCATCGCGCGCGACCTTTGCGCCTGCCTCGATGCGGTTCAGGGGGACGACCCGCCCTCCGACGCTGTTTTCTAGGCTCAGCAGACGGCTGCGCGCGTAATGGGGGTCATCGACCTTGATGGCTGCGGCGATGTGGTCGGCATCCAGCCCGCCATCCTCGGCAACCGGGACAGGGTTCATCGAGACACCGGCCAGAACCGAAACGCCCGCCGCCTCGTCGCAGTACAAGTGATAGCGATCGCCCACGATCATCTCGTCCCCGCGTCCGCAATGCGCCATGACCGCCGCCAGATTGCTTTGCGTGCCGGTGGGAAAGAAAACCGCCGCGTCCTTGCCCAGACGCGCGGCAAGCTCCTGCTCCAGCCGGGCGACCGTCGGGTCTTCGCCATAGACGTCATCACCCAGCGGCGCGGACATCATCGCCTCGCGCATTCCGGCGCTGGGTTGGGTCAGCGTATCGCTGCGCAGATCGCAGATGCAGTTGGTCCCTGCATCTGCGGCAACATATCCATAAAGGCTCATTCCGTGACCTGATCGTATGCCAGCGCGGCAACGATATGCACACGGTGCTTTTCACCCCCGTTCAGGGCCGTGTGATAGGCGCGGGTGTCGGTGAAATAGACCGAGCCATCCGCCGGCAGGTGCGTGACGTGATGGTTCACGACAAACAGCGACCCGGGGTTCGAGATCAGCGGAATGTGCAAGCGAGGCTCGGGGTCGCGGTGCCACGAGTTGCAGTTATACAGCCCCTTGGACAGGATGCGGGTGCGCCCGATGGGGAAGCGCTTGCTCAGCTCTTCGTGCACATGTTCGAAATAGGTGCCCTTGAATTTGGGATTGAACTCGGAGAAGTCGATTTCTGGCACCAGATCCTCGCGCGGTTCTTCGACATAACGCTCATCCGCGCGGGTCCAGAACCGGCCCGAGAGGTCATTGGCCGTCCATTCGGTCTGACCCGGGCGCTGGGTCAGCGGCAGGGCGGCAAAGCCCTGATCCTGCATGCCGCCCATGAAATTTTCGCGCTTGAGGCATTCATCCAGTGCCTCCTGCAATTTGTCGATGTCGAATTTCAGGTCCAGCCGGGCAATACCGGGACCGGGCACGAAATCCGCGACCGATTTGTAATCGGGCATTGCGGACATGGCATTTTGAATCAGATCGACGTCACCGTCCTGGATCTGGGGCATGAAGGTCATTGAGGGGTCTCCCAATCGCGCTGCGTTTGGCCCACAGATATTCGGATTCTCCGGTTTTGGAAGCCGGATTCCCGCATAAGTTCATGAGAAAAACGCATCAAGTTGTCAGCCCGCCGGTAATTGCGCAGGAGCGCGATGGGCATGGCATGTTGTCGGCAAACGCAAATGGAAGATCGCGGCCTGCGCGCTGCCTGCCCGAAGGTCGGCTTTCAGGCTCCTCAGGCCAACCCATCATCCAGCCGCAAATGGTCCAGAAACCATGACCGCATACGTTCGACCCGGGCGACGCCCACTTTTGTTTCCGGCGTCAGAAGGAAATAGGCGGTGTTAGTGCGGGCCTCGAACGGATGCACCTTGATCAGACTGCCCTGCCGCAATTCGTTGCGGATCAGCACTTCGGGGATAATGGCAATGCCATGCCCGATTTTGGTGGCGTCGATCAGCATTTCGAACTGATTGAACATCGGGCCGATGATCCTGCGGGGCAGTTTCAGGCCCTGATGCCGGAACCAGATCTGCCAGGATTGCGGGCGCGTGGAATGTTGCAGAATCCTGTGATCCAGCAGGCTGTGCGGATCGCTGATCGGTTCTGGGAACTGTTCCGGCGCACCAGCCACCACAAGCGTTTCCCGCATCAACCGGTCGGCGCGGTACCCCGGCCAACCATCGTCACCCTGCGCGATGGCAAGGTCCACCAGGCTGGGATCAATTTCCGAGTTTTTCAGATAGGTCACGAGGTTCAGCATGTGCCGGATTTTTTCCGCCTCGGGACCCATGATGACCGGCATCAGCCAGCGGCTGCCAAGGGTGGGATAGACCCCGATGTTCAGGCTGCCTTCGGTGCTGTCATGGGATTGGGTCTTGAGAATGGTCAGTTCCAGTTCTTCCAACAGCGGGGACAACTCGGCCAACAATGCCTTGCCCGCCGCCGTCAGTTTCACCCGTTGTTTCGAGCGGATGAAAAGCGATTGCCCAACAAACGCCTCAAGGGTTTGAATCTGACGGCTGACCGCACTTTGGGTCAGATTCATCTCTTCCGCTGCTCGCGCGAAACCTTCGGATTTTGCAGCCGCCTCAAAACAGAGCATGGCGGTGGTCGAGGGGATACGTCGGCGCATTGATAAGGATGTTCCCAGTCGCAGTTTCTATGAGCTTAATGTAAAAAACTCACTATGTTCTGCAAGCGGCAATGGATTGATTATAGATGCCCGAAAAAATCTATTCTGATTTTTGATCACCCTCATCGGAGCAGATCGTGTCTGAATCTCTCAAAATATCGACCCGGTCTTCTCTTACAAGCTTTAGCCGTTGCCCGTTGAAATGCTCAATCAACCCCAGGGTCATGCCAAACGTCGCCACCCCGCTCGTGCTTGAGCAGCGATGCCAGTGACGTCGAACAGCCGATCGACAATCATTTCCGCTCCGAATTTCTCGCGGTGGCCTCTCAGCGCCTCGGTCACCAGAGTGAGTGACAGGATCGGGAAGGTGTGGGTCAAGGCAGGGTCGGCTTGGGGCATGGGGTCTTGCACCTGCTTTCACATCAGTTTGTCAAAAAACGTCAAGTCATCGCGAATTTAGGCCAAGCATCTGCGCACGCCTGTCTCTAACATCCTCTGTCAGTGGAGGAGACAACATGACAGAGCTGCCCTGGACGCCGGACTTTGATGTCTGGCCGATTGATCACCATGCAGAGCGTTTGCGCCACTCAGGCGAGGCACTTGAGGTGACGTGGTCTGATGGCCAGACCAGCCAGCATCACGTGCTAATGCTGCGCGAAAACAGCCCTGATGCGTCGACAATTCACCCAAAGGCGCGTGAGATGTGTGTTTCACCCAACGGGATCGCAGCAGATGCCGCGATTTCAGGGGCGAACATTCTGGAAAATGGTGCGGTTGAGGTGCGGTTCTCCGATGAAACCGTCAGCGCCTATCACCCCGGCTGGCTGCGCGGCATCGCCTGGTTTGGGGAAGAGGAACCGATGCCGCCCATCTTGTGGCGCGGTGAGGATCTGACAGAACCGATGACGTTCGATGGCCCCGAAGCGCTGGAAAACCCGCGTGTCTTCCTGCAATGGCTGGAAGCTTTGCGCGACTACGGGGTTGCTCGCCTGCGCGGACTGCCGCAGCAGGACGGACTGCTGGAAGAGATTGTCTCCCGCATCGGCCCGGTCCGCGAAAGCAACTTTGGCCGCCAATATGTGCTGGAGATCAAGGATGACCCGGACAGTCAGGCGTTCACGCCGGACAAGCTGCTGCAACATATCGACATGCCGACCCGTGAGACCCCGCATGGGCTGCAGTTCCTCTATACCCGCGACAACACCACGACCGGCGGAGAAGGGATTTATGTCGATGCCTACCAGATCGCCGAAGACATGCGCGCAGAAGAACCAGAGCATTTCCATTCTCTGGTGACGGATGTCTGGGAATACAGCAACCGCGCCCGACGTTCGGACTACCGCGCCAGCGGGCCCGTGGTGGAAACGGATGCCAAGGGCAACATCACCGGCGTGCGCTATAACACCTTCCTGCGGGCACCCCTGAAAGCGCCATTGGAGGTTCAGGCCCGCGCTTACAACGCCTATCGTGCCTTTTGCGCCCGGGCCCAGGACCCGCGCTACGAGATGGTGTTCCGCTATGAGCCGGGCGATCTGTTGGCATTCGACAACCGCCGCGCCCTGCATGGACGGGCCGGGTATGACGCCAAGGGCGGCACACGGTTCATCGAGGGGATCTATTCCGACCGCGACGACCTGCATTCGCGCATCCGTACGCTCCGTCGACAGTTCAGGGCCGAGGCTGAGCAGGAAACGCAGTCATGATCCCCGAACAATTGGCCGCCGTGCATCCGACCGACTATGGCGGGCTGGAATACCGCACCGACGCGCCGGTCCTACAGCCCGGTTCGGTCGATGCGCAGCACATCCGCGCCCATATCGGCTAGCATCATTCCGACCAGTGGCCCGGCCAGATACTGCCTGAAATCCAGAACCCGAACGTTGACCCGCTCATTCCGCAGCCTGCGCGGCTGCCGGGGATGTGCGGCCCATATGCTCCAGATATGTATTGTGGAAATGACGCATCATGGCCTCGGAAAATTCGATGTTTTCCCAGTCAACGATGTACCAGCCCTGATCAAAGCACCGCTGGCTCATGCCTTCCTGTACCGACAACAGGAACGAGATATCCTCGGGCTGCAACACATCCCGCCCCCAGATCGCCCGCTTTTCCTGACGCGCGCGCATACCCGGGTCGGTGGGTTCGGGGGGTTCCAGATTGATGCTCCACCGCAAGCCGCGATCGGTGCCGATCGGGTTCCATTGGAACAGGGTCAGATTGCCCGGACCGGCAAATTGCGAGATGCCGATATTGGGGAACAGGAACCAGAAATGCAGATCGGTTTCGTCATGCTCCAGATCCAATGGGTAGGCCAGATTGTCCGCCTTCCTGTTGCCGGGAATGAAGTTATAGGCCGCGTTCTTGGTCAGCTCGTAAGTTTGGTTGTTGATGTCCAGCATGTCCGAGAACGAGATGTGCCCGTGGCGGCAATGCTGGCATTCCAGATAGTTGTCGATCTGGATCTTCCAGTTGGCGGCCACGTCGACCTCGTGAATGGCGGCGGCGGTTTCGCCCAGGACATAGCTGCCTACCTTGGGGCATTTCTCGCGCACCTGCGCCTCGATACCCGGCCAGAACTCGGCAATTGGCAGGGCGTCGGGGTCGAGATTGATAAAGATGAAATCCAGCAGGCGATCCACGCGTACCACCTTCAGGCAAACTTCTTTCTGCGCGGGCACCGCGCTGGTCTCCCGTTTGCGCATGTGCCGCAGTGAGCCGTCTAGAGAAAAGCTCCAATGGTGATAGGGGCAGACGATGGCGCGGGTTTGCCCGGACCCCTCAACCAGTTTGTGGCCGCGGTGGGGGCAGATGTTGTAATAGGCGCGGATCTCATGATCCTGATCGCGCACAACAAACACGTTCTGTCCTTGAATACTGGTAGCGACATAATCGCCGGGCTCTGCCAGTTCGCTGATGTGACAGGCATATTGCCAGCACTTGAAAAACAGCTTCTCACGCTCTTCGGCAAAAACCTCGGGGCTGATATAATAGTCGGCGGCGAGGGCGCGCAGGTTCTCATCTGGTTGGGTCATTTTATCCTCCTCAGAATCCGCCATCAGGCGGTGGCGCGTTCTTTGGCGACCTCTGGCACGACAAGGGGTTCACGTTCGCCTATGCGCACGACATCAGCAGCATAGGGCGTGCGGGCGAAAACCTCTTCGACCATGGGGGCAAAGAACTCTAGCGGCAGGTCTTCATAATCGGGATCAAAACTGGCCTGATCCCATCGCTCGCAGAATTCCGCATTGTCATCGAAATAGGGATGGCCGCGATGGCGCTCGCGCTTGTGCTGATCGAACCCGTCCAGATGGTGCCCGTAATAGAGCATCTGGAAATCGCCATGGGTCTGAACCACCCAGGCGCATTGTTCCCGCACGAACGGGCGCAGGATCGTAGCGGCATATTCGTCGTGATTGTAGGGCGCAAAGATATCTCCGATGTCATGTAACAACGCCGAGACGACCCAATCAATATCGGCCCCGTCGCGCCAGGCCCGCGTGGCGGATTGCACCGAATGCCCCAGTCGCGTGATCTGATAGCCCGCCATCTCGTCGTCAAGCTCGACCAATGCCTTGACCAGCCGTCCGGCGGTGTGGCGGGCATCGTCCACAGCCTGCTCCGTCAGGAACTCATATTCCTCTTTGCTGCCGTCTTTCATCTGGGTGAAGCTAACCTTTTTCATCCGTACCTCGCTATTGAATGAGTTACTGGCCATCCGTGCCCCTGAACGCTTTGGCGGCTTAGGGTGCCCCTTCCTGTTGGTTTGCATCTTCCTCTTGCACCCAGCTTTCGGCTTGCAGAACGCCGGGCTGGCCGGTGCCGATAACACCCACAACCTGCACTTCGCCGGTCTCCGTAGGGGCCTCGACCTGATAGCGCCGAATGAGTGCGACCACCGCAACGGATACACCGATAGCTGCCAGAAGAAACTGTAACCCCCTGCCCCCAAGCAGCGTGATCGAGTTCGGCCCCAATATCGTGCCGATCAGCAGGCCCACATTCAGCAACAACACCATGGTGCCGCTGGCAGGCACGATCTGAGACAGTTTCAGTTGGTCATTCGCATGGGCGGTCAGGATGGAATAGGCCGGGTAAAGTCCGATGGCGACCAGAACAAAGCCGATCACAATGTTTGACGGCGACGTGTCGATGGCCATCCACAGACTGGCCAGCGCAGCCACAATCCCCAGACCGATGATCACATAGCGTCTGTCGGTATGATCTGAAATCCAGCCAACCGGATATTGAACGATGGCACCGGCAATCAGTGCCGCAACCAGAGCACCCGAAGCCTGCGCCGCCGTGAATCCCTGCTGCAAGGCATAAAGGGGCAGCGTGATGTAGGAGGCGGAAACTCCGACACTGACGATGACGATGCCGATCACTGCAACGGGCGAGACTTTGTACAGCCGGGTCACAGGCATTCGTTCCGGTGCGGTGTAATCCGGTGCTTTGTTACCCGATAAGAGAAGCGGCACGATCGAAAGTGAGATCAGTATTGAGACGACACCGAATAACAAATTTCCGGTCGGGTCGGGAAACCCGACAAGGGCCGTTCCCAATGCGGGCCCGGCAAGCTGAATGATGAAATAGAGCGACAAGACCTGTGCACGTATGCTGTTGTCGGACTTTGCGTTAAGCCAGCTTTCGGTAATCACATAGAGGCCCGGATAGCAAAACCCTCCGAGAAACCGCATTACGCTCCAACTGACAGAGTCGCTGGTTAGAAGGTGAACAATCGCAGCGATTGAGACCAGTGAAGCAAGTGCCGAAAACGCCCTGATATGACCGACGTTTTCGACCAATCGCGGGGCGAGTGCCGTACCCGCAAGCGCGCCGAGCGGATAGCTGGCCTGCATGATCGAAATCGTAAAGTCGCTGAACCCAAGGCTCGCCCCCCGAATTGTCAACAAGGTCGCCAAGAGGCCGTTGGCGACCATCAACATGAGCATGCCCAGAAACAAAGCCCAGTTTTCGTTCAAAGCGCGTAGCATACCCAACGGCTATCGTAGGGAGTTGCGCATGTATAACCTTCCCGCGACATCGCGATGTCGCAAGATAGAAAGAGAATTCGTGGAGAAGCGGGTTGGGGGAATGCCGCCCTGTTGGCCTGCCTGAGGACCGATTAGGGATGATGTGTGCGACACCGTTCGAGACCGGAAGTGGGACAATCAGAGCGAGGCTCAAACCGCTCTTGCACGGGATAAACGCCCGTAGCCCCAAGGCAGGAACAGAACGGGTCGCAGGGCGAATATCGGTTTCTGCTGGTTGACCAAAGCGTCATCAAATCAGCGGAGTGGCGGCATGAGCATCATGATTGAACCAGAAAGAAGACGCGAACCCAGCAATCACTCCACGCACCCGTGCACGCGCGCGCCACATTCTGGAGTGCTGCCATATCGTGTCTGTCGCCTGTGACATAACCTGAGCCGTTGTCACCGAGCAGTCTTGGTCTGTGGGCGACATGGACCTGGTCGGCCTACAAGGCCAGTTCGAGGATGTCTGTCACGTCCTCAGCTCGCATGTTCGCGCAGAAGCTCAAAGAAGCAATTCAGCAAGATTTGTCCGCCTATTGGGATTGCAACCATCTTGAAAACGCAGCGGCGCAGTCTTGGGACGCAGCTTTGCGCGGGCGGACCAGAAAGTAGCCGTAGTCCTGCAGCATATGCGGTGACAGGCGGAACAGCTTCTCCTCTTCCAGTTCCCGTTCGATCAGCGTGTCCATCAGGGCGATCCCCTGACCATCAACAACCGCCTGAACACGCACATTGGGGTCCGGGATGATCAGCGTGTCCCGCCGCGTCCGGTGCGGCAGCCCTGCGGCATTCAGCCAGTCTGTCCAGGCATCGCTGTCATCATGATCACGCAACAGCGTAAAGGTCGAAACCGCTTGTTCCCAGCCGAGCCGCTCTACCGTTTCCAGTGCTGCGGCGTCGCCTGCGGGAAAAGCCGGGCACGGCAGGAACGGCGTGACGTCGCCATCCGCCCATTGCCCATTTCCCCAACGGATTGCGATATCAACGCCTTGCGCTTCAAGATCGAACAGCCGGATCATCGGTTGCAGCCGCAGTTGGATATCCGGATGCTCCTGCATGAAGGACGTCAACCGCGGCGACAGCCAACGGGCGGCGAAATAGGTGGAGATACCCACCGTCAAGGTCTTGGCAGAGAGCCCCTTGAGGGCCAGGATCTCGGCCTCGATCTCTTCATAATGATCTTGGCAGGCAGCCAGCAGCTTGAGCCCGCCCGGCGTCATCTCTACCCCGCGGGCGTTGCGCTGAAACAGTGCAAACCCCAGATCCGCCTCCAGCGTTTTCACCTGATAGCTGACCGCACCCTTGGTCATGTTCAGCGCCCCGGCCGCATCTGAAAAGCTGCGGTAACGGGCGATCTCGGCAAACAGGCGCAGGCTGTCGTGATGGCGGAATTCTACGGGCATGATGCAGAGCGTATAAATTCTCTGAACACTATGGGCAAATAATATCGATTGTTGGCGCGCCAGATTCTGAAAATATGGATCACGAAACAAATCTCGGGAGTTGCAGCGTTGGGAAATATGAACGCCAAGACCCATATCACCCAGCGCGGCAAGTCGCGCCGGGGGCGGCTGACCCGGCACAACGCACCTCAGGTGGCCCCGGTGTACAGGCGCCGTCATATCCCCGCCTACGATCTTCTGGATGAGCCCGCATTGCGGCGCATCGAAGCTCAGGCGGACTGGATTCTGGAGCATATCGGCGTTGAATTCCGCGGAGATGACACGGCACTTGCGCTGTTTGCCGCTGCAGGAGCGCACATTGACGGCGTCCGGGTCCGCTTCGAGCCGGGCCATGTGCGCCAGCTGTGCGAAACCGCTCCTGCCGAATTCCAGCTGCATGGCCGTGATCCCGCCCGCACGCTGACCTTGGGTGGCGACAATCTGGTGCTGATGCCCGGCTACGGCTCGCCCTTTGTCACCGATCTGGAGCAAGGCCGCCGCTATGCCACGCTGGAAGATTTCGAAAATTTCGTGAAGCTTTCGCATATGTCACCCGCGCTGCACCATACCGGCGGCACCGTGGTTGAACCGACCGATGTGCCGGTGAACAAGCGGCATCTGGACATGATGCTGGCCCATCTCACTTTGTCGGACAAACCCTTCATGGGCGGTGTGGCTTCGGTGCAGGGCGCACAGGACAGTATTTCAATGGCCCGATTGGCCTTCGGCGCCGAGTTTCTGGACCAAAACGCTGTGATGCAGGCCAATATCAACGTCAATTCACCGCTGATCTATGACGAGGTGATGTCCGCCTCCTTGCGCATTTATGCAGCGGCCAACCAATGCGTCTGCATCTCGCCTGCCATCTTTGCCGGTGCCATGGGACCACTCTCACCAGCAGCCGTCGCCGCCCAGACACTGGCCGAGGCGATGGTGGGCATCGCACTCAGCCAGTTGGTGCGCCCGGGCTGCCCGGTTGTCTTTGGCAGCTTTCATTCCTCGATGAACCTGCGCACCGGCGCGCTGACCTTTGGCTCGCCCGAGGCAAACCTGACCACCATGGCGCTCAGCCAGTTGGGCCGCAGGCTGGGGGTGCCGGTGCGGTCTGGCGGCGGTCAGGTCACTGCCTCCAACGCCGCCGACGGCCAGGCGATGCAGGACAGTGCTGGTGCGATGTGGGCAACGCTCCTGTCCGGCGGTCATCAGGTCTGGCACGCGGCGGGCTGGCTCGAAGGCGGGCTGGTGATGTCCTATGAGAAGTTCGTGATGGACCTCGACCATTGCGGCGCGATGCTGAAGATGCTGCAGGGGTTTGACACGGATGACGAGGCCTTTGGCCGTGATGCCTATGCCGAGGCCGGTCCGGGTGAAAACTTCCTCTCTACCGGTCACACCCTGCGCCACTACACCACCGCCAATTTCGAACCGCAGGTCCCCGAAGCGGGCCCCTTTGAAACCTGGGATGAAAACGGTCGCCAGACAGCAGATCAGCGTGCCGCGGCCCGATGGCGGCAGATGCTGTTGGACTATCAGCCACCGGAAATGAACAGCAGCACCCGCACTGCCCTGAATGACTTTGTGGCGGAACACAAAGCCGCCATGCCAGACGAATGGTACTGAGAAAGGACATCTCGACAATGACCGAAGAACTGAGCCGCACCTCGGCGCTTGCCTCCCGTCACATTGCCCTCGGCTCGGGGCTGGAAGACTGGAACGGCATGGGCACCGCCTGGACCTACAGCACCGACCCGAACGACGAGCACGACGCAGTACGCGAGCGTGCCGGCATGTTCGACATGTCGCCGCTGAAGAAGGTGTTTGTCCGCGGCAAGGACGCGCAGGCCGTGCTGGATCACCTTACCACACGCGACCTGTCCAAACTGGCGCCGGGCAAAGCCTCCTACCTCTGCGTCTTGACCGAGGCGGGCGGCATTGCCGACGACGCCATTGTGTCGAACAACGGAGGTGATGAATGGATGATCGTGCATGGCTCTGGCGATACCATGGCGCTGCTGCAAGCCTCGGCCGAGGGCCGTGACGTCAGGCTGGAGTTCACCGACGACCTGCACGACGTCTCGGTCCAAGGCCCGGCGGCGCTGGATATCCTGAACGCCCATTGCGACATTGATCTCGCCCAATTGGGCTATTTTGAACACGCTCCTGCCGTCCTGTTTGGCCACTCCTGCCGGATCTCGCGCACCGGCTATTCGGGCGAACGCGGTTATGAGATATTTGCCAGCGCCGCGGTGATTGCCGATATCTGGGACAAGCTGTCAGAGGCCGGTGTCATGCCTTGCTCATTCACCGCGCTGGACAAGGTGCGGATTGAAGCCGGGCTGCTGTTTTACGGTTACGACATGACCGAGGCGCACACCCCCTGGGAGGTCGGCCTGGGTTTCACGATCAGCGCCACGAAGGGCGACTTCCGCGGCAAAGAGGCGGTGATGGCGGCGAAAGGCGGCGAGAAGATTTCCAATGTCTGTCTCGACATTGATCATTCAGACATGGTGGAGGGCGGAGAGACCTTGCTGCTGGCGGGTGAAGAGATCGGGGTGATCAACAGCCCCTGCTATTCTCACCGGATGGGCAAATCGCTGGCGCTGGCACATGTCCGTCCCGGGATCGCCGCCGGAACGGTCCTGCAGCTTAAAAGCGAGACTCTTCAAACCACCGCAACAGTGGTTGGCAGCCCGATCTACGACCCGCAAAAGACACGGACGCATCAATAGCCTGGCGAAGTAAAGCGGGCGGGCGTGAGCGACATTGGACCCATAGACACTCACGTCCGCCTTTCAGCATTGTGGCTCACCTAAGGCGGTTACAGGAGCTTTCTTACCCTCCTTAAAAGGCCGAAACGACCGGCCAGTGTCTTTCAGTGAACGACTGGTGCGGTTGATACCGTACTGGCACCGTCGGCTGATATCGTTGAAAAGCCTGCCTGACGTCAGCGATTACCGTTGGTACGACCGATACCTGTAACGCGGCGAGTCCAATATCGGTGTGATCGATGACCTGGCCGGCGTTACCAAAAAGGTTCTAGGGCCGCCCTTTGCTGTCACAGATGGCGTGCAACTTAGTATTCATGCCGCCTTTGGTTTTGCCAATCAGGCGACCGCGTGCCCCTTTTTGACGCCCAAGCTGGACGCCACGCGATGGGCTTTCAGATATATTGCGTCAATCATGACCGTTCTCTCTTCACGATGTTCAGCGGCTGTCGGCTTCAACCTTCGAAAGCTCAACCGCTGTTTTTTTCAACACTATCCGGACAAAGTGTGAATTCACCGCATTGATCGCGGATGGTTGTCGTCGTCAAAGGTCGATCTGAACTTCGATTTTATTGCAGGCAAATATCGGGGCTGCATTCAAAGTCTGACAGAATAATTGTATATTTAGGCCACTAACTTGCATTCATTGTCGTACTTCACTGCTAATTTATCCATTAACTGAAAACACCAATCGGGTGGGCAAATGGAAAATTCGTTGCGCATTGGCGTGGATGTTGGTGGGACGTTCACGGATTTCTCGCTGATCGATGAAACCTCCGGTGTGGCGCATCATTTCAAGACGCCTTCGACCCCGCATGATCCGTCCGAGGCGATCGAGAACGGGCTGAAAGAGGTGATCGAGGCCGGGTTTGACCCAAAAGCGATCCGCAATTTCGGCCATGGCACCACCGTGGCCACCAATATGATCATCGAGCGCAAGGGAACGCCAACCGGGTTGCTGACCACGCGCGGGTTTCGTGATGTGCTTGAGATCGCTCGTCAGCAGCGTCCGCACTTGTATGATTACTCGATCCATCGCCCCGCGCCACTGGTCGACCGCTGGCTGCGACTGGAGGTCGGAGGCCGCTTTACCGCAGATGGGGAAGAGCTTGAGCCACTGGATGAGGATGCCGTGCGCGCCGCGGCCGCGCAGTTTCGTGCTGCTGGCGTGGCGGCGGTGGCGGTCTGTTTCGTGCATGCCTATCGCTTTGATGCCCACGAAAAGCGCGCCGGAGAAATTCTGGCCGAGGAACTGCCGGGCATTCCGCTGTCTTTGTCCAGCGACGTGCAGCCGGAATTCCGTGAGTTCGAGAGGTTCTCGACCACCACGATGAACGCCTATCTAACCCCGAAGATGGCGGGCTATCTGGATCGTCTGGTGCAACGGTCGTGCGATCTGGGCATCAAGGCGTTGCCCAATACGGTCCATTCCAATGGCGGATTGATGTCGATGGAGACCGCCAAGACCTATCCGGTGCGCACCTGCCTGTCCGGCCCGGCGGCGGGTGTTGTCGGTGCCGCTCAGGTCTCGACAGCGGCAGGGTTTCCGAATGCGGTGACCTTTGACGTCGGCGGCACCTCGACCGATGTGTCGCTGATCCTGAACGGGCGCGGGGCCTATACGCCGCTGCGCGATGTGGCGGGCTATCCCGTGCGCTGCCCGATGGTGGATGTGCATGTGATCGGCGCGGGCGGCGGCTCGGTCGCGTGGGTCGACGATGCGGGCGCGCTGAAGGCCGGGCCGCATTCGGCGGGCGCGGTGCCCGGCCCGGTGGGCTATATGCGCGGCGGGACGGAACCGACGATCACCGATGCCAACCTGCATATGGGTCGCCTGAACCCGGTGGCCCTGCTGGACGGCACCATGCCCGTCGATCAGGCAGGCGCAAAACGGGTGATCGGTGAGATCGCCGACCGGATCAACGCCAGCGCGGACGAAACCGCCGACGGCATCATCCGCATCGCGGTGGCCAATATGGCGCGGGCCATCCGGTCGATCTCGGTCGAGCGGGGCTGTGATCTGAGTGAATTCGCGCTGGTGGCCTTTGGCGGCGCTGGCCCCCTGCATGCCGCCTTTGTCGCCGATGAGGTCGGCATCCCCAATGTGCTGATCCCCGAAGCCCCCGGCACCATGTGCGCCCGGGGCGTGCTGCTCAGCGATATCTCGCGCGGGTTCGTGAAATCGCATGTCATGGTGCTGGAGGATGCAAGCTGGGAAGCGATCCTTGAGGATGCCGGTCTGCTGACCGCACAAGCCCGCGCGTGGCTGGATGAAGAGGGCGTGCCCCCCGAATTCCAGCGCACCGTCCGTGTGATCGAGGCGCGCTATCTGGGCCAGAACTTCGAGGTCCGCGTCGAAGGCGAAATGATCGGCAAAGAGGATTTCATCCAGTCCTTCTACCGCGTCAATGACGAGGTCTACGGCTATCACGTCGAAGATCGCGAGATCGAGATCGTGAATGTGCGCATCGAGGCCATCGGCAAGATCGCCAAACCGCTGGAGGAACCGCCCGCCATCGAAAGCGCGGTCGAGGATGCGTATCTGGACAGCCGCCCCGTTCACATGGGCGAAGACAATGGCGGCTGGTGCGAGGCTACGATCTTTCACCGCTCAAAACTGCCGGTGGGCGCGGATATCCCCGGCCCGGCGGTGATCGAGGAACTGACCTCGACCACGGTCATTCCGGCGGGCTGGCACGGCACGGTCGACCGCTGGCGCAACATCATCCTGACCCGGAACGAGGGCTGAGCCATGAGTGATATCAACGCAATCGACATGGAAGTGTTCAACAACCGCCTGCTGTCGATCACCGACGAGGTGATGAACACGCTGATCCGGTCCTCGTTTTCGACCAATATCAAGGAACGCAAGGACGCCTCGGTCGCGATCTTCGACAAGGAAGGGCGGCTGATCTGTCAGGCGCTTTATATCCCGATGCTGCTGTCGGGTGTCATGGGCGGGGTCGAGACGCTGATCGAAAAGCGCGGATTGGACAGCATTCGCGAGGGCGATGTGTTCATCTGCAACGATGTCTATCTGGCGGGCGGGTCGCATAACAACGACATCTCGATCATCACGCCGGTCTTCATCGACGGAAGCCTCGAATACTTCATCGGCAATATCGGGCATCATTCCGATGTGGGCGGTGTCATTCCCGGCTCGACCGATCATATCCTCACATCGGTCTTTGCCGAGGGCATCCGCATCCCCCATATGCGCATCCTGCGCGAGGGGCAGCTGGACGAGGATCTGCTGTACATGATCGCGGAAAACACCCGCGACCCGATGGAGCGGATTCTGGACCTGAAGGTTCAGATCGCCGCGAACGAACAGGGCGCGAATTCCTTGCGCAAACTGTCTGCGGAACATGGGCTGGACCGGGTGCAGCGATCGATGACCGATCTGCTGACCTATACCGAACGCCGCATGCGCCAGCGCCTGCGCGAGCTGCCGGATGGGGAATACACATCCGAGGTTTGGACCGATGACGAAGGCGTGCCGGGCGACCGAATCCCGATCCGCCTGACCGTGCGGATCAAGGATGGCGACGTGTCGCTGGATTTCACCGGCACCGGGGCGCAGGCCAAAGGCGCGATCAACATGGGTTATTACCCGGTGCTGGCGGCAGTGTTCTGCGGCATCAACATGATGGTGGACCCGTCGATCCCCGCCAATTACGGCATGTTCCAGCCGGTGCGCATAGACCTGCCCAAAGGCACGCTGGTGAACCCGGAATTCCCCGCCGCCATCGGCAACCGCGAATATTCGGCGCAGCGCGTGGTGCGCGCGATCACGCTGGCCTTTGCCGAAGCCCTGCCGCAGGACCGTGCGGTGGCTCCGTCAGCGGACATCAACACCGGCATGGCATTTTACGGCAAACGCCGCAACGGCGAGCCCTTTGTCTATGTCGAGGCGGTCGCGGGCGGTGTAGGTGCGACGCTCTACAAGGACGGGATGCATGGCACTCAGGTCGGCATCACCAACACCTCGAACACGCCCGCCGAACCGCTGGAGATCGAGTTCCCGCTGATCGTGCGCGAATACGGGTTGGCACAGGACACCGCTGGCCCGGGGCGCACGCAGGGCGGGGCGGCGATCATTCGCGATATCGGCTCGCTGGTCGATGGCGTCTCGGTTTCGACCAAAGCAGATGGCAAACGCAGCCCCGCGCCGGGGATTTTCGGCGGCGGCGAGGGCGGCCGCGCCAGTCTGGAATACCATCTGGCCGATGGCACGGTGGAAGAGATCGACATGTTTATCGTCGACCGGATCATGAAAAAGGGGGAAGCGGCCCGTCTGATCTCACCCGGTGGGGCGGGGTTTGGCGATCCCGGGGAACGCACGGCTGAGGACGTCGCCCGATCTGTTCGCGATGGATTCATCAGCGAAGACTTCGCCGCCGCGCACTATCCGCATGCCCGCACAAAGGCCGCCGAATGACAGCCAAATTCGACACCATCATCGTGGGCGGTGGCATTGTCGGCGCAACGGCGGCCTATTATCTGGCCAAGGCGGGCAAGCGTGTCGCGCTGTTCGAAAAGGGCCGGATCGCGGGTGAACAGTCCAGCCGCAACTGGGGCGCGGTGCGGGTGCAGGGGCGCGATCCGTCTCAGGTGCCGATGATGCTGGACTGTCTGGATATCTGGCGCGGGATCGAGGCCGAGCTGGGCGAGGATATCGACTGGCGGCAGAACGGTCAGATGCGGGTGGGCTATAGCGACGCCGATGTCGGGCGGATGGAGGCCGTGGTCGATCAGGCGCGCGAACTGGGCTATGGTTCACGGCTGTTGACCCGGGCTGAGACCGAGGCGCTGCTGCCCCATTTCAACGGCGACGGTATGAAGGCGGCGCTCTACAACCCCGATGACGGCTGCGCCGAGCCGGAAAAAGCCGCCCCCGCCTTTGCCCGGGGTGCCGCGCGTCTGGGGGCCGAGATACATGATTTCACCGCTGTGACCTCGGTCGAAGCCTCGGGCGGTCAGGTGTCCGGCGTCTGGACCGAAAAGGGGCTGTACGAGGCCGAGACCGTGATCCTCGCCTCGGGGGCCTGGACGCGGCTGCTGCTGAAACCGCTGGGTGTGTCGCATCCATCCTTGTGGATCAGAGGCTCGGTCGCACGCACCGCGCCGGTCCCGATTGAGATGCGGCAGATGGTGGTTTGGGGTCGGACCGCCTATCGCCAGTTGCCGGATGGGCGGGTGAACATCGCGGTCAGCGAAGATGGCTTTCACGACCTGATGATCGACAGCCTGTTCTACGGGTTCAAATTCCTGCCGCTGGCGGTCAAGAATTGGCGGAACCTGCGGCTGAACCTTGGGCGCACCATGGTGCAGAACCTGATGGGCGACTACGCAGATTTCACCACCCATCGCACGCTGGACCCGCGCCCCGACTGGCGTGGGCTGGAAAGGGCGCGCAAGCTGTTCCAGCAGGATTACCCGGCAGCGGGTGAGTTGCGCTATGAACGCGCCTGGGCCGGGCAGATCGACTATATGCCCGACGAGCTACCGGTGATCGATCAGGCGCACAACCTGCCGGGCCTGTTCATCGCCGCCGGTCTGAGTGGAAACGGTTTTGGCATTGGCCCCGTCGTCGGGCGCATATTGCGCGACCTGATCGTGAACGGGCAGAGCAAATACGATCTGACGCCATTTTCCATGCAACGGTTTGGCAGGTGATCAGATGTTTAAATCTCAGCTAAAAAATTCGCCCCCGGCACCCTGTGCGCAAAACGGTCTGCGTCTCAAGGCGCAGAGTTTTTTCTTGTTCGCGCGAACGGCGATCCACCAGAGTTGTGGGACACGAATCAAGTGTTCTGGAACTGCAACAGGAAGCACATGAAGCCTATGGAAAAAGTAACCGTTCCGGCCAAACAGGGCCGCGCCTTTCGATTGAACGCGGGGCAATCCATAACCATTGAAACGCCAAAGGGCTCTCAGGCCGCGGATTTTTTCGCGTTTAATGCCGAGAATGTTGGCGAATGGCTTTCGGCCAACCACACCTGGGTCACCACGTTCAACGTCAAACCTCGTCAGGGCGATCAGCTCTTGTCCAGGTTCCGCCGGCCAATGCTTGAATTTGAAAAAGACGGGGCCGAGGGTACGCATGATATGATGATCGCGGCTTGTGACCAGTTTCGGTACGAATTCTTCGGCCATGAAGGCCACCACCCAAGCTGTAGTGAGAACCTGCATCTGGCGATGCGGCGGATCGGCTATCAGATTGACGTCGTGCCCCAGCCGGTGAATTTCTTCACCAATACGGCCGTATTGGAAGACGGGTCGTTCGTCTCGCCCCCCAATACCGTGGCACCAGGGAGTTTTGTAACGCTCAAGGCCCTGATGGATGTGATTTGTGTCGTGTCGGCCTGCCCGTTCGACCTGCCCGTGGATGGCTGGCCAATCAATTCGGACAGTGGCCCGTCAGAGCTTGTCGTCAGCGTCCAGTGACACAACGGGGACTGGCGTTCAGGGGGCATGGGTCCTGCAAAGGCTCTGAAACCGATGGATTGTCCAACAGGCGAATGTATGGAAAACCTCGACCGCAAGAAGATCGTTATCGACGTCGTTCTGGCGGACGGGTTTTCTATGCTCACCACGATGCTGATCCTCGAAGCCTTCCGCTTTGCCAACCTGACCCTGCGCCGACCGGCCATCGACTGGCGGATACGGGGCATCCAAAGCGGGGCACCCAAAGCCAGCAACGGGTTCACCCTGCAATCCCACAGCCGGTTTTCAGATACGGAAACCCCGGCGGATGTGGTGGTGCTGAACGCGTCCTACTTTCCCGATGAAGCCGCCTCGCCCGCGTTCTTTGCCTGGCTGCGCGCTGCCCATCGTCAGGGTTCCTGGCTGTTGGCGCTTGACACGGCTCCCCGCCTTCTGGCCGGGGCCGGACTTCTGGATGGGCGCGCCGCAACCATCCATTGGGAGGAGTTGGACAGCGTCCGCGCCCTGTTTCCCAAGGCCGAATTCAACGGCACCGATTTTGAGCAAAGCGGCCGGATCTTCACCTGTTCGGGCGGGATGGCGGTGCTGGATATGGCGCTGAGTTTTCTGGCCCAGCTATTTGACGCGCAATTGGCAAGAGGTGTGCGCCAATGTTTCTTTCTCAACGAGGGGCGGGATCTGGTTGCAGCGCGAAATGCCAAACTGTCCCGCGCAATCGAGATCATGTCGGCCCATATCGCAGCGCCGCTTGCGCTGGGGCAAATCGCCAAGCAGGCGCATTTTTCCGAACGTCAGATGAACCGCGCTTTTGCCACAGAATTTGATACCACCCCGGGCCAGTTCTACACCGCGATGCGGCTTAACAAGGCGCAATCGCTGGTGCTGAACACCCGGTTTCAGATCGCCGAAATCGGATACACCTGCGGCTATGCCACGCCGTCATGGTTCATCAAATCCTATCGCACGTTCTTTGGCATTACCCCGAACGAAGAACGCCTCCGCCAAGAGGCTGGAAGGGAACAGGCGCAAAACCGGCTTGTCTTGTTCTTTCAGCCCAACTCCACGCTTTCGGTAGGGCTCAGCCCTCAGCAGCCGAGCCTATCCCCCAATGTCCCGGTCACGTCAGATCAGGCCAAATCAAAGGAACCCTAAATGTCAGACCTCATTCGCGTCATCCGCTTGTCCCCCGACGGCGACCCGCAAACCGGCTTTACCCCGTGGGAGCCGATTGCCCATGAAAACGTCACCGTGCCGGGTGGGCAGGATCGCCGCCACCGGTTTTACGTGGGCGACCGCAAGATGCCAGGCCAGATCCGCGTCGGTATCTGGGAGGCCACGGCCTATACCGAGCGTCTGGAAAACTACCCCAAGGACGAATTCATGTACGTGATTGAAGGGTCCTGCATCATCATTGAAGAAGATGGCAATGAAGAGCGGTTTGAAGCCGGAGAAAGCTTCTTCATGCCCGCCGGTTTCAACGGGTACTGGAAACAGGATGAGCCGATGAAGAAATACTTCATGGTGTTCGATGCGTATGACAGCGGAGACTAAAATCAAAGGAAGAGCGGAGTATCCAGCGGTGATCGGTTTGTCATTTCATTGATCCGAGAGTCGGATGTGCATCAGGAACACTTCGCGCTCTGATGTTACATCCAGCTTTTGATAGATTTTTGAGGCGGTTTTTACCGTGCCGACCGTATTTCCCGACCTCTCGGATATACTGCTGGACGGGTGGTCTTTCAGGATCAGAAAGTCGACCTAAACCACCTCATCGGTGCTGACGTTAAACAATCACTACCAGGTGCTGATCGGTGAGGTGCGCCTGCGGTTGCGTGGCTTTGCAACAAAACCCGCTTGTGGTCATTGACGGGCTCACTCAGCCTGGAATGGCCGCAGGCTTTCCTGAAACTGTTCGATGAATTCCAGCGTCACCAGTGACGGCTGCTTCAAAATCGGGCGTACAAGCGAGAGTGTGTGTGACAAGAATGGCTTGAACGGCCGATAGCTCAGACCCCGCGCTGTGTATTGGATGGCGTCCAACTCGCTGACCACAGAAACCCCGACACCCTTCACCGCCAATTCACAAGCCGCGGTGAACTGTCTGACTTCGATGTGTGAATTCAGTTCGACTTTGGCGTTTTGAAACGCTTTTGAAAGACGTCCGAAGAAATCGCTGTCGCGTCTTGTGTGAATAATTTTGGCATCTGCGATATCCGCCGGTGTTACTTCGGAAAGGCGTTCCAAATCATGGCCAGCAGGAAACACGCAAACCGTGCGGACGTCGATATTCCTGCTTTCAACAGCAGGATGACCGTTGAAGCTGTCGGTGATTCCGAAGTCATATTGTTCTCCGATCATCCATTCGAGGATGCGTTCGGGTCTGTCCGGTTCAATCGTCAGCGTGACACCCGGTCGATCTTTCAGAAATCTGGCGACAACATCAGGTAGATGGCTGGTGGCAAATCCGGGCAAACAGGCAACACGGATATGCCCCGCTTTGCGCTTTGTGATGTCCTGACTGACATCAGAGATTTGCCGCATCAGTTCAAGAACACGTTCGACGCTGGGCAACAGGTAACGAACCTCCTGCGTGGGCACCAATCGGCCCTCGCGGCGGTCAAAAAGCTGAAACCCAAGTGATTTTTCAAGATCCGAAAGCAACCTGCTGACAGCGGGCTGGCTGACCCCCAGATCGTTCGCGGCGGCTGTGACCGAGCCGTTGGTGGTTACGGCCATAAGGGCTTCCATTTGCCGGACTCTAAGAATTTGACTCATTGCTGATCCTGGTTTGCTGCCCATTCCATAACATTGTGTTATTTTTTTATCCACCAGATAGAGCTTGAATTATATTTTTGTAACGCTAACGTCGTGAAATCGTCATGTGTGCCGTTTACGCGTAGCCGTCGGTATTCAACGAAGCATCAAACCTGATGCATGGGAGGAATCATGAATAAGAATCTGCTAGGCGCTCTCGCCGTAACAACTGCCTTGTCCCCGGTGGCGGCAATGGCGCAAACCGAAGTTCAGTTCTGGCATGCCTTCACCGGTCGACTGGGCGAGCTTGTGAAAGCTCAGGTCGAAGAGTTTAACGCCAGCCAGGACGAATTCGTCGTGGTCGAAAGCCACAAGGGCAACTATTCGGAAACCCTGAATGCGGGGATTGCCGCGTTCCGGGCCGGTGAACAGCCACACATCCTGATGGTGTTCGAAGTGGGCACCGCGACGATGATGTCGGCAGAAGGTGCGATCAAACCGGTTTACGAAGTGATGGCCGAAAGCGGCGCGTCCTTTGATCCCGATGCTTATATCGGGGCGGTAAAAGGCTATTATACGACCACGGATGGGGACATGCTGTCTCTGCCGTTCAACTCATCCACGCCGGTTCTGTGGGTCAATCGTGACGCGTTCGAAGCGGCAGGCGTCGACCCCGACACCGATCTTTCCACATGGGAGAATGTGGGCGAAGTCCTGGACCAGCTGAAGGCCGGGGGCGAAGACTGCCCGCTGGTCACCGCATGGCAAAGCTGGATTCATCTTGAGAATCTGTCGGCCTACCACGACGTGCCATTTGCCTCGAAGGATAACGGTTTTGCCGGTCTGGACACCGAACTGATGCTGAACGGGCCGACACAGGTTGCACACCTGACGGCGATGGGTGACTGGGCCAAGGGTGGCAAGTTCATCTACACTGGTCGCAGAAACGAAGGTGGCGCGAATTTCCGGGCCGGTGAATGCGCGCTGTTTACCGAAAGCTCGGCGGGATACGCTGGTATCAAGGCGGAAGCCGAGTTTGATTTCGATGTGCGTGCGCTGCCGTATTGGGCGGGCGTCATCAGCGAGCCGCAGAACACCATTATCGGGGGCGCATCCCTTTGGGTGATGGAAGGTCACGACCCCGAAGCGTACAAGGGTGTTGGCGAGTTTCTGAGCTTCCTGTCGTCTTCGGGCGTTCAGGCGGATTGGCATCAGAATACCGGCTACCTGCCGATCACAGCCGAAGCGGGTGTCGAGACACGCAATGCCGGATTCTATGAAGAAAACCCCGGCACCGATATCGCCGTGATCCAGATGACAGCCAAAGAGCCGACTGCAAATTCCAAGGGTCTGCGTCTGGGATCGTTTGACCAAATTCGCGGCATCATCGATGAAGAGCTTGAGGCCGTCTGGTCCGGTGAGAAGACCGCTCAGGAAGCGATGGACAGCGCGAAAGAGCGCGGTGACGCGCTGCTGCGCCGGTTCGAATCCGCCAATCAATAAGTCGTAATTCGGTGCGGGCCCTTTCGGGGCCCGCATTTTCTTTCTTCGGTGGGCTATCAGGATGGAAAAACGCGTCACCTTTCGCGGCTGGCTTTTGCCATTGGTGCTGATCGCCCCGCAGGTCATCATTTCCGCCGTTTTCTTCTTCTACCCCGCCGGTCAGGCCGTTTGGCAATCTCTGTTCATACCCGACCCCTTTGGGTTGTCGTCCCAATTCGTGGGGCTGGGTAACTTTGAATTCCTGCTAAGCGACAAGTTCTACCGCGCTTCTTTCGTGACAACGGCGGTGTTTTCAACGCTCGTGACACTTTGTTCAATGATCCCGGCCCTGTTCCTTGCGGTCATTGCAGACCGGCTGATCAAAGGATCGGGTGTTTATCGGACGTTACTGATCTGGCCCTACGCCGTTGCCCCGGCTGTTGCGGGCGTGCTGTGGCTGTTCATGTTCAACACCCGCGTTGGCGTCGTGTCGTGGTACCTCGGCCAGCTTGGCTATGACTGGAACCATGTTTTGAACGGGACCGAGGCCATGGGGCTGGTTGTTGTCGCCTCGGCCTGGGGGCGCATCAGCTATAACTTCCTGTTTTTCTTCGCGGCATTGCAGTCGGTGCCACGGTCGGTGATCGAGGCTGCCGCGATTGACGGCGCACGCTTCTGGCGCCGGTTCTTCACCATCGTGCTGCCCTTGCTGTCTCCGACAGCGTTCTTCCTGCTGGTGGTGAATGTGGTCTACGCCTTCTTCGAAACCTTCGGCGTGATCCACACGATCACCGGCGGAGGGCCGCAACAGGCAACCACAATTCTGGTCTACAAGGTCTTCTCGGACGGGTTTGTCGGGCAGGACCTTGGTTCATCCTCGGCGCAATCGGTCATCCTGCTGATCGTGGTCGGCCTGCTGACCGTCATCCAGTTCAAATACGTGGAAAAGAGGGTGCATTACTGATGGCAGCCCAACAACACGGAATGGTCGAGAAACGTGGCGCCGGGATTTGGCTGACGCACGCCTTCATGATCCTGGGCGTTCTGATCATCTTTTTCCCGATCTGGCTGGCCTTTGTCGCTTCGACCGTCACACAGGCAGATATCGTTTCGCCGCCCATGCCGGTGATGCCAGGCGATCAGTTCTGGGTGAACTATAAAGCGGCGTTGTTTTCCGGCATCAACGTGCCCGTTGCGACGATGCTGTTCAACAGTCTGGTGATGGCCATCGGCATTGCCGTGGGCAAGATCGTCATCTCTCTGCTGTCGGCCTTTGCGATTGTCTATTTCCGCTTTCCCGGGCGGACGACGTTTTTCTGGCTGATCTTCTTGACCCTCATGCTGCCGGTCGAGGTACGCATCGTGCCGACATTCGAGGTCGTGGCCGGGTTCGGCATGCTCAACAGCTATTACGGGCTGATCTTCCCCCTGATTGCGTCAGCCACGGCCACCTTCCTGTTCCGCCAGTTCTTTCTGACGATCCCGGATGAACTGGCCGAGGCCGCCCGCGTGGATGGCGCGCGGCCCATGCGGTTTTTCATCGACATTGTGGTGCCGATGAGCCGAACCAACATCGCCGCACTGTTCGTGATCCTGTTCATCTATGGCTGGAACCAATACCTCTGGCCGCTGCTGATCACCACCGATCCGGAAATGAACACCATCGTGATGGGCATCAAGCAAATGTTCCCGTCCGGCGATGATTTTGCCCATTGGCCGACGATCATGGCGACATCCATTCTGGCCATGATCCCGCCGGTCATTGTGGTGGTGTCGATGCAAAAGCTCTTTGTCCGCGGCCTTGTCGATAGCGAGAAGTAGGAAATGGCAACAGTAACCTTAGAGAACGTCAAAAAGAGTTTTGGCCCGACGGACGTCATCCATGGCATCGACATCAACATTGCGGATGGTGAGTTCATCGTGATCGTTGGACCTTCGGGATGCGGGAAATCCACGTTGCTGCGGATGGTGGCTGGCCTTGAAACCGTGACGTCGGGCGAAATCCGGATCGGTGAGGAACGCGCCAACGACAAAGAGCCGATGGACCGGGACATCGCGATGGTGTTCCAGAACTATGCGCTGTACCCGCATATGTCAGTGCGGCAGAACATGGGGTATGGCCTGAAGATCGCCGGTTTGCCCAAGGCCCAGATCGAGCAAAAGGTCGTCGAAGCGGCAAAGCTGTTGCAGCTTGAACCTCTGCTGGATCGCAAGCCCAGACAACTATCAGGTGGTCAGCGTCAGAGGGTTGCGATGGGGCGGGCTATTGTTCGCGAACCGGCCGTCTTCCTGTTTGATGAGCCGCTGTCGAACCTCGATGCCAAGCTTCGGGTCCAGATGCGTCTGGAAATTCGCGAGTTGCAGGAAAAACTGGGGATCACCGCACTGTATGTGACCCACGATCAGGTCGAGGCCATGACGATGGCGGACAGGATGATAGTGATGAACGGTGGCATCGCTGAACAAATTGGCACTCCGCTTGAAGTCTATGAAACCCCCAAAACGCTGTTTGCGGCTCAGTTCATCGGCAGCCCCGCAATGAATGTGTTTGATGCCCAACGTGAGAAAGGGGTGATCAAGGTCGGCGACATTGAGGTTGGCGCGTCTGCGGGCCCTGATACCGCGTTGAAGCTGGGGATGCGGCCAGAGCATCTTTTGCTGGATGACAATGGTCCCCTGGAAGCTGAGATTCAGATGGCGGAACCGCTGGGTGCAAACACATTGCTGCATGGCCAGCTTGTGGGCTCGGGCAGAGCGATCACCATAAGCCTTCCCGGCGTTCACCCAATCGAAGGTCAGCATCCGAATATGCGGTTTTCAGTCGCCTCAGAGCACATGCATTTGTTTGACCACTCGACCGGTGAAAGGCTGGAAGGCTAATGGCGTTTCCACAGGTTGAAGCCTTTCGTGGCGGTGAAAACCTGATCCGGGTAGTGGGCCATCGGGGGGCACGGGGTGTGCTGCCTGAAAACAGCATGCTTGGTTTTGACTTTTCGCTCTCCATCGGCGTTCCGCTGCTTGAGTTTGATGTTGTCCTGACCGCCGATGACATACCGGTCATTACCCACAACCATCGGCTGCACGCCCCAAGCTTTCGGGACGCAGATGGCCGGTTCCTGAGCGGAGAAGAGCCAAAGGTTTCCTCACTGACCTTCGAGCAGATCAGGCAATTTGATATCGGCCGGTTGGATGGGCATTCCGCTTATGGTCAACGCTTCCCTGATCAGGCCCAACTGGACGGTGTGCGTGTCCCAAGGTTGAAGGACCTGCTGGATTTGGTGGCTGATCCAAAATACGGCGACGCCTATCTGATGCTGGAACTGAAGTCGGATCCTGATATGGCTCATGATGCGGTCTATCGAGAGAACCTCGTCGGGCGAATTCTTCAGGAGGTTCGCGCCAAAGGCCTGTCATCGCGCGCGGTACTGCATAGTTTTGACTGGAACCTGTTAGAGGAATGTCAGCGGCAGGCCCCCGATATGCCTTCATCCTACCTTACCCAGCTTCCGGAAAACGCAGACGAAGTTGGCGAGGATTCCTCGAAATCCGTTAGCCCTGACTTTCGGGGTCGTCCCGATGAAATCCCATCGATGGTTAAGCGAGCCGGCGGTTTACTTTGGTGCCCATACTATGCGGATTTGACAGCAGAAAACATGGCGCGCGCAAAAGAGTTGGGCTTGTGTGTTGCCGTATGGACGGTCAATGAGCATGAAGATATTGCCAGGATGATCGACCTGCGCGTGGATGCCATTGTAACTGACTACCCTGGGCGAGTTCAAAGGCGTCTTTCGGATTTAGGCATGCGTTGGCATGTCGAATAGAAGATAGTTTGCGCCTGTTTTCGCGAGACGGTCGCGTCGAGATTGATAACAACAAATTAGAAAACACAATTCGGCCCATCTTTCAGTTGTGTAAAGCTTCGCTGCCCAATAAGCGTTGCATGTAACCCCGCACGTGCCTGTTGCTGGCGCGCGAGTTGAACAACAGCGCCTTGTTGTCCGAGCTGTCGATTTCAATTTCGACGCCCCGCACGCATCGTCGCAATATCTACGTCAAGACGGGATCGCCGTCTCAACCCGAATTGATCCATGATTTGCTGACCCCAATGGTCAAGCGGCAATCCCTAACTGTGGGTAGCGAATATGTCGCCTGAGGGCGTCACCGTCGAAGGTTATGAGAACTTCACTGGTCGCGATACAGGCCGGGCCAAGAGCATCGTAGGGGACGCGCTGAAAAAACGGCGCTTGCGCCGATCCTGCGCGAGACCGTTGCCGAAGAGGCTAAGCTTTACAGCGATGAGGTCAGCCACGATACGAAGATCGGCAAAGTATTCGCAACACATGGGCCGAAGCGGTGTTAATCCAGCCACCGCTTCGGCGGAGTTC
>NZ_JALCBM010000045.1 GCF_028066395.1 Ruegeria sp.
TGCAACCATCGACATGGAACCACAGCCCCTCTGCCGCGCAGAAATCGGCGATTGCCGTAAGGTCGTCGATTGCCCCGGTGTTCACCGTGCCCGCCGTTGCGATAACGCAGGCCGGGTTCCGCCCCGCATCACGGTCCTGCGCGACCATCTCGCGCAGTGCGTCGATATCCATGGTCAGGTCATCCCGGGTCGGAACCCGGCGCAGCGCCTGATCACCAAGACCAAGCGTCTCAAGCGACTTCTGATGGCAGCTGTGCATCTGGTCCGAGCCGTAATAGCGCATCGGACGCTCCATCGCCGCCACCCCAAGCTGCCGCATGTCGATCCCCGATTGCGCATTTCGCGCGACGGTCAGACCGATCATGTTCGCCACACTGCCGCCGCTGACAAGCGTGCCACTGGCCCCATCGGGCAGGCCAATCATCTCACGCAGCCAATCGACCACCTGCCGGTCGATCAGGGCTGCCGCATGATTGCCGCCGCCCAGGTTTGACCCTTGAACTGCGGCCAGAAAATCCGCCATGGCTCCGGTGAAGTTGCTGGCCCCCATATACCAGCCCCAGAACCGGGGGTGGATATTGCCCATCGGATAATCCATCACACGGGTGCCCACATCGTCCATCAGGTCAGCCAGAGGCATCCCCTGCTGCGGCGCGGGCGTGTCAAAGCTGTTGCGAATGTCAGATGTCATGTCCTGCCAGATCGGCCGATCCCGCACATCCCGGGTATGATCCAGCGCCATGTCCAGCATGGCATGCGCCAGCCTTCGTGTCTCTTCCCAATCTGCTGGATCAAGCGTTTCGAAATTCATCATTAAACCCCCGGAAAAACCAATCAAATGCCGGAAGGTTAACACAAGAAGGCACGGCGGGCATCTACCCTTGTAAAACAAGCCGAATCCAGCCACACCCGGCCCATGATCACCCGTTCCCATACCAAGGGCGACGCGCCCTCGACCGCCGTCTATTCCGATTGCGAGAAGTATCGCTATAGCCTGACCCGCATCTGGGACGCGAACGGGCGCAAGGCTCTGTTCGTGATGCTCAACCCCTCGACCGCGACCGAGGTGCAGAACGATCCGACGGTCGAGCGCTGCGAACGCCGTGCGCGGGCGCTGGGGTTCGGGGCATTTCAGGTGACCAACATCTTTGCCTGGCGCGACACCGACCCCCGCAAGATGCGCGCCGCTGCCGATCCGGTGGGGCCCGAAAATGACGCGGCCATTCTGGACGGGGTGCAATGGGCCGATCAGGTCATCGCCGCCTGGGGCACCCACGGCGCACATCTGGAGCGCGGCCCGGCGGTTGAAACCCTGCTGCGCGGCACCGGGCAACCGCTGTTCCATCTGGGGCTGACCAAGGACGGCCACCCCAAGCACCCGCTTTACATCGCCTATACCCAACAGCCTGAACCGTGGTGATAAACGGTTAACCACGACCTCAGCTTTGCTTTGACCAACCACCTGAACACATGGGATATTTCACACTCGGGGCAATATGCTGTCGGAGGTCTCCCATGTTTCTGGTCGGATTGTTTGGATTGGCCGCCCTCGGCGGCGCGGCCTATGCAATGGGCGATATGTTCGCACCCGATACGCCGGAAGAGGACGACCATATCGACGATTCCGAAAGCGATGAGATCACCGAAGGCAACCTGCTGGACGAGGGTGAGAATATCGACACCCCCACTCAGATCGATATCGAAGAGCCGGGGACGGGTGAGATCATTTCAGACCACGAAGGCCATCTGGTCATCGCCGGTCAAGATGGTGATGACGTCCTGACCGGGCAGGACGGCAATGATCAGGTCAACGGTTATGGCGGCGATGACCTGATCGATGGCGGCGGTGGCCATGACGTGCTGTATGGCGGGGAAGGCATGGATGAGATCTCGGGCGGCGCCGGGAACGACATGCTGCATGGCGACGGCGGGGATGATCTGCTGGAGGGCGATGGCGGAGATGATGCGCTATACGGTCACCATGGCGCAGACCTGCTGATCGGCGGGCAGGGTGATGACGACCTCTATGGCGGGCAGGATGACGATCTACTGCTGGGCGGTGAGGGCGACGATGCCCTGCAAGGCGGCGACGGCGCGGATCAACTGGCCGGCGGGGCCGGAGAAGATGCCCTGTTTGGCGGCGATGGCGCTGATATCCTCTATGGTGCCGATGACGATGACGCAGCCACAACCGACTTCCTGAATGGCGGCGCCGGGGATGACACCTTGTTTGCCGAAGGCCCCGACATCCTGACCGGTGGGGCCGGGGCAGATGAGTTCATCCTGAGCCCGTCCGAGGATCAACCCAGCGCTACAATCATGGATTTTCAGGTCGGGCAGGACAAACTGCTGATCCCGTGGGAGGCGCAGGAGGACGCACAGGTCAGCATCGAAACCGACGCCGAAAATCAGGACCTGACCCGGGTGCTGATCAACGGTCAGGACGTGGCACAGCTATATCGGGTCGAGGGGTTGACGGTGCAGGACATCCAATTGGTGACCGAGGACCATCTGGCGCAGTTCGCGGCCACCGGCTGACCCACCAGAATCCCTTTGCCATTTACCGCGAAAGCGCCTATACGCGCGCATCCGCATCGGAATCGGTGCGGTTTTCTCCATGGGCCTGCGCTGGACGACATCCCGGCCTGCGCCATTCACTCTAACCTTTTAAAGGAGACCCCGATGTCGATTACTGCCGCTGAAAAAGCACGCGTCATGAAAGAATTCGCAACCAAGGACGGCGACACCGGTTCGCCCGAAGTCCAGGTTGCCATCCTGACCTCGCGCATCACCACCCTGACCGAGCACTTCAAGACCCACAAGAAAGACAACCACGGTCGTCGCGGTCTGCTGAAAATGGTCGCCCAGCGCCGTAAGCTGCTGGACTACCTGAAGGGCAAGGAAGAAGCGCGTTACCAGGACCTGATCAAACGCCTGGGCATTCGCCGCTAAATTACTCTCACGTGATCGGCCAGGATACTTGGCCGCAGTCACTTGGTGCAAACGTCCGCTGTTCTGGCGGGCGTTTTTTTTGCCTTTTGCCAATCGGTCGTATCAGAGCCACCCCCATGGTGCTTGACGCAATTCCGGATGAGCCCATACGCTGATGCCTGGAACATCAAGGGGGCGGCCAGTGCTTCATTCCATTCAAGCGCTGCGGGCGATCGCGGCTGCGGGCGTTACCTATTACCACTGCGTGATCTGGCTGCATCAGGGGTTTGAAGTATCATTTCCAGCAATGACCTATTCCGCCGGGCTGGGCGCGGCCGGGGTGCATATCTTTTTCGTCGTCAGCGGCTTCATCATGATGTGGACCAATCAGGACTGCGCGGGCGACTGGACTTCTTTTCTGCGCAAACGGTTTTCGCGCATCTATCCGTCATATTGGCTGGTGGCCTTTGCCAGCATTCCGCTGGCCCTGCTGATCAACCGTCCGCTGCCGACACAGCCCGAACTATGGCTTGGCACGATCCTGTTGCTGCCAAAGGGGGCCAGCGCCCTGATAGATGTGGGATGGACGCTGGCATATGAGGTCTATTTCTATTCCGTCTTCGCCCTGCTGATCGCGCTGCGCATCCCGTTGTTTCAAAGGGTCATCTTTTTGGGCCTGCTGTTCACCCTCAGCATCGCCTTGGGACTCTTCTGGCAACCCGCCGAGAGCAGCGCCTTCGGTCTACCAAGCCTGATGACAAATGGCCTGCTGCTGGAATTTTCCGCCGGTGCATTTCTGGGCTGGGCGGCCACCCGACCCCTGCCCTTTAGGGTGTGGCATGGTGCTGTTCTTGTTGTGGCTGCTTTGCTGGGTTTCGGGTTCAGCCTTGCCATCGGGTACGATCGCCATTCGGCCGTTCTTCTGTGGGGGGCACCCAGCGTATTTCTGGTGGCCGGTGCTGTCATTCTGGAACGGAACAGACAGGCAAGGGCCTTGTTCCAAGCTCTCAGCCCGCTGGGGGATTCCTCTTATGCGCTTTACCTGATCCACGCGGTACTGATCCCGGTCATAGTCTTTTTCATACCGCCTTTTGCTGATCTAAGCTTTCCGGCCTTCCTGGCCCTGGTCGGCCTGCTGCTGGTTTTCAACCTAATACTCTCACACATGTATTATCTGGCGATTGAAACCCGTCTGATCCGCGCCAGCAACAGTTGGCTTTCGCGCGGCGCGACGGCGCGGCCATAACATCAATCGGCGGCTTTCGACCTGACCCACATGCGCACAGGCCCCTGTTGATCTGCACCCTTTCCTTTGGGCGCGATCTCATGTATGCGCCCTGCATCTGAGACGTTGTGCCCTGACCCTGGCACTCAGACGAAAGCTAAAATGGGGTCGGCGGCAATGGGGCCGCCATGCAAAACGGGAGACCCGCAGGGGCGGGAGTGCTCCCATCTAGGATACGCATATGTTTGATGTAACTAAGAAATCGATTCAGTGGGGCGAAGAGACGCTGACACTGGAAACCGGCAAGGTTGCCCGTCAGGCCGACGGCACCGTGATTGCCACGCTGGGCGAAACCAGCGTCATGGCCAACGTGACCTTTGCCAAGCAACAAAAGCCCGGTCAGGACTTTTTCCCGCTGACCGTGCATTACCAAGAGAAATACTATGCCGCCGGTAAGGTTCCGGGTGGCTTCTTCAAGCGCGAGGCGCGCCCGACCGAGAAAGAGACGCTGACCGCGCGTCTGATCGACCGCCCGATCCGCCCGCTGTTCGTTGACGGTTTCAAGAACGAAGTTCTGGTGATGTGCACCGTGCTGAGCCACGATCTGGTCAACGACCCCGACATCGTTGCGATGATTGCCGCCTCGGCTGCCCTGACCATTTCCGGCGCGCCGTTCATGGGCCCGATCGCCGGTGCCCGTGTTGGTTTCGTGGATGGCGAATACGTCCTGAACCCGACCGTGGATGACATGCAGGACCTGCGCCTGAACCCCGAACAGCGTCTGGACCTGGTTGTCGCCGGGACCAAGAACGCCGTGATGATGGTCGAATCCGAAGCCTACGAGCTGTCCGAGGCTGAAATGCTGGGCGCCGTGAACTTTGCGCATGAGCAGATCCAGCCGGTTCTGGACCTGATCATCGATCTGGCCGAAGAAACCGCGAAAGAGCCGTTTGAATTCGCCGCCCCCGATTACTCGGATCTCTACGCCGCTGTTGCCGCAGCCGGTGAAGAGCAGATGCGCGCCGCCTTCTCGATCACCGATAAGCAAGAGCGCACCGCCGCTGTTGCCGCTGCCCGTGATGCGATCAAAGAAGCGCTGACCGAGGAACAACTGGAAGACGCGAACCTCGGCTCGGCAATGAAAAAGCTGGAAGCCGGCATTCTGCGCGGTGACGTCGTCAAAGGCGGCAAGCGCATCGACGGGCGTTCGACCACCGACATCCGTGGGATCGAAGCCGAAACCTCGATGCTGCCCCGGACCCACGGTTCTGCCCTGTTCACCCGTGGTGAAACACAGGCACTGGCCGTGACCACGTTGGGCACCGGCGATGATGAGCAGTTCATCGACGCGCTGCATGGCAACTTCAAATCGAACTTCCTGCTGCACTACAACTTCCCTCCGTATTCGGTGGGTGAAGTTGGCCGCGTCGGTGGCCCGGGCCGTCGTGAGATCGGCCACGGCAAGCTGGCATGGCGCGCCCTGCAGGCGGTTTTGCCTGCGGCGACCGACTTCCCCTACACGATCCGCATCGTGTCGGAGATCACTGAATCCAACGGCTCCTCCTCAATGGCGTCGGTCTGCGGCGGTTCGCTGTCGATGATGGATGCGGGCGTTCCGCTGAAAGCACCGGTTGCCGGTGTGGCCATGGGTCTGATCCTGGAAGATGACGGCAACTATGCCATCCTGTCAGACATTCTGGGTGACGAAGACCACCTGGGCGACATGGATTTCAAGGTCGCAGGTACCGAAAACGGCATCACCTCGCTGCAGATGGACATCAAGGTCGCAGGCATCACGCCCGAGATCATGGAAAAAGCCCTGGCGCAAGCCAAGGACGGCCGGATGCACATTCTGGGCGAGATGGGCAAAGCCCTGTCCGAGACCAACGAATTCTCGGTCCACGCCCCGCGCATCGAGACCATGAACATCCCCACCGACAAGATCCGCGAAGTGATCGGCTCGGGCGGTAAGGTCATCCGCGAGATCGTCGAGGTTTCGGGTGCCAAGGTCGACATCAACGACGACGGCGTGATCAAGATCGCCTCGCCCGATGGTGAATCGATCCAGAAGGCATATGACATGATCCACTCGATCGTGGCCGAGCCGGAAGAAGGTCAGATCTACACCGGTAAAGTGGTCAAGATCGTCGATTTCGGTGCCTTCGTGAACTTCTTTGGCAAGCGCGACGGTCTGGTCCACGTGTCCCAGATCGAAAACCGTCGCCTGAACCATCCGTCGGATGTTCTGAAAGAAGGTCAGGAAGTAAAGGTCAAGCTGCTGGGCTTTGACGATCGCGGCAAGGTCCGCCTGTCGATGAAAGTCGTCGATCAGGAAACCGGCGAAGAGATCGTTCCCGAGAAGAAAGAAAAGAAAGAGGAAAGCGCAGAGTAATCTGCCCTATCTTCTGAATTCAAAAGGCCCCGGTTCATCGCCGGGGCCTTTTTTGTCAAAGCGGTTTGCGCGCGGCGACGCTGGCTGCGCATCCTATCGTGTCAAGCAGGGGGGTTAACCGGCTGTACGAGGTTCAGAAAACACGGCATTTTCTGAAAACCAGCCTTGCCACCAACACACGCACATCCCCTTCACGCCCCTCAACCCAACCGTGATCCAACGTGACCTTCGGGCATCTTCTCTTTGTTCCGCGCCTACCCACATCCGGTGTATTAAAACCTGCGGAACAAAGGACATAATTATGGTTACCCGCTTCATTCTCACCACCACAGCCCTGACCCTTGGCGCTTCGGCAGTGGCCGCGCAAAGCCTGACCGATGGCGCCTATATTCAGGGCTTCGTCGGCTACAGTCAGTTGCAGGACAGCGACTTCTCGGGCAGCATCGGTGGCGCAAACCAGACCGTCGCCACGGATTTCGACGACGGCTATGGCCTGGGTGTGGCCGTGGGCAAGGAAATCCCGCAATGGTCCAGCGACGCCATCGGCACGCGGATCGAGCTGGAACTGTCCTATCGCGACAATGACGTCGATGGCGTGAATTTCAGCGGCAATGGCCCGGCGCCCGAAGGCAATGTCTCGGGCGATATCAGCCAGACTTCGCTTTTCGCCAACGTGCTGTTTGATTTCAAAGGCACCGGCGGCACGCTGACCCCATATGCCGGGTTTGGCCTGGGTGCGACCTATTCGGATATCGACTTCGTCTATGGCCCCGGCGTGGCACTGGATGACAGCGATACCAACTTCGCGGCCCAGCTGATCGCTGGTGTCGCCTATGACATCAACACGACCACCGCCTTCACGGTCGACGCCCGCTATTCGCGCGCCTTCAATGTCTCATCCGAACGTCTGAACGCAGCCGGTGCATCCACCGGAACGGTCGAGGATGATCTGGACACGTTCAGCCTGAACTTCGGCCTGCGCTACAGCTTCTAAGCCCCACAGGGGTGGTGTTTTTCTCCGGTTTCGCCACCCCTCGGCATGTCCTCGCGCCCCCAACCGCGAGGGCATGCACTAACCCATCCGACGCCCCTGCTTCATCTGGCCCCAAATATCCTCGGGGGGAATCGCGCCAAATCGGCGCGATGGGGGGCAGACAGCCCCCCTTGCCGACCCGTCGTCAGGACGGAGCCTTGGTCTTGCGCAGATAGGGGAAGATTGTCTCGAACTCGCCGAACTTCTCTTTGGCGTCCTCGTTGGACACCGCAGGCGGGATGATCACATCCTCACCCGGCACCCAGTTCGCGGGCGTAGCAACACCCTTGGCCGACATCTGCAACCCGTCCAGCGCCCGCAGGATTTCGGCAAAGTTCCGGCCCACCGTCATCGGGTAAGTCATCGACAGTTTCAACTGCTTGTCCGGCCCGATGATAAAGACCGAACGCACGGTGGCGCTGTCAGCAGGCGTCCGGCCATCGGGCAGATATGCCTCGGCGGGCAGCATGTCGAACGCCTTGGATACGGCCAGACCGTCATCGGCAATGATCGGGAAGCCCGGGCTGGCATTGCCATAGGCTTCGATGTCTTTCTTCCACTTCTTATGGTCTTCGACGCCATCGACCGATACGCCCAGAACCTTGGTATTGCGCGCCGCCCATTCATCGTTCAACTGCGCAACGGCCGAAAACTCGGTGGTGCAGACCGGAGTGAAATCCTTGGGGTGCGAGAACAGGATGGCCCAGCTGTCCCCGATCCAGTCATGGAACTGGATAGGGCCCTGATCCGTTTCAGCGGTGAAATTCGGGACCGTGTCATTGATGCGCAAACCCATAAGCAATCTCCTTTACTGTGTAAGATCCGAGTCGGTTGCCGCAAACCTAGCCTCTTTCTGATTAGGGTAAACCATTCACAATGATGTCGTAAGGCTTTCTCCGGTCCGATCCGCCTCTTGCCCTGATGGGTCGGGAATGACAAAGTACCCGCAAAACCGACCGTTCGGTCGAATGTTTTCCGAAATCAGGAGGATCTGCCATGATCGAAAAACGCCAATTCTACATCAACGGCCAGTGGGTCGACCCGGCCATGGCGCAGGACTTCACCGTCATCGACCCCTCGACCGAGGACCCCTGCGCGGTGATCTCGCTGGGGTCGCAGGCGGATACAGACGCGGCGGTAGCGGCAGCCAAGGCGGCGCTGCCCGGTTGGATGGCCACCCCGGCAGCGGACCGCATCGCGCTGGTCGAAAAGCTGATCGATGTCTACGAGACACGGGGCGAGGATCTGGCCCAGGCCATGTCGCTGGAAATGGGCGCGCCTATCGATATGTCGCGCACCCAGCAGGTCGGGGCCGGGATCTGGCACCTCAAGAACTTTGTCCGCGCCGCGAAAGCGTTCCAGTTCGACCGCCCGCTGGGCGATCACGCCCCCAATGACCGCATCATCTACGAGGCCGTTGGCGTCGCCGCCCTGATCACGCCCTGGAACTGGCCGATGAACCAGATCACGCTCAAGGCCGGTGCGGCGGCGATTGCCGGATGCACCATGGTGCTGAAGCCGTCCGAACAAAGCCCGCTGAACGCGATGATCTTTGCCGAGATGATGGATGAGGCAGGCTTTCCCGCCGGTGTGTTCAATCTGGTGAACGGGGATGGTGCGGGCGTGGGCACGCAACTGGCCGGCCACCCCGATGTGGACATGGTCAGCTTTACCGGCTCGACCCGCGCGGGCACGGCGATTTCCAAAACCGCTGCCGATACGCTGAAAAAGGTGCATCTGGAGCTGGGCGGCAAGGGCGCGAATGTGGTCTTTGCCGATGCGGATGAAAAGGCGGTCAAGCGCGGCGTGCTGCATATGATGAACAACACCGGCCAAAGCTGCAACGCCCCCAGCCGCATGCTGGTGCAGCGCCCGATCTACGATCAAGCGGTCGAGACGGCGGCCGAGGTGGCGGGCAAGGTCTCGGTCGGCGGCGCCCTGGAGGAAGGGCGCCATATCGGTCCGGTGGTGAATGAACTGCAATGGACCAAGATTCAGGACCTGATCCAGAAAGGCATCGACGAAGGCGCGCGGCTGGTTGCGGGTGGCACCGGACGGCCCGAGGGGCTGAACAAGGGTTACTATGTGCGCCCCACGATCTTTGCCGACGCCAACAACCAGATGACCATCGCGCGTGAGGAAATCTTTGGCCCGGTCCTGACCATGATCCCCTTCGACACCGAAGAAGAGGCCATCGAGATCGCCAATGACACCCCCTATGGGCTGACCAACTATGTCCAGACGCAGGACGGCGACCGCGCCAACCGCATGGCCCGCGCCTTGCGGTCCGGCATGGTCGAAATGAACGGCCAGTCCCGCAGCGCCGGATCACCGTTTGGCGGCATGAAACAATCCGGCAACGGGCGCGAAGGCGGTATCTGGGGGCTAGAGGATTTTCTGGAGGTCAAAGCCGTCGGCGGCTGGGCCGCAGAATAGACAGTCGGTGTTATCCAATTGTGAGGCACCCAAGGGTGCCTCGCTTTGTTTTCAGGCATCCGCCTGCGCGGCCTCATAGGCCAACATGGCGCGCTTGACCGGCAGGCCCCAGTGATAACCGCCCAGACCTCCCGATTTGCGCAGGGCACGGTGGCACGGGATCAGCCAGCTAACCGGGTTGCGCCCGACCGCCGTGCCCACCGCGCGCACCGCCTGTGGTGAGCCCACCCGCTGGGCGATCTCGGAATAGGTTGTGACCTGACCCGAGGGGATGTGCATCAGCGCCTCCCACACTTTGATCTGCAGGGGTGAGCCGATCAGGTACAGTGGCGTCGGCTCCAACCGGTCGCTGACAGAGCCAAAGGCGCTGAGCACCCAGGGGCGCAGACGCATCGGGTCTTCGACAAAATCCGCTTGCGGCCAGCGCGACAGCATATCCTCCATCGCCTCATTCGCGCCGGTTTCGGCCCCGAAGGCCATGCCGCAGATGCCCTTGTCGGTGCCCATCACCAGCGCCGGGCCAAAGGGGCTTTCGAACCAGCCCCAATAGATCACCAGACCGGCACCCTTGCGGGCATAGTCGCCGGGGCTCATGGATTCCCATTTCAGGAACAGATCGTGCAGACGCCCGCTGCCCGACAGACCCACGTTATGGGCGGTCTCCAGCGTCGTGAACCGTTCACGCAGCAGGGCCTTGGCGTGGCCCAGCGTCAGATATTGCTGATAGCGTTTCGGCGACACCCCGGTCCAGCGCGAGAACAGGCGCTGGAAATGTGCCGGGCTCATATCCATCCGGCGGGCCAGTTCCTCAAGGCTCAGGGCCTCGCCGCCCTGATCAATCAACTCGATCGCCCGGCGCATGACGTTGTAATGATATCCGGTCTCGGGGGTCTGGACGTTCATGGGTCGCACTCCTTTGCAGGATCAAATCTAGCCGATCCAAGCCCAAGTGCGACCCGTTTCTTGCGCTATCTGCCCGATCAGACGGCGGGCATGAGGGTGTAAGGCTCGGCCTCTTCAGGGGGCGCGACCTTTTCCATCACGTTGATGCTGACATGCGGCCAGCGGATCAGGCCGGGCAGATCGTCAAAACGCGGGAAGAAATCCAGCCCCACATTCTGAAGATACATCATCATCAGTTTCGGCTCATCCCCGACACCGGGTTCATCAAGCTCAAGAATCCAGAAGATCGAGTCCATGACCGCCGCATTTGCCTGTTTGACGATGAACGGAATGTTGACGATCCCCGCATCCTCTAGCTGGGTATTGAACGGCAGCACGGTCGTGCGCACCACATTGCCCGGCATTCCGCCCTGCAACAGCAAATGCGGGTGCACCGGATCAAATCCGGGGAACCCCGGGTCGGGCACTGTCCCCTTGAACGGGTTGTCGTGATAGTGGCGATACGGGGCAAGATAGCCGCTGTCCAAGTCTTTGGTCGCACCTTCCGGCAGCCCGTCAACCGCCGGAATTGTCGGCGGGCCGGTAAAGGTGTCGGCAGTGCCCAGACCCAACAGGGAATCGCCATGCGGGACCGTGCCCAGACGCGCTACATCCAGATCAGCGGTGGTGAAATCGGTCATATGCAGGAACAGGCCGGGTTCGTGATGGATGGCCAGATCCGCAGGTCCGGCCTTGCCGCTGTCGGGCCGGTCTTCTGCCGCCAGTTGCGCGATGGATTGCTGATAATCCAGTGTGACCACGAACTGGTCCATTTCCTGCGTCGGATCGCCCGAGGCGGGGTTCGGGAACTGAATGCCCCGGTTTGGAACCGCCTTGTCGACGGTGGTGAATTGCAGCGTCTCCTCATACTGGTTGACCAGCAGGCGATAGTTCAGCCGACTGTCGGGTTCGGTCGCAAAGGGCAGCGCGATCATATTCCATCCGCGGCCTCTGGTCCGGTCGCCATTCTTCCAGACGCCGGGCAAAAGTTTCAGCGGACCTAGATCCTCGTCACCCTGATGGGCAAGTTCCACGGACCGGTATCGGGACTGCATTTTCTGGGCAAGCTCTGGGCTAGACATAATAATACCTTTCAAAATCAATGGATGCCGGAAAATCGGCCAATCAAGCGCTGGAAATACTTAGTCATGCGCCCCTGAAGGATACCAAAAAGTTGTATCGCCTTATGTGAGTTCTTCCCTTTTGGTGCGATTTAAGCGGGATTATGCCTGCTCTTATTACGCCCTCAAACCGCTTGCCCTGCGTCGGAATACATGCATACCGTCCGCCATGGCCAAGCAGCTTGATTATCATACCATCCGCGAGATCTTTACGCGTTTTCAGGACGCAGACCCCGAACCCAAGGGCGAGCTGGAGCATGTGAATGTCTACACTCTGGTCGTCGCCGTGGCGCTGTCGGCGCAGGCCACCGATGTTGGGGTGAACAAGGCCACGCGCGCGCTGTTCAAGGTCGCCGACACGCCGCAAAAGATGCTGGATCTGGGTGAAGAGGGTCTGATCGAACATATCAAGACCATTGGTCTGTTCCGGCAGAAGGCCAAGAATGTCATCAAGCTGAGCCGTATTCTGGTCGAGGATTACGGCGGCGAGGTGCCCAATTCCCGCGCCGCGCTGCAATCGCTGCCCGGTGTCGGGCGCAAGACCGCCAATGTGGTGCTGAACATGTGGTGGCGGCAGCCTGCGCAGGCGGTGGACACCCATATCTTTCGCGTCGGCAACCGCACCGGCATCTGCCCGGGCAAGGATGTGGACGCGGTGGAACGCGCCATCGAGGACAACATCCCGGCCGATTTCCAGCTGCACGCGCATCACTGGCTGATCCTGCATGGCCGCTATCATTGCAAAGCGCGCAAGCCGCAATGCCCGACCTGTATCATTCGCGATCTCTGTCAATTCGAGGACAAAACTCAATGAAAACCTACCAGCTGACCGGCATCGGCAATGCCGTCGTGGACGTAATCTCTCAGGCCGATGACAGTTTCCTGGAACTGATGGGCATCGAAAAAGGCATCATGCAGCTGATCGAACGGGATCGCGGCGAGGTGCTGTATGCCGCAATGGAAGGCCGGGTGCAGACGCCGGGCGGCTCGGTCGCCAATACGATTGCCGGGGCCGGTGCGCTGGGGCTGGATTCGGCCTTTATCGGTCGTGTGCATGACGACGCGCTGGGCAAATTCTATGCCGACGCGATGAATGAGGACGGGGTCGATTTCGTCAATCCTCCGGTCGCGGGCGGGGAACTGCCGACCTCGCGCTCAATGATCTTTGTGTCCCCGGATGGTGAGCGGTCGATGAACACCTATCTGGGGATTTCCTCGGAACTGTCCTCAGCTGACGTGTCCAGTGACGTGGCGGGCAACAGTCAGTTGATGTTCCTTGAGGGTTATCTGTTCGACAAGGAAAAGGGCAAGGCGGCGTTCCTTGAGGCCGCGCGCAACTGCCACAAGGGGGGCGGCAAGGCGGGGATCGCGATTTCAGATCCGTTCTGTGTCGAGCGTCACCGGGTCGATTTCCTGCTGCTGATCGAGAACGAGCTGGACTTTGTGATCGGCAACGAGGCCGAGATCAAGTCGCTGTTCGAAACCGACGATCTGGAAGAGGCGCTAGCGAAAACCGCCGCCATTTGTCCGCTGGTGGTCTGCACCCGCTCGGGCGATGGTGTAACGGTGCTGAACGGTAGTGCGCGGATCGACGTTCCGGTCGAAAAGGTCGTACCGGTGGATGCCACCGGCGCTGGCGACCAATTCGCCGCCGGGTTCCTGTTTGGCATGGCCACGGGCCGCGATTACGAGACCTGCGCGCGGATCGGCAATGTCTGCGCCCGCGAAGTGATCAGCCATATCGGCCCCCGCCCCGAGGCGAATATGCAGGACCTGCTGCGCGCCGAAGGGTTGCTGCAGGGCGATTAGCCGCGACAGCGCCGGCCCGCGGGGTGGCGCTGCCTGCCTAGAATTGATGCGCTTTATGCCTGCTAAATTCTGATAGGGCTGAATGGTCTCACACGTTGCAAAAGCGCCGCCCCATGGGGGCGGGTCGGCGCTGGCGCGGCGGCCTGCGGCCTTGATTCCGCGCCTTTACGATCCCGTCGCCGCATCGTTCAGCGCCCAGTCGTATTTATAGGCCCGCACGCCCTTTGCCTCTGACAGTCGCGCCCTCAGATGAGGTTCAGCCGCCTGCTCGATATAGTCGATCACCGCCTGTTGGTTCGGCCCGAAATCCTCACGGAACCAGATATAGATCTTCGACAGGATCAACCCGCCGCGCGCATCAAACCGCACGCCGCGCGAGTCGTTGATATAGGCATGCTCGGCGGCGGCCAGATCACGCTCCAGCGTTTCAGCCTGCCAAGCGCGGTCCATCAGATTGGGGCACCCCACAGCAGCGCAGTTCAGGGCGTAATGAATGCGCGGCTCATTGAATGTTGGTCGGATGATGCGGTGCTCGATATCGTTCAGAGTCAGACTCTGCCCCGCAACTTGCACCAGCGGGCGGTCCCATGGGCCAAATGAGAACGGCCCATCGGTAATATCTCTGATCGAGGCGACCGGGTAGTTCTGCAGGATCAAGTCAACCGTCACCGCGTTATAGAGGTTGATCCAGTAGGCCAATTGCTGATCCCGGGTCAGCCGCGCGGGATCAACCGATTGCAGCGCCTCCAGATACGCGTCCAACCCGGCCCGGTCCGCCTGCGACACCTGCCCATAGGCCACCCGGTTCACGCCCTGCGCGTCCGGGGCGACGTAGCGGGACAGGAACACACTCCACTCCCGGTGATCAACCCGCGCACCGGGGGGCTCAGCCACACGGGTCAGGGTCGTGTCGGCAAGAGGAACCGGCGCAGGCAACGCCAGACGCTCGACACTGGCGCAGGCGGCGAGCAGCGGCAAGGCCAGCAGCACTAGGAACGCTCTCATTTCGCGCCTTTCCGGGCGACCCGCAATTGACCCTTCAGCCGTTTCAGCGGCGCCTCATCGGGATCGTCCAACCCCGGCAGGCTGGGGCGGTCGGACAGGCCCCGGACGGCGGCATTCCACCAATGCGTCCCCATCGGGCTGTCGACCCGATCCGGCATCGCCAGATGGATGTCGCGCTGCGCGTTATGGGCGCACATGGAGAGCGGCCCGTTCGACGTGGCCACCATGAACACGCAAGAGGCACAGCGGTCTTCATCCAGCGCGTCCGCCGCCATGAAATTATGAATGAACACCGACTGCCTGCGCACCGGTCCGCGCAGCAACCCGGTGCCCAGCCGCATTGCACAGGCCAGCAGATGCAACCCCGCGCGCAAGGCCAGAACCGGCTTGCGCCGCACCAGCCTGCGCACACTGTCGCGGATATCCAGATGCCCGTCCTGGCTGCGGTCCACCTGTTCCAACACGTCGATCACCTGATGCACAAGGGCACGATTAGACAGCAGCGAGACCGCACGGCCCTTGCCGCCAATCACGCTGGCGTAGCGGTTACAGCGGGAATGCCCCACTGCCGCCGTGTCGAAATGCAGCGGTGTCTCATACCCCTCCTCAACCGCGCGCATGACGCTGGCCTGCGTGATCCGCGCGGGCCGTTCCCGTATCACGCCGCGCCCGGTATCGGCCTGCATCTGGAACGAGACAAACCCGACCTCGGGCTGATCGCGCAGGAACCGGGCCAATTGGGGCAGCTCGTCGAAATTGTCCTCGAACACGGTGGTGTTGAACAGGATGCGCAGCCCCAGCCCGCGCGCCCGGCGGATATAGGCCTTGCGCACGGTATTGAGCGCCTCTTCGCTTTCAAACCCCTTGCGGTCCTGCGTCATGTCCACGTGGAAGGCCACGTCATCCAGCCCGGCGGCGGCCAGACGGGCCAGAAAGGCGCGGCTGGCGCGGATGCCATTGGTCATCAGGCAGGATCGCATACCCAGACGGCGGGTTTCACGGCACAGCGCCTCAAGATCCTCGACCTTGCGCAGGGTCGGGTCGCCACCGGTCAATTGCACCGAGACACCGGGCCCGTAGTGGCTGTGGATCGCGGCCAGACGCGCGAACAGGACCGAGAGCGGGGGGTCATAGGTCATCTCGGCCCGGTCCGACAGGTAACACAGGCTGCAATCCAGATTGCAGCGTTGGGTGACCTCAAGCGCGACGCAGGCAATGGGATAGAACCGGCCCGCCGTCTGGCCCGGCCCGTATTCGCCACTGCGCCATAACCCGTCTCGCAAAGGCGCCCGGCGGTCAGAACCGCTGAAACGCCGACCGGCGGGGGTGAAGATCGGGGGGCTTGAGGCGACATCTTTCATGTCGCCAAGTTAAAAGCGCCCGATCCGGCAAGCTACGCCCCCTCACGCCAACGTGCTGGGGGGTGATCTTACCCGCAGCACCCTCCGGATCGTTCCGGGGCCGAGGTCGCCGGGGCTTCGTCCATATTCGCGCCGCGCCCCAGCCAAGTGCGATCCGCCAGATAGAAATCAGAGAACCGGGTCGTGAAATCCTCGGCCACCGATTTCTGCGGGATACCGGATTGCAGCAGCGCCTGCTGCCACGCTTTGACCTTTGGATAGGCGGCCAGCATGTCGTGCCCGCTGTGATCCGTCACAAGCGCCGCGCGGTGCAGCAAAGGCAGCCACGCGATATCCACATTCCCCAGTGTCTGACCCGAGAAATAGGGGCCATCGCCCAATTGCGCCTCAGCCTTCTCAAAAGATTTGGACAGTTTGGCCACGCGGTCCTCATAGGTCGCCTTGTCGGCGCTTTGCATCGTGCTGCACTGGACCAAATAGTGCTTGCTGGCCTGATGACTCCATGCGCGGCTCAGGGCGCGCTGTTCCGGCGTCAGATCGGCTTGCAAGGGGGCGCTGACCTCATCGATATATTCGATGATGGCGTCAGACACGAACAGGGGCACGCCACCTTCGGTCACCAGAACCGGCACCTGACCGGTCGGCGACAGCGCCAGAAACCAGTCGGGCTTGTCGCTGAGGCTGATGTAATCGATCTGATAGGGCACTTGTTTTGCCTCAAGCAACGCGGTCACGCGCTGTACGAAAGGGCAGATTTTGAAGCTGATAATACGGATCATCGGTCTTTCCTTTTTGGTTGCTTTCATCCGTAAGACGAAGCCCACGCCAAAAAGACGACGATCAGATCAACATTTTTTGCAGCCCGGCGATTTCTGCTGAACGTCCGAGATATTGCCGCGCACATCCAGCGAGATGTTGCAGCAGTCCTCAAATGCCTTGCGCAGCTCGGCCCGGCCCTTTTGAACGCGCGATTTCAGGGTGGAATAAGACAAGCCCTGCGCCTCTGCATAGTCACGCTGAGGCATGCCGTGAATATCTATCGCCATCAGCAGGTCAGCCGTGTCGGGTGACAGGCCGCGAATGAACGGTTCGACACAGCCTTCCAGATCCTGCCGGGTTTCGGGGTCATCGCGGTGATACCACAGGTCATCCGGGTGCGCCGTGGTCCGGCCGTTTTTGCGGTAGTGATCAATGATCGTCCGGTCCGCTGTCTGAAACAGCCAGGATTGCAGCCGAGCCGGGTCTTTCAACCCCGGCAAACCGTTGATCACCTTGATCGAGATATCCTGCAACAGGTCGTCAACATCCGCCGGGTTGGACACCCGCGCGTGCAGAAACGCTTTCAGCCGGGCGCGGTATTTGGGCCAGATATCGTCAATTTGCATATGGATTTATGACAGATGCGCAGCAAAGGCAGCAACCACTTGCTGATACACCGCGCGTTTGAAGGGTACGATTTCTTCGACCAACCGCGCCGGGTCCTGCCATTTCCAGCGGGTGAATTCGGGATGCTCGGTTTCAATATTGATCTGATCATCCCGGCCCCTGAACCGCAGCAGGAACCATTTCTGCTCCTGCCCGCGATAGCGGCCCTTCCAGATTTTCGGCACGATGTCATGGGGCAGGTCATAGGGCAGCCAGCCGTCGGTCTCGGCGACGATCTCGACCAGATCGGCGGTCACTCCGGTCTCTTCCCAAAGCTCGCGTAAGGCGGCATCGCGCGGGTCTTCGCCCTCATCCACGCCGCCCTGTGGCATCTGCCAGGCGTCGACATGGCGGTCGTTGCGCTGACCCACGAATATCCGACCCTCGGCATTCAGCAGCATCAGCCCGACACAGGGGCGATAGGGCAGTTTGGCGATCTGATCGGGGGTCATGCGCGGCCTCATGGGTTGGTTCGCCCATCTGATAACAAGCACTGCCACGGCAGCAAAGGGGGTGACGTGAGGTTTCGCGTGACAGCCGGGCACACCCCGGCGATGGTCTGCGCAACCGAGGGAGAGTTTCACGATGACTGCGTACCCAAACATGCTGGCCCCGCTGGATCTGGGCTTTACCGCGCTGAAAAACCGCGTGTTGATGGGCTCGATGCATACCGGGTTGGAAGAAACCGGCGACTGGAACCGCGTGGCCGAGTTCTATGCCGACCGGGCGCGCGGCGGTGTGGCCCTGATGGTGACCGGGGGGATCGGGCCGAACCTTGAAGGTTCTGTCCTGCCGGGGGCGTCGATGATGACAACCGACAAGGATGTGGCGAACCATGCCATCGTGACCGACCGGGTGCATCAGGCGGGCGGTAAGATCGCGATGCAGATACTGCATGCGGGGCGCTATGCCTATGGGCCGCAATGCGTAGCGCCCTCGCCCGTCAAATCGCCGATCTCTCCGTTTCCGCCGCATGAACTGGACGAGGACGGGATCGAGAAGCAGATAAGCGACATCGTTAACGCCGCCCGGCTGGCGCAGCAGGCGGGCTATGACGGGGTCGAGATCATGGGGTCCGAGGGGTATTTCCTGAACCAGTTCCTTGTGACCCATACCAACAAGCGCACCGACCACTGGGGCGGGTCTTATGAGAACCGGATGCGCTTGCCAATCGAAGTGGTGCGGCGCACCCGGCAGGCTGTGGGCACCGATTTCATCATCATCTATCGGCTGTCGATGATCGATCTGATCCCCAATGGCTCGACCCATGATGAGGTGGTGCAACTGGCGCAAGAGATCGAGAAAGCCGGGGCCACGATCATCAACACCGGCATCGGCTGGCACGAGGCGCGGATACCGACGATTGCCACCAGCGTGCCACGCGCGGCATTCGCTTGGGTGACCAAGAAACTGATGGGCAAGATCTCGATCCCGGTGATTACATCCAACAGGATCAACACGCCGGAAGTGGCCGAAGAGGTGCTGTCCTCAGGCTGCGCCGACATGGTCTCGCTGGCGCGGCCCATGCTGGCGGATGCGGATTTCGTGGCCAAGGCCATGGCGGGTGAGGCCGCGCAGATCGCGCCCTGCATTGCCTGCAATCAGGCCTGTCTGGACCACACATTCAACGGCAAGCTGACCTCGTGTCTGGTCAACCCGCGCGCCTGCCATGAGACGGAATTGGTGATCGAACCCACCGACACGCCCAAGACCGTGGCCATCGTCGGAGCAGGCCCGGCCGGTCTGTCCACCGCGATGACTGCCGCCCAGCGCGGGCACAAGGTGACCCTGTTCGACAAGGCGGATGAGATCGGCGGGCAACTGAACATGGCCAAACAGGTGCCGGGGAAAGAGGAGTTCTGGGGGCTGGTCGACTGGTACCGCACCATGATCACCGATCTGGGCGTGACACTGGAATTGGGGCGCGAAGTCACCGCCGACGACCTGACCACCTATGACGAGGTGATCATCGCCACCGGCGTCACCCCGCGCGATCCACAGATCCCGGGGCAAGATCGCGATAATGTGCTGAGCTATATCGACGTGCTGCGCGGCAAGGCCCCGGTAGGGCAATCGGTTGCCGTGATCGGCGCGGGCGGCATCGGGTTCGATGTCTCGGAATTCCTGCTGGAGGATGGTCACAGCCCGGCCACCGACTTGCCTTTGTGGATGAAGGAATGGGGCGTCTCCGACCCCGAGACGCACCGATCAGGACTGGCCCCCGAAGGCCCGCAACCCACAGTGCCCGCACGGCAGGTCACGCTGTTGCAACGCAAGGCGCAGCGGCACGGCAAAGGTCTGGGCAAGACCACCGGCTGGATTCACCGGGCGACGCTGAAGATGAAGGACGTCAATTTCGTGGGCGGTGTGAATTACGAGCGCATCGACGAGAACGGCCTGCATGTCAGCTTTGGCGAGGACCGTACCGACCCCACCGTGATCGCGGCGGACACGATTGTTCTGTGCGCCGGTCAGATCTCGGACCGCAGCCTTGCCGACGCGCTGATCGAACGGGGGGTGACGCCCCATGTGATCGGCGGAGCGGATGTGGCGGCGGAACTGGATGCCAAGCGGGCGATCAATCAGGGGACACGGCTGGCGGCAGCCCTGTAGGACACCCGGAAAGGGAATTCAGACCTGCACGTTCAGCACGGGGTGTCCGAGAATGGCTCGGCAATCACTTGGTTGTCGTCTTCATAAGTGATGTAGCCAATCCGCACAGTTCGCAGGATTTCAATCGGGTGACCGTGGTCTTCCAGCAGCGCCTTTAATTCGAAGGCCCTATCCAACGTCGCTTTCGCGTCAGGCTTAAACCAACTCAGACCTTTAGTATCCCGTCTGAATGCGCCTTTCGATGATGTTCGATTAAATCTGGTCGGGACATCGAGATTTTGCCGAAACCAATCAAGCAGGTCCTCAAGCCGGTTGTAGGTGAACTCGTCCAAATCAACGGCGTCGCGCAATTCATAGGCCGCACAAAAGAAACCTTCCCGCGCAGACATGCCTTCTACTTTCACCGACCGAACAAATCGCAAGAACATTGAGCGCGGACACCTAGGTTGTGATCACATCATTTGGCAGCGTTAACAGGTCTGGTCTACTATGGGCGCGCGTGGTTACTCCACCGTAATCGTAATCACCTCGGACACAATAGGCGTTGCATGGGGTACATGGCCCGCGTCGCCCAGCACCAGTTGCAGCGTGTGTTCCCCGGGCGCAAGATCCAGTGTCACCTCGGTCTGGCCGCCGCCGAAATGCAGGTGCTTGTCATCCGAGGGCAGCCCATAGGCCAGTTCATCCGCGCCATCCTCGCCCTCACCAATCGGCGGGCGGTCGATCAGCAAATGGTGGTGACCGGTGTTTTCCGCCTCGGTCCCGGCGGGCGCGACACCCATTCCGGTCAGGCCGAATACAACCGTCACCGGGGATTGCACCACATCCCCATCCGACAGGTTCACGAAATAGACCTTGGCCTCGGGGTTGGATGGCGTTTCGCCCCCGGCCCAGACAAAGCTGGCCATCAGGCCCAGAAATGTGGCTGCAAAAATGGCTCTCATAATCTCCTCCCTGATTGCAAACCAAGTCACAAATTTGCCATTCTCATCCTATCACATCCGCTCAAAATCCGGGAAAACCCAAGCTCATAAGGTCGATAGGCGGTTTTGGAAACCATCGTTTCCACGTTTCCACGTTGAAAACGATCCGAATCAAAACCCTGATATTATCCCATGTCTGCCCCGTTCTCGCCCAGATTGAACATCATAAAGGGACAACGAACAGAAGACCTGGGGAACGAGAATGGATCGACTAACCGAAATGGAGGCCTTTTCCAACGTGGTGGACCAGGGGGGGTTCACGGACGCGGCCAAAAAGATGGGTATCTCCAAATCGGCCGTATCAAAGCACGTATCGAGCCTTGAGGCCCGATTGGGTGCGCGGCTGCTGAACCGGACAACGCGCCGGGTTTCACCGACCGAGATTGGACTGGCCTATTATGATCGCGCCCGGCGGGTGCTGAACGACGCAGGCGAAGCGGATGCGCTGGTAACATCCATGCAATCCGCGCCATCCGGGCTGTTGCGGATCAGCGTGGCGACGGATTTTGGTGTCAATCACCTGTCTCCGGTTCTGTCCGAGTTTCTGTCCTCTTATCCCGATATCACCGTCAACATGGTGCTGAACAACCGCTATGTTGAGCTGATTTCCGAAGGCTTCGACGTGGCCGTGCGTATCGGAGAGCTGGAAGACAGCACCCTGCGCGCCCGCAAGCTGACGGAAACCGTGAAACGCATGGTTGCGTCGCCGAAATATATCGAACAGTTCGGCCGACCGCAGAAAATCGACGATCTGAACGAACACAAGCTGCTGCATTATTCCAGCCAGTCCTCGGGCAGTGTCTGGAAGCTGACCGCGCCCTCGGGCGAAAAGCGTCAGGTGCGCACCGCAGGCTGGCTGAGCGTCAATGACGGGCAATCGCTGCTGAACGCGGCCATTTCCGGTCTGGGGATCGCACATCTGCCCAGCTATCTATACGCCGATGCACTGAAATCGGGCCTTGTGGTGGACGCCATGCCGTCACTGCCGGATGAGGTTCAGGGCATCTATGCCGTATACCCGCCGGGCCGTTTCACACAGCCCAAGGTACGGGCTTTCATTGACTTTCTGGTCGAATCCTTTGCTGAAAAGGGCTCGATGGATTGGTAGAATTCTCCCTGTGGCAACTACAGGCCCGCACAAATTGTGCGGGTCTTTTTTTGTGCGCCGGGCGTCTAGGGTCAGTTGACCAGCAACACCGCCTCGACCCGGCGGTTCAGGTCGCGCCCTTCGGGGGTCGCGTTTGAGGTGATCGGGGCCATATACCCCGCCCCTTGCGCCTCAACCCGGTCGGCGGCGACGCCATGGGCCTCGATCAGGCGATTGCGCACGGCCTGCGCCCGTTGGGTGCTGACCGCGATATTGGCCTGCAACGCGCCGGTATCGTCCGTATGCCCCACCAGCGCCAGCCGCGTGCCGGGGTTGTCGGCCAGATAGGTGGCCAGCAAGGACAGCGAGGCAAAGGGGCCTTCGCCCAGCGCCACCTCACCCGTATTGAAATGCAGGTCATCCAGAATGACATGCCCGTCCTGTTGCAGATCAGCCAGCAGCCCGCCTGTGCCTGTCACCGTTTCCTCGATCACCAGAGGCGGCGCAAGTTCGGAACCCACGGGTGTGACCCGGATCATCTGGACATAGCCATCGGGCGGGTTGCGGCTGATCAGCAGGCTCAATACCTCATCCCCGCGCGAGGCCGACAGGAAGCGGTAATCATGGATCGCCACATACATGTCGGGGGTCGGCACAACCTCGGTCCCAAAGCGGAAATCGAACCCGCCGCAGATGCGGGCCTCACATTCGAAATCGATAGAGAACCCTTGCGTCCGCAGTTGATCGCGCAGCGGGTCGAGAATTTGCAATGTCGTGCTGGACCCGGCCTGCAAGCGCCAGGTGGTGCGCTCGACCCGGCCCTCGACCACACGTGCAGGGACCGCATCATCGGCGAATGCACCGATGGGCAGGTCGTAACTGTCCAGCGCGCTGACCCGTTCGCTGATCTGCCGCGCGCTGGCGGGCAGGGTCAGGTCCTGCGCGGCGGCGGGCGCAGTCAGCAGGATCAGGCAAAAGGACAGTCGTCGGATCATCGGGCCTGCGCGTGGTATTCGGGGTTCGGGACCATCCCGGTGGCGCTGGCCACACGGTTGGTCATGTTGAAGAACCCGGTCACATTGGCAATGTCCCAGATGTCGCGGTCGCTGAACCCGGCGTCGCGCAGGCGCTGGCGGTCAGGTTCCTCAACCTCGGCGCTGGCGGTGGTTATCTTGGCGGCGAAATCCAGCATCGCGCGTTGGCGGGCGTCCAACCGGGCGACGCGGTAATTCATCACCAGCATCTCACCCAGTTGCGGATCGCCGGACAGCTGCCGCACCGCTGCGCCATGAGCGACGAGGCAGTAGAAACACTTGTTGATGGCCGACACGACCACCGCGATCATCTCACGCTCCAGCTTGGACAGGCCGCTCTCGGCCAGCATCAGATCATTATACATCGCCGTGAAGGCGTTCAGCTTGTCGATGTCAAAGGCATGGGCGCGCAGCACATTGGGGATCATCCCCAGCTTTTCGGCACAGATATCGAAGTATTTCTGCGTCTCGGGCGGCAGAGGGTCCACCATGGGCAAATCCAGCGCCGTGGGCATTTCCTGTGTGGTCAATTCGGCCTCCTCAGACACGCTGCCGGTAGTGGTATTCACCGACGATCTGCATCCCCAGCGCGTCATAGAGGCCGTTTGCCCCCGCATTCGCCTTGGTACAGATCACGCTAAGGGTTTGCGCCCCGTTGTCCAGCGCCCAAATGGCCGCGGCGCGCATGGCCCATTGGCCAAGGCCCTGACGGCGGTGATCGGGCAGGATTTCCAGCGCGTGCATCATGGCCACACCATCATAGATGGCGACAAAGCCGGTTCCCGCGGGCTGATCCTTGCGCCGCATCAGCAGGCCGGTCTTCGGCCCCTGTGCCCGCTCCATCACCGCCAGACGTTCTTGGCCGATGCCGCCCTGTGCCCAGATCTCGCGCATGATCGCAAGGGGCGGCCAGATGTTGAATACGGTGACGCGCGGGATCGGGATGTCGGTCAGATGGGTGACCGGGCAGGTGTAGATATTCACCGGATCGAGGATGTCATAGCCGCGATCCGCCAGCATCGCCTCCAGCGTCCCATCCCCCGGACGCAGGCAGAAGATGCGTTTCTGCCCCATGGCCAGCATGGCCTCCTCGGCGGCATCGATATCCTGTTTGCTTACCTCATCCACCCGGCTGGCGGCCGAGACCCGAGACCCTCCGCCCTGCCCGCATCGCAGCACAAACGGGCCCTGCCGCTGAAACCGCGCGGCAGGCCAGGTGCCGTCGACCACATCGGCCCAGTTGATGCTCACAGTTCCAGCTCTTTCGCCAAGCGAGTCATGGCGGCGTCGATGCGCGCGCCCTCGGTGCCCCGCACCACCACATTGGCGCCAAAGACACCGTTAACCTGAAACGGATAGCAGCCGATGGACAGATCGCTGAAATCCTCGGCCAGATTAGACAGGGTCGAGGCGATGTCACCTTCACCCCGATCCACACGCAAGGTCTGGGACAGCAAGGGCTGGCCTCCGGTCAGGCCGGGCAGCACGCTGGCCACCATGGCCTGAAAGACAAGCGGCACCCCGGCCATCACATGCACATTGCCAAGGGTAAAACCCGGCGCGGTCGAGACCGGATTGTCGATCAATGCAGCCCCATCAGGGATACGGGCCATGCGCAGGCGGGCGGCGTTCAGCTCCAGCCCTGATTTGTCGTAATGCGCCTCAAGCAACGCGCGCGCATCAGCGCGCACGTCGATCGCCGCCCCAAAGGCCCGCGCGATGCAATCGGCGGTGATATCGTCATGGGTCGGGCCGATGCCGCCGCTGGTAAAGACGTGATCATGGCTCTGCGACAGCGCCTGGACGGCGGTTTCAATCGTCGCGGCCTCATCGCTGACGATGCGGACCTCTTTCAGGTCGATGCCGTGCTTGGTCAGCTCTTGCGCCAGGAAATGCATGTTGGCGTCGCGGGTGCGGCCCGACAGAATCTCATCCCCGATCACCAGCATGGCTGCGGTTGGGTTCGGCATGGCGCTCTCCTCTTGATCGGTGGACAGGGCAGGTATAGGCCCTTGGCCATGCGATTTGAAACCCCCCTTGTGCCCGCCCGCCTGATCCGCCGCTACAAACGCTTTCTGGCCGATTGCCAGCTGGAAGACGGACGCGAGGTGACGGCCCATTGCGCCAATCCCGGCTCGATGATGGGGCTGGCCGAGCCGGGTGAGCGGATCTGGCTGGAGCCCAATGACGACCCGAAGAAAAAGCTGAAATACGGCTGGCGGCTGGTTGATCACGAGAATGGGCATTTCACCGGGGTCGATACCTCGGTTCCTAACAAAGCATTGCGGGCAGCGCTTGAGGTCGGTGAGATCGCCCAACTGGCCGCCTATGAAACCGTCCGGGCCGAGGTGAAATACGGCCAAAACAGCCGCATCGACTTTCTGCTGACCCATCCCGGATTGCCGGATGCCTATGTCGAGGTCAAAAGCGTCACCCTGTCCCGCCAGCCCGGTCTGGCCGAGTTCCCCGACAGCGTCACCGCACGCGGCACCAAACATCTGGGGGAACTGGCGGCAATGGCGGCGCAAGGCCACCGGGCGATCATGCTGTATCTGGTGCAACGCACCGATTGCGACCGTTTCGCGCTGGCCACGGATGTCGACCCGGCCTATGCGGCGGCGTTTGAGGCGGCAACCGGTGTTGAGCGCCTGATCGTTGGCACCCGGATTTCGCCCGACGGCATTTGGGCCGAACCCGGCATCACCTGGCAGATCGAATAGGCGCGGTCAGTCCACGAACCGGAAATTCACCAGCGTTGAATCAAAACTCGTGGACAGCGCCCGATAGGTTCCGTCCGGCAATTGGCCGATTTTCGCGCAGAGCAACCGCCCCTGACGGAACGTCTTCCATCGGCTGCAAATCTTGTCCTCTTCCAGCCACCAGACCCCGGTATCTTCGCCCAGCCGGGGGACAATGACCGTGAATGTCTTGTCGGTGCCAAGGCTGGCCGTTCCGGTGTACTGAAACCGCTCAAATTCAATCTCGCGGTCCTCGGTCACAAGCGCCGCAATCCCCTCGGGCGAAAGGACCGTGACCTCTTCGCGGCACCCGATTAGGGCAGACAATATCAGGATCGTAGCCCAGAGTCGCATTCTGACCCTTAAAGTTCAGGCCAGAGATCGGCATCCAGACCCTGAACAAACGGCGCAAAGTAATCCTCGACCTGCTGCCAGCGCCCGACCGAAGAGGCATGTACGGGCTGACGCACCTGCAGGCTGCTGGCGGTTTTGACCGCGTCCGAGGATTTTTGCGGCGACAACATGCTGTCCTCGAAGGTCAGATCGCAGATACCCGCCAATTCCTGGGCGTTGTCTTCCAGATTGCGAACCAGATGTTCATAGCGAATGTCATGGATACGGCCCGGCAACACGTCCTTCCAATGCTGCATATAGCGGCGATACCGGTTCGCCTCGGCCGCCATCCATTTGAGATCATGGGTGAAATACAGACCCCCCGCACCGAAATGTGTGCGCCACATGGACAGGGCCACATCACGCGGATCGCGTTCGACATTCAGGATGACCGCATTCGGGAAAGCCTGCGCCATCGCCCCGAGAAACGCATAATTGCCCGGGGCCTTGTCGACAAAGGCCGCTGTATTGTCGGCAATCTCGGGAAGGGTATCCGCGTAAAACTCGGCCAGATTCTGCGCGTCCTGCAATACGGCTGGTTTGTCTTCGGCCTTTCTGGCCCAGAGATGAACGCTGGCCAGCTCTCCCAACCCTTGCACACCGGAATGCGCCGACAGAATACGTTCGACCAGAGTTGTGCCGGACCGGGGCAGGCCGACTACAAAAATCGGGCGGGGAATGTCAGTGCGTGGTTCCGACGCTGCGGCGGGCAGAGGAGCCGCCAGACGCTTGGCACAATCCTTTTCGCTGCGCCTTTCCCACTCGGGGAAGCCTTCGCGCAGCAGCCCATGCCCGGCGTTCAGGTACTGCATTTCTTGCGCTGTATCCTTGTCGCGCTGCGCAAGGCTGGCCGCTGCGAAATGGACCATCACGGCACCTTCCCGATTGGGGATACCGGCGTCCAGCGATTTGGAGATCTGCGCCTTGAGGACCGAGATATCATCCTCCGACAGGTTCGGAAGCTTTGCCATGAACTCCAACGTCTCGGGATGGCCCGGCGTCAGTTTCAGCGCCGCCCGACCGTGTTTCAGGGCGTCTTCCATATGGCCCATCCCCGAATGCGCCTTGGCCAGACGCACCTGACCATAGTGGAACTTGGGATGCTGCTTGACCAACGCCGTCAGAACCTCAATCGCGCGGTCCCATTGGTGCAGCCCGTCCAGAATGTCCGCCTTCAGGCAATGGGCCTGCAAATTCCCGGGCTGGCGCTTCACCACCTGCTCAATCGCGGCAAGGGCCTTGCGTTCCTGACGTTCGTTCAGCAGGGCCATCGCCCGAATGAATTGCTGCGGCGGTGTCAGCGGAGCCTTGGCGCCGATCTTGTCCATAAAGCGCAAGGCCGCATCGGAATCCCCCGCCTGCACCATGCTGAGGCCATAGTTCTGGATCAGCTCCGCATTGCCGGGTTCCAGACGCCAAGCGCGTTCAAAATATGTCTGGGCCAATTTGAAGTTCTGCTGCTGAACGGCGCATAAAGCCGCAAGACGGTGCAGCGCAGACACGTTCGGCCATTTCTTGGCAGCCTTGGTCGCGCGTTTCATCGCCCGCTCGGGGCGGCCTTTCTTGAGCAGGTCACTGATGCTGGCGATCTCGGCCCTGAGCTGATCAGCTTTTTGCATGTCGCGTGCCCTTCCCTTGGTTGCGCGTCCCGGCGGCGTGTGCCCAGTGCTAGTTCATTCCACCCCGAGGGTCCACCAGAGTTGCATGACCCCCTGCCAAGCCCTTGACATTGCGACCCCGCGCCCTCTGGTACTTTCTGCACAAGCAGCGTAAAAAGGATGCTGCGCGAAACTTTTGGAGCCCCGCACCGATGAAAGAACATCGTGGCCGTCTGACCAAGGACGGTATCCGTATCTATGAACAGGGTGACTTTGCCGGCATGCACGCGGCAGGGGCCTTGGCCGCGCGGATATTGGACGATATTGCGGAACATGTTTTCCCCGGCCAGACCACCGGCGCGATCGACGGCATCATCACCCGGATGGTCGAAGATGCGGGCGCGACCTCGGCCACCATCGGCTACAAGGGTTATCAGCACGCCAGCTGCATCAGCGTCAATCACGTGGTCTGCCACGGCATTCCCGGTGACAAAAAGCTGAAGGATGGCGATATCCTGAATATCGATGTCACGGTTATCGTTGACGGCTGGTTCGGCGACACCTCGCGCATGTATGTGGCAGGCAAACTGCCCCGCAAGGCCGAGCGGCTGATCCAGGTGACCCATGACGCCCTGTTCAAGGGCATTGAGATGGTCAAGCCGGGCAACACGTTCGGCGATATCGGCCACGCAATTCAGGCCTATGTCGAGGCCCACCGGATGAGCGTCGTGCGCGATTTCTGCGGCCACGGGCTGGGCCGGGTGTTTCACGCGCCGCCGAACGTGCTGCATTATGGCCGTCCGGGCACCGGCGCGGTTCTGGAAGAGGGCATGTTCTTTACCATCGAACCGATGGTCAATCTGGGCCGTCCCGAAACCAAGACGCTGGCCGATGACTGGACCGCCGTGACCCGCGACAAATCGCTGTCGGCACAGTTCGAACATTCGGTGGGTGTGACGGCGGACGGGGTCGAGATCTTTACCCTGTCACCGGGCGGGATGTTCCACCCGACCTATTCGTCCTGATCGGCAGCCTGTTCGCGCCAGAGCTTCAGCAGCATCGTCTCATCCCTCCAAGGTATGATCGCGTCATGGATGAAGACGGGCGCGCGCATGGGTTTGGGCTCGGGGCCGGTGGTGGCATCCGTGTCCTGTGAAAAAGCCCAGATCGGAGGGGTCAGTGCGCGGTCCATGCCCTGGATACTAGCACGGTCGGATCAGATTCCCAAAAGCGCAGGCACATCTGACATATCTGTGAAAATCTCGGCCCCGAGGTCGGCCAGTTTCTCGCCACCCCCATGCGGAGCGTAGGCCAGACAGCGCATGCCAGCGCGCATCGCGGCGCTCACGCCGCTGTGGCTGTCTTCGATCACTACGGCTGAGGACGCGCCGAACCGCGCGGCAGCCATCTGGAACATCTTCGGGTCAGGTTTGGCGGTGCCCAGCACATGCGCCGAGAACATCGCATCGCTGAACCGGTCCCACAGCCCGTTCTGGCCCAGTGTGATCCTCATCTTGTCCGGGCTACCGTTTGAGGCGACGCAGCAGGGTATGGCTGCGGCATCCAGCGCCTTAAGCAGTGCAGGTATCCCATCCACCAAAGGCACCCCGGCCTTCAGCCGCGCATAGGTTTCGGCGTAGATTTCATCGACCCAATCACCGGGCACAGCCGCGCCCAATGCGATAACCTTGTCCCGAACCGCCGCCATAGTGCCGCCAACAAACAACGCCATGCAGTCGTGCAGCGACAGGGTCAGCCCATAGCGCGCAAGATTGTCGGCGACCACCTGGTTCGAGATGACCTCACTATCGACCAAAACACCGTCGCAATCGAAGATGACCAGATCATGCATGCCGCGCTCCGTTCAGTCAGGATTGCCACGCCACATCAAAGAGATATGCGTGTCGCCATATTTCCGGCTATCTTGCAGGGTGAAGCCCTCGGGCGCTTGCATAGGGGCATTTTCCTCCCACACTACCAGCGCGTTATCGGCCAGCCAGCCGCCCGCGATGGCGGCGGCCAGCGCCTTTTGGCCCAGCGCCTTGCCATAAGGCGGATCGAGGAAGATAAGGTCACAGGCCGGGCCGGGATTGTCCCCCAGCCGGGTCGCATCGCGGCGGATCAGGGTGGTTTGCCCGGCGCTGCGGGTCAGGTCGATATTCTTGCGGATCAGCCCCTGCGCCACGCGCCCGTCATCGACAAAGGTGACGTGGTCCGCGCCACGCGACAGCGCCTCAAGCCCCAGCGCGCCGGTGCCTGCGAACAGGTCCAGCACGCGCAGCCCATCAAAATCGACCTGATGTGCCAGCACGTTGAACAGGCTTTCGCGCACCCGGTCGGTGGTGGGGCGCAGATGCGCACCCGCATCCCCTTTACCGACCGAGGTCAGGGCACGGCCACGGAACGCTCCGGCAATGATCCTCACGCCTTGAGCAGCGGTTTCAGGTCCGCATCCGGGTCGGCCACCACGACGGGATCGGCGGTTTTACCGGAATCGATCAGACGTTTGCCGACCATATAGGCGCGCGGGTCGTTCATGGCGTCCACAGCGATCAGCTGGTCGCCTTTGTAATACCAGAAAGAAACCGTCTGGCCCTCACCCTTGCGGGTCACCACGCGGTCATAGCCGGTGTTCAGCCCCGCGATCTGCAGTTTCACGTCATACTGATCCGACCAGAACCACGGCGTCGCGGTGTAATCCTTGGCCGCGCCCAGCATATTCTGGGCCACGATCTCGGCCTGATCAATCGCGTTGGGGACACTTTCCAGACGGATACGCCCATCCCCATGCGGGAAAGATGCGCAATCCCCCGCCGCCCAGATCGACGGGTCAGAGGTGCGGCCATGGGCGTCGGTCTTGATTCCGTTGTCCAGTTCCAACCCCGCCATCTCGGCCAGCGTGGTCGAGGGTACGATGCCCACACCAACCACAACGAAATCAACCGGCAATTCGGTGCCGTCGGTCAGAACGGCACCGGTGACCTTGCCACCGTCTCCGATCAGACGATCCAGCCCGACGCCTTCGCGAATGTCAGCGCCGTATTCGCTGTGCAGCGCGCGGAAATAGTCGCTGGTCTCGGGGGCCGCGACCCTTTGCAGGATGCGGTCGGCCATCTCGACCAGGGTCACCTTGACCCCGCGCTTGGCACAGACCGCCGCAGCTTCAAGCCCGATATATCCACCGCCCACGATCAGCGCGCGCGCACCGTCTGTCACGCGGGGCTCCATGTCATCGATATGGGCCAGATCACGCACCACATGCACGCCGTCCAGATCACCACCGATCGCCGCAGGCAGGTAACGCGGGTCCGACCCGGTGGTCAGGGCCAGTTCATCATAGGAAATGACCTCATCGCCCAGCGTCACCGTCTTGGCCTGCGGGTCGATGCCCGTCACGCGCTGACCCAGCCGCAGGGTGATGTTGTTCTCGGCATAAAAGCTCTCGGGGCGCAGGAACAGGCGTTCCAGCTCCATCTCACCCAGCAGATACGCCTTGGACAGCGGTGGGCGCTGATAGGGCAGATGCGGCTCGGCCCCGATCAGGGTGATATCGCCCTCAAACCCGTCCTTGCGCAGCCTTGCCACCAGCGATGCACCGGCCTGTCCGGCACCGATCACGACGATATGGCTCATGTTTCCCTCACCCTGTCGAATTCCCCGTGGTTTCGTCCACGCGACCACCTATATTGCGACTAAGCCCGACTCTGCAAATCCAAACGACAGGAGCAAAAAATGATTTCAACAGGTGATATGCTGCCCGACGCCACGCTGACCGTGATGGGCGCGGATGGCCCGGAAGAAGTGCGGGTTTCAGACAAGACCAAGGGCCGCAAAGTGGTGATCTTTGCCGTGCCCGGCGCGTTTACGCCGACCTGCCATTCGGCCCATGTGCCCAGCTTCATCCGCACCAAGGACCAGTTCGGCGCCAAGGGCGTGGACGAGATCATCTGCGTTTCCGTCAACGATCCTTTCGTGATGAAAGCCTGGGGCGAGACGACAGGCGCGTCCGATGCCGGCCTGACCATGCTGGCGGATGCTGCGTCCGAGTTCACCAAAGCCATCGGGATGGAGTTTGACGCCCCGCCCGCCGGTCTGCTTGCGCGGTCGAAACGCTATGCGATGCTGGTCGAGGACGGCAAGGTCGTGGCGCTTAACCTGGAAGAAAGCCCCGGCGCCTGTGAGATTTCGGCAGGCGAAGGGCTGCTTGAGGCGATCTGATCCCATCCGGCCCCGGCCAGACCGGGGCCCGTATTTAACTTGCTACAACGCCCCGATGTGCGAATACTGAACACATACAACTGGGGAGTTTATTTATGAAACTTAAGGCAATTTCACTAATTCTGGCCGGAGCGGGCGCACTGGCGGCCTGTGGCCCGGCCCCGACACCACAACAACAGGCCGCGCGCCAGCACGAGATCGCGTGCCTCAGCGGCACTTTGGGCGGCGCGCTGATCGGCGGGGCCATCGGCAACCAGTTCGGCGGCGGGTCCGGCAAGGCCATCCTGACGGCAGCAGGCGCTGCCACCGGTGGCTTTGAAGGCCAGAGATACGCGTGCTGAGGGGGTCTGAGATGAAACATACATTTGCATTTATCGCCGCCCTGACGCTGGCCAGCGCCGCCACTGGCGAAACCGTGGCCGAGCTGCACGAGGCCGAGTTGAAGGCGATCGACGCCAATAATGACGGGTTCCTGTCCAAAGACGAATTCAACGCCTTTTCCGACTATGCGTTTCAGGAAATGGACGACGACAAGAATGGCACGCTGGGTCAGGATGAGACCAAGCCGTTTCTGGACATCAAACAGTTCCAATCAACCGACCGCAACGGCGACAGCCTGATTTCGCGGGCCGAATATGACGCGCAGATGAGCGCCGATTTCGACGCCGCCGATCAGGACGGCAATGGTCAACTGGATTAGAGGTACAAGTGTGAGATGATCAGATGGATCACATTCGGCGCGGTGGCCTTTCTGGCGGCATGTGACGTGCCGCAGGCCCCGGTGGTGACCGGCCCGGACGGGCAGCCGCGCATTCAGATCAACACCAGCGGGCTGACCTGCTACAACACCCGCTGTCTGGACATCGACCCGGCAGCGCGCAGCCTGCGGTCCATCGGCAACCGCACGATCAGCATTCCTGGCAATATCGACGTCAGCGACGGCACCGTAACAGTGGCCGAGTTTCAACAGATGGGAACCGCCGCGTTGCTGGCCGGTGGCGAAGGATCACCCGAGAATCGTTAGCCCTTGCGGGTTAACACAGGCTGTCCATCTTGCGGGCCAGTTTGGCGTCCAGCGCCGACAGACCGCCCACGTCATGGGTGGACAGCACCACCTCGACCGTTCGGTAGACGTTGGACCATTCGGGGTGGTGGTTCCACTTTTCGGCAAAGATCGCCACTTGTGTCATCCAGCCGAATGCCTGGACGAAATTGTCGAAAATGAAGGTCTTGGTGATCGCATCGCGGTCCTCGACCATGGTCCAGCCATTTCTGAACAGCGGGTCCAGCAGCGGGCCGCGGGTCTCGGTCGACAAAAGTTCGGTCATTGCTGTTCCTCCGGGTTCGATTTTCTGAACGGGCCGTAATCCGTCAGAATCTCGATCTCTTCTCCCACTGCGCGGGCCTCGGCGTCCAGATATTTCCGCACCGCATCCGCAAAGCCCGGATCGCCGATCCAGTGCAGGCTGTGCGTGCGCGTGGGCAGATAACCGCGCGCCAGCTTGTGTTCACCCTGCGCCCCGGCTTCGACCCGGGCCAGACCTTCGGCAATGGCAAAGTCGATCGCCCTATAATAGCACAGTTCGAAATGCAGGCAGGCGTGATGCTCAGTACAGCCCCAATAGCGGCCAAACAGCGTTTCGCGCCCGATAAAGTTCAGCGCGCCCGCGATGGGGTTTCCATTCCGCTCGGCCAGAACCAGCGCCATGTCATCGGCCATCACCTCTTGCGCGATGTCGAAAAACTGCCGCGTCAGATAGGGAGAGCCCCATTTCCGCGCGCCGGTGTCCTGATAGAACTGCCAGAACGCATCCCAATGCTCGGGCCGCAAATCGCTGCCGGTCAGCGTACGAATCTGGCCGCCGAACGCGTTGGCCTGCGCCCGTTCCTTGCGGATATTCTTGCGCTTGCGCGAGGACAGCGCGGCCAGAAATCCGTCGAAATCGGTGTAATTATCGTTAAGCCAGTGAAACTGCTGCGACTGGCGCAGCAGCAGGCCCATCTGCTCGCCTGCTTGCGCCTCAGCCTCCGTGCAGAAGGTGGCATGCAGGGACGAGATGCGATTATCCGCCGCCAATTGCACCGCGCCCTGTACCAAGGCGGAGGTGCCGACGCCTTCATATCCGGGCCGCACCAGAAACCGCCGACCGGTGGCCGGGGTAAAGGGCACCGCAATCTGCAGCTTCGGGTAATACCGCCCGCCCGCGCTTTCATAGGCATGGGCCCAGCTGTGATCGAAGATATATTCGCCCTGACTGTGCGATTTGGCATACATCGGCGCGGCAGCGATCAGCAGCCCGTCCAGATAAGCGGTCAGATATTGCGGCTGCCAGCCGGTGCCACGCCCGACCGAGCCGCTTTGTTCCAGCGCCAACAGGAACCGATGCGTCGTGAACGGGTCCAGAGGCCGCCCGCCATCCGCCACCTCGGGGCAGGCGCAACTGTCCCAGTCCGCAGCGGAAATCTGCGACAGCGACCCCAGAACCTGAACTTCGATTTGTGCCTGATCCATATCTCCTCCGGCCCCTTCCCATTATCTGTGATGGGGCGCGGTGGGTTCAACCCGGATGCGCGGCCAAATACCCTTCGAACGTCACATTGTCGGCGATCTTGCGGGCCTCGGCCTCTTGCTCGGGTGAGCGCACGGTCCAGCACAGGATCGGCACACCTTGCGCCTTCAGCTCGGCCACGCGGGGGCGGGACAGGTCCTGCACTTCATGGCTGATGAAGCTGGCACCGACCCGGTCGAAATCCGGTATCTCGCGCAGGTGGTCGCACACGTCCTGCGGCAAAAGTTCGACCTTTGGGACATAGGACCCCGTGACGATCCCGCGCGGCAGATGCGGGGCCAGACGGGCCAGTTCGGCCACGGAATTGGGGTTGAAGGACATTACCGCCGCCGGGCCATCATAGCCCTGTAACGCGCGGACCGTGTCGGCCTCTAGCGGGCCCACACTCAGACCCATCGCGCCGTCCTGATCCTTGAGTTCGATCAACAGCGGCACCTTGCCCGCGACCATCTCCAGAACCTCATCCAGCGTGGGAATGCCGTCATCCGCATGCAGCAAGGTCATCGCCTGCGCCTGCGCCGAGGTGATCTGGCGGATCGGCCCCGCCTGCCCGGTCAAACGGGTCATGTCATAGTCGTGAAAGACCATGGCCCGGTCATCCGAGGCCAGTTGCAGGTCGATCTCGATCCCATACCCGGCATCAATGGCCGCCTGCACAGCCGCCCGGCTGTTTTCCGGGCGTCCGTGGGTTTTGTCATGCAGCGCCCGATGTGTGATCGGGCGCTGCAAAAAAGCCTCTGGCAGGGGTGGTGTCATTGAACCTCGAAGATACCTTCGATTTCGACAGCTACGCCCAGCGGCAGCGACGCGGCGCTGACGGCGGACCGGGAATGGCGACCGGCGTCGCCCAACGCCTCGACCAGGAAATCGGACGCACCGTTGATCACCTGCGGCTGCGCGGTGAAATCAGCGGTCGAGTTCACGAAACCGGTCAGCTTGATCACCCGCACCAGCTTGTCGATGTCACCACCGCAGGCCGCCTTGACCTGCGCCAGCAGGTTGATGGCACAGACCTTGGCCGCCGCCGCGCCCGCCTCGACATCCATGTCATCGCCCAGCTTGCCGGTGATCAGATCGTCAGCCTTGGAAATCTGGCCCGAGACATAAACGATATTGCCCATGCGCACGAAGGGCACATAGTTGGCCGCCGGGGCAGGGCCATCGGGCAAGGTTACGCCCAGGCTTTCCAGTTTTGCTGCGATGCTCATCAGTTCGTCCTCACCTAAAATTCGACTCGGGCGGACGCTATCCGGGATCACGTGTGTCGGAAAGGCGGAAACCGACATTTCAGGGTCTGCAGTGCGTCTGGGCGCAAATTCTCTCATCCCCGGCGGTCGACCTTACAACTACTTTACCAGATTGTAATCGGCGGGTTAAACGCAAGGTGTTTCATTTCGGGTCCAAACCTTTTATGTGACATCAACTTGAGCCCTAAAAGTCCGGCCGTAACAGTATTGATTGAAAGCCAGCATATCCGAACTGGCGATCTGGAGTGTCAAAGACCGTGTCGAGCAGAATCCGTTTCAAGACTTTCGCTATTCTGTCCCTTGTCGCGCTGTTGGGTGCCTGCGCCACGCAACCGCCCGAAGAGGCCGCCCGGGGCGAGGTTTTCGACCCCTACGAAAAAACCAACCGGGGCATTCACAAGTTCAATCTGGGCGTCGACCGGTTTCTGTTCCGCCCGGCCTCGAAAGGCTATGTGAAGATCGTGCCCGACCCGATGGTCACCAGCTTCAGCACCTTCGCCGAAAACCTGACCCTGCCGGGACAGGCGGTGGATTACCTGCTGCAGGGCAATCTCAAGCAATCGGGCAATGCGCTGTTGCGGTTCGCCATCAACATGACCGTGGGCGGCGCGGGCCTGTCCTCTCCTGCTGATGAGCTGAACCTGCCGCCGGTCGATACCGATTTCGGCGAAACCCTGCATGTCTGGGGTTTTGGCGAAGGCGCCTATGTCGAACTGCCCTTCTACGGCCCCTCAACCACCCGCGATGCGGTGGGGGTTGTGGTCAACCTGTTTTCCAACCCGATCAATTTCACCCCCACGCGCCCGGTGGACAACCTTGGTGTCTATGCCGAGATCGTGCGGCGCATGGGCGACCGGGGGCGGTTCTCGGACACGGTCGATTCGATTTTGTATGAAAGCGCCGACAGTTACGCGCAGGCCCGCCTGATCTATCTGCAAAACCGCCGCTTTGAACTGGCACGGGACGATGAGGGTGCTTATCTGGGTCTGTATGACGACCCTTACGCCGATATCGGAACCGACCCTGTCAGGGACCCCTATCTCGACCCCTACGAGGACCCCTATGCAGAATAACTTTTTGAACCGCCGCCATTTTATCGCAACCGGCCTGGCCGGACTGACAGCCACCACGCTGCCCCTGACCGCCTTGGCCCTGACCGAGGCGAATGCCGTGCAACTGGTCAACTCGGTGGTGGCCGACATCACCCGCGTGATCGATTCAGGCAAATCCGAAAAAGCCATGCTGCGGGATTTCCAGAAGATCTTCGTGGAATATGGCGACGTGCCGATCATGGCGCGCTATGCGCTTGGCGCGGATGCCCGTGCCGCCAGTTCGTCCCAACTGCGCCAGTTCACCAAAGCGTTCGAAGGCTATATCTCGCGCAAATACGGCCGCCGCTTCCGCGAATTCATCGGCGGAGAGGTCACCGTGCGCAACGCCCGCAAAATCAAGAACGGGTACGAGGTCAGAACTTCGGTCAAACTGCGCGGCTCTGCCCCGTTCGAGGTGACCTTTCTGGTGTCGGACAAATCCGGCAGCGGCAAATTCTACAACATGTTCATCGAAGGCGTGAACCTGCTGCTGACCGAACGCACCGAAATCGGCGCGATGCTGGATGCCCGCAAAGGCAACCTGAACCAGTTGATCAAGGATTTGAACAAGACCGGGTGATCGATAGCCCATGTTTTCGTGAAAACCGCCGCGTGAGGGTATCGCGTGGCGGTTTTTCTTTGTGAATCTTCGGAATACAATTCACACCTATACTTGCGGGGGCAGTTGAGTGCGATTTACTGTTCAGCCGTAACAACACACAGGTTCTTCTCGCCGTCGAAATTCTCAAACCCACCCGTAGTTTCCGTCAACTCGGCCTCAAAATGCGCGATCATCGGCATTACGATGGATTCAATGTCTTCATTCCAGACTGGTCCATCATAGAAACCGTCTTTCAGCCTATCCCGTTCCTCCATAGACGAAAACGCGCGCATCCAGTGGACCTTGTCGGCGTTCTCCAAATCCCTCATCGGGCCAAAAACAAGCATCCCGGCCTCTCGCAACGCGCGGCGGTTGGTGCTTTCGAAGAACCTGATGAAGTCCTCACGAAGACCCGGTTTCAGTGTGTAGTGTCGTATCTCCAGAATCATGATGGCACTCGAACAGTGTTGCGTTGAATGTTCAAGAACACGTTAATTCGCCAATACTTTGCATCGCCTTGGTTAGGTCCAAGGCATTGTTGAAACTGTCCGATTCTTCAAAGCACCTTAATTCAACCGCTCACCCGTTTCCTTGGCGAAATACGACACCTTGCTCATGTCAAAGGCGAGGTTCAGCATTTCCCCTGCCTGCGCGCTGGTTTCCGCGTGCAGCCGTGCTGTGACCTGCTTGCCGCCCAGTTCCGAGACCACATAGGTATCGGCCCCTGCCGGTTCGACCATGTCGACCATGCAAGCGGCCTCTTGCACGCCTGCTCCGGCGCGGAAACCGGCCTCGGCGATGTCTTCGGGGCGCAGGCCCAGGATCACGTCCTGCGGCAGCGACAGATCGCGGGCGTCGTTCAGAACCAGCGTGTCACCGGTTTCGCGCGTGATGGAAATCTGCGTGCCCGAGCCTTTATTCGCGGCCTGCGCCGGGATCAGGTTCATCGCGGGCGAGCCCATGAAATCGGCCACGAACAGATTGGCCGGGTTGTTGTAGATCTCGGCCGGGCTGCCGATTTGCTGCACGATGCCGCCTTTCAGAACCACGATCTTGGTGGCCAGCGTCATCGCCTCAATCTGGTCATGGGTCACGTAGACGATCGAGGCATCCAGCGTCTGGTGCAGCTTTTTGATCTCGGTCCGCATCTCGACCCGCAGCTTGGCGTCGAGGTTCGACAGCGGCTCGTCAAACAGGAACAGCTTGGGATCGCGCA
>NZ_JALCBM010000046.1:0-9776 GCF_028066395.1 Ruegeria sp.
TTCCACCCCAGCCGCTGCACCTGCCAGATGCCCAGCGACAGCAGCACGCCCAGACCGGCGAGGCCGAAGATCAGCAGGAACAGAATGCGGCGCATGGCGGGGTCAAACCTAATTGCAGAAACCGGCGTCTTGTTAAGGGCTGCACGGGCGTAAATGCAACCGCGCAATTGTATCGGGCGCAATCTTGCGCCCTAATCGAGAAAAAGCCGCCCCAAAGGGCGGCTTTTGCAATTGGATCACCGAGGCCGCGTTACATCAGCGGGGCCTGACCCCAGATGTAGACAGCGAAGAACAGGAACAGCCAGACGACGTCAACAAAGTGCCAGTACCAGGCCGCGGCCTCGAAACCCACATGCTTCTCGGGGGTGAAGTCACCCTTCAGCGCCCGGATCAGGCAGACCGACAGGAAGATGGTCCCGATGATCACGTGTGCCCCGTGGAAACCCGTGGCCATAAAGAAGTTCGAATAGAACTGGTCACCGCCGAATTTCCAGCCCTCATGAGCCAGCAGTTCATAGTATTCATACCCCTGCAGGAAGGTAAACGCGACACCCAGTGCGATACCGATGGTCAGACCCTGCACCAGAGCCTTGCGGTCATTGCCATGCACCAGCGCGTGGTGCGCCCATGTGATGGCACAACCCGACAGCAGCAGGACCAGAGTGTTGATCAGCGGCAGATGGAACGGGTCAACCGCGTGGATATCCGGCTGGATGTATTCGGTCCCGGCATAGTCGTACATCGGGTACATGCGATGTTTGAAGAACGACCAGAACCAGGCGAAGAAGAACATCACCTCGGACATCACGAACAGGATGAAGCCATAGCGCAGGCCGATGCGCACGACCGGCGTGTGATCACCCTGACGGCTTTCGACCACCACCTCGGACCACCAGGCGAACATGGTGTAAAGCACCGCGACCAGACCGGCCCAGAATATATAGGACGTGATTCCGTGCATCCACAGAACGGCCCCGAACAGCATCACAAAGCCGCCGACAGCGCCGATCAGCGGCCAGATCGACGGGGCCAGAATGTGGTAATCGTGGTTTTTAGCGTGTGCCATCAGCGTCCCTCACCTACAGGCGTTAGTTCGTGTTTGTATCAGCCTGCGCATCCAGGGCGGCATAGCCCTCGGGCAGGTCAATTTCGTAGAATGTATACGACAGAGTGATCGTATGCACATATTTCGCTTCCAGATCCTCGACCATTTCGGGATCGACGAAGAAAGTTACCGGCATTTCAACCCGTTCGCCAGGTTGCAGCACCTGCTCTTCAAAGCAGAAACAGGCGATTTTCTGGAAATACCCACCGGCGGAATAAGGCGCGACGTTATACGACGCCTGCCCCGCAATCGGCCGGTCGGTCGGATTGTAAGCCTCATAAAAGGCCAGACCCGTCTCACCGATGCGGACTTCCATTTCACGCACGACCGGCTTGAAATCCCAGGCCATATTCTTGGCCTTGGAGGCGTCAAAGCGCACGGTGACGGTGCGGTCCAGAATGTCCTCGGGCGCGGTCTCGGCCACGCCGGTGGTACCGCCAAACCCGGTGACCCGGCAGAACCAGTCGTAAAACGGCACCGCCGCCCAGGCGAGGCAGCCCATCAGGACAACCACGCCCACGGTCTGAGCAACCGTTTTCTGAGGACCGGTCAGAGCCATCAGTTCTGCACCTCTTGCGTCGCCATGTTGAAATCGGTGCCGGAAACTTTGACGATGGTTAGACCGAAAATAATCACGATAAACGCCGCCAGCGTCAGGCCGACGCCCAGATTGCGGCTGAACCGGCGCTGGTGCAACTCATGGCTTTTGCGCAGGCTCATGACCAGCCTCCCAGCCCGTAGGGTTTCAGCAGCGCCTCGACCAGAATCGCGCCGAAATGCAGGAACAGATACAGCAGCGACAGCTTGAAGAAGCTGCGCTCGACTTTGAAATTGTCCGCCTCGGCATCGTCCTCGGTCCGGCGCGAGATCATCCACGCCCCCCGCAGGAACAGCGCGTTCAGCACCAGCGCGACCACCAGATAGACCGGGCCACCGATATCCGAGAATGCCGTGCCAACGGCCAGCAGGGCCAGCAGGCCGGTATAGACAAGGATATGCGTGCGCGTGGCGCGGCGACCATGGGTCACCGTCAGCATCGGCACACCCGCATCATCGTAATCCGACCGCATGAACAGCGCCAGCGCCCAGAAATGCGGCGGCGTCCACATGAAGGTCAGCGCGAACATCAGCCACGGCTCCAGCGTCATCGACCCGGTGGCCGCGACCCAGCCGATCACCGGCGGAAAGGCCCCTGCCGCACCGCCAATGACGATGTTCTGCGGGGTCGAGCGTTTCAGCCACATCGTATAGACGACGACATAGAAAAAGATGGTAAAGCCCAGAAACGCGCCTGCGAACCAGTTGGTCGCAAGGCCCAGCATGATCACGGACAGACCGGACAGCGCCAATCCGATGGCCAGCGCCTCACCCTCTTCGACCTTGCCGGACGGAATCGGACGGCCCTTGGTGCGCTTCATCACCTTGTCGATATCCGCGTCCCACCACATGTTCAGCGCGCCCGAGGCGCCACCGCCGATGGCAATGAACAGGATCGCGCAGAAGCCGACAAAGGGATGTACCGGAACCGGGGCAGCCAACAGACCAACCAAGGCCGTGAACACGACCAGAGACATCACACGCGGCTTCAGCAGGGCGAAGTAATCGCCAAAGCTGGCCTCGTCCGCGCGGGTCTGCGCGGTCACTTGGCTGGCATTGATGCTTGCGTCGCTCATATCCGGTCCTTCAAGGGCGAAAGCTGCGCGTCACCCGCGCAGCCTGCGGAGTTCATAGTGCGGGTCAGACCCGCACAAGGCTTCAGTTCGAGGCCACCTGGTACGCTGTCGGCTGACCGGCATACTCTTCCAGCGCGCCTTGCAGCCACTGCTCATACGCCTCTTCGCTGACCACTTTGACGGTGATCGGCATATAGGCGTGATCCTTGCCGCAAAGCTCCGAACACTGGCCGAAATAGATACCTTCTTTGTCAGCCTGGAACCACAGCTCAGCCAGACGACCCGGCACACCGTCCTGCTTCACACCGAAGGACGGGATGGTCCACGAGTGAATCACGTCCGACGCGGTGACCTGCATGACGATGATTTTGCCAACCGGCACAACCACAGCAGTGTCCGTCGCCAGCAACCATTCATCTTCGCCATAACCTGCATCCACCAGCTTGGCACGCATCGCGTCATCCAGAACAAACGGGGTCACATCCGCATCCGCAGGGCGGGCGCCTTCGTCCAGCGTGGCCGGGTGGCCCAGCAAATAGCTGTCGAATGCGAAATCGTGATCGACATATTCATAGGTCCAATACCACTGGTTGCCCACGACCTTGATGACCACATCGCCTTCGGGAATTTCCTGCTGCTTGAACAGAACCGGCAGCGAGAAGGCACCAATAACCACCAGGATCACAATCGGGACAATCGTCCACGCAATTTCCACCGGGGTATAGTGCGAGAATCGCGCCGGGGTCGGATTGGCGCGTTGGTTGTAGCGCATGATGCAGTAAACCAGCAGGCCCGCGACAAACACACAGATCACGGTGATGATCACCAGAATCATCGTGTCCAGTTCCCGGATGTCATTGGCCAGTTCGGTAACAGCAGGTTGGAAACCAATTCCGCCATCAACCGGTTTGCCAATAATCTCAAGCTCCTGAGCCATGGCGGGAAGGCTGGAGAGGGCTGTGGCAAGCCCGGAAAGCATCAAAGCATTCTTCATGTTCTGTCCTGATCGTTTGATCTTTGCGTCTCTCGCGAAAAGATGTGAATCGGTCACACCTCTCCCGTTGTCTTTGGCCGCGTTAAAAACCATATTCCTGCGGGTAGATAAAGCAAAATGCTTGCGTCAAACAGACGCTATTTTTGATCTGGATCAAATGCGAAAGGCCGCACCCCATGTCTCAAGCCCCGTTTCGCCCGTTCGAAAACGCCCTGCCGCAGGATGAGGCGCTTGCGGTTTTGCAATCCGCCACCGCCGGGGCCGAGGATGGAGAGCTGTTTGTGGAACGCCGCAAATCCGAATCTCTGGTCTTTGATGACGGGCGTCTGCGCACGGCCTCTTATGACGCCTCCGAAGGGTTCGGCCTGCGGGCAGTGCAGGGTGAGGTGGCCGGGTATGCCCATTCCACCGAGGTATCGATCCCGGCCCTAAAACGCGCGGCAGAAACCGCGCGGCTGGCCGTGGGCGAGGGCGGCGGCACGCTGGCCGGGGCACCGCAGGCGACCAACACGCGTCTTTACACGGATGAAGACCCCATCGAATCCGCAAGCTTTCCGGTCAAGATCGAAACCCTGCGCGAGATCGATGCCTTTACCCGCGACCTCGATCCACGTGTGGTTCAGGTCAGCGCCACCATCGCCGCCGCCGTGCAAGAGGTCGAGATTCTGCGCCCCGACGGGGTGATCGTCCGCGACGTGCGCCCGATGACGCGCCTGAACATCTCGGTCATCGTCGAACAGAACGGGCGGCGGGAAAGCGGCTCGGCTGGCGGCGGCGGGCGCGTGGGCCTGGACGGGCTGATTGATCCGACGGACTGGCAGGACAAGGCGCGCGAAGCATTGCGGATCGCCCTTGTGAACCTTGACGCGATCCCTGCCCCGGCGGGTGTGATGGAGGTTGCGCTCGGCCCCGGTTGGCCCGGCATCCTGCTGCACGAGGCCATCGGGCATGGGTTGGAGGGCGACTTCAACCGCAAGGGCAGTTCTGCCTTTGCCGGGCTGATGGGCCAGCAGATCGCCTCCAAAGGTGTGACCGTTGTGGATGACGGCACCATCGCTGATCGGCGCGGGTCGATCTCCGTAGATGACGAAGGCACGCCCAGTTCCCGCACCGTGCTGATCGAAGACGGTATCCTGACCGGATACATGCAGGACCGTCAAAACGCTCGTCTGATGGGTGTTTCGCCGACAGGCAACGGTCGGCGGCAAAGCTATGCCCACAAGCCCATGCCACGTATGACCAACACGATCATGCTGGGCGGTGAGGCCGATCCGGCAGCGCTGGTGGCCGACATCAAGGACGGTATCTGGGCCGTGGGTTTCGGCGGCGGGCAGGTCGATATCACCAACGGCAAGTTCGTATTCTCCTGCACCGAGGCCTACCGCGTCGAAAACGGCCAGATCGGCGCGCCGGTCAAGGGCGCGACATTGATCGGGGACGGGCCGTCGGCGCTGAAACGCATCCGCGGACTGGGCAACGACATGGCGCTGGACCCAGGGATGGGCACCTGCGGCAAGGACGGCCAATGGGTGCCGGTGGGCGTCGGGCAGCCAACTGTTCTGATGGACGGTCTGACCGTGGGCGGCTCGGCAGCATAGGCAGAGAATCAGGATCGAAACTCAGGGCGCAGGGTTAACTTCGCGCCCTACTACCGACGCATTTCGCAGTGCGGATGCGTATCGGACTGAGAAAATTCGAACGAATTTTCTTGCACAATTTCAAAGGCATGTGCACTCATCCAATGCAGCATTCCAAACAAATCACATCTAATTTTCCGCGATTCACACGCTGTTAACTCAAATCCCCGTAAACCAGTTCTGCAATCAGGCGGAGCATCGGATGACCGAAGAGCAGCTTTCTTCCAATCACCCCCCACTCCCACCCACCACGGAAGAGGATCGGTTTTCCTGGCTCCGTCTGTTGCGCTCACGCAAAGTTGGCCCGGCGACGTTCCGGCGCCTGTTGCGGGAACATGGCTCGGCGCAGAACGCGCTGGCCGCGCTGCCGGAAATGGCACGCGCCGCCGGAATTGAAGGGTATGAAATCTGCCCGCCCGGCGTGATTGAGGCGGAACTCAAGGCCGCAAAAGCCGCAAACGCGAGGCTTTTGTGCCTTGGGGCCGCCGATTTTCCGACCGCCCTGAACGATATTGCGGATGCCCCTCCGATTTTGTGGGCGATGGGCGATACCTCGATCCTCACGCGCCCGGCGATTGCCATGGTGGGCGCGCGCAACTGTTCCTCGCTGGGTGCGCGGATGGCGCGGGGTCTGGCAAAGGAGTTAGGCGAGAAAGGGCATGTCATTGTGTCAGGGTTGGCACGGGGAATCGACACAGCCGCCCATTTGGCGGCACTGCCGACCGGTACGGTGGCGGTGATGGCTGGCGGTGTGGACGTTATCTATCCGGCGGAGAACACTGATCTGGCCCACAGCATCGCCGAAGCCGGATTGCGACTGTCAGAACAACCGATGGGCGTCACCCCGCAGGCCCGGCATTTTCCGCGCCGCAACCGCATTATCTCGGGTCTCGCGCAAGCAGTGATCGTCGTCGAGGCAGCCGCTAAATCCGGCAGTCTGATCACCGCCCGGGATGCGCTGGATCAGGGGCGCGAGGTTCTGGCGGTTCCGGGCCATCCCTTTGATGCACGCGCGGCCGGATGCAATATGTTGATCCGCGACGGTGCGACGCTTGTGCGTTCCGCTGAGGATGTGATCGACGCGCTGCCTTCGCAGGGTGATTGGATGTCAACTGACACCCCTGATGCTATCGAGGATCGTTGTGATCCCGTCGATACTCACACCCTCCATCAGCAAATCCTGTCGCGGCTGGGGCCGTCCCCTGTTGCCGAGGATCAGTTGCTGCGCGATGTCGCGGCCACAGCCGGGGAAATCGGCCCGGCGCTGGTCGATCTGGAGCTGGACGGGCGAATCCAGCGGCAACCGGGCGGCTTGCTGTCGCTGGCAGGCTAAGCGTGAAACCCCTCTATCCACCTGAAATCACCACATCTTTCAGTGAATAAAAGGAACACATTGACAATTCCACCTTGCCCCACACATTTTGCACGACCATACAAGGCGCAAAATCCGTCGAGCGAGGTTTCCCCCTAAATGCCCGTAGTTGTTGTAGAATCTCCGGCCAAAGCAAAAACGATCAATAAATATCTCGGCCCCGACTACACGGTTCTGGCCTCTTACGGCCATGTGCGGGACCTGCCGCCCAAGGACGGATCGGTCGATCCCGAACACGAATTCGCGATGACGTGGGAGGTTGGCAATGACAGCCGCAAACACGTCAAGGCCATCGCCGACGCGCTGAAAGAAGACAACGCCCTGATCCTTGCCACCGACCCCGATCGCGAGGGCGAGGCGATCAGTTGGCACCTGCAAGAGGCGCTGACCAAGCGCCGCTCGATCAAGAAGGACACGCCGGTCAGCCGCGTCACCTTCAACGCCATCACCAAGGATGCGGTGACCGAGGCGATGCAGAACCCGCGCCAGGTCGACATGCCGCTGGTCGAAGCCTATCTGGCCCGCCGCGCGCTGGACTATCTGGTGGGCTTCAACCTGTCCCCGGTGCTGTGGCGCAAACTGCCGGGGGCTCGGTCGGCGGGCCGGGTGCAATCGGTGTGCCTGCGCCTGATCGTCGAACGCGAGATGGAAATCGAGGCGTTCAAGCCGGTCGAATACTGGTCGGTCCGGGCGCTTTTCGAAACCCCGCGCGGCCAAACATATGAGGCGCGGTTGGTCACGCTGGCGGGCAAGAAGCTGGACAAGCACGACCTGTCCAACGCCACACAGGCCGAACTGGCGGTGCAGGCGATCACCAGCCGTGCCCTCAGCGTCACCTCGGTCGAGGCCAAGCCAGCCGCCCGCAACCCAAGCGCGCCCTTCATGACCTCGACCCTGCAACAGGAGGCCAGCCGCAAGTTCGGCATGGGTGCGCGCCATGCAATGCAGGTGGCCCAGCGCCTTTATGAGGCCGGGTACATTACCTATATGCGGACCGACGGTATCGACATGGCCCCCGAAGCCGTGGCCGCCACCCGCGATGCAATCGCGGATCGGTATGGCAAGGAATACGTGCCGGACAGCCCGCGCATCTATAAGAACAAGGCCAAGAACGCGCAGGAGGCCCACGAATGTATCCGCCCCACGGATATGTCGCGCGACGCCAAGGCGCTGAAGGTCACGGATGAGGATCAGCGCAAGCTGTATGACCTGATCTGGAAACGCACCATCGCCTGTCAGATGGCCGCAGCGCGGCTGGAACGCACCACGGTCGAGATCGGCAGCGCCGATGGGCAGGTCGGCCTGCGCGCCACCGGTCAGGTGGTTCTGTTCGACGGGTTCATGCGCGTCTATGAAGAGGGTCGCGATGACGTGGCCGATGATGACGAAAAGCGCCTGCCGCAGATCATGCAGGGCGATCCGGCGAGTTTTGCGAAGACCTCGCTGAAGGATCAGTTTGCCAAGGCCACCGGCGATTCCGACAAGGCCGCCATCCTGTCCGACAACGAATCCGTTCTGGCGCTGCAACACCACACCCAGCCGCCGCCACGCTATACCGAGGCGACTCTGGTCAAGCGGATGGAGGAATTGGGGATCGGGCGGCCCTCGACCTATGCCTCGATCGTGACCACGATTCAGGACCGCGAATATGTGCGCAAGGACAAGAACCGGCTGATCCCCGAGGAAAAGGGCCGGATCGTCACGATCTTTCTGCTGAATTTCTTCCGCCAGTACGTCGGTTACGAATTCACCGCCAATCTGGAAGAGCAGCTGGATGATGTCAGCGCCGGCGACCGCGACTACAAGGACCTGCTGGGCAAGTTCTGGCGCGATTTCTCGGCCGCGATTGGTGAAACGACCGAATTGCGCATCTCGGAGGTGCTGGACAAGCTGGACGAGGCGCTGGCCCCGCAGTTGTATCCCCCGCGCGAGGACGGCTCGGACCCGCGTGTCTGCCCGAAATGTGGTGTCGGACAGCTGCATCTGAAGACCTCTCGCACCGGCGGATTCGTGGGTTGCGGCAATTACCCCGAATGCACCTATACCCGCCCCATCGCGGGCGAAGGGGCCGAAGGTGACGAACGTCTGCTGGGCGAGGATGCGGGCGATGAGATCTGGCTGAAATCCGGTCGGTTTGGTCCTTATGTTCAGCGCGGCGAACCCACGCCCGAGAACAAAAAACCCCCGCGCGCCTCGCTGCCGCGTGGGTGGAGCAAGGATGACATGGATCTGGACAAGGCGCTGACGCTGCTGTCCCTGCCCCGCCAGATCGGCGAACACCCCGAGGGCGGCATGATCACCTCAAACTTCGGGCGGTTCGGGCCTTATCTGATGCACCAACTGGCCGATGAGGCCAAGCCGGTCTACGCCAACCTCAAAGACCCCAATGACGTCTTCGAGATCGGCATGAACCGCGCCGTGGAACTGCTGGCCGAAAAACGCGCCAATCCCGGGCGCGGGCGACGCGCGGCGGCCAAACCGCTCAAAGAGCTGGGCGAGCATCCCGATGGCGGCGCGATGCAGGTGCTGGATGGACGCTATGGACCGTATGTGAAATGGGAAAAGGTCAACGCGACCATTCCCAAGGACATCAAGCCCGAGGATGTGACGCAGGAAATGGCCATCGAACTGGTCAACGAACGCGCGGCCAAGAAGGGCTCCAAAAAGAAAGCCGCCCCCAAGAAGAAAGCGGCGGCCAAGAAGACCACGACGAAGGCCGCCAGCAAAAGCTGACCCTACGTTACGACTGCATGTTTCAAATGTCGCAGGTCGGCCCCCTGAATACGGGGGGCCGTCCGCGTGTTTACGATGTGACGCGACACCGGATTGCGCCCGTAAACAAAAGGAACACAGACATGCTGAGAACCGCCATTCTTGTAACTGCATTGGCCCTTGCAAGCGCCACGCAGGGCCATACCGGCCACCACGCCAAATCTGCCAAAGCCGAGATCATCAACGCGCAAGGTGACGTGATCGGCACAGCCACCGCCCAACA
>NZ_JALCBM010000046.1:9876-38948 GCF_028066395.1 Ruegeria sp.
AAGCCGAGATCATCAACGCGCAAGGTGACGTGATCGGCACAGCCACCGCCCAACAGGGCCCGCATGGCGTCCTGCTGCATGTGCGTGTGCGCGACCTGCCGCCGGGCAAACACGGGTTGCATCTGCACAGCCATGGGGTCTGCGAGCCCGGCGAAGGCTTTAAAACGGCCAAGGGTCATGTCGGCAAAGTCGAAGGTGCCCACGGGTTGATGAACCCCAAGGGTCCGGAACCCGGCGACCTGCCCAACCTCTATGTTGGCAGCGACGGGGTGGGCGAAATGGAGGCCTATACCACTCTGGTATCGCTGGAAGGTGGTGACAACGCATTGCTGGATGCGGATGGGTCGACCTTCATCATCCACGAAAAGGGGGACGACCACAAAAGCCAGCCGATCGGCGGGGCCGGTGGCCGCATCGCCTGCGGAATTCTGACTGCGGGTTAAGGCTGGTCTTCAGGGACTACCGTAGAAATACGTGAAACCGCTGGTTTCATTGACTTCCCAGAGACGTGGCGGCACAACCTGCGCCATCACCATGTCTTTGGGAGAGTTTTTCTATGAAGAAGGTCTATGCCAATGCCGCCGAGGCGCTCGATGGGGTGCTGTCGGATGGCATGATGATCGCGGCAGGCGGATTCGGCCTGTGCGGTATCCCCGAACTGCTGCTTGAGGCCATCAAGGATGCAGGCGCGCAGAACCTGACTTTTGCCTCGAACAACGCGGGCGTCGACGATTTCGGCATCGGCATCCTGCTGCAGACCAAGCAGGTCAAGAAAATGATCAGCTCGTATGTCGGCGAAAACGCCGAGTTCATGCGCCAGTATCTGAGTGGCGAGCTGGAGCTGGAGTTTAACCCGCAGGGCACTCTGGCCGAACGGATGCGCGCCGGTGGTGCGGGCATCCCGGGCTTCTACACCAAGACCGGTGTGGGCACCGTGATCGCCGAGGGCAAGGAACATAAAGACTTCAACGGCGAGACCTATATTCTGGAAGAAGGTATCTTTGCCGATCTGGCCATCGTCAAGGCGTGGAAGGCTGACGACACCGGCAATCTGGTGTTCCGCAAGACCGCCCGCAACTTCAACGTGCCCGCCGCCACCTGCGGCAAGATCTGCGTGGCCGAGGTTGAGGAAATCGTCCCGCGCGGCTCGCTGGACCCGGATATGATCCACCTGCCCGGCATCTATGTGCACCGCATCATTCAGGGCAGCCACGAAAAACGCATCGAACAACGCACCACCCGTAAGAAGGAGGACGCATAATGCCCTGGGACCGCAATCAGATGGCCGCCCGCGCGGCGCAAGAGCTGGAAGACGGCATGTATGTGAACCTCGGCATCGGTATTCCGACGCTGGTGGCGAACTATGTGGGTGACAAGGATATCACCCTGCAATCCGAGAACGGCATGCTGGGCATGGGCCCCTTCCCTTTCGAGGGCGAAGAAGACCCCGACCTGATCAATGCGGGCAAGCAGACGATCACCGAACTGTCCCGCACCTCGTATTTCGACAGTGCGACGTCTTTTGCCATGATCCGGGGCGGCAAGATCGCCGCCGCGATTCTGGGCGCCATGGAAGTGGACGAAAAAGGCGATCTGGCCAACTGGATGATTCCGGGCAAACTGGTCAAAGGCATGGGCGGCGCGATGGATCTTGTCGCCGGTGTCGGCCGTGTGATCGTGGTGATGGACCACACCAACAAGCATGGCGATTCCAAAGTGCTGAAGGAATGCACCCTGCCCCTGACTGGCAAAGGTGTGGTTGACCGCATCATCACCAATCTGGGCGTGCTGGATGTGGTCGAAGGCGGGTTGAAGATCGTCGAGACCGCCGATGGCGTAACCGAAGACGAGATTCGCGCCGCCACCGAGGCCAGCATTGTCGCCTGATCCCTGAACGCAAAGGCCCGCCAGATGTGGCGGGCCTTTTTCAGTTCAGGGCCTGAAACACGCACCCGTCCGAAATCAGATCGGGCGGCGTCGCACATAAGGCCCGCGCCACCTGAAACGCTGCCAGCACCTTTGGCACATAGTCGCGCGTCTCCGCATAGGGCGGCACTCCGCTGTGTTTACGCACCGCCCCCTCGCCTGCGTTGTACCCGGCCAGCACCAGAATCGGGTCATTGCCGAACTCTTCCATCAGCCAGTTGAGGTATTTGACCCCTCCGGCAATGTTCTGTTCGGGCACAAGGCTGTCTTGCACGCCGAAACGGGCAGCCGTTGCGGGCATCAATTGCATCAACCCCTGCGCCCCGGCGGAACTGACCGCTTTCTCGCGCCCCGCCGATTCGACTGAGATCACCGCCAGCACCAGCGCAGGTGACACCTTGGTTCCCACGGTCGAGCGCAAGATATCCACGCCGCGCTTTTGGGCGATGTCCTGCAATGTCTGCAAACGTGGCGCTTTCACCCCGGTCGAAGACAGCGCCTGTATCGCTTCGTCCAATCGGCCTGAACTGCCCTGGGCAAGTTCGGGCGACACGCGATTCCAGAATGCCTTGTAGGACCCGACCGGCTTGGGGGCTTCTCCGACTTGCGGCGGAACGGAATGCGGGACTTTTGCGCGCTCTATGATCTCGGGCACGACCAACTCGACACCGGTACTGGGGGCCGAGGGCCGCGCCGCGTGTTCTTCCGGGGATATCTGAACGGTCACTTTGGGCCGGGCACCGGGCTTAGGAGCCTTGATGCGTTTGGACACGCCTGCCGGTTCCTGCTCGGTCGCCATGACCGCCGGGCTGCCTGCCAGCACAAGCGCCGCAATACCGGCGCACGAAAATACGCTGCGGAAATTCATTATGCCTGCCTCAATTCTTCTTTTGAGGGATTTTGAACCGTGAATCGGCGCCCAACACCAGAAAAACAAAGCGAATTGGGGCAATTTCGCCTCATTTGGCGCAATTTTGCACCGCTTACCTAAGGGCCGCCAAAAAACTTCCCTGTGATTTTACTTTATTTTCAATGTGTTATGAAATTTCTCAACAAAAAGTTAAGCTTACAGCGAAAAAAAACGCGTTTGGCCCAATTCCTGCCATGCACAACAGGCAAACATAGACCCATACCGAGACGATCGGGAGCGGACTGAGAGAGAAAGCTCTGACAAGACGCCGAGGTTGAATTACATTTTGATCCTTTAGGAGGGACATAACATGATCAAGTTCATCAAGAACTTCCGCAAAGACGAAGACGGCGCCGTAACTGTTGACTGGGTCGTTCTGACCGCAGCTGTTGTTGCTCTGGCAGCCATCGCATACAACCAAGTCCGTGACGGCGCCAGCGAACTGGCCGGTAACGTCGAAAGCGCACTGAGCGCCGTGAAAGTTACGACTCCGGACATCTAAGAATACCAGACATTCTTGACATTACGTCAAGTACTGGGGGGGCATGCTTTTGCAGAAGGCGTGCCCCTTTTTTTTCACCCCGCTTGAATTGGTGGAGACATGTTGAACAAGTTAAAAGCCCTGTTTGCTGACGAATCCGGAGCGGTCACCGTTGACTGGGTGCTTATCACCGCTGCCGTTGTGGGCCTTGGTGGGTTGATGTATTCCCATTTTCACGAGCCTCTGCGCCATATTGACGAACAAACCGGTCAAGCCTTGGCCAATATAGAGATCGATCCAATCATCCTGGACTGAGAAGGTTGGCGATCACTATAGCTGCCCTGTGACAGCCACAGCGCGCACCATCGCAAACCGAAATATTCCCGCAGATTGTCCCATTTTTCGACACAATTTGAAAGTAGCGTGACAACTGAACCCAGAAGACGCAGTGCGTCGCGGGTAAATCTGAACAAATGAAACGAGGGACAAATGCGAGCAGTTTTTGGACTTGTTCTGATCATCGGGGTCGCTCTGGCCGGGGGCGCTGTTTACATGGCGCGCGAATACATCTCTGAAAACCAGTCAAAGCTGGAGAGAGAGCGGAAACTGCGGGAAGAGGCATTGGCCAATGCCCAACGCGAAGCGGTGCCACTGGTTGACGTGGTCGTGTCCAACCGCACGTTGAAATACGGTGAACGGCTTGTTCAGGACGATGTCCGAATCGTTCAATGGCCCGAAAACGCGATCCCCGAAGGCACCTTCGTTGAAATGGCTGTCCTGTTTCCTGAAACCGGCGACAATGAGCGCTTTGTTTTGCGGGCAATGGAAAAAGACGAAGCCATCATGCAAGTGAAGGTCACGCGGCCAGGCGAATCAGCCGGTCTGACCTCGCAGCTTCAAAAAGGCATGCGGGCTTTTGCCATCAGTGTTGATGTGGCCTCGGGCGTGTCGGGCTTTCTGCGCCCCGGAGACAAAGTTGACGTATACTGGACAGGTGTCCCGAGGGGGGGCAACGCTGGCGGGAAAGGCGATATTACGCGCCTGATCCAAAGCAATGTCGAACTTATTGCCGTTGATCAGACGGCCGGATCCGACATAACCGGAACAACAATCGCGCGTACGGTGACCGTGGCAGCTACGCCGGAACAGATCGCTGCCCTGGCGCTAGCGCAAAACACCGGGCGTCTGTCTCTGGCCTTGGTCGGTGTGCAGGATGAAACCGTGGCAAGCGTTATCGAGATTGATCAGCGTGCGTTGCTGGGAATCGAAGAAGAAGCACCGGCACCAGCGCCGGTTCTTGAAAAGGTCTGCACGATTAAAACCCGCAAGGGTGGCGAGACCGTGATTACGGAAATACCCTGCACAAACTAACGCTTAATCAGACTGTTAGTGAGCAAAGGCCGCACGGATCGTGCGGCCTTCTTTATTGGGTTGTTGCGCAATATCCACATAAGGAAAATTCCGGAAACCATTGATTATTGCAAAAAATCTGGTTTTCGCGCAGGGTTTCGAAACATAGGGCATAAGACCCGAAAAACATAGTGGTGATCGGAGAGGCAGGTCACATGACAATACGTTCCTTGATCAGCGCAACCCTGATGGGGTTGGCGCTTATTATGGCTCCAATCGGCAGTGCCGCTTGGGCTGAAGTTCTACGAGTGGTGAAGAACGGCACAGCGGAAACGCTGGACGTTCCGGTTAACCGTGCAATCGTGGTAGAAAGCGAAACACCGTTCGCGGAGCTTAGCATTGCAAATGCGGGCATCGCAGACATCTCGTCCCTTTCAGACCGCACAATCTATGTCCTGGGTAAGGCCCCGGGCCTGACCACGCTGACGCTGTTTGACGGTGCGGGCAACCTGATCACGAATATTCGTGTACGCGTGGCGCCGGACGTGTCGGAGTTCAAAGAGCGGCTGCGCCAGATTCTGCCAAATGAGCAGATCGAAGTGCGCACCGCAAATGACGGCATTGTCCTGTCGGGTACGATTTCGAGCAGCGCCAAGCTGGCACGTGCTCTGGAATTGGCCGAGCGCTATGCGCCAGAACGTGTTTCAAACCTGATGAATGTCGGTGGCCTGCAGCAAGTGATGCTGAAGGTTCGCTTTGCCGAAATGAACCGGACGGTTGCCAAAAGCCTGACAGCTTCGCTGGGTTTCAGTGGTGTGGACGCAACGGGCGGGTTCAACGCCTTGAACACTCAGGGTGCCTTGAACAACGCGCTGAACAATAACATCCCGTTGGCCCAAACGAATACCGGCGCCATCCTGTTCGGCTTTGGGGCGGGTTCGACGCAAGTTCGCCTGTTGCTGGAAGCCCTTGAAAGCAAAGGTCTTGCACGCAGTCTGGCTGAGCCGAATCTGTCCGCGCTGTCGGGACAGGAAGCGATGTTCCTGGCCGGCGGTCAAATCCCAGTTCCTGAACCGCAGGGCGATGGGGTCGTTGCCGTCGAATTCCGTTCATTCGGTGTTCAACTCGACTTCGTCCCACGCGTGGTTGATGGCGACCTGATCAATCTGGAGATAACGGCGGGCGTCTCAAGCCTGGATAACAGCATTGCTGTCTCGATCGGCGGTGACCCTGTTCCCGGCTTTACCGTACGCCAGACCAGCACAACGGTCGAATTGCGTGACGGTGAAAGCTTTGCAATCGCCGGTTTGCTGCAGGATGACTTTACCGATCTGAACAGTCAGATCCCCTGGCTGGGCGACCTTCCGGTGCTGGGCGCATTGTTCCGCAGCGCGGAATACCAGCGCAATCAAAGTGAGCTTGTGATTATCATCACTGTGCATCTTGTGTCTCCGACCCGGGGCGAGGCCTTGGCTCTGCCCACAGATCGCGTGAAGCCGCCCAGCGAATTCGACCTGTTTGTGAATGGCAAGGTGGCCCGCACGGAACGTGCCGGCAATGGTGCAGCCTCGGAAGTGGCCAATCAGGATTTTGGCAACTCCTACGGCTACATCCTGGATTGATTGGGAGGATAGACCAATGCAGAAATGGATCATCATCCTGGGCCTTTCAGCCTCGATCGCAGGTTGTACCCGCGAAGCCGGTTACGAGATCGACCAAGGGTCCTTTGGCAATGCAACGCTCAATAACGTGCAGGTTGCGAATGGTGAGCTGACCTATGGTCAGATCCTCGGGCAGCGCTTTGCTGCCGAGGTTCCGACCCAGATCAACTTTGCCTTCGACAGCGCCCAGTTGGACGCTTCGGCCCAGCGCATCCTGTTGCAGCAGGCGGATTGGATCAAACAGTTCCCCGAAGCACGGTTCCGCGTATACGGTCATACCGACGCAGTGGGTTCATCCAGCTACAACAGGGCCTTGGGTCAGCGCCGCGCCAATGCGGCGGTGGCATTCCTGACCCGCCAGGGAATCTCGCGCGATCGGCTAGAGGCTGTCGTGTCCTTTGGCAAAAGCCGTCCCCTGATCGACACTCCGAATCGGGATCGGCGCAATCGCCGAACGGTGACCGAAGTTTCAGGCTTTGTAGATCGGCATCCGCAAGTTCTGGATGGTAAATACGCCCAGATCATCTATCGCGAATACGTCGATAGTGCCACGCTCAGAACCAGCCTCTCGTACCAGGTCAATCTTGGTGACGGCGGCGGCGGTGGCGGCGGCGAATAAGACAATAAAACGTGATTGGGCGGCATCGTCGCCCAATTCCCAACAATTGGTTCTTTTGCGCCCAATTCTCGCCCAACTTCCAAGGGACATTGAGAACAATAGGGTGACCTGCGGCCTAGATTGGCCGCATCAGGGCGACAGCAGACCAGAAGTTTCCCATTCAGGTTCATACGGTTTGCTCAGCCCTCACGACGAGGATTGTGTTAATGACGAGCGCGACGCCGCAAGATGAAAATACCAGCATTCTGGCCTGTACCGTCAGCCGGGATGTCCAGAATTTCGATCTGCTGATCGAGGATATGGAAGCCGCGCTGGGGGAAAGATGGGGCGACCTGGGATTTGCCGAAGCGCTCGCCTTTTTCAACCAACCCGAGGCCGAATCACTGCAGTTTGTTGCCCTGGCACTGGACGGGGATGATGAAGACAATCTGACCTTGATGGGTGAAATCATCACCCAGGCCAAGGAAAAGGGCATCAAGGTCGTTCTGATCGCCGAAGATGTGACCCCTGCCTCGCTGCACCAGTTGCTGCGCAAAGGCGCGGATGAATTCGTCCCCTACCCCCTTCCCGAGAAGGAACTGCAGGAAGCCATCGAACGGATGAACCGGCCCGATCCGGTTGCCGCCCCGCAATCAGGGGTGGTTCTGTCCGATGGGACATCCAAAGAAGGCGCGTTGTTCGTGGTTCAGGGTTTGGCCGGGGGTGTCGGCTCGACTACTTTGGCGGTCAATCTGGCATGGGAATTGGCCACCGTATCGGCCAAGGATGCGCCCAAGGTCTGCCTGATCGATCTGGACATGCAGTATGGCACCGTTTCGACCTATCTCGACCTGCCGCGTCACGAGGCCGTGTTCGAAATGATGTCGGATACATCGTCGATGGATGAGGAATCCTTTGGCTTCGCCCTGCAAACTTTCGAGGACAAGCTTGAGGTCCTGACTGCGCCATCGGACATGGTGCCGCTGGACATCATCACGCCCGAAGACATTCAAAAGGTGCTCGACACCGCACTTAGCAATTTCGACTATGTTGTGGTCGATATGCCCAAAACCCTGGTGCATTGGTCCGAAACCGTGCTGCAAGCGGCGCATGTCTATTTTGCGCTGCTGGAACTGGACATGCGCTCGGCCCAGAATGCGCTGCGTCTGAAACGGGCGTTGCAGGCAGAGGAACTGCCTTTCAACAAGCTGCGTTTTGCGATGAACCGGGCGCCGAAGTTTACCGATCTCAACGGTAAGGGCCGGGTCAAGCGCATGGGCGAGAGCCTCGGCATCTCGATCGACCTGATGCTGCCCGATGGCGGCAAGCCGGTCATGCAAAGCGGCGACCACGGGCTGCCATTGGCCAGTTCCGCCGCAAAAAACCCGCTGCGCCGGGAAATCGCGAAACTTGCACAATCGCTTCATAGCCTTGGCAGCAGTGCCGAGGCTGCGTAACACGAGGGAGAGCCGCCGTGTTTTCAAGATACAAGAAACAGCCTTCGGCACAGCCGGTCGAGGCGCAACCGCAAGCTGCGGCTCCTGCCGCATCAGATGCCCAGACCACGGCCATGGTGCGCAAGCCGGTTCAGAAGAAGGTGGCCGAAGTTGTCGGCAGCGACAAAGAACGCAAGCGCAAGGAACGTTTGGGCGAAATCAAGCTGGAACTGCACCGCGAGCTGCTTGAGAACCTGAACCTCGCAGCCCTTGAAAACGCGGCCGAAGCTGAACTGCGCAACGAGATCAGTGCCATTGCCAGCGAAGTTCTGGAAACGCGCAGTATCGTTCTGAACCGCGAAGACCGCATGCAGCTGAACAAAGAACTGTATGACGAGGTCACCGGTCTTGGCCCGCTAGAGACCCTGCTGCAGGACGACACGGTCAACGATATTCTGGTCAACGGGCCACAGCAGATCTTTGTGGAACGTGCCGGTAAGCTGGAACTCAGCGACATCACCTTCAAGGACGAAAAGCACCTGATGCGGATCATCGACAAGATCGTGTCCGCTGTGGGTCGTCGTGTCGATGAATCCAACCCTTACGTTGACGCCCGTCTGGCCGATGGCTCGCGTTTCAACGCGATGGTGCCACCGATTGCGGTGGATGGATCGCTGGTGTCGATTCGTAAGTTCAAAAAAGACAAGCTGGGCATCGACGATCTGGTCAATTTCGGGGCTTTCACCGAAGAAATGGCCGCCTTTTTGCAGGCCGCAGTCTCGACCCGTCTGAACGTGATCGTCTCGGGCGGTACAGGTTCCGGTAAAACGACCACTCTGAATGCCCTGTCCAGTTTCATCGATGATGCCGAACGCATCCTGACCATCGAGGATACGGCGGAACTTCAGCTGCAACAGACCCATGTGGGCCGGATGGAAAGTCGCCCGCCCAACGTCGAAGGCAAAGGTGAGGTCAGCCCCCGCGACTGTCTGAAAAACGCCCTGCGTATGCGCCCCGACCGCATCATCGTGGGTGAGACGCGTGGCGCCGAGGTGATCGACATGTTGCAGGCCATGAACACCGGCCACGATGGCTCGATGACCACGATCCACGCCAACTCGGCCCGGGATGGTATCTCGCGTCTGGAAAACATGATCGCGATGGCGGGGATCGAAATGCCGATCAAAGCCGTCCGCAGCCAGATCTCATCGGCTGTGAACCTGATCGTGCAGGCCAGCCGCCTGCAGGATGGTTCGCGTCGCATGACCTCGATCACCGAGATTACTGGGATGGAAGGCGACGTCATCTCGATGCAGGAACTCTTTAAGTTTCAACGCGTTGGCCTGACACCCGACAACAAGATCATCGGTCACTTTACCGCCACCGGCGTGCGCAGCCACTATTCCGAGCGCTTCCGCCTGTGGGGTTATGACCTGCCGGCGTCGATCTACGACCCAACCACGATGTAGGAGACATCGGATATGCAACTGCCCACCGAGGTGATCATCTACGCCGTTATTTTCGTTGGCGTCCTGGCTCTGGTCGAAGGGATCTATCTGGTCGCCTTCGGCAAATCCATCAGCCTGAACAGCAAGGTCAATCGCCGTCTGGACATGATCGACAAGGGCGTCGGTCGCGAGCAGGTTCTGGAACAGCTGCGCAAGGAAATGCAGCAGCATATGAAAAGCCAGAGCATCCCGCTCTATTCCTTGCTGGCCGACAAGGCGCAGAAGGCGGCGATTGCCTTCAGCCCCCGGCAATTGATCATGATCATGGTGCTGGTCTCGGGCATGGCCTTTGCCGCGCTCAGCATCGCCACGGCAACGGATATGGTGCTGCGTGTCGCTCTTTCGATCGCGATTGGTGTTGGCGCGGTATACGCCTGGGTCAACAGAAAAGCCAAAAAACGCATGAGCATGATCGAAGAACAGTTGCCGGATGCGGTGGAACTTATGGTTCGTTCGCTGCGCGTCGGTAACCCGTTCACCTCTTCGGTGCAGATCGTGGCGTCCGAGGTTGAAGACCCTCTGGCAACGGAATTCGGCATCATCTCGGATGAGGTCGCCTATGGCCGCGATATCGGCGAGGCGCTGAAAGAAATGGCCGAACGCCTGGACATGCAGGATTTGCGGTTCCTTGCGGTGGCCGTGTCCATTCAGCAGCAATCAGGTGGTAACCTGGCCGAGATTCTGGCCGGTCTGGCCAAGGTGATCCGCGCCCGCTTTCGCCTGTTCCGCCGAGTCAAAGCTATCACCGCCGAGGCGCAATGGTCCGGCAAGTTCCTGTCCGGCTTTCCCGTTGCCTGTCTGCTTATCATTCAGGTGACCGATCCGCACTACTACGACTCGGTTCTGGACCACCCGCTATTCATTCCGGCCTGTTTCTTCGTCGGTATCATGCTGACGCTGAACCTGATCGTCATGCGCGTTCTAACCAACATCAAGGTCTGAGGCTGCTTTTATGGAACTCCTGACAAACATCAATGACTTCCTGACCTTGCACCTTGGCGAATTCGGCCCGCTGATCGTGGTCGGTGTGCTAGGTATGTTCATGATCCTGATCACCATTCCGCTGATGCTGAATCAGCCGGAAGACCCGCTGAAAAAGCTGCAGCGCTCGACCACTACCCCCAAGGGTGACAAGAAAAACAAGAAAGAGCGTCTGAGGCACTCGCGTCAGAACGAACAGCTTGAAAAGTTTGCGAATTTCCTCGAACCCAAGGATCAGGAAGAATATTCAGCCGTTCAATTGAAACTCCGTCAGGCGGGGTATCAGTCCAAGGATGCGGTGCGATTCTATCATTTCGCCCAATTCGCGCTGGGGCTTGTCGGCGTTCTGATCGGGGTCCTGCTGGTGACTGTTCTTGCCGGGGATCAGGAATTCGATGGTACGCAGATTGCGATCCGTGTCCTGACGCCCGGCATAGCCGGATATCTCCTCCCGAAATACTGGATCACCCGCCGCGTGGCCGAACGGGAAGAGGCGATCGTCGCCGGTTTCCCCGACACGCTTGACCTGATGCTGGTCTGCGTCGAGGCCGGTCAGTCGCTGGATCAGGCCATCGTGCGTGTTGCGGCCGAAATGAAAGCGTCGTACCCGGATATCGCGTTGGAATTCGAGGTTGTCGCCTATGAAATGAAAGCCGGTAAAGAGCGTGACACCGTTTTGCGCGATTTCGCGACCCGCTGCGGGGTGCAGGATGTCAGCGCCTTCGTCACCGTTATGATCCAATCGGCCACCTTTGGTACATCCATCGCCGAAGCGCTGCGGGTCTATGCGGGGGAAATGCGTGACAAACGCGTGATGCGCGCTGAAGAGGCGGCAAACAAGTTGCCAACCAAAATGACACTTGCCACAATGATGCTGACCGTGCCGCCGCTGCTGGTTATTCTCGTCGGTCCTTCGGCGAAAGGCCTTTCGGAGTTTGGTGCCGGATAAACGGACATCGGAGTTTGCCCCCTGATGAAACAGGCCGTTGATGTCGCCATCGCGCGGCTTCGCAAAACAGCTCAGGCCATCATGGTGTTTGCCATGGTGGCCTCTTGCACTGAAAGCGGCCCCGGGGATAACCCATTTGCGCCCGGCGTCGATCTCGATGGCCCCAAGGTCGATGAGGTGGCAATTGGCAATCGTCTGATGGTCGCCGGAGAGTATGATCTGGCGCTCGATTCCTTTACCCGTGCCGCGCTGGAAGAAGGGATGACGCCGGAAATCCTGACCTCGATCGGTACGGCCAATCTGGGCCTGCGCCGCCTTGGGCAGGCAGAGCCCCTGCTGCGCCGCGCAGCCGAAGAAGACCCGGACTGGCCCGTAGCCTGGAACAATCTGGGCGTTTTCCTCATGGAAACCGGCGAATACCCCGAGGCCGCGCAGGTCTTTCGCCATGCCTATGCGTTGGACAATGGCGAAAGTGACGCAATCCGTGACAATCTGCGGTTAGCACTCGCAAAAATGGAAAATCCTGTTAATAATACCCCCCAAGAACAAGAATTTGAACTGGAACAGCAAGGAAACGGAGAGTTCCTGCTGAGAAAAATCCAGTAACCAGAGGCAAGAGCAGCAGAGGACGCAAAAATGCGCCACCCCTTCTTGATTCCAACCATCGTTGCCGGCGGTGTGATCCTGTCCGCCTGTGCAAAAGAGACCGAAGAAGAAAAGGTCGAACGCACCTTTCAGGAAGTGAACGTCATTGACGAGACCAACCTGAACGACGTGATGTTGGCAGCCGCCGATCCAAATGAGGCGGCCACCTATTTTCAAGGCATTTCAAACAAGTACCCGGACCGGATCGACCTTCAGCGCGGGCTGGCAATCTCTCTGTCCCGCGCCAAGCGCACGACCGAGGCCGCAACCGCCTGGAAACGCGTAACGACGATGAAAGGCGCGACCAACGGAGACAAGTTGGAATATGCCGACGCACAGGTGCGCAATGGCAACTGGAAAGGGGCCAAGGCCACGCTGGACACGATCCCACCCACCTACGAGACGTTCAAACGCTACCGGCTTGAGGCCGTGGTGGCGGATTCCAACAAGGATTGGAAACGCGCCGACCAGTTCTATGAAACCGCAGTGGGTCTGACCACCCGCCCTGCCGGTGTCATGAACAACTGGGGATATTCCAAGCTGACCCGCGGCCAGTTTTCCGAGGCCGAGCGCCTGTTCTCCGAGGCCGTGCGCCAGGACAGTTCCTTGTTTACCGCCAAGAACAACCTCGTTCTGGCCCGCAGCGCCCAAGGCAACTACAGCCTGCCCGTCATCCCGATGAGCCAGGTCGAGCGCGCCCAGCTTCTGAACACGATGGCGATCTCGGCCGTCAAGCGGGGTGACGTCAACACCGCCAAGAACCTCTTCCGCGAGGCCATCGCCACACATCCGCAGCATTTCGACGAAGCCGTCCGCTCGCTGCGCGCGCTCGAGGAAGCCTGACCGATGGTCATACCAGCGCTGGCGGCGGCGTGGTTTCTGATTTTCGTGGCACCGATCTGTTTTTATGTGGCCTTCACGGACATGCGTGAGATGCAGATCAAGAACCAGGCAGTCTATGCCCTGGCGCTGGTTTTTATCATTGTCGGGTTTTTTGTACTGCCACCCTGGTCCGGTGACTGGGCCGTCGGCAGTATCGGTCCGCTTACCCTGAACCTGCCGGTCTATGTCTGGCAACTGTCTCATATCATTATCGTTTTGCTGTTCGGCATGGTCATGAACGCCGCCGGCGCGATGGGTGCCGGGGACGCAAAATTCTGTGCCGCTGCCGCGCCGTTCATCTGGGCTGCTGATCTGATGCCGCTGTTGATGATCCTGATGTCGACCACCTTGGGGGCAACAGCGGCGCACCGGCTGGCCAAGCACACCCCGCTGCGTCAGATCGCTCCGCATTGGGAAAGCTGGGATCGGGGCAAGAAATTCCCCATGGGTCTGGTGCTGGCAGGCAGCCTGACCATCTATCTGATTCTGGGCATAATTAACGGATCGTAAACAATCATAAGCCCGCCTTGCCCGCGCCTTGGTCATGCCACAAATCCGCGACAGATTTTTCCTCAAGCAGCCCTGCCTCGGGGCATTTCGCATGACGATAGAACAGACGGGCAACGCTCATGAATATGCAGACCACCTCCGTTATTGCCCCTCCGGCCCCGAAAGGGTTGACGGAAATGCAGCTTCCGCTGGTGATGATGCGGGATATCCTGCTGAAAACCATGTTCCGCAAGAACGTGGATACCGTTTCGGAAGTGGCCGAGGCCGTGTGCCTGCCGGGGTCCGTCACGCAGGAACTGATCGACATCGCGCGCGAACAGAAACTGCTTGAGGCGACCGGCACCCTGAGCGCCAACAGCGGCAACGAGATGGGCTATCAGCTGACCGACGCAGGCAAGGCCCGGGCGCTGGATGCGCTTAGCCAGTCCGAATATTTCGGCGCCATGCCCGTGCCGCTGGATGTCTACCGCGAGCAGGTAAAGCGGCAGTCGATCCGCAACATTCAGGTCACCCGCGACCAACTGACCGGCGCGATGGGCCATCTGGTTTTGCCGGACAGCCTACTGGACCATCTGGGCCCGGCGGTCAGCGCGGGTCGGTCGATCCTGATGTACGGCCCTCCGGGCAACGGTAAGTCGTCCATCTCGAACGGTATCCGTGACGCGCTGGGGGACAATGTCTATGTGCCGCGTGCCATCGAATATGCCGGTCAGGTGATCACCGTTTACGACCCGATCGTGCACACCGCAATCGAACAAGAGGCCGACGACCCCAACAGCCTGCGCCGCCGCAAGCGGTTCGACACGCGCTATGTGCAATGCGAACGCCCGACCGTTGTGACCGGCGGTGAACTGTCGCTCAGCATGCTGGATCTGGTCTACAACCCTACCGCGCGGACCTATCAGGCACCGCTGCAACTGAAGTCCACCGGCGGCATCTTCATCGTGGACGACCTTGGCCGTCAGGCGGAACCACCGCAGGCGCTGATCAACCGCTGGATTGTTCCGCTGGAAGAAAGCAAGGATATCCTCGGCCTGCAATCGGGTGAGAAATTCGAGGTCCCCTTCGACACGCTGGTCATCTTCTCGACCAACTTCCACCCGAACGAAATCTTCGACCAAGCGGCCCTGCGCCGGATCTTCTTCAAGATCAAGATCGACGGCCCGAACCAGGAAAACTTCCTGAAAATCTTCGCCATGGTGGCCCGCAAACGTGGCATGCCGCTGGACGAATCCGCGCTGGTGCATCTGCTCAAGGTCAAATACCCGACCATCAACAACATCTACGCCAACTATCAGCCGATCTTCCTGATCGACCAGATGATCGCGATCTGCGAATTCGAAGGCATCCCCTATCAGATGAGCCCCGACCTGATCGACCGGGCCTGGGCCAACATGTTCGTCAAAGACGAAAAAATCGTAAAATAAAGCGAAAGGGGGCCTTGGCCCCCTTTCTCCTTATGGGAACAGCGCGCCCAACACCTGCATCCGTACCCCGCGATCCCCGCCTGTCAGCGCGGTCATCGGCATATCCGGCGCAGCGTTGAAGCCAGCCTCACTCAGCAAAGCCAACCCGGTTTGAATGTCCCGACCGCTCAGCGCGATGACAGTATCGACATCAGCCGCATCGATCGCCCGGAACACGGCACCAACCGGGCTACCGGACTCTGCCACAGGCCAGAACGACACGGCCAGCGCAACGACGCTCGCAGCCATCAAAGCCAATGCAACAGGGCGCTTGAAATAGGTTTTGAAGGGCCGCCAGTTCAGCACAAGATGCGCCGCTACACCTGCCAACAGCACCCATCCGGCCCATTCGTGGATAAACTGATTCAAACCGGAATCGAGGTGAAAGAACAAAAGAACGCCGCTGACGCCCATGACCAAAAAACTGCCTGCGGTCAGCGGTGTCGCCCAAGTTCGGAGGGAGGTCATCATCTACTCCTGAGATTTACAGCGCGTTCTCTGAATCAACGCGCGACCGGCAGTTTTCCGACGCACCAATCACAAATAAAATTTCCTTTTTCAGCGCCTTCGTTACATTTGGGTCATGACTACCCTGCCCTCCCCAATCTCTGACTGGTTTTCGTCCCAGGGCTGGGCCATCCATCTGCATCAACACGCCATGATCGACCGCGCGCAAGATCCCGCAACGCTGCTGATCGCGCCAACCGGGGGCGGCAAGACCATGGCCGGGTTTCTGCCTACATTGTCGGAACTAGCCGAAAACCCGCCCGATGGGTTGCACACCATCTATGTCTCCCCGCTCAAGGCGCTGGCGGCGGATATCAAGCGCAACCTGCGTCGCCCGGCGGATGAGATCGGCCTGCCGATCCGGATCGAGGACCGTACCGGCGACACCTCAGCCACGCAAAAGAAACGGCAACGCGCCGACCCGCCGCATATCCTGCTGACAACGCCTGAAAGCCTGGCCCTGCTGACCTCATACGAAGATGCGCCGCGCATGTTCGACGGGGTGCAGCGGGTGATCGTGGACGAAATTCACGCGCTGGCCGAAAGCAAGCGCGGCGATCAGTTGATGCTGGCGCTGGCGCGGTTGCAACGTCTCTGCCCCGATCTGCGGCGCGTGGGTCTGTCGGCAACGGTGGAAGACCCCGAGGCCATCGCCCGCTTTCTGGCCCGTCACCCTGACCCGTGCCAGATCATTCAGGCCGATCCCGGGCCGGACCCCGATATCTCGATGCTGGAAACCCACGAAATGCCGCCCTGGTCCGGAGGTGGGGCGGCCTATGCGATCCCTGCCGTGCTGGATCAGATCAGACAGCACAAGACGACGTTGATCTTTCACAACACCCGCGCGCAGGCCGAGATTTTCTTTCACAACCTCTGGCTGGCCAATGACGAAGGCCTGCCCATCGGCATCCATCATGGCAGTCTCGACCGGCAACAACGCGAACGGGTCGAGGGCGCCATGGTTCGGGGAGAGCTGCGCGCCATCGTCTGCACCGGCTCTCTGGATCTAGGCATTGATTGGGGCGATGTGGATCTGGTGATCCAGATCGGCGCGCCCAAGAACGTCAAACGGCTGGTACAGCGGATCGGGCGGGCCAATCACCGCTATAACGCGCCGTCCAAGGCTCTGCTTGTGCCTGCCAACCGCTTCGAAGTCGTCGAATGCGTGGCAGCGCTTGAGGCGGTGCAAGCGCATGATCTGGATGGTGATCCGCGCGGGCCGGGGCCACGGGATGTGCTGTGCCAGCATATCCTGATCGCTGCAGCCGCAGGCCCGTTTCAGGCCGACGATCTGTATACTGAGATGACCGCAGCCGGACCTTACGCCGCGCTGACCCGCGCCGAATTCGACGCCTGTCTCGATTTCTGCGCCACCGGAGGCTACGCCCTGCGCGCCTATGATCGCTGGCAGCGGTTGCAACAACGCCCAGACGGCGCATGGCAGTTACGCGACCCGCGCGCAACGCGGCGTATCCGCATGAATCTGGGCACCATACAAGACACCGACACACTGAAAGTGCGGCTGAAACGCAGCCGGGGTGGCAAACCTCTGGGCGAGGTCGAGGAGGGCTTTGCCGCCTCGCTGACCCAAGGCGACACGTTCCTGATCGGCGGGCAGATCGTGCGTTATGAGGGGCTGCGCGAAATGGTGGTCGAGGTCAGTCGCCGCGCCGACCGAAAACCAAAGATCGCCACCTTCTCGGGCACGAAATTCGCCACCTCTACCCAGCTGAGCGACCGCATCCTGCGCATGTTCGCCCAACCCGATTGGCCGCAACTGCCACGCCACACGGCGGACTGGCTGGCCCTGCAACGCGACATCTCATGCCTGCCACAGCGCGACCGGTTGCTGATCGAGAGCTTTCCCAATGACGGGCGTGAAAACCTGTGCGTCTACGGCTTTGCCGGGCGCAATGCGCAGCAGACGCTGGGCCTGTTGCTGACCAAACGGATGGAGGAGACGGGCCTCGCCCCGCTGGGTTTTGTCGCCACCGACTACGCCACGCTGATCTGGGGGCTGGACGCGGTGACTGACCCCCGGCCCCTGTTCCGGCTTGAAGCGCTGCGCGACGGGCTGGACACATGGCTGGCCGGGAATGCGGTGATGAAACGCACCTTTCGCGCCTCGGCCACCATTGCCGGGCTGATCGAGCGCAACACCGGCGGGCAGCGCAAATCCGGGCGGCAGGCGACGTTTTCGTCGGATATCCTCTATGACACGCTACTGAAATACGACCCCGACCACCTGTTGATGCAAATCACCCGCGAAGAGGCAATGCGCGGCCTGGTCGATTTCGGCCGGATCGAGGCGATGATCGAACGGATCGGCGACCGGATCGACCTGAAGCGGCTGGATCGCGTCTCTCCCCTGTCCGCGCCTCTGTTTCTTGAGGTCGGCAAGGTCCCGGTCAAAGGCGCTGCCGAAGAACGCCTGCTGGCCGAAGAAAGCGCTCGTCTGATGCAGGCAGCAGGGCTGAGCGCAGACTGAACCCTCTTGCAAACCGGTGCGGAACCGGCAAAGAACGGATCATGAACGCCGTTGAGATCACTTTTGCCGGTCAATCCTTGCGCGCCCTTGGTTCGGGCGCGCTGTGGTGGCCCGATCAAAGCCTTCTGTGCGTGTCGGACCTGCATCTGGGCAAATCCGAGCGTATGGCCCGCCGCGGCGGCCCTGCCCTGCCCCCGTATGACAACCGCGACACGCTGAACCGGCTGGCGGATGATCTGGCCAGCACCGGGGCAACAACCGTGATCTGTCTGGGCGACAGTTTCGACGATCTGCAAGCCTCGCAAAGTTTGGAGACAGCAGATCGGTTGCAGATCACGGCCCTGCAGGCGGGCAGGCAGTGGATCTGGATCGAAGGCAACCACGACCCGGGTCCGGTGGAACTGGGCGGTGCGCATCTGGCTGAATGGTCCTGTGATACGCTGGTCTTTCGCCACATCGCCCAGGCGGGGGCGCAGGGCGAGATTTCGGGCCACTACCATCCCAAGGCGCAACTGCGCGCCAAGGGTCGTGCGATCACCCGGCCCGCTTTTCTTGTGGACGCGCACCGGCTGATCCTACCCGCCTATGGCACCTATACCGGCGGTTTGCGCAGTCATGAGGCGGTCTTGACCGACCTGATGGCGGTGGATGCGCGGGCAATTTTGACCGGCCCGCATCCGCAGATCATCCCCATGCCGCGCTAGAGGCAGCCCCTAGACCAGCCCGGCTTGCTCCAGCCCCGGGCGATACTTGCGGCTGACGGGCACAAAGTCATCGTTGCACAGTTTCAGGAAGGTCTTGCCGTCCTGTTTTTCGACCCCGAGAATCGCCGCCTCGGTCACCCAATGGGATCTATGGGTGCAGTGACCGGGCACCGGGTCCATCTCGTCAATCGCATCGGTGAACCGGGACCGGATGGTAAACACTCCATCCGAGGTCACGACGTCCACAGAGTGATCGCGCACGGTCAGGCGATAAATCTGCCCTTCGAACCCGGGCGGCAGGCGGCGATACAGCCGGGGCAACTGGGGTATCTCTTCCTCTGGCTGGGTGACATCCCGTTGGCGCACCAGCATCAGCCCCATGGCCAGCATGACACCATAAGGCATCACCGTCATCAGCCCCGGCGCAGAGGTTCCGTTGAACGTGAAAACCAGCCAGGTCAGCACCCACAGGGCGGGCGCGAACTGACACAGGATCAGTAATGCAAAAACCCCGTCACGCAGATACACAGCCGATTCGCTGACGCGCAGGCGGACCAGATACCCTGCCACCCATGTCGTCATCAGCGCCAGCGCAATGACACCCGCCCAAAAGATCAGGCGAACCGGAAATGACAGGTCCATGTCGTGAAACGGCGCAAAGGAATAGGCCAGCAGTGGCACCAGAACGAGCCCCGCCAGAACCCGTTGCAGACTGAAATGAGCGAGAATGGGGCTCAGTTTTGACATCACACTTGGCAATACGCTCCGCACGGGACCAGCCCCCCGCCCGAATTGATACTTCTGGGTTAACCGGCTGGATTAACAGGTTTATCACCGCCCGATCCGCAATCAAACCCCTTAAAGTGACCTGTGTTTAAATAGAATGGATCGATTCCAACTCACTCAATGGGTGAGGTTGTTTTGTTCGCTAGCAACACACAGTGTAAATCACAGTAAAGCGCGATCAATTGAGGCGCGCAGATATCCCACTCCATGTTTGGAGTTTTGGCGATCAACGATGATCTGCCATTCCCCAGAGGCCCGGGTTCCCCCCGACGGGTAAAGAAAGGGCCGCAATGCGCGCTGGCATTGCGACCCTTCGGTTTTCGGATAGCCTGGTTTTTCGCCCCGTCAGGCGGTCAGCCCTTCGGGCTCTGGCAGGCTGTTGGCCCGGCAGCAGGCGGTCAGCGTATTGGCCAGCAGGCAGGCAATGGTCATCGGACCAACCCCACCGGGGACCGGCGTGATCGCACCTGCGCGTTCCGCCGCGCTGGCATAGTCAACATCGCCAACCAGCTTGTTTTTGCCGTCGCGCTCGATCCGGTTGATGCCCACGTCGATCACGGTGGCGCCTTCCTTGATCCAGTCGCCCGGTACCATTTCAGGGCGGCCCACGGCGGCCACGACGATATCGGCGCGACGGACCACATCGGGCAGGTCCTTGGTGCGCGAATGCGCGATGGTCACGGTGCAGCTGTCACCCAGCAGCAGCTGCGCCATCGGCTTGCCCACGATGTTCGAACGGCCGATCACAACCGCGTCCATGCCGGACAGCGAGCCATGGTGATCGCGCAGCATCATCAGGCAACCCAGCGGCGTGCAGGGCACCATCGACTTCTGGCCGGTGCCCAGCAGACCCACATTTGAGATATGGAAGCCATCCACATCCTTGGCCGGGTCGATCGAGTTGATCACCAGATCCTCGTTCAGATGCTTGGGCAGTGGCAGTTGCACCAGAATGCCATGCACCGCCGGATCATTGTTCAGCTTGTCGATCAGCGCCAGCAGGTCGTCCTCGGAGGTGTCGACATCCAGCTTATGCTCATACGAGTTCATGCCGACCTCGACGGTCTGCTTGCCTTTCGAGCGGACATAGACCTGGCTGGCCGGGTCTTCACCCACCAAAACCACCGCCAGACCGGGGGTGATTCCGTTTTCTTCCTTCAGCTTCGCGACCTGATCGGCCACTTGCGCACGCACCTTGGCCGCAAAGGCCTTACCGTCGATAACCTGGGCTACCATCCTGTCATCCCTTCTTTCAAAACGGATCGGGTGCAAACGCGCCCGGTCTTTCACTCTTGGCCCAGCACGCATTCCTCACGCGCGATCGACCAGTCAATCAATATGCGCCACAGCCGCTCGGCCAGCTCTGGGTCCATCCCCAATTCGCCCGAGCTTGCGCGCACGTTCTGCACCACTTCCTCAACCCGTTCGGGGATACGGGCCGGCAAACCCACGCCCGGTTTCAGCTGCGACGCGCGGTCGATAAAACCGGCACGCATCACCAGCATCTCAATCAGATGGCGGTCCAGCTTGTCGATCTGAACCCGCAGTTCCGGCATCGAGTGACAGTCTTGCGGCGGTGTCAGCGTGGGCATCGTGATCTCCTCATGGCCCGGGGTATGTCCCGGACCACGAGATGTCTTATTCGGGCGCTTAGAACAAGCCCTCGATCTCACCTGCGTCGTTGAGGCAGATGGTTTCCGCAGCCGGTTTGCGCGGCAGGCCGGGCATGGTCATGATCTCACCGCAGACAACCACGATGAAACCGGCACCGGCGGACAGGCGGACCTCACGCACCGGAACCGAGTGGCCGGTGGGCGCGCCGCGCAAGGACGGATCGGTCGAGAAGCTGTACTGGGTTTTCGCCATGCAGACCGGCAGATTGCCATATCCGGCGTCTTCCCATTCCTTCAGCTGGTTACGGATCTTGTTGTCGGCCAGAACCTCATCCGCGCGATAGATGCGCTTGGCGATGGTTTCGATCTTTTCGAACAGCGGCATCTCGTCCGGGTAGATCGGCGAGAAGTTCGCGCTGCCACCTTCGACGATTTCGACAACCTTCTCGGCCAGCGGGGCAGAGCCTTCGGAGCCCAGTTCCCAGTGACGCGACAGAACCGCCTCGACCCCGTGTTCGCCGCAATAGTCTTTCACGGCCTGAACTTCGGCATCGGTGTCGGTGACAAAGTGGTTGATGGCGACAACAACCGGCACACCAAAGGATTTCACGTTCTCGATGTGACGGCCCAGGTTGGCACAGCCGGACTGAACCGCGTCAACATTCTCGGCACCCAGATCGGCTTTGGCAACGCCACCGTTCATTTTCATCGCGCGCACGGTGGCAACCAGCACCACAGCCGACGGGGCGATGCCCGCCTTGCGGCACTTGATGTTCATGAACTTCTCGGCACCCAGATCGGCCCCGAAACCGGCCTCGGTGACCACATAGTCCGCCACTTTCAGCGCGGTCTTGGTCGCGATGACCGAGTTACAGCCATGCGCGATGTTCGCGAACGGGCCGCCATGGACAAAGGCCGGGTTGTTTTCCAGCGTCTGCACCAGGTTCGGCTGCATCGCGTCCTTCAGCAGAACGGTCATCGCGCCTTCGGCCTTGATGTCGCGGCAATAGACCGGGGTCTTGTCGCGGCGATAGGCCACGATGATGTCGCCCAGACGCTTTTCCAGGTCTTTCAGATCGTTGGCCAGGCACAGGATCGCCATGACCTCGGACGCCACGGTGATGTCAAAACCAGCCTCACGCGGGAAGCCGTTCGACACGCCACCCAGGCTGGCGGTGATCTGACGCAGCGCGCGGTCGTTCATATCGACCACACGACGCCATGCGACACGGCGGGTATCGATCTCGGCCTCGTTGCCCCAGTAGATGTGGTTGTCGATCATCGCCGACAGCAGCGAGTGGGCCGAGGTGATGGCGTGGAAGTCGCCGGTGAAGTGCAGGTTCATTTCCTCCATCGGAACAACCTGCGCGTAACCGCCACCTGCAGCGCCGCCCTTCATGCCGAAGTTCGGGCCCAGCGAGGCCTCACGGATACAGATCATCGCGTTCTTGCCGATGCGGTTCAGGCCGTCGCCCAGACCCACGGTGGTGGTGGTCTTGCCCTCGCCCGCAGGCGTCGGGTTGATCGCGGTCACCAGAATCAGCTTGCCGTCTTCACGACCCTGCACCGAGTTGATGAAGTCCTGGCTCACCTTCGCCTTGTCGTGCCCGTAAGGCAGCAGATCGGCTGAATCGATGCCGATTTTTGCGCCGATTTCCTGAATCGGCTTCTTGTTCGCCTCGCGGGCGATTTCGATGTCGGATTTGTAGCTCATTGGGCAGGGTCCCTGATTGAATTCCGTGCAAAACCGACGCTCGGTGTCGGCGCTGCGCAATCCATACCGTTGTGCACAATCCTATTGGTTATGGATTCCGACATTTTCATGCCGTGAAACGGCGTCCTCACGTTTCCATGATGCAAATCGGAAACATCGGCCCCTCATGGGGTCCAGTTTCGTTGATCCGGCACGAACAATGTCAGCCTGTCGCCAAGGTTCAGAACTCCGGCCCGTTCGACCCAGGCCGTCACCCCGCGACGGCCCTTTGCCGCCGGTTTGAAGGCGGCACCATAGCCGGGGGCTTCGGCCTCAATCTCGCGCCCCGGCAGAACGCAGGGGCGGTTTTCCATGTCGATCGTCATGGTCAGACCGCCCGGGGTTTGCAGGCGCGAGGATGGGGGAACATAGGTGAAATCCGGGATGCCCCGCACCACGATACTTGCGCCCACCAGCCTTGGGTCCAGATGATCCAGACCCATTTCGGCGGCGGTCGCCTCCATCTCTTCGGCGGACAGGATGGACAATTGACGGACGTTGCGGATTTCGGTCCCTTCGGGATACAGGTTCTTCACCCGCACGCAGGACGGTCGGGTCGCTCCTTCGTGCCGCGCGCCCCGATCGCCCGAGAGGCTCAGGTCCAGCGTCTCGACAGCCCCCGCCTGCAACGAACCCCCGGCGGGCACATGCCCCAGCCAGACCACTTCGCCCTGAAATTCGGTTTTGCGTAAAACTGGCATGCTGCACCCTTCGCCCCTGTTCGTCATCGGTGGCGCAAATAAAGGCCAGCCACCCCGAAATGGGAAGCCAAAAAGAAAAGACCCGGGGGTTTCCCGGGTCATGTTCCTAGGCCGAAGGTTCCGGCTCCATCCCGCCATCGGGCGGGGACTTTTTCGCCTTGGTCTTGGGGATCGCGGTGACGCTGGGCGCGCTGCCCTCATCCGGGCTGTCGCCCTCGTCATCGCCGTCGCTGGGCGATTCGCCGTTCATGACACGCTTGATCTCGTCCCCGGTCAGGGTTTCGTATTCCAGCAGACCCTGCGCCAGACGCTCCCACGCCTCGTTCTTGTCGGTCAGGATCTGATGCGCGCGCTCATAGCCCTGCTGGATCAGACGCTTCACCTCTTCTTCGATCAGCTCTTTGGTATGGGCCGAGACCGAGAACCCGGCGGTGTTGCCAGAATATCCCTCATGCGCTTCGGCATAGTCGATATTGCCGACCTTGTCCGACATACCCCAGCGCATCACCATGGCGCGCGCCAACTGGCTGGCCTGCATGATGTCACCGGCAGGGCCGTTCGAGACGTGATCTTCACCGTATTTGATGACCTCGGCGGCCTTGCCTGCCATGGTCATGGCCAGCTTCTGCTCACACTCATCGCGATGATAGTTCAGACGGTCCATTTCCGGCAGCGAGACAACCATACCCAACGCACCGCCGCGCGGGATGATCGTCGCCTTGTAGACCGGATCGCACAGCGGCAGTTCCAGACCGACAACGGCGTGACCGGCCTCGTGATAGGCGGTCTTTTCCTTCTGATCCTGGGTCAGCACCATCGAGCGGCGCTCGGCCCCCATCATCACCTTGTCCTTGGCGTTCTCGAAATCTTCCATGGTGACAAAGCGGCGGCCCACACGGGCGGCCATCAGCGCTGCCTCGTTCACGAGGTTCGCCAGATCGGCACCCGAAAAGCCCGGCGTGCCGCGCGCGATGATGCGCAGATCGACATCTGGGCCCAGAGGCGTCTTGCGCGCATGCACGCCCAGAATCTTTTCGCGACCTTTGATGTCAGGGTTGCCGACGGTCACGTTGCGGTCAAACCGGCCCGGGCGCAGCAGCGCGGGGTCCAGCACGTCCTTGCGGTTGGTGGCCGCCAAAATGATAACACCTTCATTGGCCTCGAACCCGTCCATCTCGACCAGCAACTGGTTGAGCGTCTGTTCGCGTTCGTCGTTACCACCGCCATAACCGGCACCACGATGGCGACCCACGGCGTCAATCTCGTCGATAAACACGATACAAGGCGCATTCTTCTTGGCCTGTTCGAACATGTCGCGCACGCGGGAGGCACCGACACCCACAAACATCTCAACGAAGTCAGAGCCCGAGATGGTGAAGAACGGCACACCCGCCTCACCCGCAATCGCACGGGCCAGCAGCGTCTTACCGGTGCCCGGAGGGCCAACCAACAGCGCGCCTTTCGGAATCTTACCGCCAAGACGGCTGAATTTCTGCGGGTTACGCAGGAATTCCACGATCTCTTCCAGCTCTTCCTTGGCCTCATCGATGCCCGCCACGTCGTCAAAGGTCACGCGCCCATGCTTTTCGGTCAGCATCTTGGCCTTGGACTTGCCAAAACCCATCGCACCGCCTTTGCCGCCGCCCTGCATCCGGTTCATGAAATAGACCCAGACACCGATCAGCAGCAGGAAGGGCAGCAGGGTGATCAGGAACGACTGGAAGCCCGATTGCTGCTGCTTTTCCGCCCGAACCGGGATGTTCTTGTCGATCAGCAGCTTGGTGACCTCGGCATCAGTGGGCTTGATCGTCACATAATCGCGGTTGTCATTGGTGCGATAGCGAATCTGTTCGCCATCCAGCGTCACGTTGGTGACGTCCCCGGCATCCACGGCGCTGACGAATTCGGAATAGGTTCTTTCGTTGCTCTGAAGCGTTCCGCCCGACCCGCTGAACAGATTGAACAATGCAAGGATCAGCAAAAACAGAACGACCCAGAAGGCGATGTTACGAGCGTTGCCCAAGGAAAATCTCCCAAAAGGTTTCGGCAGATAGGAACCTGCCGGGTTGCTTCTTAAAATAGAGATGATTGAAGCAGGTTCAATGCGATAAAATCGTAGCGTGGAAGTCGGGGGTATCGGGGGGCATTTCGGCACGCCATTGGTTGGGCCAACCCGCCAGCGGGGCGGCCAGCAGAGTTTGACCCGTCCAGACGGCCGGACTTGAAAGCAACGCCGCGCGGGGTTTTCCGGTGACACGCCAGTCTTCGAGCTGGGTGATGCCATCCTCGCCAAGCGCCCGGATTTCAGCCCCTTTTGTGATCGGACCGGTTACGATCCAGCGCCCATCCCACATGGTTCCAGTAGACGCAGTTTGCTGGGCGACGGCCTTTAGTTCTCTGCAAATCCACGTGTTTTTGCCATTTGGGACCACAATACAGCCACCAATCGTGCCGGTTTTACCCATCGAGATCGCCTTTAACGCCTGCTCCATGGCGCTGTGGCGAGGAGTGTACTCGCCACCAGCGATCCACAGAACAGCCGCGGCCAGAATGCGGCGACGAATTTCTTCCGGCAAGGCTTCGAACGCGGCACGGTCGAGGCACAGATCCCCGCCCTCAACCCGCGCCACGCGGCGGGCGGAGTCCTGCGCATATTGCGCCAAAGCCGCGCGCGCCTGCGCCATGTTCTCAGCCACCCGTGACAGGGTGTGAGCCGTTATTCCAATCTGATCCAGCCCCGACAAGGCCGCGCGGGCCTTGATCCGGTCAAACCGCTGGTCGTGATTCGAGGGGTCTTCGATCCACTCAACCCCTTCGGCGCCCAGGTAATCCCGCAGGTCTTCGCGAGTCGTTGAGAGCAACGGGCGCAGCAGAGTAACGCCTTTTTCCCGACGCTCCGGAGCCATGGCAGACAAGCCCGAGACACCTGCAGCGCGGCCCAATCGCATCAGTACCGTTTCGGCTTGATCATCTGCGGTGTGTCCCAGCGCAATCGCATCCAGCCCCAACCGTTTGGCCCACTCTGTCAGCAGGTGATACCGCGCCCGGCGAGCCGCGTCTTGCAGGTTGCCAGTGCCATCCCAGCCATCCCATTTGAGCGTTTCATGCGGGATGTTCCAGCCCTGCGCCTGTGCCGCTACCGTTTCGGCCTCAGTTGCCGACTCGGGCCGTAAACCATGATCTACGGTAGCCGCGAACAGCTCCATCCGTTCGGTTCGCGCAGTATCGGCCAGCAAGCACAAAAGGGCGATTGAATCACCCCCGCCCGACACCGCGACACCCAACCGGCGCGGCAACGGGTCGGGTAATCTATCCCGAATGGTCTGACGCAGAGTTTCGGCGTTCGAGGTCAAGAACAGCCCAGCGTCGCCATTTCCTGTGCCGCCGAGCCTGCAGGGGCTGAGGTCGGGAACCTTACGCCCACCTCACCCAGCGTTATGCAGGCCTGATCGGTCTGGCCCAAACGGCCCAAGGCTGCGCCTAGCTCAAACAGGGCTTCCGGGGCCAAGGGGCCTTCGGAATCGCCGGTGAAGCTGGCCAGAAACGCGCGCGCGGCCTCGCGTGTGTCGCCAATCCCCTCAAGCGCTTGCCCGCGCCGCAGATTGGCGCGCGGGGCCAGAGGACTGCCGGGATAGGATTGATCGAATTGCGAGAACAGGTTTGCCGCCGTTTGGAAATCCCCATCCGCCAGCGCTTGCGCGGCTAGATCGAAATCGGCCTGTTCGCCAACGGCGAGTTCGACCTGATCAGTCGCAACAGGTTGCGTCGGCGACGGGGCCACCGCAACTGCGGTCGGCGCCTCACCACCCAGCGTCGTGGTCTCGCCCAGAGTGCTCAGATCACCACCCTCAAGCTCGACCAGACGGAACTCCAGATCACCGATCCGGTTGGTCCCATCGGTGACGATATTCTGCACCCGCTGGTTCAACTGCTCGGTCTGACGCGTCAGGCGCTGTAGCTCGGCCTCGATGGCATCGACGCGCTCCAACACCGAACTGCCCGACAGGTTCGGCGCCGGAGAGCCGGTGGTCGAAAACTCGCGCTTCAACCGCTGGATTTCCACGTGCAGAACCGTCAGTTCCTGCCGGATATCCGCCAGCGTCTGCTGATCCTGCGCCTGAGCCACACCGGCAACGGTCAGAACCGCCGCCAGAACCAAACCTGCAATTCGCATCGTCTTACCCCAATGTTGAGCCGGTCAGCACCGTCACCGCCCGGCGGTTCTTGGCATAACAATCCTCGGTGCTGCAAATTTCAATCGGGCGTTCTTTGCCGTAGCTGACAACTTGCAACCGATTACCCGCTACCCCGCGCGAAATCAGGAACTCGCGCGCGGCATTGGCCCGACGCGCGCCAAGGGCGAGGTTGTATTCCCGCGTGCCCTGTTCGTCCGCATGACCTTCGATGGTGGCCACGTAATCGGGGTTGGCCAGTAGCCAATCGGCTTGCCCTTGCAGGATGGTCTGCGCCTGCGGCGTCAGCGTGGATTGATCGACGGCAAACAGCACCCGATCCCCAACCGTCTGCTGGAAATAAGCAGGCGAGCGCGGATCGCTCGGCGAGCCCGGAACCAAGGCGCCATTTGCACCGGCACCGCCACCACCCAATGCGGATGGATCGTTATTCGTACAGGCGGCGATCAGGGCCAGCGCGCCCACCGCCGCGATTTTGCTCAGAAGGTTCATCTCAATGCCTCGTGTTCGTTTTGTTATTGACGTCTCTACTACCACAGCGCGGGTTTCTTGTGAACGTTTCCGACCCGCGTGACCGATCAATTCTGCAACGGCCCCCAGGACGGGTCGCTGCCGCCATCCGGCGTGCGCACCGGTTTCAGGTTACGCCCCGAGATATCCACGGAATACAGCGTCGCGCGCCCGCTGGCACCTTGGGTTTCGCGGGTGAACATGATCACCCGTCCATTGGGCGACCATGTGGGGCCTTCGTCCAGGAAGGATGCGGTCAGCAGACGTTCCTCGCTGCCATCGGTGCGCATCACGCCGATATGGAACCGGCCCTTGTTCTGCTTGGTGAACGCAATCAGATCCCCACGCGGCGACCAGACCGGAGTGCCATAGCGCCCCTGACCAAAGCTGATCCGCGTCGCCTCACCCCCATTTGCGGGCATGATATAAAGCTGCGGCGTCCCCGAGCGGTCGCTTTCAAACACGATCTGGCTGCCATCGGGGGAATAGCTGGGCGCGGTTTCAATCGCGGGCG
>NZ_JALCBM010000132.1 GCF_028066395.1 Ruegeria sp.
GATCTGTTTCGCGTGGCAAATGGCCGGATTGTCGAACATTGGGACACGGTCGAGACCATCGTGCCTCGCAGTGAATGGAAAAATGACAACGGCAAGTTCTGAACGCCGAGGGGGTCAGTCGGTGCCATCCACAGGCAATTGCTCTTGCAGCCAAGCGCGGAAAGACCGCAAGGGTTCGGGCGGGGTCCGATCCGACGGCCAGACCAGATAGTAATCGCCAAGGCTGACACGCGGCCCGTCCCATGCCAGCACCAGACGTCCGGCTTGCAGGTCATCCTCAACCAGATAGGCGGGCAGCAACGCCACGCCCAGCCCGTGGATCGTAGCCTGCACCATCGTCGCGAACTGGTCGAACAGCATTCCGCGCAGCCCGGTCGTTGGCGCGCCTTGCGTATCGAACCACTGCTCCCACGCGTCGGGGCGGGTGTCGAGATGCAGCAAGGGCGCAGATTTGAGCGCATCCAGCGTCTTGACCTCTGAGGCCAGCGCGGGGGCGCAGACCGGCAGCACCTCTTCACGCATGAGTTTCAGATATTCGACCTCGGCCCAGTCGCGGCGCCCAAAATGGATGGCGGCGTCGAACGGGTCGGTTTGGAAATCGAACGGTTGCAGGCGGGTGCCCAGATTGACCGTGACCTCGGGGTGGCGGCGGGCGAAATCCTGCAGCCGGGGGGCCAGCCAATGCATGCCAAAGGCGGGCAGGATCGACAGATGCAGCGATCCGCCCGCCGGGTTTGCCTTGAGCTTCAGCGCTGCCTGCGCGAGATCCTTCAGGGCCGATCTTGCGGTTTGCACATACTCTTTGGCTGCAGGTGTCAGGTGCAGACGCATCTGGTTGCGCTCGATCAGATCGATGCCCAACTGCCCCTCCAGCGTTTTCAACTGCCGACTGATGGCGCTTTGTGTCAGGGACAATTCTTCGGCCGCGGCCGAGGCGCTGCCTAGCCGGTCGACAGCCTCAAGCGCCAGCAGGGATGAGATCGAGGGCAGAAAACGACGGGGTGAAATCATATGATGAAACCTCATACCTTTAGGACGGAATATCACTGGTCTTTGCGACCAGCAAGCGCAATGAGTGTCCAGAGACAGGGAGTGGTGCAGACTCTTTGAAAAGCTCATCGTCGATGGTGGAATTCGATGGCGTCCAAACCCGTTTCGCGCCATCGTCCCGCAAGGCCCGCCCGGGGACAAAGATTAACAAACTGGAACACGTGCCATGGATCGCGCTCAGATCGTACATGAAAACTTCCTGACCCGCGTCGCGCAGGGCGACTTGCCCGAAGGGGCCGCGCCGCGACCGGGGCTCAGCAAGGCTGATGCGGTGTCGCTGTACCGCTCGCAGGTACTCAGCCGGGCATTGGATCGGACCAGCCGGGCGATGCAGAAGTCGGGGCAGGGGTTTTATACCATCGGCTCGTCAGGGCATGAGGGGATGGCCGCCGTGGCTCACGCCCTGCGCCCGACCGATATCGCCTTTCTGCATTACCGTGACGCGGCCTTTCAGATCGCCCGAGCCGAGCAGGTGTCGGGCCAACAGATCGCCTGGGACATGTTGCTGAGTTTCGCCTGCTCGAAAGAGGACCCGACCTCGGGCGGGCGGCACAAGGTGCTGGGGTCCAAGGCGCTGACGATCCCGCCGCAGACCTCGACCATTGCCAGCCATCTGCCCAAGGCGGTGGGGGCGGCCTATGCGCTGGGCGCGGCGCGGCGGAACGCGCCCGAGCATCGCGCATTGCCCGAGGATGGCATTGCGATGTGCTCTTTCGGCGATGCCTCGGCCAACCATTCCACCGCGCAGGGGGCGATCAATACGGCCGGTTGGACCAGCGTGCAATCCACGCCATTGCCCCTGCTGTTTGTGTGCGAGGACAACGGCATCGGTATTTCGGTCAAGACGCCCAAGGGCTGGATTCAGGCCTCGATGGAGCATCGTCCGGGCATCAAGTACTTTCAGGCCAACGGGTTGGATATTTATGAGACCTATGCGGTGGCGCAAGAGGCCGCCGACTATGTGCGCAACCGTCGTAAACCCGCGTTCCTGCATCTGAAAACCGTGCGGCTTTATGGCCATGCCGGGGCGGATGTGCCGACCACCTATCTCAGCAAGTCCGAGGTCGAAGCGGATGAGGCCAATGACCCTCTGCTGCACTCGGTCCGCTTGTTGGATCAGGCCGGGGCGCTGCCGCCGGATCAGGCATTGAAGATTTACCAAGACACCTGCACCCGAACGGACCGCATCGCGGCCGAGGCGGCGACTCGTCCGCATCTCGCCACCGCGTCCGAGTTGATGGCGAGCCTGATCCCGCCCAAACGCGAATGCAAACCCACCAACGGCCCAAGCGCCGAGGCGCGGGTCAAGGCGTTCGGTGGTGACATGCGGGCGATGGATGAACCTCAGCCGATGAGCCGCCTGATCAACTGGGCGCTGACCGATCTGATGCTGGAACATGGCGAGATTGTCTGTATGGGCGAGGATGTTGGTCGCAAGGGCGGCGTCTATGGGGTGACGCAGAAACTGCAGCAGCGCTTTGGCCCGGATCGAGTGATCGACACGCTGCTGGACGAACAGTCCATTCTGGGGCTTGCCATCGGCATGGCCCATAACGGGTTCATCCCGATCCCCGAGATCCAGTTTCTGGCCTATCTGCACAATGCCGAGGATCAGATCAGGGGCGAGGCGGCGACGCTGCCGTTTTTCTCGAATGGGCAGTTCACCAATCCGATGGTGCTGCGGATTGCCGGGCTGGGCTATCAGAAAGGGTTCGGCGGGCATTTCCACAACGACAACTCGCTGGCGGTGCTGCGGGATATTCCCGGTGTAATCGTTGCCTGCCCGTCGACCGGGGCGGATGCGGCGCAGATGCTGCGCGAATGCGTGCGGCTGGCGCGGGAAGAGCAGCGAGTGGTGGTGTTTCTGGAGCCCATCGCGCTCTATCCCATGCGCGATCTGCATGAGGGGCAGGATGCGGGGTGGATGACCACCTATCCTTCGCCGGATCAGCGGATTGGATTGGGAGAGGTTGGCGTGCATGGTGATGGCACCGACCTGGCCATCGTGACCTATGGCAACGGGCATTATCTGTCGAAACAGGCATTGCCCGAGTTGCAGGCGG
>NZ_JALCBM010000133.1 GCF_028066395.1 Ruegeria sp.
GCATCGGCTTTACCGCGCCCTGGGTACTGCTGGGTCTGCTGACCCTGCCGATCCTGTGGTTGATCCTGCGCGCCGTGCCACCCGCACCGATCCGCCGCCTGTTCCCGGCGGTGACGTTGCTGCTGGGTCTGAAGGATGACGAAAGTGTCTCGGATCGCACCCCTTGGTGGCTGCTGCTGCTGCGGATGCTGGCGGCGGCGGCGATCATCATTGGGCTGGCGGGTCCGGTCCTGAACCCCGCGCGGGATGAGGCTGGATCGGGTCCCTTACTGCTGGTGCTGGATGCCAGCTGGGCCGGGGCCTCCCGTTGGTCCGCCACGCTGGATCAGATCGACGCCCAACTGACCGAGGCTGGACGCGCCGGTCGCCCCGTCTCAATCCTGCGCCTGACGGATGCCGAGGCGCCGGTGTTTCAGGCGGCAGAGGCATGGCGCGGGCGCTTGCCCGGCCTGACGCCGATGCCCTGGCAACCGACCGAGGCGCAGATCGATGGCGCTGTGGCCGCGCTGGGTGAAATTCCCGGAGGGTTCGACACCCATTGGTTCAGCGACCGCCTGTCCTATGCCGGGCATGACCGGCTGCTCTCGGCCCTGCAATCGCGCGGGGCGGTGACGGTCTATCGGTCCTCGGCCCCGGTCGTGGCGGTTGCGCCTGCGTCTTATCAGGATGGGGCGATCCAACTGACCGCTTTGCGGGCCGAACCCGGCGGGGCTGAAACCATCACCGTGCTGGCCCAAGGCCGTGATCCGGCGGGTGCGATGCGGGTGCTGCACACGACCGAGATGCAGTTCGAAACCGGCTCTGACACGGCACAAACCGAGCTGGCGCTGCCCTCGGAACTGCGCGCCCGGATCACCCGGTTCGAGATACAGGGCCAGCGGTCCGCCGGGGCCGTGACCCTGACCGATGACAGCCTGCGCCGGCGCGAGGTCGCCCTGATCGCCGGAACCCTGAACCGCGAGGGGCTAGAGCTGCTGTCGCCGCTGCATTACCTGACGCAGGTGCTGATCCCGACCGCCGATTTTGTCGAAGGCGGTTTGCTCGAGGTTCTGCCCGCCAACCCCGATGTGATCGTTCTGGCCGATGTGGCCACATTGTCCGACACCGAACAGGCGCGTCTGACCGAATGGGTCGAACAGGGCGGGCTGCTGCTGCGCTTTGCCGGACCCCGCATGGCCGCCAGCGATCTTGGCCGCGATGCCGAGGATACCCTGCTGCCCGTCCGCCTGCGTAGCGGTGGCCGGTCCGTCGGTGGCGCGATGAGCTGGGGTGAGGCGAAGGGGTTGGCGCCCTTTCCCGAAGGCTCGCCCTTCTTCGGGTTGCAGATTCCGCCGGATGTCACCGTGACCACGCAAGTCATGGCACAACCAGACCCTAATCTGGCGGATCGGGCGATTGCCTCGCTGTCTGACGGCACACCTCTGGTGACGCGCAAGGCGCTGGGGCTGGGGCAGGTGGTGCTGTTCCACGTGACCGCAGACGCGGAATGGTCCAGCCTGCCGCTTTCGGGCCTGTTTGTCGAAATGCTGGACCGTCTCGCCGTCGCCTCCGCCGCGAAATCCCGGCAGGTGGAGCAGTTACAGGGCACTACGTGGGAGCCGATCCAGATACTCGACGGGTTCGGCACCTTGTCGGATGCAGGGAACTTGCCCGGCGTGGACGGAGTGGCGCTGGTCTCGGGGCAGGTCGGGCCAGAACTGCGCCCGGGCCTTTATGAAAGCGGCAAGCAGAAATTGGCGTTGAACGTTCTGGCGGAGGATACGGTGCTGACCCCGGCGGTCTGGCCACCGGATGTGCCAATCAAGGGTCAGGAAATCAGCACCGAAACTCCGATTGGGGGAATTCTGCTGAGCCTCGCGCTGATCCTGTTGACCGTGGACGTAATCGCTTCGCTGGCCTTGTCCGGGCGGTTGGGTCTGGCGCGCGCGACGGCGATGGTGCTGGGCGCTCTGCTGCTGGTGCCACAGGCACAGGCGCAGACGCCGGAAGAGACGGAATTTGCTCTCAATTCCACGCAGGAACTGGTGTTGGCCCATGTGCTGACCGGGGATGCGCAGGTGGACGATATCGCGCTGGCTGGGATGCGCGGGCTGGTGCAGACGCTCTATTACCGCACTTCGGTCGAACCGGCAGAGCCTGTGGGGGTCGATCTGGAACGTGATGAGCTGGCCTTTTTCCCGCTGCTCTACTGGCCGATCACACCGGATCAGCCGCAGCCCTCGGCCGAGGCGTATGCCAAGCTGAACGCCTATCTGCGCTCGGGCGGTATGATCCTGTTCGACACGCGCGACGCCAATATCGCCGGTTTCGGGGCTGCCAGCGCCAATGGGCGCAAGTTGCAACAGCTGGCAGGTCCGCTGAATATCCCCTCGTTAGAGCCTATTCCCCGCGACCATGTGCTGACCCGCACTTTCTATCTGTTGCAGGATTTCCCGGGCCGCTATGGCGGAACTGAAGTCTGGGTTGAATCCGCCCCGCTGGATGCCGAACAGATCGAGGGGATGCCCTTCCGTAACCTCAATGACAATGTCACGCCAGTGGTGATCGGCGGCAATGACTGGGCCGGGGCTTGGGCGGTGGATCGCAACGGACAGGCGCTGCTGCCGGTAGGGCGCGGCTATGCGGGCGAACGTCAGCGGGAACTGGCGCATCGTTTTGGTGTCAATCTGGTGATGCATGTGCTGACCGGGAATTACAAATCCGATCAGGTCCACGTGCCCGCCCTTCTGGACAGGCTGGGACAATGACCGGAACCGTCATCTTCGATCCGCTGATCCCCTGGCCCATTCTGGCGGTGATTGCCACTGTTGCGCTGGGCGGCATCGTGCTGGCCCTGTGGCGCGGCCTGTCCGGCTGGGCGCTGCGTGGGCTGGCAGCTTTGGTCGTTATCGCCGCCCTGTCCGGCCCGGTCTATCAGATCGAAGACCGCGCGCCGCTGACCGATATCGTGCTGATGCTGGAAGATGAAAGCGCCAGCCAGACTCTGTCGGACCGCGCCGACCAGACCGCCCGCGCCGCCAATGAACTGGCCGCCGAGATTGAGCGCCGTGACAACACCGAACTGCGCCGCATCCGCGTCGGCGATGGTGAGGGCGACGCGGGCA
>NZ_JALCBM010000047.1:0-27330 GCF_028066395.1 Ruegeria sp.
GGTCGAGCATGTGCTGGGGCTGTATGATTACCGCCTGCGGGTGGTGGCCCGCGATTTGCCCGATTTCGAACGGGTCCTGCGGCGGCGCATCATGACGCTGCCCGGGGCGGGCGACGTCGAAGCCAATGTTCTGCTGAGCGAGGAGCGCCTGCCCGGTCCGATCGGCTGAGGCCGATCAATACCGGGTCCGCACGCAATAGCCCGGATGATGCGTCATGCGCGCAAATGTGATCGGCTGCCCGTCCTTCCAGGTGGTCCGCTCCAACTGGATCATCGAGGTTCCGGCAGTGGTGCCCATATACTCGGCCAGCCGCCCATCGGCCGAGACCGCAGAGAACGCGATTTCCGCATCGGTGAAGGGGGCGGCGTTCAGCAACCATTCATGCGGGCCGCTGCTGTCCAGATCGGCATGCACCACGTCGGGTACCGCGTCGATGTTGATCCAGCGTTCTTCCAGCTGAAAGGGACGGTTGTCGGCGTAATGCATGCAGATGATATGCAACACCCGCGCCGCGGGGGCGACATCAAGCTGGGACGCCAGCCAACCGGGGCTGTCGACCAGATTGCGCTCGACCAGAGCATATCGGTAGGTTGAGTTTTGGTTCTCAACCGCCTGACGGGCAAGTGAAATTTCTAGCTTGGCCTGGCGGCGTGGCTCTTTCTTGACGCGCGTTCCGCTTTTGCGTTTGCGTTCGACGAATCCTTGCTCGGCCAATTCGCGCAGGGCGCGGTTGACCGTGGCGCGGGCGCAATTGAACTCTTCGGCCAACTGCGTTTCCGTGGGCAATAGTGATCCCTGGGGCCAGACGCGGGCCTCGATCCGTCTTTTGACTTCGTCGCGAATAACTTGAAAACTAATTCGCTTTTGTACAGCCACGTGAAACAAAACCTTTTCTAGTTCAAAGTGAGCGTATCTGTTCAGAAACACGCCATGGTGTAAAGAGAGGGTGACACTATTTGGCGTCATTTTCGTGTATTGCAATCCATATTAACCGAAAACAGTGGCAGAAATTGACGTTGACCTTGGGTCAACTTTGGCTTTTCTTTCCCGCTTTACCTGTGCCTTGATGCGGTGCAGAAATGTGGAAATCTTGGAAAAGGACGGATGACGGATCATGCCTGCATTGTTGGACCATATTGACCCGGATGGGCTCGAAGAATTCTCGGTCGTGTTCACGGATCGCTCGCTGAACCACATGTCGGCCAGCTTTCAGCAGGTGATGCGCGATATCTCGGACCTGCTGCGGCAGGTTTATAACGCTGATGGGGTGGCGGTGATCCCGGGGGGCGGCTCTTATGGGATGGAGGCCGTGGCCCGGCAATTTGCCCGTGATGCGAATGTGCTGGTGGTGCGCAATGGCTGGTTCTCGTATCGTTGGAGCCAGATTATCGAGACCGGGGGGCTGACGGCCAATGCGACGGTGCTGAAGGCGCGCGAGACCGGCAATACCAGCCCGTCCCCCTTTGCCCCGGCCCCGATTGAAGAGGTTGTGGCCACCATCCGCGACCAGCGTCCCGATATCGTCTTTGCGCCGCATGTAGAAACCGCTGCCGGTGTGATCCTGCCCGACGATTACGTGACCGCCATGGCCGCCGCCGCGCATGAGATCGGCGCGCTGATGGTGCTGGATTGCATCGCCTCGGGCTGTGCCTGGGTTGATATGAAGGCCACCGGCGTCGACGTGCTTATCTCGGCCCCGCAAAAGGGGTGGAGCGCGTCGCCCTGTGCCGGTCTGGTGATGCTGTCGGAACGGGCTGAGGCGCGGCTGGCCGAGACCACTTCGGACAGTTTTGCGATTGATCTGAAAAAGTGGCGTCAGATTATGCAGGCTTATGAGAATGGCGGCCACGCTTATCACGCGACCATGCCGACCGATGCGCTGCGCGCTTTCCGCGACACGATGGTGGAGACCCGCGACTACGGGTTCGAAAAGCTGCGTGAGGCGCAATGGGCCTTGGGCAACGGTATCCGCGCGATGTTGAAGGAAAAGGGCGTGATGTCGGTGGCCGCCGATGGGTTCGGCGCGCCGGGTGTGGTGGTCAGCTATACCAGCGACCCCGAGGTGCAGAACGGCAAGAAATTCGCCGCCTTGGGCATGCAGATCGCAGCCGGTGTGCCGCTGCAATGTGATGAGCCCGAAGGGTTCAGCACCTTCCGGCTGGGGCTGTTTGGTCTGGACAAGCTTTATGATGTGGATGCCACGATTGCGCGTCTGAAACGGGTGCTGGATCAGGTGCTTTGATCGGGGGTGGCGGAGTGGCGGGCTGAAGCCCGCCCTACGCCCGCCGTGTAGGTTATCGGACGCCGAGGCCCATCTGCATCAGCGTTTTGCGCACGGGTGGCAGGGAATAAAGCGCGTTCAGGCCCATGGCGCGGGCGTCGCGCAGGGGCCGGGCCTCGATCATCGAGGCGCGGTTCAGCAGGTCGATGCCTTTGACGCGCACCGCAATCTCGTTGTGGCGGGCCTTGTGATAGGCATCCAGCATCTGGGCATCGCCCAGCCCCTCGGGGCGGGCTTGCGCCAGATCCAGCAGGCTGCGCAGATCGCCCAGCGACATGTTCAACCCTTGCGCCCCGATGGGGGGCACCACATGCGCCGCCTCGGCCATCAGCGCGATGCGCTGGCCGGACAGGCGTTCCGCCGATTGGCTGATGATCGGCCAGATCGTCCGGCGCGAGGCCAGTTTTAGCGGCCCGAACAACCCGCAGGAGCGTTCGGTCATCAACGCCTCAAACGCCTCGGGATCGGTGTTCAGCAGTTCCACCGCGCGCGGTCCGCGCTCCATCCAGACAATCGCGGACGACGGCTGACCCTGCCAGTCCGGCAATGGCACCAGCGTGAAGGGCCCGCCGGATCGGTGAATCTCGGTCGAGACATTGTCATGCGGGATCGGATGCGTGACCGCAAAGGCCAGCGCTTTCTGGCCGTAGCGGGTGGTATGGACATTGATCCCCGCCGCCTCGCGCATGGGTGAGGTGCGGCCATCGGCGGCAATCACCAGCTTGCAGCGGATGCGGCTGCCGTCGCTCAGCCCCACGCGCGCCTCGGCGGTGCGGGTGAACAGGCTGGTGGTGCCGGTGCCGGGGCGGAAATCGACATTGGGCATCTCGGCCAGCCGGGCCACCATCTCGCGCCGCAGCAGCCAGTTGGGCAGGTTCCAGCCAAACGGCTGGTCCGAGATATCGGCGGCGTTGAAATCACGAACCACACGGGGTTCCGGCACCTCGCCACCCGCATCCACGATGCGCATGATTTGCAGCGGCGCGGCATGGGCGTCCAGCCGTTGCCACAGCCCGCATTGCTCTAGCAGCCCATGAGCGGGCTGCAGGAACGCGGTGGTGCGCAGGTCCGACCCCTCCACGTCGCGCTCGGTGATTGGCGGGGCAGGGTCGACGCAGATCACGTTAAACCCGGCGGCCCCAAAGGCGGCGGCTGCGGTCAGGCCAGCAATGCCGCCACCGGAAATCAGGATGTCACAGCTGTCAGTCATGGCGCGGCCCTCCGTTGCGGGCCGACCCTAGTGCCGATCTGCGGGATGTGCCAAGTGACATCCTGTCCCGCTTCTCAGCCGCGTGAAATCAGGATGAGGATCAGGAACATCACCGGCACCATGGCCAGCGCGGGCAGGTACAGCCCCGGCAGGCCGAACAGCAGGGCCGAGCAGCCCCACATGCTGAAAATCGCGCCTGCGGTGTAATACCAATCCTCGGCCGAGCCATTGGCCGCGTCGCGGGCCAGCCAACCGAACACGGGGATGGCAAAGAAAAGACGCTGCCACAGGGGCAGGCGCTGCGGCATTTCAATCGCGCTCATGGGGCTCTCCGTTCTGTTCGTCGCTGCCCGGCATATAGGGGCGATGCTGCGTCTGCAGAATGTGCGGATCGTCGCAGTGTGACAGGCTACCGCAGGCGGGCGAGAAAAGCGGTCAGATCGTCGGTATGGTAGTGGATATGATCGGCCTCATGCGGTTCGGGCGCCACATGCACTGTGCGCATGCCCATCGCGTGCGGGGCGGCCAGATTGCGGGGATCATCCTCGAACATTGCGGCCTTGTCGGCCCGGATGCCGTCGCGGGCGAAGATCGCCTCGAACGCGGCCTGTTCGGGTTTTGGGCGGTATCCGGCATGTTCGACACCATAGATCGCATCGAACATCCCGGTCAGGCCCCGCGCGGCCAGCACCCGCTCGGCATAGGGCGAGCTGCCATTGGTGTAGACGATACGCCGCCCGGGCAGCGCGCGGATGTGGTCGGCCAGTTCCGCATCGGGGTCCATATGGCTCATATCCACCTGATGGACGGCGTGCAGATAGGGCTCGGGGTCCAGATCATGCTCGGCCATCAGACCGGCCAGCGTGGTGCCATATTGACGCCAATAGTGGCTGCGCAGCCGGTCAGCCTCGGCCCGGTCAACGCCGATGGCCTGCACCACGTAATCCGTCATCAGCACCTCGATCTGATCGAACAGGCGCATATGCGGCGGGTAAAGCGTGTTGTCGAGGTCGAACACCCATTGGGTGACGTGGTCAAAAGCCTGTTTCACCATGGCCTTGGTTTAGGCCGGGCCGGGGCGGTTTTCAATGCCTGCTCTTGATCGCGGCCCCATGTGGCGGCTAGACAGGTCCGAACGAGGAGACACACGACCCCATGCCCCAGAGCAAACAGTCCAACAGGGACGCCTATAGCCTGATACTCGAAGCCATCGATGTGGGCGTTTACAAGCCCGGCGACCGTCTGGTCGAAAGCGAACTGGCCGAGCGGTTCGGCGTCTCGCGCACCCCCATCCGCGAGGCGTTGCAGCGGCTGGAGACGCAATCGCTGCTGGAGCGGGACGGGCGGTCGCTGATCGTGGCCTCGCTGGATCACAACCAGATGGCCGAGCTTTATGTGGTGCGGCGCGAGTTGGAGGGGCTGGCCGCGCGGCTGGCCGCCCGGCATGCGACCGAGGAAGAGATTAAGGTGCTGCAGGATATGGTTGCCGCCGATGACGCGCTGGTCGGTGATCCGAACGCTCTGTCACGGGCCAACCGGCGGTTTCACGAGCAGATTCATCTGGCCTCGCACAACCGCTATTTGGTGCAGCAACTGGATCTGGTGCATCGGACCATGGCTTTGATGGCGACCACATCTTTGGCCGTGCAGGGGCGCGGGGAGATCGCGCAAAGCGAACATAAAGGCATTGTCGAGGCTATCGCCGCCCGTGATGAAGAGGCTGCGGCGGTGGCGTTGAAAGAGCATATCTCGGTCGCCTTCATGACCCGACTGAAACGGGATGCGGTACTGCGCGAGAAATAGGAGCCTCAGGCGTTTCTTCCTGCGCATGACCGTGCTGGGTCTTGTCCCAGAAGAACGGTTTGACCGCCAGTTCCCATAGTCCTTTATAGGCCGCGAGCACGCCCAAAGGGTAATAAAGCGCCATGGTCGGCACCCATGGGATCAGGTAGCGCCGGTTTCCGGCTGCAACCCCCAGCGCGCCGACCACGAAATTCGCGGCCTCGGCCAGCAGGAAAAGGAAAACGCAGGCGCTCAGCACCGGGCCGGGGATCACCGCCTGATAGGGATGCCCCAGCCCCAGCGTGGCCAGCCAGAACAGCCACAGAACCGGGGCCAGCAGGAACTGCCCCACAGTGCCCAGAAAAAACGCCTGTACCCCCAGAAATCGCAGCATGCCCAACTCACGCAGCAGGCGGCGGGGCGCGCGCATATGCACCAGATAGGTGACCATGAACCCCTTGAGCCAGCGCGAGCGTTGCTTGACCCAGGGCCAGGCGCGGAAATTGGCCTCTTCATAGGTGGTGGTATTGACCATTTCGGTGCGATAGCCCGCGCGGGACAGGCGCACGCCCAGATCGGCATCCTCGGTCACGTTATGGGCATCCCAGCCGCCCAGTTCCAACAGCTTGTCACGGCGGAAAAAGAAGGTGGTGCCGCCCAGCGGAACCACCAGCCCAAGCCGCGCAATGCCGGGCAGGACAACCCGGAACCAGCCGCTGTATTCGATGGTGAAACAGCGCGAACGCCAGTTGGTGCGCGGGTTGTAGTAATCCAGCACGCCCTGCAGGCAGACCACGTCGTTGGGGGCTTGGGCGAAGTGACGGGTAACGGTTTCGATCTGATCAGGCAGCGGCGCGTCCTCGGCATCCCAGACACCCAGAATTTCCCCCCGGCAGAAATCCAGCGCATAGTTCATGGCACGGGGTTTGGTGGTCAGGTCGCCATGCTCGGGCACCTCAAGCACGCGAATCCAGCTGGGCAGGCTAACGTTTTCCAGCGTGGCGCGGGTGACATCGTCGCGCTCTTCCAACACCAGAATCACGTCCAGCAGGGCCTTGGGATAGGTCAGCCGGTGCAGCCGCGCGATCAACGCGTCGGCGATTTCCTTTTCCTTGAACAAGGGCACCAGAATCGAGACGCAGGGCTGGCGCTCGATACCCCGTTTCGGCCCTTCAGGTGCCTCTGGTTGCGGCAGCAGATAGGCGATCAGGCCGGATATCCGCAGGACCATGAACAGGAGCAGGGTCAGGACGGTCATCCAGAACAACAGGGCCAAACCGGCATAAGGCATCGCCACACCCAGGGCGCAGAAGCCGATCAGCAAGGCCACCGGCCCTGCGCGTGAACTTGCGGTCCATGTCCGACAGCTCTGCGCCGGTTCGACACGGGTTTCCGCCGCTTGCGCAAGAGGGCGGGCAAAAACCTGTCCCAGCGCGGTGTCGATCTGATCCGGGCCCGCCAGCACCGGCACAGCCGTATGGCCAAAGGCGCGTAAGGCCCGGACGATGGTTTCGAACCGATCCGGCCGGGCCGTGGCCACCAGCAGCAACGGTCCGGTGCGCCTCCACGGGATGACGTTATGTTCCAGCCAGAACGCAATCGGCATGGTGGCACACAGGTCGGCCTCTGGCGGGTGCTGCGTGAAATCGGCGATCTGAAGCCCGCTTTGATCGGACAGGGCCGCCATCACGTCCTGCCGACTGGCCCAGCCCTCACCGACCAGAATCTCACCTAGCGGTGCGTTTTGGCGGCGTTGCAGGTGCAGCGCCTTGATCAATTGATCCTGAGTGATAAGGCCGCGATCCAGCAGGCAGGTGCCCAGCGGCCTGCGCGCGCGGGTGGTCGCGACCGGGACGGCGGGCGCCAGACGTTGAAAATTCAGCTCGACCATAAAGAAACCCTGCCGCCGGTACTTGGCGACAGGGTTGCTTATTCAAGGTTAATGTCAGGTTAACCCTGATGATATCAGGTTTAAGCCTGTGCTTTCCGATCCGCCATGGCGCTGGCGAAGCGTTCGAACAGGTAGAAACTGTCCTGCGGTCCGGGCGAGGCCTCGGGGTGGTGCTGCACCGAATAGACCGGGCGCCCGGTCATGCGGATGCCGCAGTTCGACCCGTCAAACAGCGAGCGGTGGGTTTCAACCACACCCTCGGGCAGCGATTGCGCATCAACGGCGAACCCATGGTTCATCGAGGTGATCTCGACCTTGCCGGTCTCCATATCCTTGACCGGGTGGTTGGCACCGTGATGGCCGTGGTTCATCTTGACGGTCTGACCGCCAAGCGCCAGCGCCAGCATCTGGTGACCCAGACAGATGCCGAAAACGGGCAGGTCGGTGGTGTCCAGAACCTGCTTGATCATCGGCACGGCATATTCGCCGGTGGCCGCCGGATCGCCCGGACCATTCGACAGGAACACGCCGTCAGGCTCATGCGCCAGCACCTCATCGGCGGTGGCGGTGGCGGGCAGGACGGTCACATCGCAGCCGGCCGAGGCGAGGCAGCGCAGGATGTTGCGCTTGGCGCCGAAATCCAGCGCCACAACCTTGTGGGCCGGGGCCTCTTGCCGCTGATAGCCGTCGGGCCAGGCCCAACGCATCTCATCCCAGCGATAGCTTTGGGCGCAGGTGACGTCCTTGGCCAGATCCATGCCTTCCAGCCCGGCAAAGCCACGGGCGGCGGCGATCAGGGCCTCGATGTCGAAATTGCCGTCCGGGTCATGGGCCAGAGCCACATGCGGCGCACCCTGTTGACGAATGGCGCGGGTCAGGCGGCGAGTGTCAACGCCGCCGATGGCGATGCGGCCCCGGCGGGCCAGCCATGTCTTCAATTCTTCGGTCGCGCGCCAGTTGGACGCCTCGGTCGGGTCCCATTTGACCACCATCCCGGCAGCGACCGGATCGCCGGTTTCGTCATCCTCGGGATTGACGCCAACATTGCCGATATGGGGGAAGGTGAAGGTCACGATCTGCCCGGCATAGGAGGGGTCGGTCATGATCTCCTGATAGCCGGTCATGGCGGTGTTAAAGCACAGCTCGGCCACGGTCTGGCCGGTGGCACCAAAGCCGATCCCGTAGAACAATGTTCCATCGGCCAAAGCCAGACATGCGGTGGGCTTGGACGGGGCGTTCTGGGCCATGGCGCGACTCTCCTGCTGGGTAAACGGGCGCATTCCTACGGGGGATAGGCGGCTGGGTCAAGTCTGTTCAATTTTTAGGCTATTGTTGTTTTTCAATGGCTTAGCAATATTACCCGGCGGTTGTGTCGCGCTTTTTGTTTCGATATGGTCGGGGTTCCGTTGCCATGGGGATGGACAGACCAAATGGATATGCGATCACGGGTGAATGCCGCCCTGAAGCAAGCAATGAAAGACAAACAGGCCGAGCGCCTGTCGACACTGCGCCTGATCAATGCCGCGATCAAGGACCGGGACATCGCCGCGCGCGCCTCGGACAATGAAGAGGTGAAGGGCTGTGGTGATGCTGAGGTGCTTGAAATCCTTGGGAAAATGACCAAGCAGCGCAAGGAAAGCGCGCGCGCCTATGAAGAGGGCGGGCGCCTTGATCTGGCCGAGCGTGAGATTCGCGAAGTTGAAGTGATCGAGGAATTCCTGCCTAAGCAACTGGACGAGGATGAGGTCGCCAAGGCCATCCAGACCGCAATCACCGCCACCGGCGCGGGCTCGATCCGCGACATGGGCAAGGTGATGGGCGAGTTGAAGACGCGCTATACCGGCCAGATGGATTTCGGCAAGGTGGGTCCGATGGTCAAGGATCACCTCTGCGCGTCGAACGGCGGCTGAGCTTACGCACGCAGCCTTTCCACCAGATCGTCATAGAGGGTGATCCGTTCATCCTCGGACAGAAACGCGCCGATTTCCACCTCACGCCCGTCGCCGATCAGGGTGACGTAATGCGGGACGGGGCCACCTTTCTTGTGCATCTCGGGCCGGGCCCAATAGCGGTTGCAGGACCATTCCTGCGCCCTGTTGCCTGGCGTGTGATGGACCAGATGCGCGCGGGTGCCGTTCAGGGTCAGAACCTCGAACACGCTGCGGGCGCGGTAATTGGTTTGTATCGCCAACCACAGGCCCAGAACGGTCAGCAGCAGGAAGGGCAACAGCCCCCACAGGACGACCGAACCCAGCATGGCCAGCAGCGGGATCAGCCCGATCAGGAAGACTGACAGGATCACTACCATCGCTCCGCGCGGCGGCAGCGAGTTATGCGGCCACAGGCGCAGTTCCGTTTCAGTGTCCGAGGTCTGAGTCCATTGATAGGGCATGGCGAAAATCTAACGCAACGGCCTGCGGATTCCAGAGGCAAAGATCAGACGACGTGGCCGACGCGGGCCCAGGACAGGGCGTCGTCCAGCCGGTCATCGCCCCAGAACACCTCACCCCGTACCACAAGGCTGGGGGCGCCGAAGACGCCCAGTTTGGTGGCCTGATCGGTTTCGGCTGCAAGGGCAGCGACAATCTCGGGGCTGCGGGCGCGGGACAGGTTTAGACGAGGGTCCTGCTGGCAGCGCAACAGGGCCTCGGACAGGGCGCTTTCGCTGCCCGCCTCGATGCCTTCGTCGAACCAGATGCGATAGAGGTTCTGGGTGAAATCCTCACCCCAGCCTTCCTGCATCCCCAGCAGTGCCACCTGATTGGCCAGCGGCAGGTCCGAGATCGGGTAGGGGGCAGGCAGCTTGGCATGGATGCCGTATTTGGCCGCACGCCGTTCGATATCGCGCCACATGTATCGGGTCTTGGTGGGTTTGCCCGCAAAGGGGCTGTTGTTCTGTTCCGACATGATCGTGCGCACGTTGAACGGGCGCCATCTTACGGTGACGTCATATTCGGCGCACCAATCCGGCAGTCGTGTCACGGTCAGAAAGGTGTAGGTGCTGCCGATGGAATACCAGAAATCAATTTCAGGCATGGGATCTCTCCCGCAGGCGGATCACACAATACCCACAGGATAGCCTGTTTTTTCGATTTTGGCGAGGTTTGCGGGCGCGACCCGGCCCGCAGGGGCCGTCAGTGGGCGGTTTGTGCAAGTTCCGGATGCGCGGCGGGAACCAATGGCTTGTTGTTTTTCCTGTGCCGCCGGACCAGCTGGTTCAGCTTTTTGTCCTCGAGGATCGGGAAGGCGGGGATGGGTCGGACAAGGCCCTGGCGCAGATCGGGGAAGATCGCAAAAATCTCTTCCCGCGCCTCGGGAGACAGGGCTTGCAGGGCGAAGGGGCCGCCATAAAGCGTCTCGCTTTGTGCGCCTTCGGCATAGATCGTGACATGCTCATCCAGCAGCAGGTGAAAGTACTCGACCTCGTCCACATTGTCATCAAGGTAGACGCCGGGCAGTTCCGTCAGCCTGTGGGCGGCGACCAGAGCCTGCGGCAGGCCGTACATCCGCTCCAGCACCTTCGAGGCGATGTACATCCGGTGTTGACGCGACACCAGAAGATCGCGTTTGGGCAGGTTATGCCCCAGCGCGCCTGCAACGATGCGCACCGGGTAAAGCTTGGGATTGGCCTTCAGTTCGGCAGAGCCCAGCCTGCGCCCGCCGATCCAGCGGATCGGACGAGATTGGCCGTCATGACACAGCACCAGATCGCCGGTTTTCAGATCCTCGATCCGGCGTTCTCCGGTTTCGGTCATGATCCGGGTTCCGGCGCAGAAACAGGGGATATCCAGCGCAAAGCCGATCCCGTTGCCACTGGTGCCGGGGTCGTTGGTCTTTTCGAACCCGATCGTGGTGAAGGGCACGTTGATGGTGATGGTGATCCCGTCATGCGCAAACAGCGTGTTCTGGTCGATCCGCCCATCCGCGCCGATGCTGCTGCCATCGCCGGGCAGGGTGACAGTCACATCGCCACTGGCAATCGCTGTATTCAGATCGACAAAAACGCCGTCCAGAATGATCCCGGCATCCTCGCCAATGTCATAGAGGTCGACCGTGACGACCGCACCGGCCTTGACCTCTTCGTCGAAGGTGACAGTGACGATTTCGTCGATATTGCCCTGACCAACCAGCCAGGAATCGCCCAGCGTCGTGTTGTTGATTTGGAATGGGGTATCGCCCGCCTCGTCGGTGGTGACGGTATAGTTGATCCCCGCTGCAGTGCCGGAAAGGCCCGCTACACTGACCAAAGCCATTATTTCGAATCCACTTCGTCCAAAAGATTATTAAACAGTTAATTAAACGCGATTTTGTGAACAAGACTTACCTAAGGTAAGCAGCTGTCAGTTCGGAAAGCTGAAAAACCGTATGACGGAAATTTCGAATGCAGATGTACCCCTGACAAGCAAAAGGCCCGGGCGATTAAACCCGGGCCTTTCCTGTTTTGGTGGTCACAGCACCGGGATCAGTGCGCGTGGCCCTTGTCCCAGTCTTCCTGCTTGGGCAGCTGCTCGAACGTGTGTTCGGGCGGCGGCGAGGGCAGGGTCCATTCCAGCGTATCCGCGTATTCGTTCCAGTAGTTGTTCTGGGTGATCCGCGCGCCGCGGAACAGCGCATAGAACACGATACCGAAGAACAGCAGGAACGAGGCGAAGGACACGAAGGCACCAATCGACGAGACATAGTTCCACTGGGCAAATGCCTCAGGGTAGTCGATGTAGCGGCGCGGCATGCCCTGACGGCCCAGGAAGTGCTGCGGGAAGAAGGTCAGGTTGGCGCCGATGAAGAACAGCCAGAAGTGAACCTTGCCCCAGAACTCGGAATACTGACGACCCGTCATCTTGCCGAAGTAGAAGTAGATACCGGCAAAGATGGCGAAGACAGCGCCCAGCGACATCACATAGTGGAAGTGTGCAACCACGTAGTAGGTGTCGTGATAGGCCCGGTCCACACCGGCCTGCGACAGCACAACGCCGGTCACACCGCCAACGGTGAACAGGAACAGGAAGCCGAAGGCGAACAGCATCGGGGTCTTGAACTCGATGGAACCGCCCCACATGGTCGCGATCCACGAGAAGACCTTAACACCGGTGGGCACCGCAATGACCATCGTGGCCAGCATGAAATAGGCCTGCTGACGCAGCGACATGCCAACGGTGTACATGTGGTGCGCCCACACGACAAAGCCCAGAACACCGATTGCGATGATCGCCCAGACCATCGGCAGGTAGCCGAAGATCGGCTTGCGCGCAAAGGTGGCGATCACGTGGCTGATGATGCCGAAACCGGGCAGGATCACGATATACACTTCCGGGTGGCCGAAGAACCAAAGGATGTGCTGATACAGGATCGGATCGCCGCCACCGGCCGGATCAAAGAAGGTGAAGCCAAAGTTGCGGTCCATCAGCAACATGGTGATCGCGCCCGCCAGAACCGGCAGCGACAGCAGAATCAGCCACGAAGTGACGAAGATCGACCAGCTGAACAGCGGCACCTTGAACAGGGTCATGCCCGGGGCACGCATGTTCAGGAAGGTGGTGATCATGTTGATCGCGCCGAGTATCGAGGAGGCGCCCGATACGTGCACGGCAAAGATCGCAAGGTCCATGGACATGCCGGCCTCGGTCGTCGACAGCGGCGGATAGAGAACCCAGCCGACGCCTGAACCAAGCTGGTCGTTCCCGCCCGGAGACAGCAGCGAAGCAACACCCAGCGACGTCCCGGCAACATAGAGCCAGAAGGACAGGTTGTTCATCCGCGGAAACGCCATATCCGGCGCACCGATCTGCAACGGCATGAAATAGTTGCCAAATCCGCCGAAGAGGGCAGGGATGACCACGAAGAACATCATCAGAACACCGTGATAGGTGATCATCACGTTCCACAGATGCCCGTTGGGCGTGCAAAGCTCAGCCCCGCTGCCGAACAGTCGGAACCCTTCCAGGCACATATGCTGCACCCCCGGCTCCATCAATTCGATCCGCATGACGACGGTCATCAAAACTGAAATCAGACCGGCAAGCGCCGAAAAGATCAGGTACAGAATCCCGATATCCTTGTGGTTGGTCGACATGAACCAGCGCTGGAAGAAGGTGCGCTCGTCCTCATGCTCGTGACCATGAATGGCTGCGTCTGCCATTTAGGTGCCTCCTGTTACAACTCCACCGCGCAGCCGGACCTCTCCGGCGCGCGGGATTCCTGCTGGTTTTAGAGGGCGGAAGACCCGCCTTCAATGGCGGAGTTTGATATGGATCAAGAAAAATGGCCGCACCCCTCTTGAAGCTTCCGGGAAAACGGGTGGGGATTTTGCCCGGGGGTGCGGTGGTGGACGGAGGTTATACCGGAGCATCGTTGTTCTCACCTCAATGCACCTGTCACATGTCTGCGGGTGCGATCATCCGACGTCCCAGGACACCGGCATCGCCAGCGGCCCGCGAAACGCCCATCCTCCGAACCTGGCCTCATCCTGCAGCCGAAGCCCGCGCAGGCGTTCGAATATCATCGGCACCGCGACATCGGCGATCAGGCACCGCGCGGCCCAGGCCCCGGCGCAGAAATGCGGTCCGGCCCCGAAGGCTGCCGAAGCGGCTGCGTTCTGGGTCAGGTCGAATTGCTCGGGCCGGTCGAAAACGGCTTCGTCCCGGTTGCCCGAGCCGAACATGAAAAAGACGCGGTCATCCGGTTCCAGTGTCACGCCATGCAGGTCGTAACGCCGGGCGACGCGGCGGGGCGACATGCCAACCGGTGAAATCCAGCGGGAGTATTCCTCGAACGCATCCAGCCAGCTGAATCGTTTATCCTGAACCATCTGCATTTGTTCGGGATGGGTCAGCATGGCCCAGATCAACCCGGCGATGACATCCCGGACCTCGTTCTGCCCGCCGGAAATCGCCAGTTTCACATTGGCATAATACTGATCGCGGCTCAGCCCGGCCTGAAGGTGTACAGATAGCAGCGACATATCGGGGGTCTGCCGCAACACGGGGACCATCTCGTCGATATGGGCTTCGATGGCTGCGGTACAGTCGTCACAATTGGCCTTGACCGCGGGGTCGCCCTGATAGTTGGCGATGCCATCGATCATGCCCTGACTGACCCGGTCCATGTCCTGCCAGCTCATATTGGTCAGGCCGGTGATGATCTTGATGGCCTCGCCCGAGATCCGCCGGGCGATATCGCGCACCAGATCAGCCCGGCCTTGCGGTGCGATCTCGTCCAGAACCCTTGCGGTCATCGCCTCAAAAGCCTGTTTCCACACATTCTTTGCCGTTTTCGGGGATACAGTGGGAAAGATCGCCTTGCGCTCGGCCATATGGTCCTGACCATCCTTGCGCATCAGGTTCTGTCCCAACAGTTGGGTCATCAACCCCTCGGGCTGATCCGATGAGAACACATCAATGATCTTCTCATTCACAAAGATATCGTCCCGCCGAGTGATCAGCGTTGCCCCCAATTGCGGAACATAGGCCACTGGCATGGTCGCCCGCATCGCCTTGAGGTCGGGATAGGGATCGTTCCAGAAAGCTGTGGGATCAATTTCGTAAACAGGCGCATTGGACATGGGGACCCCCCTCGGGAATGTGTGTTGACATGACAACATCATTTCCAATGTTGTCATGTCAACACGTATGCGCCTAATATGACGAAAAAGGCCGGATGCGATGACACAGGACATTTCCGAACTGCCCGATGACATGTTCCTTGTGGATACGGACGAGGGTGGAACGACGCTTAGCTTTTCGCGATCCCCGACGGTGCTGCTGACCTTTGCAGCCAACCGATTCACGCGAAACGCGGCCAAATATTATCAGGACAGGTTCGGCATCGGAGCGATGGACTGGCGCATGTTGGTGATGCTGACCCGATCGCCGGGATGCAGCGTGGCCCTGGCCAGCAAGACCATAGGCATCGACAAGGCCGCCGTCAGCCGCAGCCTGGCCCGGCTTGAGGCGTCCGGGCTGGCCGAGGCAAGCTGTGCATCGTCAGATGAACGCCGCAAAAGCTGGCGGCTGACCGAGAATGGCCGCGTATTGCATGACCGGATTCTGGGCGTGGCGCTTGCCCGGCAAAAGAAGCTGCTGAACGGGTTCTCTCCGCAGGATGTTGAGCAGTTCACGGCGATGCTGGGGGCGTTTCTGAACAATCTTGAAACCCTCCGGGAGGATGGTGAATAGCGGATAGGGTTTCTGTGCCGGTTTCTGGCGGTATGAGAGAGTGTGTCGGACCGGGTATGCCACGGCAAAATCCCATGGCTTGACCCGGCCAGATGTCTGGCCCACAACTCGGGAAACAACCTCGACAGAACGGACGTCCCAGATGGATTATGACCCCGACAACATCTTCGCCAAGATTCTGAGCGGGGAAATCCCCTCGACGCGGGTCTATGAGGATGACGACACGCTGGCCTTCATGGATATCATGCCGCGCGCCGATGGGCATCTTCTGGTGATCCCCAAGACGCCTTGCCGCAATGTGCTGGATGCCAGCCCCGAACAGTTGGCCGCCGTGATGGCGACGGTGCAGAAACTGGCGCGGGCGGCCAAGGTGGCGTTTCAGGCCGATGGCATCACCATCCAGCAATTCAACGAGGCCGCTGGCGGGCAAGAGGTCTTTCACCTGCATGTCCACGTCCTGCCACGCCACGAAGGCGTATCCTTGCGCGCGCCGGGCCAGATGGGGGATTTCGACCTGATCGCCCAGCATGCCGAGAAAATCCGGGCCGCTTTAACCTGACCTTGGTGGGTCTCTTTGTGAGGGGCGTGATCCCGGCAGGTGAGTAGCACAGCGCGGGTTACGGTTGCGTGACCTCGCGCGCGTTTGGTCTTGGCCCGGACGTGGCAGGGAACGACCTCGGTCAGGCAGGTCGGTTAGCCCGGTTTTGTACCCTTGTGCCGGGAGGCGCTCGATCTCCGAGAGTGGCGGTCCCGGTGGGCCAAGTCTCCAGTGCTTCTGGTAGAGCGCCGGTCGTGTGAAACCGGCGCTGGATCGCGAAAGCCATGTCCGTGCCGAATTGATCCGGTTCGGGCGTTCAGATCACGGTGGAGATTTAAGGATCAGTGGTAAGTGTTAGCTTATAAAAGAGAATTGCCGTTCCGATATGGGGTCGGAACGGCAGACTCGTAACCAAACACTGAACGGATTTCCCGGGGCAAGGCCCGTGATCACCGGGTAACACACCACTCACTCTTGAACGGTCATTACATACTATGTGGTTCACGGGCGTTTGTATTTAGCGGAGGTGAATAAACCCTGAATTTTAGGCGAATTCGGGTTAACGTAACGGAAACTGCGGTGGTTTGGGAAACAGACCTGCGTGTCTCGCAGTATTGTTGTTTCCCTTCGCGTCAATCAGCGATTCGAACCGGGGTTTCGGCGCCGCCAAAAACGTCCTCGAACGTTCGGCGCAACGCCACATCCACATCCGCCATCGTCACCGGAAGGCCCAGATCGACCAGAGAGGTCACGCCGTGATCCTGAATGCCGCAAGGAACAATACCGCCGAAATGATCCAGATCCGGTTCGACATTGATCGAGATGCCGTGAAAGCTGATCCATTTGCGCAGACGGATGCCAATGGCGGCCACCTTGTCCTCGGCGGTCTGCCCGGTCGCCGTCAGCGGTTTGTCCCCGCGCTGCACCCAGACGCCCACACGGCCGTCGCGGATTTCACCGGTCACGTTGAACTCAGCCAGCGCGGCGATCACCCAAGCCTCCAGCTGTTTGACAAAGCGGCGCACGTCATGGCCGCGTTTGCCCACATCCAGCATCACGTAAACCACCCGCTGACCCGGCCCGTGATAGGTATATTGCCCGCCACGCTTGCTGTCATAGACAGGAAAGCGGTCAGGGTCGGTCAGATCCTCACGCTTGGCTGAGGTGCCAGCGGTATAGAGCGGCGGATGCTCCAGCAGCCAGATACATTCCTCGGCCTTGCCCGCCGCTATGGCGGCCACGCGCGCTTCCATAAAAGCGATGGATTCGTCGTAATCGGTCAACCCGTCGGTCGTCTTCCATTCCATGGCATGTCCTTAGACGGATCGAGAGGCAGGGGGAAGAGGTCAGGCGGCCTCGGCCAGACAGCGTTGCAACATCTGTGCGTAAGTGTCGGTACCCTGTGCGCCGGTCAGCAGATATTTGCCACCAAACACCATCGACGGCACGCCAGATATCCCCCGGCTGGTCCAGAACTGCTGTTTCTCACGCACCGGCTGCACATGCGCACCCGAGGCCAGCGCCGCACGGGCTGCGTCAGGGTCCAGCCCGGCGGTTGTGACGGCGGCGATTAGAACCTCCGGGTCGGATACATCGCGCTGCTGAGTGAAATAGACCTCGAACAGGGCCAGCTTCAGCGGGTGCTGTCGGCCTTGCCCCTCAGCCCAGTCCAGCAACTGATGCGCGGCGAAAGTGTTGTAGATCCGGCTCTCCTCGGTGAAGTTGAAGGCAAAGCCAAGCTCGGCCCCCAGAGCCGTCAACTGGTCGCGCGCCTGCTGGCTTTGTTCCGGGGTCGAGCCGTATTTTTCAGCGATATGCTCCCGCAGGTTCTGCCCGTCGGCGCCCATGTTCGGGTTCAACTCAAACGGATGCCAGCGCAGCCGTGCCAGCACGTTTTCCTGTTTCAAGGCCTGATCCAGTTGTCGAAACCCCACGATGCACCACGGGCAGACCACATCCGACACGATGTCGATTTGAACCACAGGGCGGGGGTCAGGGGTGGTCATGGGTTGCTCCAAAGCTGAGGGGTCGTGATCCGCTATAGATATGCGGGGTCGGGGCGAATTCAAACGGTCTGTATTTTTGCCTCTTCACATCCTTAGCCGGTGCGTCTATACGCGCCTCTACCAAGTCACTGGCAGTGCGGTCGTGGCGGAATTGGTAGACGCGCAGCGTTGAGGTCGCTGTGGGGTAACTCCCGTGGAAGTTCGAGTCTTCTCGACCGCACCAACTCTCTGAAATCTATGGCAGTCCTTTGCCTCAGCTAAGCCGCACGCCTTGCGGGTCAAAGCGATACGTCCGGTCCACTGCATAGCCGAAGCGGACGGGTTGGCCTGCGGTCACCTGATGCTGGCCGAACAGGCGGGCGGTGATCTGGTGGTCCTGCATCTGCGCTATCACGTTGGTGTCTCCGCCCAGATGCTCGACATGGGTGATTTGCGCTGAGATCGGACCGTCATCAGTCAGGAACAGGTCCTCGGGGCGGATGCCGGTGGTGATGTCGGCGCTTTCGCCGATCAGGCTGGCGGGGAAGAAATTCATCGATGGGGAACCCAGGAACCCGGCGACGAACTGGTTGGCGGGGTTGTTGTACAGCTCCATCGGGCTGCCGACCTGCTCGACCCGGCCGTCGCGCAGGACGACGATCTTGTCGGCCAGTGTCATCGCCTCGGTCTGGTCGTGGGTGACGTAGATCATCGAGGCATCAAGCTGCTGGTGCAGGTTGGCGATCTCCAGCCGTGTGTTCATGCGTAGGGCCGCGTCCAGATTGGACAGAGGTTCGTCGAACAGGAACAGTTTCGGTTCGCGCACGATGGCGCGGCCGATGGCGACGCGCTGGCGCTGGCCGCCGGACAATTCCGACGGGTAGCGGTCGATATAGGGCTCAAGGTTCAGCATCTTGCTGGCCTTGGCGACACGCTCGTCGATGACCTGTTTGCTTTGGCCTTCCTGTTTCAGCGCCAGTGACATGTTCTTGCGCACGTTCAGGTGGGGGTAAAGCGCATAGCTTTGGAACACCATCGCGATGCCGCGCTTTGAGGGCGGGGTCAGGTTCATCAACTCTCCGCCGATGCGCACCTCGCCCGACGTGACATCCTCAAGCCCTGCAATCACACGCAGAAGGGTGGATTTGCCGCAACCCGAGGGGCCGACGAAGACGACGAACTCGCCATCTTCCACCTCGATATTGATATCTTTCAGAACCTCGACCTTGCCGAAGGACTTGTTCACGTTTTGCAGCGTCAGGGCGGTCATTGGGATGCCTCTTTCAGCGAAATGGGGTGGCCGGTGCGGATGCTCTCATCAGCGGCCAGACAGATGGCCAGCGATTGCACGGCGTCGTTCATGTGGCGGGTCAGGTCGATATCCTCGGCGATGGCGCGCAGCATATAGGCCTGTTCCGCGTCGCAGAGTTCCTGATGGCCGGGTTCATCGGGCATGTCGATTGTCTGGTCGCCCTCGGGGCGGTGGATCAAAAGGCCGCCGACCTTGGTGTGGCCGTCGATATCGGCTGATGCGCCCTTGTTGCCGTCGGTGATCGAGACCGATCCGTTGGGTGAGACGATGTCTTTCACGAAGAACGCGGTTTCCGACATCATCGGGCCCCATCCGGCCTCGTACCAGCCGACCGAGCCGTCCTCGAATACGACCTGAAACTGGCCGTAATTGTACATGTCAGGGGCGATCTCATCGCTGAGCCGCAGGCCCATGCCGTGGACGCGCACGGGGTCGGAATCGGTGATCTGGCACATCACGTCGACATAATGCACGCCGCAATCGACGATGGGCGAGGTGGTTTGCATCAGCGCCTTGTGCGTTTCCCACTCGGCACCCGACGATTGCTGGTTCAGGTTCAGGCGGAAGACATAAGGTCCGCCGAGGTCGCGCGCCTCGGAGATCAGGCGCATCCAAGACGGGTGATGACGCAGGATATAGCCGATCACCAGTTTGCGGTTGGTTTCGATGGCTTTGGCAACGACGCGTTTGGCGTCGGCCACGGTGGTTGCCAAGGGTTTTTCCACGAACACATGCGCGCCAGCTTCCATCGCGGCGCAGGCGAAATCGGCGTGGCTGTCGGAATAGGTGGCGACGACGACCATATCGGGGGTGGTCTCGGCCAACGCGGCGTGAAAATCCGAATAGGCCGGATAGCCCGCAAGATCGGGGTGATCCACGCGACCGGACCGATTCACCAACCCCACGATCTGCGCGTCGGGGTGGTGGTGATGGGCCAGTGCGTGGCTGAGGCCCATATTGCCAAGGCCAGCGATCAGAACTTTGGTCATTTGACGGCTCCTGAGGTGAGGCCACGGATCAGTTGGCGTGAGAAGATGACATAGAGCACCAGCACCGGCAGGATCGCCATGGACAGCGCCGACAGAACCGCGTTCCAGTCGGTGACGAACTGGCCGATGAAGACCTGACTGCCCAGCGTCAGGGTCTTGGTTTCCTCAGCCGGGGCGAGGATCAGCGGGAACCACAGGTCATTCCAGATCGGGATCATGTTGAAGACAGCGACGGTGGCCATGGCGGGGCGCACCAGCGGCAGGACCAGCCGGAAGAAGATCGTGTATTCCGACAGCCCATCGACGCGGCCTGCATCCTTCAGATCGTCCGAGACTTGCCGCATGAACTCGGACAGGATGAACACGGCCAGTGGCAAACCTTGTGCCGTGTAGACGAGGATCAGCGCCCAAAGCGTGTTGACCAGCCCGGTCGCCACCATCATCTCCAGAATGGCGACGGTGCCGATGCGGATCGGGATCATGATGCCAAGCGCCAGATAGAGGCCCATGATCAGGTTGCCCTTGAACCGGTATTCACTCAGCGCAAAGGCAGCCATGGCACCAAACAGCAGGATGAAGGTCAGCGACACCACGGTGACGATCATCGAGTTCTGGAAGTACAGGAAGAAATCCCCCTGTTTCATCACTGTCTGGTAGCCGATCAGCGAAAAGCTGTCCGCATCGGGCAGGGCCAGCGGTTCGCGAAAGATGGCGCGGCGGGTTTTGAAGCTGTTGATGATGATCACGAAGACCGGGAACAGGGCGATTAGCGTGTAAAGGATCAGCGCGCCATGCATGGCGGTGGTGTTCAGTGGGTTGGTGCGGGCTTTGTTCATCGTCATACCCTCACAGCTGATATCGGCGTATCCGGGTCTGGATGCCGAACAGGTAGATACAGACACCCACAAGGATGATCGCGAACATCGCCCCGGCGATGGCCGATCCCATACGCGGATCGCCCAGTTGCAGTTGGAAGCCAAAGAAGGTGCGATACATGAACGTGCCCAGAATATCGGTCGAGAAATCCGGCCCCGCCAGCGCGCCTTGCGACACATAGATCAGGTCGAACGCGTTGAAATTGCCCACAAATGTCAGGATCGAGATGATCCCGATCGAGGGCAGGATCAGCGGCAGTTTGATCTTCCAGAAGGCCGACGCCCCGGTGATGCCATCGATCTCTCCGGCCTCAAGGATTTCTTCGGGGATCGACAGCAGGGCGGCATAGATTAGCATCATCGGGATGCCGACGAATTGCCAGACCGAGACCAGCGCCAGCGTCGTCAGGGCGTATTCCTCTTTCCCCAGCCACGGCGCGAACAGCGATTTCAAGCCCACCGCATCCAGCATCGACGGTGCGATACCCCAAAGCGGCGACAGGATCAGTTTCCACGTAAAGCCCACGATCACGAAGCTGAGGATCGTCGGAATGAAAATCGCCGACCGATACAGCGCGGCAAAGCGCAGCCGGGGATGCGACAGGATCGCGGCCAGCGCGACCCCGATAGGGTTCTGCACCAGCATATGGATCAGGAAGAACCAGAAATTGTTGCCCAAAGCGTTCCAGAACTGTTCCGACCAGATCGGGTCGAAAAACAGGGTGCGGAAATTCTGCAATCCCACATAGACGCGGGTCTGATCCACCTCGGTGAACAGCGCAAGGCGCAGCGTGTTGAACAGGGGGAAGATCATCACCGCCGTGTAAACCAGCACCGCAGGGGCGAGGAATACGGCGATATGCCATCTGATGCGGCGGGTCTGCATGGGAAACTCCGGGGGCAGGGACCGGACGCGGCAACCCGCGTCCGGAATGTTTGACCGTCAGGTCTTACTGATGCGGTGCGTACCAGCTGGCCAGACCGTCCTGCAACTGCTGGCCCAGGGCCTCGGGCGCTTCGGTGCCCTTGATGGCGGCGACGGATGCGCCCCAGGTCTCGTTCTCAAGGTTGGGCGTGCCGCGCGACAGGATCTGATAGGTCGAGCGGATCGTGCTTTCACACTCATCACGCCAGCCGACGATTTCCTTGGCCAACGGGTCTTCCAATTCGACCGGGGTCGAGGACAGCGGGAAGAAGCCGGGCACGGCGTTACCGTAGATGCTGGCAAATTCCGGGCTGGCGACCCATGTCAGGAAAGTGCGCGCGGCCTCGGCATTTTCGCTGGCCGCGTTCAGGCCGATGCCGATATCGGTGTGGTCCGAGATATAGCAGGTATCACCCGCATTCTGCACCGGCGGCTTGAACGCACCCATTTCGAAATCGGCCTGCGTGTTGAAGCCCGCGATTTCCCAGCTGCCCGCCGGATAGATCGCAGCGCGGCCCAGCGTGAACAGGTTCTGGCTGTCGGGATAGGTCTGCGCCTCATACCCGGCGCCCAGATAAGGGGCCCATTTGGCCAACGTCGCATAAGGGGCCACCCATTGCGGATCGGTCAGCTTCTGCTCGCCCTTGATCAGCGCCAGACGGCCTTCTTCGCCCTTCCAGTAGTTCGGGCCGATATTGTTGTAGCCCATGGTGGCGGCTTCCCACTGGTCATTGGTGCCCATCGCCATCGGGATATAGCTGCCGTCTTCCTGAATCTTGTCCAGCGCGGCAAAGAATTCGGCCTCGGTGGTGGGTACGTCCAGTCCCAACTCGTTGAAGGCGTCCTTGTTGTAGATAAAGCCATGGATCACCGACGCCATCGGCACGCAGAAACTGGCCGAGGCATCGTCGGTTTGCCATGCGGATTTGGCGACGTCCGAGAAATTGCTCATCGCCTCCAGATCGGACAGATCGCTGAGGTGACCCGCCTCATACAGCGCCAGCGAGGCATCGAAGGGACGGCAGGTGATCAGATCGCCCGCCGATCCGGCGTCGAGTTTCGAGTTCAGCACGGCGTTGTATTCCGCAGGTGCCGAGGGGGAGAAGACGATCTTGATGCCCGGATGTTCAGCCTCGAACGCCGGAATGATCTTGTCCTGCCACAGGGTCAGGTCGTCATTGCGCCAGCTTTCGATGGTCAGGGTGGCGTCTTGGGCCAGCGCACCGCTGGCGACCAGCGCGGTGCTCAGCATCGCCAGGCTTAGAACTTTGCGTGTCATTTGGTTTCTCCCAGGTTGATAGTTTCGTTGTTCTGCTTGAGCTGCGCCAAAGCCGGGCGCAGGTGGTCGTTGGTGTCTTGTAGCAAGGCCTGTGCCGCGGCGGGCGAGGGTGCGCCAGCGGCCAGCAGGGCGGCACATTTCAGCGCCCCTTTGGCCTCGGCCAATGCGGCCTCGGCCCGGTCGGGTGAGACGCCGGTCAGTTGACAGACGATCCCTTTGGCGCGGGCGCGCAGTTTGTCATTGTCGGCCCGCAGGTTGATCATCATGCCGTCCTGAATATGGCCCAGCTCTGTCGCCATCAGGGTGGACAGCATGTTCAGGGCGATCTTTTGCGCCGTGCCCGCGCCCATGCGGGTCGAACCCGAGATCAGCTCGGGCGGGGTGGGCAGCAATACAGGGTGATCCGCCAGTTGCAGCAGTTTCGATCCGGCATTGTTGGCGATCCCGATCACGGTCGCGCCGGTGTTGCGGGCCATTTCGGCGGCGGCGACTGTATAGGGCGTTGTTCCACTGGCCGAAACGGCAATCACCGTGTCCTGCGGCGACAGATCGGCCAGTTCGCGACTGAGCGAATCCGAGGCATCCTCCACATCGCCGGGCATGACCGATCCGGTGGGCAATCCGCCCGCCATATGGATGCGAATCTGTTCTGCGGGGATTGAGAAGGTGCCACCCAGTTCCAGCGCGTCAGAGGCGGCCATCAGGCCCGAGGACCCCGCCGCCAGATACCGCAGAATACCGCCCGAACGAATGGTTGCGGCCATGGCGCGCGCACCTGCGCAGATCGGATCAATGGATTGGGCGGGGGCGGTGGCGGCTTGCGCCTGCGATTGCGCCAACAGCGCCGCAACATCCGCCAATGGCCGGGCGTCCAGCCCGATGGCGTCCTGATGCAACTGTTCGGTCACTGGCGTGATCACGTGATTCTCCCCCCTTGGTTACTGGCATCATACCTTTTAGATACCATTAGTCTACCATTTTGTTGAAATGCCTGGAATCGAAGGTTTTTGCCCTCATAATTCAATTTTGGTCCCAATTGGGTCTTCTAAATCTGCAAAAGGTATTATAAAGGTCTTCACATGACTCGCTGCCCTGATACCATCCATCTGGCCGTCGACGGCGGCGGTACGCGTTGCCGTATCGCCCTGAACCTCGGCGGCAAGACCCATCAGGTCGAGGTTGGCGCGGCCAATGTCTCAACCGATTTCAACGCCGCCTGTGTCGAGTTGCAATGCGGGTTGGCGTTGCTCGCCGATCAGGCCGGTTTTGACCCGGCAGAGTTCGAAAGGGTTCCGGCCTATCTCGGGCTGGCGGGGATCACAGGACAGGCGCTGGCGGACAAGCTGGCCGCTGCCTTGCCATTTCGCCGGGTGCGAATTGCCGATGATCGCCCCTCGGCCCTGTATGGCGCTTTGGGGGATCGGGACGGGTTTGTGGCCCATTGCGGCACCGGCTCGTTTCTGGCCGCCAAACAGGCAGGCAAGGCGCAATTTGCCGGGGGCTGGGGGCCGGTTCTGGGTGATCAGGCCTCGGCCCAGTGGGTCGGGCGGCTGGCGCTGTCCAGAACGCTGGATCGAACCGACGGGCTGACCGCGCCTTCCGCGCTGGCCGATCAGTTGTTGGACCGTTTCGGCGGGTCGGCGGGGATCATACAGGCCGCTGCAAACCTGTCGCCAACGGAATTCGGGGCCTTGGCTCCGGGTGTCACCGAACAGGCCGGGCAGGGTGATCCGATTGCAAGGTCGATTCTGCAAGAGGCTGCCGATTACTTGTCAGATCGAATGTCAAAGATGGGCTGGCAGCCCGGGCTGCCAATCTGCCTGACCGGCGGCATTGCGCCGTGCCATGCGCCCTATCTGCCCACAGAAATGCAGGCCGATCTGGCTGATCCTTTGGGCGACCCGCTGTCCGGCGCATTGGCATTGGCGCGCGCCTTTGAAGAGGAGATCGAAAATGAGCGTCGCTGATTTTCTACGTCCCGAAGCCTGGCTGGGCCGCACTGCTGGCCCCCGCTATGTGCAATTGCGTCAGCGGCTGGAGCAGGGGATCGAGGATGGCATCCTGCCCCCCAACAGCTCACTTCCGCCCGAACGCGAGATTGCCGAACTGACCGATCTGTCGCGCGTCACTGTGCGCAAGGCCATTCAGGAACTGGTGCGCAAGGGCGCGATCGAACAGCGTCAGGGCTCGGGATCGTTCGTGCGCGAACCGGTGGCGCGGGTCGAGCAATCCCTGTCGCACCTGACCTCGTTCACCGAGGATATGGAGCGGCGCGGCCTCAGAACCACCTCGACCTGGCTGGAGCGCGGGATATTCCTGCCTTCGCCGGAAGAGATGATGGCGCTGGGCCTGTCGGCGGGCGAGCAGGTCGCGCGCATTCACCGCCTGCGCGAGGCGGGCGGACGGCCCATGGCGCTGGAACGTGCCGCCTTGCCTTTGGATATCCTGCCCAACCCGACCGAGGTGTCGGGCTCGCTTTACGCTGTTCTCGAACAGCTGGGCCATCGTCCCGTGCGTGCGATCCAGAAGATCTCGGCCATCAATCTCGGCCCGACCGAGGCCGAATTGCTGGATGTCGCCGAAGGCACGGCGGGGCTGCGCATCCAGCGCACATCGTATCTGGAAAGCGGGCGGGTGGCTGAGCTGACCCGCTCGGTCTATCTCGGCGAGGCTTACGATTTCGTGGCCGAGCTGCGCCTGTCAAACTGAAAGGTCCCGGACCATGTCCACTGAACCCACGCAGATGCGCAAGGAAATCGACGAAATCCCCTGCGCGGTCGAGCGGTTGCTGACCCACGGCGCCGGTGCGATTTCGGGCGCTGCCGAGGCGATCCGGGCGCGCGACCCGCGCTTTCTGATCTCGGTTGCGCGGGGGTCGTCCGACCATGCGTGCAGCTATCTGAAATACGTGTCCGAATTGCTGCTGGGGCTGCCGATGGCCTCGGTCGGGCCGTCGGTGAAGTCCATCTATGGCGTTGATATGCGCTGTGATGGCGCGCTGTGTATCGCCGTGTCACAATCGGGGCAGAGCCCGGATATCGTGCAACTGGCCCGCTCGCTGACGGAGGGCGGGGCCTATTCCGTGGCGATCACCAACAACACGGAATCAGCGCTGGCCGGGGCGGCCTCATCCGCGCTGCCGATCCACGCCGGGCCGGAACTGAGCGTGGCGGCGACCAAGACCTTTGTTACCTCGCTGGTCACCGGGTTGTGGCTGCTGGCCGAGATCAAACGAGATGAAGACCTGCTGGCCTCTATCCGCGCGCTGCCCGAGGCGCTGTCGCGCGCCATCACCTGCGACTGGGGCGCGGTGGTCGAGGCGGTGAATGGCCAGTCCTTGTTCACGTTAGGGCGGGGCACATCCTGGGCGATTTCCAATGAGGCGGCGCTGAAGTTCAAGGAAACCTGTCAGATTCACGCCGAAAGCTATTCCTCGGCCGAGGTGCTGCATGGTCCGGTCTCTATCGTCGATCAGGGTTTCCCGGTGCTGGCCTTTGCCTCGCAAGATGCTGCCGAGGCCAACATAGCCGAGGTCGCCGACGCGCTGGCCGCCAAAGGTGCGCAGGTTTTTGCGACCACTGATCGGGTGACGCAGGCCACGCCGCTGCCCCATATCCGCACGCCCCATTGGATGACCGACCCGGTCACCGCGATTGCCTCATTCTACGGCATGGTCGAAACCGTGGCCACGCGGCGCGGCATCAATCCCGATACGCCACGCCATCTGAAGAAAGTGACGGAAACGGTATGAGTTTTCCGCCGATCACCTACGCTGGTGGACCGATCTTTGACGGCGAAACCCTGCGTACCGGCCACGCGGCCCGGTATGAGGGCGGCGTGTTGCAGACGCTGGTGCCTGAAACGGACCTGTTGCCGGGTGAACGGGTCGAGGACCTGTCTGGCGATATCCTCAGCCCCGGTTATGTCGATCTGCAGGTCAATGGCGGCGGTGGGGTGATGTTCAATGACGACCCCTCGGTCCAGACATTGGCGACCATCGCCGAGGCACATCGCGCGCTGGGCGCGACCGCGATCCTGCCGACGCTGATTACGGACACGGCGGACAAGACGCAGGCGGCAATCCGGGCGGC
>NZ_JALCBM010000047.1:27430-37825 GCF_028066395.1 Ruegeria sp.
GCCGGGGTGATCGTGTCCCTCGGCCATACGGATGCGCCCTTTGACACCTGCATGGACTACGCCCGCGCAGGGGCGCGCTGCGTGACCCATCTGTTCAACGCCATGAGCCAGCTTGGCAGCCGCGCGCCCGGCCTGGTCGGGGCGGCCCTGTCCTGCGGTCAGCTTTCGGCCGGGTTAATTGCCGATACCGTCCATGTCCACCCCGAGACGATGCGTCTGGCCTGGTCGGCCAAACGCGATCCGGGGCAGATATTTCTGGTCAGCGATGCCATGGCGGTGGCAGGCACGGCGCAAACTGAATTCCAGTTGGAAGGCCGCATGATCCGGCGTGAGCAGGGCAGGCTGACCTTACAGGACGGGACTCTGGCTGGGGCTGATCTGGACCTGACCACGGCGGTGCGGGTGCTGTCCGAACAGGTGGGTGTCCCACTGCCACAAGCGCTGGCTGCGGCCACCAGCGTTCCGGCAGCGCTGATCGGGCGCGGGCAACCATTGTCGCGCCAATCCGACCTGATCCGCATCCGGCCGGATTTGTCCGGGGTAGGGCCGGTCTTAACCCTCTGATCACCGTTTCGGATGTAGCTGTGCATCACTCCGGCACCGGTTGCGCGCCGGGGGCTTTTCCCCGCTCGCAGCCGCCTGCGTGGTTGTGTAAGAAGAACACCAACGCAGTTACCGGAACGTCCTTGATGTCTGAAACAATTACCGTCTTCACCACGATGAAGAACGAAGGCCCCTATATGCTGGAATGGGTGGCCTATCATCGCATGCTGGGGGTCGATCACTTTGTGATCTACACCAATGATTGCGAAGACGGCACCGATGACATTGCCCTCAGGCTTGAGGCGATGGGGATCGTAAGCCATGTAAACAATGCGCTGCCCAAGGACGGCGGCAACCCGCAACACCAGATGATGCGCCGGGCGCTGCGGCACCCAAAAGTGCGCGAAGCCGACTGGCTGATGTGTTTGGACGTGGATGAATTCTGGAACATCCGCTGCGGCGACAACAGTTTTGCGGGTCTCATTGCGGCGGTCGAACAAAAGGCCGGGCAGCCCGTGGACGCGATTTCATTCGCGTGGAAGCTGTTTGGCAGCTCCGGCAATATCAGTCTGGAGGACAAGCCCGTAACCCAGCTGTTCACCATGGCCGATCTGGAATTTCCGCATCACTCTTCCCGCGCGTTCGGATTGAAAACCCTGTTCCGAAACAATGGCAAATTCACCCGTTTCGGACCACACCGCCCGAAAGGGGTGGAAGAGGGGAAAGAGCACGAAATTGCCTGGTCCGATGCCAGCGGAAATCTGTTTCCGGCCGGCAAGGTCGGCTGGCGCGCCTGGCGGAATTTCGATCATTCCTTTGGACGTCTGCACCACTACTCCGTCCGCTCGATGGACGGGTTTCTGATCAAGCGTGACCGGGGGCGGACCAACCATATCAAGGTGGATCAGGGACAGTCCTATTGGCAGGATATGAACGTCAACAAGGAGCAGGACCTTTCGATTCAACCCATCGCTGACCGCGCTGCACCGATTTTGGCCGAGCTCAAAGCCGATCCTGAACTCAGCCGCCTGCACGCGCAGGCCTGCGCCTGGCATCGTGCCAAGGTTTCGGAAATCAAAATGCGCCCGGATTGGGTGGAATTCCGCCTCTGGCTGGCGGATAATCTGGTCTGATCCCATGGACAAAGACCTGACCAAACAGCAGCTCCAACCCGAGCATCCGGACCGCAAGACAGGGTATGAGCGTATCCTGACCGACCCGGCACCGCCCTGGTTCGTCGAACTGTACCCCGGTGGCAGCGGCAGCGGTTTCCTGCAAAAGCTCGAACGGCATGCCTTTCTGTTCCATCAGCGGGACAAGGACCGGCTGGTGGTCAGTTTCGACAATATCGCCAATGTCAACGATCTGTCCTTTGCCCGCGAGCCCTGGGGCTGGAAGTTCTTCCGCGATATCGGCTGGTCGCATCTGGGCATTCTGGCGCGGGCCAAGGCGTGGTATCGCGACCCCGAGATCATCTCGTACCTGCAGGCCAAGGCGGATGAAGGGTTCTTTGCACAGTTTGATCAGGTGGTCTTTGCCGGCGCATCCATGGGCGGGTTCGGGGCGCTGGTGTTCTCGGCGCTGGCCCCGGGGTCGATCGCCATTGCCTTCAACCCGCAAACCACGCTGGATGAGCGATTGGTGCCATGGGAGACGCGGTACAGGTTTGGCCGCGTGCAGGATTGGGATCTGCCGCTAAGCGACGCGGCGGACACCGTTCCTGCCTCGGGCCGGGCTTATGTGTTTTATGATCCGTTCTTTGATCCGGACCGGCAGCATGCGATGCGCCTGCAGGGACCGAATGTGGCGCTGTTGAAGACGTGGTCCTCGAATCATTTCGCGGCCCCGATGCTGCGCAAGCTCGACCTGTTGAAACCGGTGATGCTGGGGGCGATGGACGGCACGCTGGAGCCGCAGGAATATTACCGGATGATGCGGGCCCGACGTAATCTGCCGATGTATATGCGCGGGCTCGAAGCTTATGGCGGCGAACGCCATCCAAAACTGATCAGCGCCGCGCGCCGACGGTTCAAGGTCCTGCGCCGTCAGAAATTGGGCGCCGCCGAGGCATCGCAATGACGACACCGCCCGGCGTCTTCATCGGTCAGCGCAAGGACCGGATGGGCGCGCGTCTGTTGATGATGCTGACCTGCATCCGACTGGCCGAAGATTTCGGCACCGATTACCGCGTGAACTGGTTCCCGCAGGGATCGGACGCACCGGAACTGGATCACCCGCAGGAACTGTTTGCGCAGGACTGGATGGACCGGCATTTCCTTGACCAGACTGCCTTTGATGCGCTGGCCAAGGATGCCCTGCCGGTCTGGGCCTTCCAAAGTGACCCATCGCCCGAACGACTAAAGGCGCATCTGGCGGCAGGGCGCTCTGTCATAGTCGAGGAAGGGTTCCAGGTTCTGGCCTTCCCATGGGAGGATATCGAAGCCATCCGCCCCCGCTATCGCCAGTTCATTCACCGTATCGGTTTCACCGATGATATCCGTGCGATCATGGAACGCGCGGATGAAAAGCTCTCGGGGCAGGGGGTGTCGGCCTATCACATCCGGCGCGGGGATATCCTGAATGGGCTGCCCTGGAAACACACGACCTGGCCCGCCAAGATCGAACCCGAGGAACTGTACGAGGCGCATCTGGGAAAGACCCAAGGTCAGGCGTCGATCATGTTCTCGGACCAGCCGGAACTGATCGACCGGTTTCAGCGGCGTTTTCCCGACCTGATGCAGATGTCCGACATCGCGGACCTGTCCGATCTGCCGCGGGCCCAGCGGGATTTTCTGGAACTTTACGCGATGTCCCGCGCCGATCAGGTGATCGCGCCATATGTGTCCGCCTTTTCGATGGCTGCCGCACGTATTTCCGGACACCAGCACAAAGTGTTTCGGGAGGTTCTGAACGACGAGGACATCAAACAGGCCAATGAACGAACCATAGAAAGGTTGCGCTTGGGGCCAGAGGGGTTTCTCAACCCGTCCGAGGCTGCGCATATCTATGCCAAGGCCCTGTTTCACTTGAACCGGATGGATTGCGATGACCGCGCGCAAGAGGCGCTGGATTTGGCGAGCCCGATACTGGCGGCCGGGGCTGACAATGCATTTCTTGCGATCCTTCAATCGTTGAATCTCTTCTATCTTGATCGCTGGGAAGAGGCGCTTGAACTCGCTGACGCCGCAATGACCGACCAGAACCTCTGGCCCGAGGATTATGCTGTGCTTTGTGCGGTGCGCTGTGCCATTCAGGGCCATCTCAAGAAACGATGGCAGGCGGCGCGATCGTTTTGTCAGGCGTTCTGGGCCAAGCCGCTCCGACCGGATGTGGCAATTCTGGGAACGCGCGCATTCTCGCGGGATCAACTGTCCTTGCGCCTGTTGCCGCCAGCAGATTGGTCGGTGCAAAGGTTCGTGCGCCGACCCTGGTACAATTACAATGCACATGTCGCGCAGCGTAAGGTGCTGATGCGTCTGCCCTGCAATTTCGATTTCCTGTTGTTGGACTGGGCAGATCTGGCGCTGGACCAAAAGGCGCGCAGATTGTTTCAGAGTTCGGAGCGGCTGGAGATGCTGCATGCGAACTTCAAGCGCATGACCGCTATCCCGGCTGAAGATCCCCGAGTGGTCAGCTTTGACGCCGTTCTTCAAAAATACATGGGGCAGTTCAGCAACGCGCAGGCCATCGACGTCATGCGCAAGGTTCTGTCACATCGGCCCGACGCCCCCTTGTATCACAAACGCCTGGGTGAGCTTTATGAGGCCGAAGGCGATTTGCCCAAGGCTCGTCTAACCATGGCCGAGGCGCTGGCCTGTGATCCGGAAAACCCGTTTCTGGTCTTTGCCATGGGCCGTTTTCTGGAACGGACAGGTGCGGTCGAACAGGGGGAAAACCAGATCCTGCAGGCCGCCGATCTGGATCAGGCGACAGTGACCATTCAGGGCATGGCCGGGCAAATCCAGTTGCGCCGGGGCAACAAGGGCAAGGCGCGGACCTATCTGCAAAAGGCACATGACCTGTTTCCCCCGTTCAAACGGTTCTCGAACCAGCTAAAACGGGCCGGGAGTTGATTCCATGATCCGCAAGCCGTTCTATGACCACATCCATAAACACCGCATGCAGGCGGGCCGGGCGCATTTTGGGCCCGCATCTGTAACAAAAGAGGCGATCTGAAATGGCAGAGCAGGACCCCAGATTTGTCAGCGTGACACCGATGAAGAACGAAGGCCCCTTCGTGCTGGAATGGGTGGCGCATAATCAGGCGATCGGCATTGATCAGATGGTGGTCATGACCAATGATTGCACCGACGGCACCGATGCCTTGTTGCAGCGCCTGCATGATCGCGGGGTTCTGACCCATGTGGACAATAACTCGCGCCGTGCGACCAGCCCGCAGAAACGCGCCTATAAGAAATTCCTGCGGATGGAGGTCGCACGCCCGCAGGATTGGGTTCTGGCCATCGACGCGGATGAGCTGATCAACGTCAAGACCGGCGACAATACTCTGCGCGCCCTGACGCAGGCGATCCCGCAGGCGCGCACGATCTCGATGACCTGGCGCCTGTTCGGCAATGGCGGGGTGGTTGATTATCAGGACAGGTTCCTGTCCGAACAATTCCGCCAGGCCGCACCGGAATTCAAGGCGCGACCGCCGCAGGCCTGGGGCTTCAAGACCATGTTCCAGCGGGAGCTTTGGGGCGCGCTGGGCGTGCATCGTCCGCACCGTGCCACCGTGGAAACGATGGAGGAATGTCACTGGTATAACGGCTCGGGCCAGCCCATGCCGGAACGGTACTATACCCAAAGCTGGCGCTCGGCCCGGGATTCCTATGGCTATGATCTGGTGCAGCTGAACCATTACGCGCTGAAATCCTGTGAAAGCTATCTGGTCAAGAAACTGCGGGGCCGGGCGCATCACACCGGCGGCGATCTGGGGCTGGAATACTGGTCGATCATGAACCAGAACGCGGTTACGGATCATTCGATTGATGCAATCGCCGACCGCAAGGCCGCCTGTCACGCGGCGCTGATGGACGACCCCGAAACCGCGCGCCTGCACCACCAAAGCTGCGATCTGCACCGGGAAAAAGTGGCCGAGCTGCGGCAACTGCCCGAAATGCAGGAGCTTTTGCAGAAGATGACCGGGGGCAAGCCATAATGCCTCGGCCTGTTTCGGGGGGCCTTTGATGCTGTGGCTTCACCTTGGCATGCCCAAGACCGGCACCACCGCCCTGCAGGCTTTTGTGCGCAACAACCGCTCAATGCTGGATCAGGCGGGGCTGCGGTATATGGAAACGGGGCGGCGCAATCTGGATGGCACGGGACGGCTGAGGATCAGCCAGAACATGATCGCCTTCTACATGAACCAGACCAAGCAGCCGATGCAGCCCTATCGCGAGGCGATGGGGCAGGAATATCTGGCGCATCAGGACAAGACCTGTCTGGTGTCGTCCGAGATGTTCTATACCATCGATCTGCCGCGTTTGGCGCAGGCCTTTGCCGATATCCCGCCCGACCGGATGCGTATCGCCTTCTACATCCGGCGCTATTCGGATTTCTTCGAGGCAGAGTTCAAACAGCGCGCCAAGAACGGGCGGCTGCCCGGCAATGGCTCGGACTACATCAAGACGCGGCTGGCCTCGATTGAGGCAAACCCCGACCGGCACAGCTATTCCGGGGCAACGGCGCGCATTCGGGCGGCTTTTCCCGGGGTCGAGGTTGTTCCGATGCTGTATGACCGGTCCGAAATGGTGGGGGGCAATGTGGTGGATGACTTCCTGTCCCGGATCGGTGTCGATCTGCCGGACGGTGTGACCTCGGACCTGCCCTCGAACCCGTCGCAGTCGCGCGCGGCGAGTGAGGCGTTTGGCATCGTGGGCCGCGCGCTGGGCCGCAGGCACAGCCGCCAACTGCGGCGGATGACACCGGACGATCCGGTCATGGTGCGGCGCAACGACGTACTGGAACCGCCAGAGAGAGTCTGGCTGGACGACTACCTGTCGCAGCAGGACGAAGCGTTCCGGCAAGAGTTCTTCCCCGACCGCACGCCATTATTCCCGAAGGTGGAATTAAGCGAGGAAGAACAACAGTTTCGCCGCGACAGTGAAAGGGAATATCACGCCCTGCAACAGGCCACCGAGATCGTGTTCCGCCTTGCGCTGGACAGTATCGAGCTTACTCAATCGTGATGTCCTGACGCAGACGGCCGGTGGTCTTGTCAAAGATCAGGATACGGTTGTCATCGGTCACCACCGCATACCAGTTGCTGCCGATGGTCACCGCCTGCGCCCGCGCGCCGTCGGGCAGTTCGACCTGATCCGGCAGGGTCGGGGTGCGGTCCGATAAGCGGATGACAATCAATGCGAATGTCACTAGAACCCCGCCAATCATCACCGCGGTCAACAGCATGACCATACGGCGCAGCAGGCGAAGCTGCGGCGTCTCCTGCGGTTCGATAGGTTCGGAAGGGTCGGTCATGGGCACTCGCCTGATTGAATTTCACATCGCGGCCGCGCCGCCGCCCCGCCTTGATAAGGCGCTTTCGCGGGATGTGCCAGAGAGCGAGGCGCTGTCGCGCACCCGTCTGGCGCGCCTGATCGCCGAGGGCGCGGTCCGCGTCGATGGCGCGGTGGCGACCGACCCCAAGGCCAAGGTGGTCGAGGGCGCGCAGGTGGCGATTTCCGTGACCGAGGCAGAAGACAGCCATATCGGCCCCGAGGATATCCCGCTGGACGTGGTGCATGAGGATGCCGATCTGATCGTGGTCAATAAACCGGCGGGCATGGTGGTTCATCCGGCGCCGGGCTCTCCGTCCGGGACGCTGGTGAATGCGCTGCTGCACCATTGCGGCGATGATCTGTCCGGGGTGGGGGGCGTCAAGCGTCCGGGCATCGTGCATCGGATCGACAAGGACACCAGCGGTCTGCTGGTGGTGGCCAAATCCGACGCCGCCCATCAGGGGCTGGCCGCGCAGTTCGAGGCGCATAGCGTCGAACGCTATTACCGCGCCATCTGCTACGGCGTGCCGGATGCCAATGACCCGCGTCTGCGCGGGATCAAGGGCGTCAGTTTCGAGCCGGGCAATATCATGCGCCTGACCACGCAACTGGCCCGCCACAAGACCGACCGGCAGAAACAGGCAGTGCTGTTCCATGGCGGGCGGCACGCGGTGACGCGGGCGCGGGTGGTGGAAAGCTTTGGCACCCCGGCGGCGCTGGCGCTGGTGGAATGCTGGCTGGAAACCGGGCGCACCCATCAGATCCGGGTGCATATGGCCCATGCGGGTCACGGGCTGGTTGGCGATCCGGTCTATGGCGGCAAACGCAAGCTGGCGGCCCGCGCCTTTGCGCCTGAGACCGCCGAGGCCGTGCGCGCCTTTCCGCGGCAGGCCCTGCATGCGGCGGTTTTGGGGTTCGAACATCCCGTGACCGGCGAAATGTTGCGGTTCGAAGCGCCTCTGCCTGATGATATGAACACCCTGCTGGACAGGCTGCGCGTACCGCTGTCATAATCAGCAAAGGCTTGTGAACACATCGGTTTTAGCTTTTCTTAAGCAATGCTTAATTCCAGACTGTTAACAGATCCTCTTGAATGTCACGGGTCGGGTGCCCATATCCCATGTTAAGGGCTTAAACATTTGTCCAAGGGGCAGAAATAAATGGCAAATTACTCAAATCTTCCCGCGCCCACGCCTGAAGGTGGGCTGAACCGCTATATGCAGGAGATTCGCAAATTTCCCCTGCTGGAGCCGGAAGAGGAATATATGCTGGCCAAACGCTGGGTCGAAGAGCAAGACACCGAGGCCGCGCATAAAATGGTCACCTCGCATCTGCGTCTGGCGGCCAAAATCGCCATGGGCTATCGCGGCTATGGTCTGCCGCAGGCCGAGGTGATCTCCGAGGCCAATGTGGGCCTGATGCAGGCGGTCAAGAAGTTCGACCCGGAAAAGGGCTTCCGTCTGGCGACCTACGCAATGTGGTGGATCAGGGCCTCGATTCAGGAATATGTCCTGCGGTCGTGGTCGATGGTCAAACTTGGCACCACCTCGGCGCAGAAGAAACTGTTCTTCAACCTGCGCAAGGCCAAGGCCCGCATCGGCGCGCTGGAAGAGGGCGATCTGCGCCCTGAGAACGTAGCCAAGATCGCCGAAGATCTGGGCGTGACCGAAGAGGAAGTCATCAGCATGAACCGCCGGATGTCCGGCGGCGATGCCTCGCTGAACGCGACCGTCGGGTCCGAGGGCGAAGGGACCATGCAATGGCAGGACTGGCTTGAGGATGAAGATGCCGATCAGGCTGGCGATTACGAGGCGCGTGATGAGCTTGAGGCGCGGCGCGAATTGCTGGTGGCCGCTTTGGACGTGCTGAATGATCGCGAAAAGGACATTCTGACTCAGCGCCGTCTGATGGATCAGCCGGTGACTTTGGAAGAGCTGAGCACGCAGTACAATGTCAGCCGCGAACGCATTCGCCAGATCGAAGTGCGCGCCTTTGAGAAGCTGCAGAAAAAGATGCGCGAACTGGCGCGCGAGAAAGGCATGCTGGGCAAGGTCTGATCCAGCAGTCGAATTTTGCGAAACCGGCCCAACCCCGATTGGGTCGGTTTTTGCGTTTTTGTGCGGATAATCCCATGACAGATGGGGGCCGGGTTGCTAGAACAGCTCAACTTTGTTTGCGCTAACGTGCGCGGATCACCTGTGTGAAAGGGACGATCATGGCAAAACCGGTTCAGTGGGGCATTCTGGGCGCTTCGAAATTCGCGCGTCAGTATATGGGGCCTGCCATTCATGCGGCCCATGGCACACGGCTGGCCGGGCTGGCGACCTCGGACGCGGCCAAGGCAGAACCGTTTCTTGAGTTCTGCCCCGATTTGACGGTTCATGACAGCTATGACGCGCTGCTGGCCGATCCTGCAATCGATGCCGTCTATATCCCGCTGCCCAACCATCTGCATGTCGACTGGAGTTTGAAGGCGCTGGAGGCGGGCAAGCATGTTCTGTGCGAAAAGCCAATGACGATGCAGACCGGAGAATTCGACCAACTGATCGCCAAGCGGGACAAAACAGGGCTGTTGGCAGCCGAGGCCTATATGATCGTGCATCACCCGCAATGGCAGCTGGCACGCAAGCTGATCGCGGATGGGGCCATCGGGCAGTTGGTCCATGTCACCGGCGCGTTCAGCTATGACAACCGCGCCGATACCGGCAACATCCGCAACCGCGCCGACATGGGAGGCGGTGCGCTGCGGGATATCGGCGTCTATGTGATCGGCGGCACGCGCTTTGCCACCGGGCAAGAGCCCGAGCAGGTTCACGCCTCGATCCGCTGGGAGGGTGGCGTCGACGCCTTTACCGAGATCAACGCGCGGTTCCCGGGGTTCACCTATTCCGTCTATGTCTCGATGCGCATGCACCCGCATCAGGAGATGGTGTTTCATGGCGAAACCGGAGTGATCCGCCTGACCGCCCCGTTTAACGCGCGGGTCTTTGGCGAAGCGCGGGTGGAATTGCACCGCCCGGGGCTTGAGCTGCAAGTCACCCGTTTCCCCGGCGACGATCACTATAAGCTGCAGGTCGAGGCCTTTGGCCGCACGGTGCGTGAGGGGTCGGAATACCCGTGCCCGCTGGAGTTCTCGCGCGGCACGCAAGTGATGATCGACAAGGTTTTTGACAGCGCGGTGGCTCTTTAGGCGCTCGCTTGCCAACAGCGGCCCTGCGCGTCTAACCTGTCTTTCACTTGCAACAGGAGGGCGACAATGGCCGGTGGCTGGGCGCGCGACGGCGCGGTAAGCGAACAGATCGAGGCCTCGATCTCGGATGAACTCGCCCGGATGCAGGCGCAAAAACGCCCC
>NZ_JALCBM010000048.1:0-15917 GCF_028066395.1 Ruegeria sp.
TGCGCCCTGGTCAGGGATCACGACACGCATCACGGGACCTTCACCTTGACGCCGGAATATCTGAAACCTCAGACCCGAGGCGTCGCGGGGGCCGCCTTCCTGCATGACTACGGCATCCAGACGTCACGCGGATTTCGGGCGTTGAAGGTGTGGATGTCGTTGCGCGAACATGGCGTGCAGAAATTCGGCAGGCTCATCGATCAGGATATCGAGAAGGCCCAATACCTGACCGGTTTGATCGAAGGGCAGGACCGGCTGAAGCTGATGTTCCCGACCAATATCAACATCGTCTGTTTCCGCTATGATCCGGGTGGGCTGACCCCCGAAACGCTGCGGGCGATCAATACCGAGATCATGCTGCGTTTGCAGGAGGAAGGAACGGCAGTTCTGTCGGACACAACGGTTAACGGAGAGCATTGCCTGCGGGTTGCCATCAACAACCATCGGACACGACCCGAGGATCTGGACCTGCTCGTGTCCGAAATCCTCAGATTGGGCAACACGCTTCGAATGGCGGCTTAGGACCCGGCGACGAACACGCGGCTTGGGTGCAATTCACCGGATTTGTAGATGCCCACGGCCACGGCCTTGCCGTCCAGCGAGGCCCAGGCCTCGTCGCCATATTCCACGTCCGAGGCCAGCACCATGCCGGGATTGCCGTTGCGCAGGCGGGTGGCGCCTTCGGGGGTGCATTTCAACTCGGGCAGGTCAGAGAGGCCGGTTTCCAGCGGGTGCAGATACTCGTCCAGTGCGGTGGTCTTGGCCATCTCGTCGACCTGTTCGATGCTCAGCCCGTCTTCGGCTTCAAAAGGCCCGGACCAGATGCGACGGAGTTCCTTTACGTGCCCATGGCAGCCCAACGCCGCGCCCAGATCGCGGGCGATAGAGCGGACATAGCCGCCTTTGCCGCAGGTCATCTCCAGCACGACATGATCTTCGTCGGGGCGGTCGGTCAGAATCAGTTCCTCGACCCACAGGGGACGGGCGGACAGTTCCACGTCCTCACCATCGCGGGCCAGCTTATAGGCGCGCTGGCCATCGATCTTCACGGCTGAGAATTTGGGTGGCACTTGCATGATGTCACCCAGAAACGGGCTCAGCGCCTGTTTGATGTCGTCGTCCGAAGGGCGGGCATCGCTTTGGGCAATCACTTCGCCCTCGGCATCGTCGGTGTTGGTGGCCTGACCCAGACGAACGGTGAAGGTGTAGGCTTTCAGCGCGTCGGTGATATAGGGAACGGTCTTGGTCGCCTCACCCAGCGCAACGGCCAGAACGCCGGTCGCCTCGGGGTCCAGCGTACCGGCATGGCCCGCCTTCTTCGCGTCCATCGCCCAACGCACCTTGTTGACCACAGCGGTCGAGGTCATGCCCGCAGGCTTGTCCACCACCAGCCAACCGGAAATGTCGCGACCCTTGCGTTTGCGTCCCATCTTGCACCTTGCCTTCTGCTGAGGCGCGCGACGTAGCGGATCACTCAGCCCCTGTCAATTTGCCGGGCTGTCTTCGACCACGCCCACGATTGGCCCCAGCGAGAACCCGACATCCGACCGGTTGTTCGCCCGGTCATACATGCGAGAGATATTGCCGTCGAAGAACAGCGCATTCGGGGTGTTCAGAACATCACGGAACAGGCTGCCGAATTCGTGGAAGGTCACGTAACCCTCGGAGATTGCGAACACCGCCCGCGTGCCATCGCCGCTGGTGCCCACCCCGTTGCGCACATAGCGCGAGGTCGAATCGGGCAGGAAACGCGGGTGCAATTCGCCGTCGATCACCAGCATCGGGCCGGATTGGGTGGCGAAACGGCAGTCGGGCGCTTGATCAACGAACTCCAATGTCTCGAACACGTCGGCGCGACCGTCGCGGATGCAGAACACGCCATTGGGCAGCAGGCCGAAATTGCCCGGGCCGGGGTTCGGGATCACCCGCATCTGCTCCTGACCGTCCTCAACATAATGGCCGACGGGCGAGCGATCGTCGTGATACATGCCGGCATTCATCGCAAAGGCCAGCTGTTTGCCGTTCGGGTTCAGGGCTTCGTTCACCGATGAGAAATGGCCCAATAATTCGCCGTCCCCATCATTCAGAAACAGGCGCAGGTCTTCGGATGCCGCATCCACCTCGCAGATTGTGTAACGCTTGTCCTCATGGGTCAGCTTTTCGCAAGTGACCGCCGAGGCTTGCGCCGCCCAGAGGACAGCGCCCAAGGTTACGAATGCCCGGATCACTCGTCCAGATCGCGGCGCACCGCGTCCTGTTCGAACATGCGGCGGGTGTCGTCCAGACGGTCGAACGTGTCATCCAGACGGAACCGCAGATCGGGTGAGAATTTCAGGTTGAGCTTCTTGCCGATCATGCGCCGCAATTCACCCTTGTTGCGGGCCAGCAGGTCGATCACGTCCTCCTGCCCTTTGCCGCCCAAGGGCAGCACATAGGCGGTGGCGATTTTCAGATCGGGAGAAGTGCGGACTTCTCCGACTGTGATCGACATGCGGTTCAGGTCGGGGTCGTGGACATCGCCGCGGGCCAGAACCTCGGACAGGGTGCGGCGGATCAGTTCGCCGACGCGCAGTTGTCGTTGGGATGGGCCGGGGCCATCGTGGAATTTGTTCTTTGCCATAACCCCCGATCTAAGCGCAAAGCGGGGCTTTGCCAAGCGGGCGCGAACGGGGTAGGAGGCTTTGAGCCGACTTAACGAAAAGGACCAGCGCAATGACCCATATTCCGGGGATCGTCATCACAGGGGCTTCGGGCCGTATGGGGCAGATGCTGATCAAGACCATCAGCGACAGCGATCAGGCGCGTCTGGTCGGCGTGGTTGAACGCACCGGCCATGACTGGATCGGTCGGGATGTGGGTGAGGCCATGGGTGGCCCGGCGCTGGGCGTCGCCGTCACCGATGATCCGCTGGAGGCCTTCGCGCAAGCGCAGGCGGTGATCGATTTCACCGCGCCCGAGGCAACACTGGAGTTCGCCGCTTTGGCCGCGCAGGCACGTTGCGTGCATGTGATCGGTACCACCGGCATGACCGAGGAACAGATCGCGGCGCTGGAACCGGCCTCACGCCATGCGGTGATCGTGCGGGCCGGAAACATGAGCCTTGGCGTCAACCTGCTGGTGCAACTGACCAAAAAGGTCGCCGCCGCGCTGGATGAAGATTTCGATATCGAAGTCATCGAAGGCCATCATCACCACAAAGTTGATGCTCCGTCAGGCACCGCCCTGATGCTGGGCGAGGCCGCTGCCGAGGGGCGCGGGGTCAAGTTGTCGGATGTGGCAGACCGGGGCCGTGATGGCATCACCGGCGCGCGCAAACGGGGTGATATCGGTTTCCACGCCATACGCGGCGGAGATATCGTCGGAGAACATGACGTCCTGTTCGCCGCCCCCGGAGAGCGCATCGTGCTGCGCCATTTGGCCACCGACCGCGCCATCTTTGCCCGGGGGGCGCTGAAGGCCGCGCTGTGGGGGCAGGGCAAGGCGCCGGGTCAGTATGACATGGTGGATGTGCTGGGGCTGTAGCAGGCGTATCGCGCCCGGCATATGTCAGGTGCGAGGGGCCAGCCCCTCGCGCTCCCCGGGATATTTTTGGCCAGATGAAGAGGGAACCCCGTTTGGATCAAAAGTCGATCGCGATGCCCTTCTTCTCCCAATCGCCATAGCGGGCCGGGTCTGGGCCGTCGCGTCCGCCCAGTTCCTTTGGCCTCTGTTGGGCCTCGGCTTCGGCCTTGCGGCGGCGATCTTCGGCCTCGGCCAGGGCGCGCTGGGCGGCGGGGGGCAGGTCTTTGCGGTCGTCGCTCATGACTTCGGGTTCCTTTCCGTTCGGGGGCTTGATATACGCCCCCGTCCGCCGATGACAATGCGGGCGAAGGTCACACAAAGGCAAGATACATGTCCGACAACCCCACGGCGGCGCGGCGCAGCGCGATTTATCTGCTGGATCAGATATTGGGCGAAGGGCGGTTGCTGTCCGAATGCCTTGCCGCCGGAGCGTTGGATCGGCTGGACCCCGAGGATCGCGCGCGGGCGCAGCGGCTGACGCTGGAAACCCTGCGCGGGTTGGAGCGTGCGGACCGGCTGGTCGGCAACTACCTGAACCGGACCCCGGCGCTGACGGTGCAGAATGCCTTGCGGCTGGGCGCGGTTGAGCTGTGTCACGGTGAAGCCGCGCATGGCGTGGTCAATGCGATGGTCGAGATCATCGGACGTTCGCGCAAGCACGGGCGGCTCAAGGGGCTGGTCAACGCTGTCTTGCGCAAGGTGGCGGCCGAAGGGCCAGAAGCATGGCCCAAGATGCGGGTGCCGCGCCTGCCGGACTGGCTGCGCGAGCCTTTGGTCATGGCGTGGGACGAGGAGGCCGTCAAAGGGATGGAGCAGGCGCATTTCGCAGGGGCTCCGCTGGATTTGACGGTGAAGCCCGGCGATGCTGCGCCTGCGGGGGATGTATTGCCTACGGGATCGGTTCGGGTTCAGGACGCGGGGCAGGTCTCGGCCTTGCCCGGATATAAAGACGGCGCGTGGTGGGTGCAGGATGCGGCGGCGGCCTTGCCGGTGCGTGTGCTGGCTCCGACAGCGGGGGAAACGGTGCTGGACCTCTGTGCGGCTCCCGGTGGCAAGACGCTGCAATTGGCCGCAGCGGGGGCGGACGTCACCGCTCTGGATATCTCGGAAGGGCGCATTGAACGGGTGCGCGAGAACCTTGCCCGTACCGGGCTGGAGGCGCAGGTGGTCGTGGGCGACGCGTTGGATCATCAGGGCCAATACGATGCGATTCTGCTGGATGCGCCCTGTTCCGCCACCGGCACCATCCGCCGCCATCCCGACCTGCCCTTTGCCAAGGACGGTTCGGAATTCGGCGGATTGATCGAGTTACAGGCGCAAATGCTGGCCCATGCCTGGAGCCTGCTGAAACCCGGCGGGCGGCTGGTCTATTGCACCTGCTCTCTGCTGCCCGATGAGGGCGAAGTGCAGATCGAAGAGGCGTTGGAGCAATACACCGACATGCGCGTCGACCGCGATGCTTTGACGGTTCCGGGCGTTGAACCGCAATGGATCACCCCTGAAGGTGGCCTGCGTCTGCGTCCCGATTACTGGCCTGATCGCGGCGGGATGGATGGGTTCTATATCGCCTGTCTGAACAAATCCGCCTGAGCGCACTCTTTTCGATGACTTGACGCGCGGACCTGTCTATCGTTGGGTCAGACGCCGACAGAGCGTCGGGGGCAGAGTAACGAGCGTCATGTCACAGTCAGACACAATGGCAAACCGATGGTCCCGGTTTCAGAACCGGCTTTACGCACGGCTGGCCCAGCGGCGCAAGGCGGTGGCCGGGTTTGTCGGCCAGCCCGAACCCCGCACCGTTGGGTCGTTCGCGCGCGGGCGGCAATTGGTGGCCGGGAACCTGCTGTTTGCCGGTTTTCTGGTCGAGGCCGAGGATACCGGCCTGTGGGATGTCACCGCCCCCAGCGCCGATTTCGACAATGAACGCCACGGGTTTGCATGGCTCGATGATCTGGCCGCCGTGGGTGACATGCGCGCGCGGGAAAAGGCGCAGCGCTGGGTCTGGGGCTGGATCGAGGCGCATGGGCGCGGCCAAGGTCCCGGCTGGGCCCCGGACCTGACGGGCCGTCGGGTGACGCGCTGGATCAATCACGCCCTGTTCCTGCTGCGTGGCGCGGATGAGGCACAAAGCAGGGCTTTCTTCCGATCACTGGCACAGCAGACATGGTTCCTGTCCAAACGCTGGCCCGCTGCCACGCCGGGCCTGCCTAGGTTTGAGGCGCTGGCCGGTCTGGTACAGGCCGGTCTGGCGTTGGAGGGATCAGAGCAGATGGCCGACCCCGCATTGCGCGCGCTGGCGCGGGAATGCGCGCGGCAGGTGGATGCTCAGGGCGGCATCCCGACCCGCAACCCGGAAGAATTGCTTGAGGTGTTCACGCTGCTGTCCTGGACATCGGCCGCGCTCAGCGAGGTAGGGCGCGGCACGCCTGCGGCCCAGACCGAGGCGATCAAACGCATCGCGCCCACCCTGCGCAACCTGCGCCACGCGGATGGGGCACTGGCCCGGTTCCATGGTGGCGGGCGGGGGCTGGAAGGGCGGCTGGATCAGGCGCTGGCGCAAAGCGGGGTCAAGCACAAGCCGTCTTCGGACCTGTCCATGGGGTTTGCGCGCCTGACCGCCGCGCGAAGCTCGGTGATCGTGGATGCCAGCGCACCGCCGACCGGGGCGGCCTCGTATAATGCACATGCCTCGACGCTGGCGTTCGAACTGACCTCGGGGCGTCGTCCGCTGATCGTGAATTGCGGATCGGGTGCCAGTTTCGGACAGGACTGGCGGCGGGCCGGACGGGCCACGCCGTCGCATTCGACCCTCTGCGTCGATGGCTATTCCAGCGCCCGCCTGACAGCGCCGATCAAGGGCACCGGGCATGAGGCGCTGGTGGATGGCCCGCAGGATGTTCCAACCGAGACCGAGCAGGCATTCGAGGGCGAACGCTTGATGCTGGGTCATGACGGCTATGCAAAGGTCTTCGGCCTGACCCACGCCCGCACCTTCGAGCTGCGCTTTGACGGGCGTGAGCTGACGGGTGAGGATATTCTGCTGACCACAACCGACAAATCCAAGCGGCAGTTTGACCGCGCGATGGATGCCTCGGGCCTGAAAGGCATCCCCTTTGACATCCGGTTTCACCTGCACCCGGACGTGGATGCGGCGCTGGATCTGGGCGGGTCTGCGGTGTCGATGGCGCTCAAAAGCGGTGAGATATGGGTGTTCCGCCATGACAACGTGGGAAAATTATCAGTCGAGCCAAGCGTTTATCTGGAAAAGGGCCGTCTGAAGCCACGCGCGACAAAACAGATCGTTCTATCTGGTCGCGCAATGGAGTATGCGACGCGCATCCGGTGGACGCTCAGCAAGGCTCAGGATACAGCCTATGCCGTGCGCGACCTGCACCGGGACGAGCCAGAATTCGACTGACGCCAAAAGGACCTTTGGACCCATGACCGATCTTCACCCCGTGCGCCGCGCGTTGCTTTCTGTTTCCGACAAGACCGGATTGATCGAGTTGGGAAAGGCATTGGCCGAGCGCGGGGTCGAGCTGCTGTCGACCGGCGGCACGGCACGGGCGCTGCGCGATGCGGGGCTGGCGGTGAAGGATGTCAGCGAGGTTACCGGCTTCCCCGAGATGATGGATGGCCGCGTGAAAACCCTGCACCCGATGGTGCATGGCGGGCTGCTGGCGCTGCGGGACAATGACACGCATGTCGCCGCAATGGATGAACACGGCATCGGCGCGATCGACCTGCTGGTGGTGAACCTCTATCCGTTCGAGGCGACGGTGGCCAAGGGCGCGGGCTATGACGAATGTGTCGAGAATATCGACATTGGCGGCCCGGCGATGATCCGAGCGGCCTCGAAGAACCATGCCTTTGTCAACGTGGTGGTCGACGTTCAGGATTATGACGCGTTGCTGGAGGAGCTGCAGGCCAATGATGGTCAGACCTCTTACGCGTTCCGCCAGAAACTGGCGCAGACCGCCTATGCCCGCACGGCGGCTTATGACACGGCTGTGTCGAACTGGATGGCTGATGCGCTGCAGGCCGAAGCCCCGCGCCGCCGCGCTTTTGCCGGAGAGTTGAAACAGACCCTGCGCTATGGCGAGAACAGCCATCAGTCGGCGGCGTTCTACACCGATGGAACGGGCCGTCCCGGCGTGGCGACCGCTGTGCAGCATCAGGGCAAGGAACTGAGCTACAACAACATCAACGACACCGACGCGGCGTTTGAACTGGTGGCCGAGTTCGACCCTGCCGACACCGCCGCCTGCGCCATCATCAAACATGCCAACCCCTGCGGCGTGGCCAAGGGTGCCACGTTGTTGGACGCCTATAAGGCCGCGTTCGATTGCGACCGCACCTCGGCCTTCGGGGGCATCGTGGCGCTGAACCAGCCGCTGGATGCCGAAACCGCGCAAGAGATCACCGGCATTTTCACCGAGGTCGTGATCGCCCCCGGCGCATCCGATGAGGCCAAGGCGATCTTTGCAGCCAAGAAGAACCTGCGCCTGTTGACGACCGAAGGGCTGCCGGATGTGACCGCAGGCGGCAAGACCGTGCGCCAAGTGGCCGGTGGCCTTTTGGTGCAGGACAAGGACAATGGGTTCATTGGTATGGATGACCTGAAAGTCGTCACCAAGAAAGCCCCGACCGACGACCAGATGCGCGACCTGCTGTTTGCCTGGAAAGTTGCCAAACACGTTAAATCCAACGCCATCGTCTACGTCAAAGACGGCGCGACCGTGGGTGTCGGCGCGGGGCAGATGAGCCGTTTGGACTCGGCCATGATTGCCGCCAAGAAGGCTGAACGTATGGCTGACGCACTGGGCTTGCCGCAGCCTCTGACCATCGGGTCTGCTGTGGCCTCGGACGCCTTCTTCCCTTTCCCCGACGGTCTGATGGAGGCTGCTGAGGCGGGCGCAACCTGCGTGATCCAGCCCGGTGGCTCGATGCGCGATGATGAGGTGATCGCGGCGGCGGATGAGGCGGGCCTTGCCATGGTCTTCACCGGCATGCGGCATTTCCGGCACTGATGCGCGCGGGTCTGCTTCTCTGGGCGGCGCTGGCCGCGTTCGGGATCGACCAGATCAGCAAGTATCTGGTCGTCCACGTCATGCGCGTGGCGCAGGGCGAGATTGACGTCTTCCCGCCCGTTCTGGTGTTCAAATACGGCGAGAATCGGGGCATCAATTTCGGCCTGTTTCAGGGCGACACGGAGACTGCGCGTTGGGTGCTGATCGGAATATCGCTGGCGATCTGTATCGCGGTGCTGATCTGGCTGGGCCGCACCAAACCCACCAAATTCATGCTGTTCTGCGGCGGGTTGCTGATCGGCGGGGCGCTGGGGAATGTGGTGGACCGCGTGCTTTACGGCTATGTTCTGGACTTTCTGAACATGTCCTGCTGCGGCATCAACAACCCCTTCGTGTTCAACCTGGCCGATGTGTTCATCTTTGCCGGGGCTCTCGGCCTTGTGCTGTTCGAGGGCAAAAAGCCCTCGTGACGCGCCCGATGATATGCGATAAAAGCGCCTGAAACTGGCTGGAGACACTGATGCGGATGCCGCGCGCCCTACTTGCCCTGACACTTGTTGCTGCGGTCGCAGGCTGCTCGAATATCGGGCTGCGCAATCTTCAGCCGCCCGGTCCCGGCCCGGATGAGTTCTCGGTCCTGCCGGTCAAACCGCTGACCCAACCGCAGGATTACGCCTTTCTGCCCGCGCCCACGCCGGGCGGGTCCAACCTGACCGACCCGACGCCCACGGCGGACGCGGTGGTTGCACTGGGCGGCAATGCGGCGGCGCTGAACCCGAACGCGGCGATCCCGTCCTCGGATGCGGCGCTGGTGACGGCCTCCAGCCGCTATGGCGTGCCGTCGAACACCCGGCAGGCGGTCGATACCGAAGATGCCGAGTTCCGCAGGAAACAGGGCCGTCTGACCCGGTTGCGCCTGTTCAAGGTGGATCGGTATTCGCAGGTTTACCAACGTCAGGCGCTGGATGCCAACGCCCAGAACGAAGCTGCCCGCAGCCAGGGGATCGAGACGCCCTCGGCCCCTCCGGCACAATGAATTTCTCTTAACTTTCCGTCATTGGGCTTGAACCCGCGCGGCGCCACCGTAGTTTGAATTCAGAAACGAAACGGAGGATGCCCCATGGTTCGGGCTCTGGCATTGTCTGCCGCCCTGTTCGCTACGCCCCTGATGGCCAGCGAAGGGCAAGAGGCGGTCACTACATTTACCCTGGACAACGGCATGGATGTCGTCGTGGTCGAAGACCACCGCGCGCCTGTTGTGCAGCATATGGTCTGGTACCGGGCCGGTTCCGCAGATGAGCCCATCGGGTCCTCCGGCGTGGCGCATTTTCTGGAACATCTGCTGTTCAAAGGCACCGACACGCTGGCCCCGGGTGAGTTTTCGGCCACCGTTGCCGCCAATGGTGGCAATGACAATGCCTTCACCTCATACGACTACACCGCCTATTTCCAGCGCGTCGCCGCCGACCGGCTGGAACTGATGATGCGGATGGAGGCGGACCGGATGCGCAACATCCGTCTGAGCGAAGAGGATATCGTCACCGAACGCGACGTGATTCTGGAAGAACGCAACCAGCGCACCGAGAACAACCCCCGCGCCCTGTTCGGCGAACAGATGAGCGCGGCGCAGTACCTCAACCACCGTTACGGCGTGCCGATCATCGGCTGGCGGCATGAGATGGAGACGCTGGACATGGAGGACGCCCTGTCCTTCTACCAGATCCACTATTCCCCCAATAACGCCATTCTGGTGGTGACCGGCGATGTCGACCCCGATGAGGTCAAGACCCTGGCCGAGCAATATTATGGCGTGATCCCCGCCAATCCGGACCTGCCGGAACGGGTCCGCTCGCAAGAACCGCCGCAAACGGCGGAGCGTCGCCTGACCTTCAAGGACCCGCGCGTGTCGCAGCCTTATGTGCAGCGCAGCTATCTGGCGCCGGAACGCGATGCGGGTGCGCAGGAAAAGGCAGCGGCCCTGTTCCTGTTGGCCGAGCTGCTGGGTGGCAGCACCACGTCTTATCTGAACGAGAAACTGCAGTTCGAGCAGCAAAAGGTTGTCTATGCCGGGGCCTTCTATCGCGGTGTCTCGCTGGATGACACGACCTTCGATCTGCTGGTCGTCCCGGCGCAGGGTGTGTCCCTGCAAGAGGCCGAGGATGCGATGGATCAGGTTGTGGCCGATTTCATCACTGAGGGTGTGAACGAAGAGGACCTGAGCCGCATCAAGATGCAGCTGCGCGCAGCACAGACCTATGCGCGCGACAATGTGGACGGGATCGGCAACCGCTATGGCCGTGCCCTGACCAGCGGCCTGACGGTCGAGGATGTGCAGGCCTGGCCCGATATTCTGCAGGCCGTCACGGGCGAGGAAATCATCGCCGCCGCCCGCGAAGTGCTGCAACCGGAAACATCGGTCACCGGCTGGCTGATGCGCGACGATGAGGTGACGCAATGAAACGGATGTTCGCAACCCTGATCGCGTTGATCATCGCGCTGCCCGCCTGGGCCGAGATCGAGATTGAACAGGTCACCTCACCCGGTGGCATCACCGCCTGGCTGGTCGAGGATCACTCGATCCCCTTCACCGCGCTGGAACTGCGCTTTCGCGGTGGCACCTCGCTGGACGACCCGGAGGCACGCGGGGCGGTGTATCTGATGAGCGGCCTGATCGAGGAAGGCGCGGGCGACATGGACGCGCGCACCTATGCGCGCAAGCTGGAATCGTTGGCAGCCTCGTTTGGGTATCGCGCCACGGATGACTCGGTGGCGATTTCGGCGCAATTCCTGACGGAAAACCGGGATGAGGTGACTGATCTGCTGCGCACCACGATCCACGAACCTCGGTTCGATCAGGATGCGATTGACCGGGTACGTGCGCAGGTGGTGTCGGGTCTGCGTTCGGACCAGACCGACCCGAATGACATCGCGGGTCGCAGCTTTGCCGAAATGGCCTATGGCGATCACCCCTATGCCTCGGACGGGAAGGGGACGATCGACAGCGTCACGGCCCTGACGCGCGAGGATGTGGTGGCCGCCTATGACGGTGTCTTTGCCAAGGATCGCCTCTATGTGGGCGCGGTGGGCGACATCACCGCCGAAGAACTGGGCGTGTTGCTGGATAAGCTGCTGGCCGATCTGCCCGAAACAGGCAAGCCGATCCCGGGTAAGGCCGATGTGACCATTTCCGGCGGTGTCAGCGTGGTGGAGTTTGACACGCCGCAATCGGTGGCGCTGTTTGGTCACAAGGGCATCGACCGCGACGATCCCGATTTCTTTGCCGCCTTCATCCTGAACCACATTCTGGGCGGCGGCGGGTTCGAAAGCCGCCTGATGCATGAAGTGCGCGAAAAGCGTGGTCTGACCTATGGCGTGTCGACCTTTCTTGTGCCCAAGGATCTGGCCTCGGTCTATCTGGGTTCGGTGTCCTCGGCCAATGACCGGATTGCCGACGCGGTTGAGGTGATCCGCAACGAATGGGCCCGCGCTGCGACCGAAGGCGTGACGCAGAAAGAGCTGGACGATGCCAAAACCTATCTGACCGGCGCCTATCCGCTGCGCTTTGATGGCAATGGCCAGATCGCCGGGATCATGGTGGGGATGCAGATGGAGGATCTGCCCATCGATTATATCGCCACCCGCAACGACAAGGTGAACGCCGTGACGCTGGAGGATGTGAACCGCGTCGCCAGCGAATTGCTGGACCCCGAGGGGCTGCATTTCACGGTGGTTGGCAAGCCCGTCGGTCTGGACGGCTGAGGCCGAAATTCAGACCAGAAACTGTATTCGGCCCGTCATCACAGGCGGGTCGAAATTCGTTTGGGTGTCACGCAGGCCGGAATTCCCCGTTTTCAGCACCGCAATCATGTGAACAATTCCGTCAAATGGGAAAGAATTGTCGATGAATTGCGCGTGAGGGGATTGGCCCCTTGCCCTGCAAATGGGCCTATTATCGTTGAATCTCTTGCCGTTTCGGCGGCGGGCCCTTTAAGCGGCGGTTTAGCGGCAGTTGGACCTAGTGACATATGGATTCGCCGTTGCTAAGACATAAATCACTTTTGAAAAGGGACCTAGTTAATGGAAATTGAAGAAACCGCATTGCCGGGCGTGGTTGTTCTTGCGCCAAAGCGGTTTTCTGATGCGCGGGGGTTCTTCAGCGAAAGCTGGAACAAGAAAACGCTGGCCGGTGCGGGCATTGAGCTGGATTTTGTTCAGGACAATCACTCTTTGTCCGTTGATCCGGGCACCTTGCGCGGGCTGCATTTTCAGGCCCCGCCGCATGCGCAGGACAAGCTGGTGCGCTGCGGACGCGGGAAGGTGCTGGATGTGGTTGTCGATGTCCGCAAGGGGTCGCCGACATACGGGCAGTGGCTTGGCGTAGAACTTTCGGCTGAAAACGGGCGGCAATTGCTGGTGCCCAAGGGCCTGCTGCACGGTTTCCTGACGCAAGAGCCCTATACCGAAGTCTGCTACAAATGCTCTGATTTCTATGCGCCCGAATGCGATGGCGTGGTCCGCTGGGACAGTTGCGGCGTGGATTGGGGCCTGACTGGCGCGCCGATCCTGTCCGAAAAAGACACATCCGCGCCGACACTGGCCGAATTCGACAGCCCCTTTGAGTGGGAGGGCGCGGCGTGAAACTTCTGGTGACAGGCGGGGCCGGGTTCATCGGGTCGGCTGTGGTGCGTCAGGCCGTCGGGCAGGGGCATCAGGTGGTCAATCTGGATGCCCTGACCTATGCCGCCTGTCTGGACAATGTCGCCAGCGTCTCGGGTGAGGCGGGTTACAGCTTTGTCCACGCCGATATCCGGGATCGTTCCGCGCTGGATCGCGTCTTTGCCCAGCATCGCCCCGATGCGGTGATGCATCTGGCAGCTGAGTCCCATGTGGACCGCTCGATCGACGGCCCCGGCGCGTTTATCGAGACCAATGTCACCGGCACCTATACTTTGCTAGAGGCCGCGCGCACGTATTGGCACGCACAGGGGCAGCCCGATGGGTTCCGCTTTCACCATATCTCGACGGATGAGGTGTTCGGGTCGCTGGGTGACACCGGCATGTTCACCGAAGACACGCCCTATGACCCGCGCTCGCCTTATTCGGCCTCAAAAGCGGCCAGCGACCATCTGGTCCGCGCCTGGCACGAGACCTATGGGCTGCCGGTGGTGCTGTCCAACTGCTCGAACAATTACGGGCCCTATCATTTTCCCGAAAAGCTGATCCCTGTGGTGATCCTGAACGCGCTGGCGGGCAAGCCGATCCCGGTTTACGGCAAGGGCGAAAACGTCCGCGATTGGCTTTATGTCGAAGACCATGCCGATGCGCTGCTGACCGTGCTGCAAAAGGGGCAGACGGGGCGTTCGTACAATATCGGGGGCGAGAATGAGGCGCGCAATATCGACCTTGTCCGCATGATCTGTGCCATTCTGGATGACAAGCGGCCCAAGGACAGTCCTTATGCCGATCAGATCACATTCGTTGCCGATCGCCCCGGCCACGATCTGCGCTATGCGATCGACCCGACGCGCATCAGTTCCGAATTGGGCTGGCGCCCCTCGGTCACCTTGCAGGAGGGGCTGGAGAAAACCGTTCAATGGTATCTGGACAATGAAAGCTGGTGGCGCGCGCTGCAAAACCGGCAGGGCGTCGGAGAGCGGTTGGGAGTACGGGCGTGATCCTGGTCTTCGGCAAGACGGGGCAGGTCGGTTGTGAACTGGCCCGGCACACCGATGTATTGTGCCTGGATCGCGCAGAGGCCGATCTGTCACAGCCTGCATCCTGTGCTGAGGCAATCCGCAAACATCAGCCCGCAGCCGTGATCAACGCCGCCGCCTTTACCGCCGTTGACCGGGCCGAAAAAGAAGAGGCAGAAGCGACCATCGTCAACGGGGACGCCCCCGGCGCCATGGCTGCGGCCTGCGCTGCGCTGGATATCCCTCTGGTGCAGATATCGACGGATTACGTTTTTGACGGCAGCGGCGACGCCCCTTGGCAGCCCGACGATGCCACGTCGCCACTCGGGGCCTATGGGCGGTCCAAGTTGCTGGGCGAGCAAGCGGTGATGCAACAGGGCGGCTGTTACGCGATCCTGCGCACGTCCTGGGTGGTTTCGCCCCATGGCAAGAATTTCGTCAAGACCATGCTGCGGCTGGGCAAGGAACGCGACGGGCTGACCATCGTATCCGATCAGATCGGCGCCCCCACCCCGGCGCGCGACATTGCGGCGGCATGTGTGGAGATCGCTCGGCACCTGATCCAAGATCCGGGCAAAACCGGCATCTATCATTATTCCGGCACGCCCGAGATCAACTGGGCCGATTTCGCGCGCGAGATTTTTGCGCAAACCGGTAGGGGTTGTCCGGTCACTGACATATTGACCCGCGATTACCCCACCCCCGCCCGTCGCCCCCTGAATTCGCGGTTGGATTGCAGTGCAACGGAACGGGTTTTTGGCCTGACGCGCCCGGATTGGCGTCAGGGGTTAACAAGTATTCTGGAAGAGTTGGGAGAGATCTGATGACGGATCGCAAGGGCATCATTCTGGCCGGGGGCAGCGGCACGCGCCTGTATCCGATCACCATGGGCCTGTCGAAACAACTGCTGCCGATCTACGACAAGCCGATGATCTATTACCCGCTAAGCGTCCTGATGCTGGCCGGTATCCGCGAGATCTGCGTCATCACCACCCCGCAGGATCAATACCAGTTCCAGCAGACGCTGGGCGACGGCTCGCAATGGGGTGTTGAACTCAGCTATCAGGTGCAACCCCGCCCCGAGGGTCTGGCGCAGGCCTATATTCTGGCCGAAGAGTTTCTGGATGGGGCGCCCTCGGCCATGATCCTCGGCGACAACATCTTCTTTGGGCATGGCTTGCCGAAACTGATGGACGCGGCGGACAGGAAACCGTCGGGCGGTACGGTGTTTGGCTATCACGTTGCCGATCCCGAACGGTACGGCGTGGTGGCCTTTGATGAGGAAGGCCGCGCGCGTGAGATCATCGAAAAGCCCGCCGTGCCACCCTCGCGCTATGCGGTGACGGGGCTTTATTTTCTGGACGCCACCGCCTCGGAACGGGCCCGCGCCGTCAAGCCGTCGGAACGCGGAGAGCTTGAGATCACCGAACTGCTGCAATCCTACCTGACCGAAGGGGCCTTGCAGGTGGAAACCATGGGGCGCGGCTATGCCTGGCTGGACACGGGCACCCATGCCTCGCTTCTGGATGCGGGCAATTTCGTGCGCACATTGGAAGAACGGCAGGGGCTTCAGACCGGCTGCCCGGAAGAGATCGCCTTTCAGCAAGGCTGGATCAGCCGCGAGGCGCTGCGT
>NZ_JALCBM010000048.1:16017-33849 GCF_028066395.1 Ruegeria sp.
CGGATTTTGCAGCCCAGCCGCAAAACCCCTATCGGCAGGCGATCCGCGCGATGCGCCCCGGATTGATCCTAGTTGGTGCGCTTAGCGCAGCGATCAGCCTTCTGATGCTGACCGGCCCGATCTATATGGTGCAGGTCTATGACCGTGTTTTGCCCGGTGGGTCGGTTTCCACCCTGACACAGCTTTTTCTGATCGTGGTCGTTTTGTTTACCTGTCTGGGGCTGTTCGAATTGCTGCGGTCCCGGCTGCTGTCGCGCGCCAGTTTCCGAATGGATGAGGCGCTGCGTGGCAAGATATGCGGGTTCTGGCTGCGCGGTGCCATTGACCACGCGTCCTTTCCCAACAACCCGCTGCGCGATCTTGAGATTACCCGCAGCTTTATCTCGGGCCCGGCGATACTGGGGCTGTTCGATCTGCCATGGATGCCGATTTTCCTGTTTGCGGTCTTCTGGATACATCCGTGGCTGGGTGTTCTGACCGTTCTGGGTGCCGGCGTTGTGGTTATCGCGGCGCTGCTGAACCGCGCGCTGACGCGGGGCTCCATCGCGGATGCGGCGCAATCGGATGAGGTGGAACGGTCATTCCTGCAACGGGCCTGGCGCAATGCGGAAATGGTGCTTGGGCTGGGGATGGCGCAGAATGTTGTGGGCCACTGGGCCGGTTTGCGGACCACCAGCCTGACGCATATACGGGCAGGCGGTGAGACCTCGGAATACTTCAGCGCCTTTTCCAAGGCGTTCCGGTTGCTGCTGCAATCGGCGTTGCTGACGGTCGGGGCTTATCTGGCGATTCAGCAAGAGATTTCGCTGGGCGCGATCATTGCGGCCTCGATCCTTGCGGGGCGGGCGCTTGCGCCTTTGGATCAGGTTATCGGTCAATGGCGCGCGATCGGGCGGGCTGCCGAGGCACATAAGCGGCTTTGTGCGACACTGAATGGGTACAGTGACCCGCCTGAGGCGTCGGACCCCGGACTGCCCGAGGCCAGTATCGCGGTAAGAAACATGTCCAAGGCCGCACCGGAAGGTGGCCCACAATCGTCGCGCCCCTGTATTCTGGAGAAGATCGCGTTTGCATTGCAACCCGGTGACGCGCTGGCGGTTATGGGCAAAAGCGGCGCTGGCAAGTCCAGTCTGGCACGGCTGCTGGTCGGCGTCTGGCTGCCGGATAAGGGCGATATCCGTATGGGCGGTCACCCGGTCCAGCTCTGGCAAGGGGCGGGGCACCATATTGGCTATCTGCCGCAACGGGTCGAGATGCTGCCGGGGACGATCGCGCAGAATATCTCGGGCTTTCACCCCGACGCGCCGCAGGAGGACGTTCTGAACGCCGCCCGGATTGCGGGGGTGCATGAGATGATCGAACAGATGCCCCAAGGGTATGCGACCCTGATCGGAACGCCCTCGCATCCGTTGTCAGGCGGTCAGATACAGGGGCTGGGTCTGGCGCGCGCCCTGTTCGGGATGCCCAAACTGGTTGTGCTGGACGAGCCGAACTCGAATCTGGACAAGGATGGCAATGATGCGCTGGTTCAGGCCATTCGAACCTTGCGCGCGCGCGGCAGCGTGGTGGTGATCATGGCGCATCGTCCCAATGTCATCGAAGCGGCAAACAAGGTGCTGTTGCTGGACGAAGGCCGGATGGTGCGCATCGGGGACAAGGTCGAGGTTCTGGGCAGTGGCCACACCCGCAAGACCCCTCCGACCCGCCTGAAGACGCGCAATGCAGGCACCCAAAAGCACCGGCCCTTGCAATCTTTTGACGCAAAAATTGATTGATTGCGGGGACTGATTCCCCGGCTTTCACCTTGTCTGACGCATCTTGTCAGCGGAATTCCTGTCTAAGGTTGTATCGCATAGGAAAATTTCTGCCTAAAAGAGAATACCTACGATTGTTTCTAATAACTGACCCAATTCAGTGGCGAAACTCTGCCGATTGGTCACGATTTTTGCAAAAATCTCCCTTTGAGATAAGCAACTAGCCACCGATCAATCACAATATCGGCTCCTTTCTGCCGCAATCAACCAAATAATCACACTTCTGGATGCAGTTTGTTTCCAGCCCGCATAACCATTCAGTGGGGCTGGAAATCCGAGCAGGAGCTAAGGACGGATGACTGTTTATAACGTTAGTACCGCAGCAGAACTCAATGCTGCGTTAGCAAGTGCAAGTGGTGGGGATGAAATACGCCTGGCTGGCGGTGACTATGGATCGCTGAACCTGAGTACTCAGTTCAGTTCAGAGGTCCGGATTGTATCGGATGACCCGAGCAATCCCGCCAGCTTTTCTACGATGAATCTGAACGGTGCGTCGAACCTCACCATAGAGGAGGTGGTCTTTGACTATACCTTCGCCCAAGGTGACAATCTGTGGACCTCGCCGTTCGTCGTCAACAACAGTTCGAACATTTCGATTCTGAACTCGACATTCGATGGGGATGTCGCCAGCGGGTTGACGTCTGTAGACAATGGCTATGGCTCAGGCAAGGCCCTGATCGTCGACGGCTCAAGCAATATCACCGTAGCCGGGAACGAGGTCTATGACTTCTGGAAAGGTCTTGCATTTGGCAACAGCAAAGACCTGACCGTTCAGAACAACGAGATTCATTCGCTGCGTTCGGACGGGATGAATTTTGTCGATGTTCAGGGTGTGCTGATTGAAGGTAACTACCTTCATGATTTCGAAGGGTCCCCGAACTCGGGCGACCACCCGGACATGATCCAGTTCTGGACCAACAATACGACGGAACCTTCGACGGATATCGTCATCCGGGGGAATACGTTCGATATTGGCCAGGGCACATGGACCCAGACCATTTTCATGCGCAACATCGAGGCAGAGAGAGGGAACACCGCCCTCTACTATCAAAATGTTACCATCGAAAACAACCTGATCTACAATGCTCACCTGCATGGGATCAGCATTGGGGAAACCGATGGTCTGACAATCGCCAACAACACAATGGTTTATGCCTATAGCGATATCTCGAACACATCGGGCAGCGGCGGGCCGCTGATCAATGTCTCTTCGGTTTCGACCAACGTGACGATCGAACAGAACGCGGTTACCAAGATTAACGGTTACAACGGGCAGTCCGGCTGGACAGTGCAGGACAATGCGCTGATTCAGAATACGGATTCGAACGCGTCTGGTTATTATGGGGATGTATTCACGGATCAATCGCTGAACGCGACAACGCCCTATAACAACTACATCGTTGAATCCGGCAGCATCATCGATGTGCTGAACGCCGGGGCGACCATAGCACATGCCGAGGACAGTCAGGCCAGCAATACGACCCCCACTCCAACGCCGAGCCCGACGCCCACCCCAACCCCGACGCCTGACCCGGCGCCGACCGAGGTGGTCGATGTGGACCCGGCACCAACCGATCCGGCCCCAGCAGAGGACCCGGCCCCGACAGAGGACCCGGTACAGGTTGAGGCGGAACCCGCAGAGCCGACTCCGGCCGAACCTGAGCCGACAGATACGGCGACGAGCGACCCGGCCCCGGCAGAGCCTGCACCGCAAGATCCGGTGGTATCAGATTCGAATACGGTGGATGTCGCGCTGCGGCCTTTGATCGATGATGATCTGGCGATGTTCGATGTCGATCAGATCGACGGATATGTTCTGGATCTGGATGCACTGTCTGGATCAAAGGCCCTGAAGGGGGATGCTGAGGTCGTTCAGTCGGCCTCGGGTCAGCAGGCGCTGTATCTGGATGGGAAGAAAGACAAGGCTGAACTGGGGCGGCTGAAGGATTTCGAAAACACCGATCAGCTGTCATTTTCGATCGACTTTGCACGGGATACCGCGGATGGCTCGGTCGAAAAGCTGCTGTGGAACCACCAGAAGATCGGTGTAATTCTGGTTGACGACGGCCTGAAAGTTCAGATTGGCAACAACGATACCCATTTCCACAAAGGCTTCCATATCGAAGACCTTGGTCTGAACGATACCGAACAGCATCAGGTGGCGGTGATCCTTGATGCCGATACGGACCGGGTGCAGGTCATCGTTGATGGCGTGGTGGTCCTGGATGACACAAGCCGTGATCTGGATATCGTCGGCGCCGGTGGCCATGAATGGGGTTGGTCCCTGGGCCCGATGTGGGGCAACGGTTTCGACGGCGAAATCTATGATTTCCGTGTCGATGACGAGGCCGATTTCTACGACCCACCGGTTGTTATGGAAGACACGCTGGCCGTGTTTGGCTGATTGAAAGAGCGCTGGGTTTCCAGCGCTCTTTTTCGTTGCTCTGGTGGGTCAACGATGGGGCGGCTTTCGCCTGAACTATTGCCAGTTGGTCACCAATATTTCGACGGTATTCAATTCTTGCGGTTCATGTCACGGAATTCCTGACAAGCCGGTTGAAAACCTGCATATAGGGCAGGTCAGTTTGTGTTAGTAAATTTGGATGAGTGCAGCAGTGACACAGTCAGAGCACAGCGTGCCCCCACGGGTTTCCATTATCGTTGTCAGCTACAACACCCGCGAGATGACGCTGGAGTGCTTGCGCTCGGTTCAGGCGCAGACGCAGGTCCCGTATGAGTTGATCCTGGTCGACAATGCCTCGACCGACGGGTCAGCCGAGGCGATCGCGGCCGAGTTCCCGGATGTCCGGATGATGGCGGAAACCGACAATCACGGTTTTGCGCTGGCCAACAATCTGGCGGCTCAGGCCGCGCGGGGTGAGTATCTGTTGCTGCTCAATCCCGATACCGTGGTGCTGGATCATGCCATCGACCGTCTGGTCGCGTTTGCCGATGCGCATTCGCAGGCCAGAATCTGGGGGGGCAAGACGCTTTATGGGGATATGTCGCTGAACCCGACCAATGCGTGGAACCGCATGACCCTTTGGGGGGTGATCAGTCAGGCGCTGGGCTTTTCCAGCCTGTTCCGCAACAGCAACCTGTTCAACCCCGAGGCCATCCCCGGCTGGGATCGCGACAGCGAAAGCGAAGTGGATATCGTGACCGGGTGTTTCTTCCTGATCAAGCGCGCCTTCTGGGAAGAACTGGGCGGCTTTGACAAGACATTCTACATGTACGGGGAAGAGGCCGACCTGTGTCTGCGCGCCCGGGCCAAAGGTGCGCGCCCGAAGATCACGCCCGAAGCGCAGATCATTCACTATGCCGGGGCCTCTGAAAAAGTCCTGTCGGACAAGATGGTGCGGCTGCTGCGGGCCAAGATGACGCTTATTCTGCATCACTTTCCCGCGTGGCAGCGCAAATTCGGGCAAGCCGTGTTCCGCCTGTGGCCCTGGTCGCGTATGGTTGGTTTGTCCATCCTCAGACGGCCGGAGGCGGCCAATGTCTGGCGCGAAATCTGGCAAAGACGCCAGGAATGGCAGGACGGATACTGACGCAGTGGCAAGGCCCAGGAACCGATGGCTGTAACTCATCTAGACAGACCTCACGTCAGAAGCCGGCAGATTGAGGCCGGAAATCGCCTGAATATTCTGGTGATCATCTTTTTGGTCAGCCTGCTGATCCCTTTGACGCTTGATCTGGGCGGTTTCAAGTTGCTGACCTATCGGGTCGTGCTGCTGCTGCTGTTTTTCCCGGCTTTGGTGAGCTGGATCAGGGGGGATGCCGGGCGCCACATGGTTGCCGATTACATGATGATCTTTCTGGCCGGGTGGGTGGCCCTTGCGATGCTGGTGGTGAATGGCGTGGTGGCCTCGTGGCAGGGGGTGGGCATTCACACGGCCGAGATGCTGGGCTCGTATATGCTGGGTCGGTCCTTTGTGCGCACGCCCGAGCAATTCCTGAAAGTGTCAAGAATTCTTGTCATCGGCTTTGTGCTGATGCTGCCCTTTGCACTGGCCGAGGCGCTGACCTCACAGAATTTCCTGCTGAAGATGTGGGATCTCGTTGGCCCTGCCTTTGGCGATGTCAGCCACGAGCAGCGTCTTGGATTTGATCGGGTACAGGGTCCGTTCGAGCACCCGATCCACTTTGGCGTATATGGCGGTGCCTTGATCGGGCTTGCCTTTTACGTCGTTTCATACGGGCGCGGCGTCTGGGGTCATATCTGGAGGACGTTTCTGGTTGTCATAACGGCCTTCTTTTCGCTGTCCTCCGGTCCGCTGGCGGCCATGACTATGCAGATAAGTCTGATCAGCTGGGACCTTATCCTGGAGCGTTTCAAACAACGCTGGTGGGTGCTGGCGGGAATCGTTGCCGTTATTTACGTCGTACTGGATATCCTCTCGAACAGAACCCCGATCGAGGTGATGATCAGCTACTTTGCGCTGAATGCGCAGACCGGATACGGCCGCATCCTGATTTTCGAGCATGGCATGAAGAACGTCATTGCCAACCCGCTGTTTGGCCTGGGCTTCAATGACTGGGTGCGCCCGGCCTGGATGACCTCTAGCGTCGATATGTACTGGATTTACTATGCGATGGTGAACGGCATACCTGCAGGTTTCATGTCGCTGGCCTCATACTTTGCGGTGATGATCGCGGTGATCCGGCGCCCTATGACAGACGACCGGATGCGCAAATACCGTATGGGCTGGGTGGTGTCGATGCTCGGGCTGTTCATGGCAGGATGGATGGTTCACTTCTGGAAAGTGCCCTTCGTTCTTTACTGCTTCCTTCTTGGGCTTGGCGGCTGGTTTATCAACTATCAACCCGAAGAAGACGCCGACACAGATGCCGGAACGCCCGAACCAAAGCAGGGGCTTAGCTATACGCGGTTTCCAACCCGACCCGGACGCCGGAGGCTGGCGTCAGAGTAGCGCCGTTATTCGGAATAACGGGCAAAGGCGCGCCGGGCGAGATAGCTGCGAAGGTCTTTCATGGTCGCAAGTGAACCGGCCAGCAGGGCACAGGCTGCGGCAAACAGCCAGAGCAGTGAGCCGCTGCCTAGTTGCATTTCCAACAGCGGTGCTGCGGCCAGAAGGATGAACGTGGCCGCAATCGGAACGGCCATGGGGCGCAGGGACAGGCTCAGCCGGTTGCGCACCAGAACAAGGGATGTGACGAAGCCCAGCAGCTCTCCGATTGTGGCGATGACGATGATGACCAGCAGGTCGGCGCCCTGAATGGCGGCATACCATGATAGTGGCAGCGACAGCGCGCGGAAGGCATTCCCCAACATTGCATTCGTCGTTCGCCCCTGCGCCAGCGCAACGGTGGCGCTGCCGGTTTTGAACACGCGCACGGCCTGCAGGATCGCAAGCGGGACAAGGTAGGGGATCAGGAGAACATACCGGTCGCCCAGAACAAGTGTGACGAACAGGGCTCCGATGACCAGAATGATACAGGCTGGCAGAAGCCCGTTCAAAAGACTGGCCTGCATGGTTGCATAGGCCAGATGGCTGAACCGGTTCTTGTCGCCTTTGGTTGCGGACAGTTGCGGCAGGAAAAAGCTTTGGGTGCTTTGTGCCAGGATCAATGTGGGCGTCAGCGTCAGGGTAAAACCCATGGCAAAGATCGCCAGATCGCTCATCCCCATCTCGCGGCCGACGACCAGTTTTTCGCCTTCGAAAACCAGAACAAGCAAAACGTTGTTGATCAGCAGTGGCCACCCGAAATTCAGCGCATGGCGAATGCGATGGGTTTCCAGCCGCAGCTTGTAGGGGCGCTGGGCCACTATGTGTGAAATCGTGACGGTCCCGATGCCTTGTAACAACACGGCAAACAGCATCACGCGGTAATCGCCGAAGTGCTGGAACAGGGGCCAGACAATCAGCACCGACAGGAAAGCGGGCAGCGCCGTGCTGAAGATGAGCGGTTTGAACACCTGCTGGCGTTGCAGCCTGTAGATGTCGAAATGGATAAAGCCGTTCAGCAGGGGGATAAGCGCCAATACCTGATAGGCCCAGGCGACCTCGGGGATGCCAAGAAATTGCGCGATAGGGTGGGCCAGAAAGAACAGCAACGCTGCCGAGAACAGCGCGCGCAAGGCTTGAAACCCCTGCAGTCCGGCCTGCAATTTGCTGTCGTTGCCGTCTTTGTCCTGCACGATCAGTTGTTGCAGACCCAGATTGGACGCAAGTTCGACAATTGCCATGCTGATTGCGAACGTGGCGGCGATCCCGTAATCCTCGACACTGACAAGACGAGCGACCAGCAGGTTGCGCACGAATGTCATGGCAGAGGTGAACGCATTCCCGGACAGTATCAACAAGGCGGATTTATACATGTCTTGGGGTTCCAGAAAGCCGCGTTACTCAATAACAAACAAACGATGAACCGTATCTTTGGGTCATCCACAGTGTAGTTTACCGCCCGGAATCAGGCGATCAATTTTGCGTTTTGGCCCCGCCTGATCCCCAATTGCAGGCCGGGCCGTGAACAATAGGCCATGCTATCGCTGAACGACGAATATCCGGTCGAGGGTCAGGAAAATCTCGTTGGATTGGGCTGTGCCTACACCCTGTTCGAACCGGTTCCTGTATTCATAGCCGGCCGAAATGTTCCAGTCCGCGTTCAGCGCCCGTGTGTATGTGGCCCGGAGGGTCGTGTTATCCGTATTGGTCACGGTGTTGCCCCCGGCATCGTCCACCGCGGCATAACCGGCGGTGAAATCCACTGACGAAATCGCGTTGATATCGATCAGGTAACTCAGGGACCCGCGGGTGACGCGGATGTCGTTGCCCTGGGAATCGTTTCGGAAGACCCGCGACAGCGACGCGGTAAAGGCGCTCCGAGGCAGGAGATAGGTGTAATCCAGCGCGTAAATCGGATCGATATCGCCGGACGGCCCTTTGGTTGCCCCCAGTGATGCATCCAACGTACCGCGCGGCATGATCAATGAGCGCGAGATATCCGCGTTGGTCCTGCGCCCGGTGGTCGCGATATCGGAATCGAACCCGATCGAAGCCGTGCCGTTTGGCATATCCCGCGTCAACACCGCACCATAGACCAACCCGGCCTGATCGTCCTGTAGCGCGCCGGTATTGTCGGTTTCGTTGATTTCCCGATACCCAAGGAAGGTATCCAATACGGTGGCGGCATCCAATTCGTATGCAAGGTCAAAGACGACCTCGTTGGTTTCACGCTCTTCCTGAATGGCCTCATCGCCGTCATAGTCGGTGTAGACATAGCTCAACCGGCCCGAGGTTACGGGCGAGAACTGGAAGGTCGCAAAGATATCCGAGCGGAAGGTGTTGTTGTCGAACAGACCGGGGTCGGTGGTGTCCGTGTACCGTTCGTCAAAGTAGTTCAGCGCGAAACCATAGCCAAGCGGATCGTTGATCCCGGTTTCAAACCGCACATTCGCCCGGCTCGTGGTCCGGGTACCGTCATCGATGATCAGACTTTGCGAATTCAGCTGATCCTGGATGCGCAAAGGGTCATCAAAGTTGAGATCAACCTGATTGATCCGCGCGTCGGTGGAGAAATTGCTGTTGGCCCCGTCGCGGGTATAGGCAAAGGCGGCGTTCGGGTCGTCGAATTCGATCGTCTCTGTGCGGCCCGGCACTTCGCCCAGACGCACAATGCCGTCCAGATCAAACTCCAGCCTATCGACCTGGGTTTCCTTCAACAGCCCAAAGGAAAGGGTTGTATCCAGAATGGTGGTGTCCCCGGGCGAAGAGGTGTCCAGACTGAAATTGTCATTGGCCCGCAAGGACGAGCTTATCCCATAAGTCAAAGTCAGCCCACCTGGGGCTGACTGTGTACTTGGAACGGATTGACCTGTTGCTGTTTTTGTCGATGCCAGGGCAGTGGTCGCCGCCAGCACCATCGTCAGATACCGTTTATTATTCACCTTGGCCCCCTGCTCTTGGGCGATGGTTATTCAAAGAGCTTTCGCTGTGGGATCACGATAACGTCACCGGCCTGCAGTGCAACATTTCCGGTATTTGTATAGTAATTGTAGTTGTAGACGTTGCTTCCACGACGCAGTTGGATGCGCTTTCCGGCGGCAAACCGGGTCAGACCGCCTGCCTCGGCAATGGCCTGCAGGATTGTCGCATTGCTGGACACAAGCAGCTTGCCGGGTGTGGTGACCTCACCCGTGATGAAGATGTCCCGGCCATTCACGACACCGGTTTGCAATGTCGGAACCGCAAGCGCATCAACGGATACGAAAACCGTGGGTGTTGTCGCGAAGTTTGGCGCCAGACGGCTGGCCAGATTGCTGCGCAGCTGGCTGACGGATGATCCGGCAGCAGGAACCGACCCGATGATCGGCATATTGATCGACCCATCAGGCAGAACCAGAGCCCGGCGATTCAGGCTGGCATCCTCAAGGACTTCGATTTGCAAGCTGTCGCCCGGTTTGATCCGGTATCCTTGCGCCGAAGCGTCGGATGCCAGCAGGCCCGCGGCCATTGCCACGATGATGAATAGGCTGCAAAGGAGTTTTTTCATAACGGCTCCCCCGGTGTTGAAGGTGTTGGCTAGCTTAACCCTAAGTTGGGTCATGTGAAGATAATTCTCGTATTCAGATCGCGGCATGAGGCAAATATGTTTCTGTGTCATCGCACCTCTCTTGTGCCTTCACGATTTGCGCGGGGCGGCCTGTCCTGAATGTCTCCGGGCACCTGGGCCCGAAATCCGAGAAGCGATCCTGTGATCAATGCCCGGTGCAGCGCAGGACGGCGCCTACCGTTTTGAACAGGATCATCAGGTCATTCTTGAACGACAGGGTTTCCACATAGCGCGTGTCGAACCGGGCCCGGTCGGCAAAGGTCGATTCGTTGCGATCAGACACTTGCCACAGCCCGGTGATGCCCGGACGCATTTCGTAATACGAGCGACCCGGATACAGTGACTGCTGGCTGACCATCATCGGACGCGGGCCGATCAGGGACATGTCGCCGCGCAGAACGTTCCACAGCTGCGGCAGCTCATCCAGCGAAGACCGGCGCATGAAATGCCCGATGGACGTGATGCGCGGGTCGTGCTTCAGCTTTTGCGTGCTGTCCCATTCGACCGAGGCAGACGGGTTGTCGGCCAGATAGGTCTCCAGCCGGTCATCGGCGTCATTCACCATCGTGCGGATCTTGAACATGGTAAAGGTCACGCCGTTGCGGCCCACACGGGACTGCCGGTAAAACGGCGAGGCACCGTCCCGTGCCGCGATCAACGCCAGCACGGCGATCAATGGAACCGCAACCGGAAGGGTCAGCAGGATAAAGGCAATATCCAGCCCGCGCTTCAGATAATCACGGTAAAACCGCGCAGATGTACGGGTTTGAACGTGTCTTGCGCGCAGAGTCCGGTGGGACGAAATATTTTTTGCTGCGTCAAAATTATGCATATGTGTTGCCATTACCAACTTTACTCCAAAGCCAAAAGCAAACAGCACCGCTCAGGCTTTACTCGCTACTCGATCGTCAAACGATCAATCTCAAAAACACCAAACTCTGGTCGTCTTGTATTGTCCGCTTTTCAGCGGGTTTGTCGCCATAATTTTTACCCAATTTCAAAAAAAATTTCCGAGACCTCGTTAAGCAGCTGATAAACAACGTATTGTTAGCGCAAATCGCCCATATCCGCAAGTCACGATTGTTTCTTTGAGGGGTGCAATGTTGTCGGGTGTCGGTCATTGGTGCGGGAATGACTGACTCGCAAGCGTTTTTTGCCCGAAAGAAGCCCGGGGACTTCTTGCGTTGCGGGTGATTGCGGGTGTCGCCAGACCTCATCCTGTTTCCTTGTGTTTCGAACGCGGCTCGATGCACGCGGCCCTGTTGTCTTGCGGGCCAGTGTAGCAGCATTTGGCAACAGGAAAGTAACGCAGCTCACACAGGCGCAAGTCTTTGGGAAATTGCGCCGGGTGGTTTGGCATTGACGGGGTACGGCTGTTCGGTCGCGCTTATACGGCGCAGGATGCCCCTAGGTGGTATGGCTGCTGCTCTGGTATTGTTTCCATCTATGACTATATTCCCGCCAATACCCATGTATTGAACGGAATTCGGGCATCAAGCACTGGACAATTTGCATCCATAAACTGAATCAGCCAGAAAGCTGAACGGGGTGCCGACCCTTCGGGTCTGTGCTTATGCTTGTTAGACATTCGTGCTATGTTTTTTGGTAGCTTTGGTTGCGTTCGGAGAAAGTCGGCAGAACAAGATGAATTCCGATGAGTTGTATACAGGTTTTTTCGGGCTGAACGAACGGCCCTTTACGCTGGTCCCGGACCCGAGTTTTCTGTACTGGTCCGCGCAGCACAAACGCGCGTTTTCCGTGCTGGAATTCGGGATCATGTCGCGGGCGCCGATCACCCTTGTCACGGGTGAGATCGGGGCGGGAAAAACCACACTGGTCCAGAAACTGCTGTCAAAGGTTGCCGACGATCAGGTCACGATCGGGCTGATCTCGAACGCGCAGGGCGGGCGGGGCGAACTGCTGCAATGGGTGCTGAACGCGTTGTCCCAGACGTTCGAGCAGGACGAAAGCTATGTCTCGATGTTCCAGCGCTTTCAGGAATTCATGATCAGCGAATACGCTGCCGGGCGCCGCGTGGTGCTGATTATTGACGAGGCGCAGAATCTTTCGACCGAGGGTCTGGAAGAATTGCGGATGCTGACCAATATCAACAGTAACAAGGATGAACTGATCCAGTTGATTCTGGTCGGTCAGCCCGAGCTGCGGGATATGGTCCTGTCGCCGAACATGCGCCAGCTTGCCCAGCGGGTCGCGGCCAGCTTTCATCTGGATCGCATGGATGAAAAGACGGTCATTCAGTATATCTCGCACCGGCTGACCACGGCCGGGGGGACGGGTAAGGAATTCACCTCGGGCGCCAGCAAGGCGATCTATCAGGCGACAAAGGGCGTGCCTCGGCTGGTCAATCAACTGTGCGAGTTTGCGCTGATGTACGCCTGGAGCGACGAGGCCAAGGTGGTGTCGTTGCGGGTGGTCAAGGCGGTGCTCAAGGACGGGGTCTTTTTCGGAGGGCTGTCGCTTGAGGACGACAAGGATGACAGCGACCTTCTGTTTCTGCACGCGCGTGATCGCGTAATGCCGGAAGGCCGGACAGGTTGATGCCACATTTGGGTGTTATGGAAATTCCAGGGTAAGAGGTTCTGAGCAAGTGTTGGACGTGCGGTATTATCTTTCGTTGTTTTTGCGGCGACTGCCCATTTTTCTGGTGGTGGCCGTTCTGATTTCGGGCGTTGCGATTTCGCTAGCGATGACCCTGCCGCCCGCTTACGTCTCGAACTCGCGGCTGGCGGTCGAGAGGCCAAAGATCGATGATCCCTCGGGGCGACTGGCGCCCGAGCTGGCGCAGTTGCAGATCGCTCAGGGCAAGCTGATGACGCGGGCCAATCTGTTGATGATCGCCGATATCGTCCGCCCGATCCCCGATCAGAACAACAAAAGCCCCGATGAGATCGAAAACTGGATGCGCAGCCATACCAGCCTCTGGAGCCGCGCCCGGCAGGGCGAGGCCACGTTTCTGGATATCAGTTTCGAAGCCCGTGACCCCGAACATGCGGCTTGGGTTCTGGACGAATACCTCAAGATCATGGCTCAGATCGGGGCGGATGAAGGCGTTGAAAACGCAACACAAAAACTGGAATTCTTCGAACGGCTCGAGGTTGAGCTGCGCCAGAAGCTGGCCGATCAGAACGCCCGGATTCTGGAGTTCAAAAGCAGCAATCTGGATGCATTGCCGGAAAGTCTGGATGTCCGTCTGAACCAGCAAGGCATTGTGCAGGACCGGATTGTCCAGTTCGATCGTGACCGGGCGGTTTTGCAGGATCAGCGCGTGCGACTGATGCAGATTTTTGAATCGACGGGCCGGGTTGCCGGTACGCCTTCCGGACCGAACCTGACGCCCGAACAGCAGCAATTGCGGGACTTGCGGGCGCAGTTGAACGATGCGCTGGCGCTTTATTCCTCGGAACACCCGCAGGTGCGGGTTCTTGAGGCCAAGATCAAGCAACTGGAACAGGTCGTCCGCCTGCAACCGGTGCAAAAGACCGAACCCGGCACCACCGGCAATCCGTTGCTGGATACGCAACTGGCCGATATTGACGCACGCATTGCCGATATCGATTCGCAGAAGAAAGACGCGCTAAAGCAATTGGCCGGGATCGAAGCGACCATCGAACAGACCCCCATCAACGGGATTCGTCTGGACGAGCTGATGCTGGAACGGGACAACATCCAGATTCAATATAACGACGTGCGGGGCAAACTGGCGGATGCTGCGGCCAGTAAAGAGATCATCGCGGGCAATCAGGGCCAACGCGTGGTTGTGATCGAGCCCCCCTCGATCCCCGATCAGCCCAGCAAGCCCAATCGCCTGATCATCGCCGCAGGTGGCACTTTCTTCGGCATCATGGCCGGGATCGGGATCGTGGTTCTGTTGCTGATTCTCGATCAGTCGATCCATCGTCCGCAGGATCTGGTGGCGCGTCTGAACGTGACGCCGCTGGCCACCATTCCCAATGTCGTCACCGCCGGTGATCGTGTTCGCGCTCGGTTGCGTGGGCTGGCCTGGGGCGTGGCTGTGTTGATCGGAATCTCGGTCATCGTTTATGCGGTTCACATTTATTATCAACCGCTTGATGAGATCTTCCTTCCGTTCATCGAAAAGCTGGGCATCGCATGATGAGCGTGTTTTGGGTCATGGTGCGAAAGGACGCATAGATGGAAAAGTTGCAAGCCGCCATTGAAAAGGCACGCATCCAGCGCCAGGAAAATCAGGGGCAGGACCCCAGCGCAGTACCGCAGCCGGTTCCGCAAGAGCCCGTTGCCAAACCCGTGCCCAAGAAACCCGCCTGGGACGAATTGGCCGAGGCTGATCTGAATGCCCGCACCTTGCGCAAGAACAGGCTGGTGTCCCAGGCGGGCGGCAAGGATGCCGGTCCCTATGACATGTTGCGGACACGCATCCTGCAACAGGCCCAGAATAACGGCTGGAAACGGGTGGCCATCGTCTCGCCTCACAGCGGGTGCGGCAAATCCACGACCGTGGCCAACCTGATCTTCAGCTTTGGGCGGCAAAAGGACCTGCGGACCATGGTTCTGGATTGTGACCTGCGTCGGCCCAGCCTGGGCAAGCTGTTGGGGGTGCCCTGCGAACATAACATGCGGGCGGTTTTTGAGGACAAAATCAGTTTCGCCGAACACGGGCTGCGTGTCGGCCAGAATGTTGCCATCGGGATCAATGACGGGCCTACAGGCAATTCGGCCGAGCTGCTGCAATCGCAGTCGACGACCAAGATTCTGGACGGTATCGAAAAGACCTATAACCCCGACATCATGTTGTTCGACATGCCGCCGCTTCTGGTCAGCGACGACAATTTTGCGTTCCTGAAAAACGTGGATTGCGCCCTGCTGCTGGTCGAGGCCGGAAAGACCACGGTCAAACAGGTTGATGTGACGGAACGCCACTTGGCCGAACTGACCAATGTCATGGGCGTCATTCTCAACAAGTGCCATTTCAGCGAAAGCGCCTATGGATATTGATCAGGCCAAATCACCTCGGACGTTCGAACAGGGCGTTCATTTAACCGTTCAAAACCCGCATTGCGGAGAAGTTTATGAGTAAAATGCCACATGTTCTGGCAATATCGTCCGCCGGGGGACATTGGGTGCAATTGATGCGCCTGCGCCCGGCCTGGAGCGGGATGCGCGTGACCTATGTCACCACCGACCCGGGCTCGGAAGAGGTTCTGCGTCAGGACGCCGCCGAGGCGGGCGAGGCCGCGCCGGGTTTTGCCACGGTGACCGAGGCCAATCGCTGGCAAAAGCTGCGCCTGATCAGGCAACTGTCACAGATTCTGTTCCTGCTGCTGCGCTACCGCCCCGATGTGGTGGTCAGTACGGGCGCCGCACCGGGCTATTTTGCCTTGCGCATCGGTCGGTTGCTGGGTGCGCGCACCATCTGGATCGACAGCATGGCCAATGCCGAAGAGCTGTCTCTGTCCGGGCAGAAAATCGGCAAGCATGTCGATCTGTGGCTGACCCAATGGGAGCATCTGGCGCGCCCCGAAGGCCCGTTCTATCTGGGGGCGGTGCTATGATCTTTCTGACCATCGGATCGCATGAACCGTTCGCGCGGCTGATCAAGGCTGTGGACGAATGGAGCGCCCGAAACGGCGCGACGCCCGAGGTGTTCGGCCAGATCACCGATCAGGGAATTGCCGACCACCCGCCGCAGCATTTCGAAGCCGTCGGGAAGATGTCGCCCAAGGAATACGACCAGAAGTTCTCGCAGGCCGATCTGATCGTGTCCCATGCGGGTATGGGCTCGATCCTGACCGCGCTCAGCAAGGGGAAGCCGATCGTGGTCATGCCGCGCCGCGGGCATCTGCGGGAAACGCGCAACGATCATCAATACACCACCGCCAAACATCTGGGCGACCGCCCCGGCGTGTTTGTGGCCGAGGATGAAACGCAACTGGCTGACGTGCTGGACCGCACCTTGGCGACGCTGGAACAGTGCCGCAATGCACCGGTGTCTCAGGTGGCGCAACCTCAGTTCACCGCCGCGCTGCGGTCGTATTTGCTGACCAATACATTTGCCCGGGACGGAGTATCCCGGGGACAGAATGGGGAAGAATCTTTTGAAGTATGACAATTTCCAGGGCCTGTGGGAAAAGCTTGGTAATCAAAGCGCCCATGTCGGCATTATTGGGCTTGGGTATGTCGGCCTTCCCCTGGCGGTAACGGCGGCAAAACGCGGCATGCCGGTGACCGGGTTCGATATCGACCCTGCCAAGATCGATGCGCTGCATAAATCCGAAAGCTATATCGAAGCTGTGGCCAGCGACGATCTGGCCTCCCTGCTGAAGGATGGCACCGTCGCGTGGACGGCGGATTTCTCGCGTCTGGCAGACATGGACGTGATCGTCATCTGCGTACCGACCCCGCTGACGGAATACCGCGATCCCGACCTGTCCTATGTGACGGCCACGACCGAAGAGATCGCCAAATATATCAGTGCCGGAACACTGGTGGTTCTGGAATCGACCACCTATCCCGGCACCACGGCCGAGGTTCTGACGCCTATCCTTGAGAAGTCCGGGCACGTCCCGGGGCAGGACATCTTCATCGGCTTTTCGCCCGAACGGGAAGACCCCGGCAACCAGAACTACCGCACCGCCACGATCCCCAAGATCGTTGCAGGCGACGGGGAAGAGGCCGGGAAACTGGCGCAACTGTTTTACGAAAACGTGGTTGATGCGGTTGTGCCTGTATCGACGACCCAGACGGCCGAGGCCGTCAAGATCACCGAAAACATCTTTCGTGCCGTCAACATCGCACTGGTCAACGAATTGAAGGTGATCTTCGACGCCATGGGCGTCGATGTGTGGGAGGTAATCGACGGTGCCGCGACAAAGCCCTTTGGGTTCATGCCCTTCTTCCCCGGGCCGGGGCTGGGCGGGCATTGCATCCCGATTGACCCTTTCTACCTGACCTGGAAGGCCCGCGAATATGAGCTGTCGACCCGGTTCATCGAACTGGCGGGTGAGATCAATTCGAACATGCCGAACTACGTTGTGGCCCGCCTGCGCGAGGTGCTGGACCGCGAATTGGGGATCGGGTTGTCCCGCGCACGGGTGCTGATCATCGGCATTGCGTATAAGAAAAACGTCTCGGACATGCGGGAAAGCCCGTCGGTGCGGCTGATGTCGCTGCTCAATCAAGCCGGAACGCAGGTCGCGTTTCACGACCCGCATGTGCCCTCGATCCCGAAGATGCGCGAATACCCCGAGTTTCTGGGCTGGCAATCACTGGATTTCGGCGACATCCGGGCCGAGGATTTCGACGCAATCTTGATCTCGACCGATCATGATGCCGTGGATTATGGCGCTTTGGTGGATATGGGCCTGCCCATTATCGACACGCGCAACGCCATCGCCCGCCGCGAACTGCCCGGTGATCAGGTGACAAAAGCCTGACAACCGGC
>NZ_JALCBM010000048.1:33949-36417 GCF_028066395.1 Ruegeria sp.
ACTGGATGACTCGGGATTCTGTCTCTGTTCAGGAAATGGCGCGCTGAGTGTGGATGGAGGCGCCCCGTTTCAATGCCGGTAACCGTGAGTGTTGAGTGGTTTTTGTGAAGAATTTTTTCAATGAACAAACATATATCCTCTGACCGGACGGGCGATCAGACCTTGCCCAATGCGCGACGACAGGCAGACCCTGTCGAGGTCGTGACCCGATTTCGGACCATTGCCCGCGAAATGGGCGCGCGGGTTGCGGTGCGTTTTGGCGATAACAGCATGGATTACGCCACGCTGGACGCGCGTTCCGATGCCTTGGCTGCCTGGCTGGTCGAACAGGGCGTGGTGCCGGGTGGTCTGGTGGGGATCACCTCGCAACGTTCGGTGATGCTGCCGGTGGCGGTGATGGCGGTGCTGAAGGCCGGGGCGGGATATGTGCCCTTTGATGTGGCGCTGCCTGCGGAACGGCTGAAATTCATGGCCGAAGACACTGGGATTTCCGTTCTGCTGGGCGATTGCCCGGAATTGGCGGATGCGGACCTGACCATTCTGCACCCCGATGCGTTCCCATCGGACGGCGGCATGGCTCAGGCCCAGGTGACGGGGGAAAGCATCGCCTATGTGATGTATACTTCCGGCACGACCGGCACGCCCAAAGGGGTTGTGGTGCCGCATCGGTCGATCATCCGGCTGCTGTGCGATACGGATTGGCTAACGCTGGGGCCGCAGACCGTCACGCTGCATTCCTCGGCTTTTGCCTTTGATACCTCGATCATCGATTTCTTCGCGGCGCTGCTGAACGGCGGTACAGTGGTCATTCCGCCCGATGGGCGATTGTCGATCTCTGATCTGGCCGAGGCGATTGAAAGCCATGGCGTGAATACTTTGTGGCTGACCTCGGGGCTGTTTCACGCGGTGGCTGATCTGCGACCGGACTGTTTTGCCAATGTGGGTCAGTTGATCGTCGGCGGTGACGTGGTCTCGCCCGCGCATGTCGCCAAGGTGCGTGGGTTGTGTCCGGGTCTGAGGGTGATCAATGGCTATGGCCCGACCGAAAGTAATGTGGTCAGCGCGCATCTGATCACCGATCAGGATCTGGCCAGTGGGCAATCCATTCCGATCGGCCCCGCCGTCAGGGGCACCGACCTGTTTGCCCTGGACGAGGACCTGCAGCCCTGCGCGCCGGGTCAAAAGGGAGAGCTTTATATCGGCGGGCGCGGGCTGGCGCTGGGTTATTGGAACCGGCCTGACCTGACGGCTGAAAAATTCGTGCCCGCGCCGTGGGATGATGGGCAGCGTCTTTATCGTTCCGGTGATCTGGTCGAAATGGACGAAGATGGCGTCTTCCGTTTCTTCGGTCGCATCGACAGTCAGGTGAAAATCCGTGGCTTCCGGGTTGAGCTGGATGAGGTCGAGATTGCGCTGGAAGCGCAGCCATCCGTTGTCCGCGCTGCGGTGGCGGCTCAACCCGGTGCGGATGAAACCGACAAGGCGCTGATCGGGTTTTGCGTGACCGCCGAAGGGGCGGCGTTTGACCCGCAGGCCATTCGTGCCGAGTTGCAGAAAACGCTGCCAGACTATGCCTGCCCGACACGGTTGGAACAGGTCGATCAACTGCCACTGAACCAGAACGGCAAGGTGGACCGCCGGGCACTGCTGGCGGGTCTGAAGACGGTTGCGCCCAGGGCACGCCCGGCCCGTAAGGGTGGCCATGGCGTGGGCGATCTGATCGCAACCTATCTGCAGGACATTCTGGATTGTGATGAGATTGACCGACAGGTGAATTTCTTCGATCTGGGCGCGTCCTCGCTGCATCTGGCGCGGTTGCACAATCAGTTGGAAACAACACTGGACCGGCGGTTTCCGATTACTGCCCTGTTCGACAAGCCCAGCGTGACCGCGCTGGCCAAGTGGCTGGAAGACAGCCCCGACAGCAAACCGGCCCGCCTGCGGGAACCCACCGGGCAGGTGGGCACGGGTCTGATTGCCATCGTCGGCATGGCCGGGCGTTTCCCGGGTGCCAGGGATGTCGACAGCTTCTGGCAGAAACTGGTCGCGGGTGAGGAGCTGATTTCGCATTTCACCCCCGAAGAGCTTGAAGCCGACCCCTCCGAGGCTGATCCCGATGGCACCTATGTGGCCGCGCGGGGCATCATGGAGGATGCGGATCATTTCGACGCCCGCCATTTCGGTATCCCGCCGCATGACGCCAAGGCGCTGGACCCACAGCATCGGATCTTGCTGGAACTGGCGCAGACCGCGCTGGACAATGCCGGGCATGATCCGGAACGCTTCGATGGCCGGATCGGGATTTTCGCGGGGTCGGCCCAGAACTCCTATCTGCTGAACAACGTACTGTCGGAACCCGGCGCATCCAGGCGCTTTGCCGCCAGCTATCCGGTCAAGAACTTTGCCGAGCTGTTTGGCAACGACAAGGATTTCCTGGCCACCCGCGTGGCCTACAAGCTGGGCCTGAC
>NZ_JALCBM010000134.1 GCF_028066395.1 Ruegeria sp.
CCAGCTGTAATGTCGAGCTGTTCAGGGATTGCCACTGGCACGACCAGGATCTGGTACGCGTGATCCGGGCGCAGGACCCGCACCTGTTCCGGCTGTTTGACGAAGGCGAGGTCCTGCATCTGTGCAACGGTGGCCAGACCCTGATTGATGAGCGCAGCCCGCAGGAATTCTATCACAAGAAAACCGGGGCAAAGCCCTGCATCGTGCATTTTGCCGGCGGCGCTTGGAAGCCCTACGCCTCAATCGCCCCGTCCTATACCGTCAATGACAATGCGTATTTCTTCATAGAAGAGCAGACGGAACGTTACGACGCGATCCGCAAGCTGAGTGACTATGATCCGTTTGACGCCCAAAGCGAATTCTTTTCCGAACATAATGCGACATCAAAGATCGCTTCTCGTGACCGGTGGATGAAACTGACGGCGGACCGTGACAAGAAACGCATGCTGTTCTGTTCATGGCTGGATACCGGCAGTCATCGCCCCTTGCGTCATAAGCTTGCAGATTTTCTGGGGGACGAGACTTTTGATCTTGCCATCATAGATGGCAATGTGAAGGCCAAAGATCATGAGGGGTTGGTTGTAGAAGACCTACCGGATCTGCTGACTCAAGTAACGCGAACTGTGCGCAATGATCGTTTTGGTCGTCAGTTCGGATATGTGCGGGATGATGTCCCGGAAGAAGCAATCGAGGGCGCGATCGCCGCGCTTGTCAAGGAATACAACTGTTCCCAAAGAAACGCGCGGGCGGTGGCCAATGCCGCCTATATCTATTTCAGCAAGGCGATAGCATTTTACAAACCCGATGTGGTTGTGGGATGGGCCATCTATCAAAGCGGTACGCGTGTTCTGAAACAAATATGCAAAGCCCGGGGCATTCCGTTCATAACGATGGAGTTCGGCGTCCTGCCGGAAACTCTGCTTTTTGATTGTTTGGGGCATATGGGCGAAAGCTGGGTCGCTCAGCACTCTGACGATTTCAACAAACTTCCGCTGGATGACGGCGACAAACAGGCTGCGCGTGACTACTTGCAAAAAGTGCGGCAGGATCGGCCGTCTCGCAACGTCAAAGTGGATTTAGCCGCCACGACAGCCAGTCGGCTTGAGCGTTTGAAGAAGTCTGGAAAGAAAATTGTTGTCTATATCGGCAGCAATTGTGCGAGTTCTGGACATGTGCCCTACGATGCGGCCGCGCGAAAGCATCATTCGCCATTCTTCCGTGACAATGACGATGTTGTACGCAATCTGTCGAAGGCTTTCGAAGGCAACAAAGATATCCATCTGATTTACAAGCCTCATCCCATCTCGATCACCCGCGGGTTGGATTTGGCGGATGAGTATCCCGGAATCACTGTTATGGCCGACGTGAATCTTGACGATTGCCTGGCCATCGCTGACTTGGCGGTGGTCAAGGTCTCGCAGAGCAACTACGAGGCCATTCTTCGGGATGTTCCGGTGTTGATGGTCGGCCGTAATCAACTTTCAGGTTCAGGTGCGGCTTACGAGCTGGGCGACAAAGATGCCCTGAAAGTTGAGGTTCTGAACGCGCTTGAAACGGGCGTGACGCAGGCGCAGAAAGCGGCATTTGACGATCATGTCGCGCGGCTCTTGAAGTATTATCTTTATGCGATTTCAGGTACAAATAACGGTCGCCCGCAATCCCAAGTGACAAAAGATATCGCGGCGATGCTTGATCAGGCAGGGCCAGAGCATCTGAACGCTGAGCAGAATGCGCTGCATGCCAACCCCAACCCCGAACCCATGATCGGTGATACGCCCGCGCTTTCGGTCATAATGCCGGTGTACAACGGACAGCGTTATCTGGCGGACAGCATCGGGGCGGTTCTTTCGCAGACCTTTGGCGATTTTGAACTGATCTGCGTTAACAATGGTTCAACGGACGCGTCGCAGGACATACTGGACTATTTTGCGGCGCGCGATCCGCGTATCCGGCTTTTCAATCTGGACGTGGCCGACCAGGGGGCAGCAAGAAATCTGGGCACCAACCAAGCTCGGGGGCATTACCTGCATTTCATGGACTGCGACGATCTGCTGATCCCTACAGCGTATGAAGAACTGATCAGCGCGATGGAAACCAGTCAGGCTGAAATTCTTTACTTCTTCTATGCAGAACTGATTGGAACTCCGACCCCCACCAGACCGCGATACCGGGAGTTTAGGAATTATCTGCCTCTGCAGCAGCTGTTCAAAGTTGAAGACCGACATCAACCTTTGTTTGCGCAATACCCGTTCACATGGGCCAAACTGTTCCGGGCAGATTTTTTCCGTCAACACGCGTTGTTTTTTGATACGGATTGTGAAAATTTTGAAGACAACCCGCAGAATCTGCGTTCTCTTCTCGCAAGTCAGAATGCCCATGTTCTCAACCGGCCACTCTATCGGTATCGCGTCCACAATGCGTCGATCAGCCAGATAGCCAATTCGCGTGCGATGGGGATGTTGGATGCGGTTCGCCTGATGAATGAGGTCTACGCCAAAGCCGAGCGTTATGACGAGTTTCAGAAGTATTACGTTCCCTACAAGATGCATCTTCTGCATCACGCCTGGACCCGGTTGCCCAAGGAGATGAGGGCGGAATACATAGGCAAGATCGCGGAATTGTACCTGCCCGGGGATGTGGATTATTTTGAGCGAGATGACCTTTCCTCGATGTTTCCTTTCCTTGAGGCGGAAAAGGTTGAATTCGCCCGCGCGTCCTTGCGTGGCGAACAACCCTCAAAGGTGAAAAAGAAACGCAAATCAAAGCGGCAAAGTGGCGGGGAGAATACCAATTGGTCGACAGCAAAACCAGCCGATCAGCGCCTGAAAAAACGTATTTCACGTCGTCTGAAGCAAAAGGCCCCCGGGTTGGTTCGGTTTGTCAAACGCGTACC
>NZ_JALCBM010000135.1 GCF_028066395.1 Ruegeria sp.
GGGCGTTCATCCCATTTCGGGTGCGGCACACCGACCACGGCGGCGGTGGCCAGTTTCGGATGGGCGACGGCGATGTTTTCAAGCTCGACCGAGCTGATCCATTCGCCGCCGGATTTGATAATGTCCTTGGATCGGTCGCGGATCGTCATATAGCCGTCGCCGTCCAGCGTCGCCACATCGCCGGTTGCGAACCAGCCATCCTGCAGAAGGTCCTGATCCTGCATCTGGAAATAGCTGTCCAGCACCCAGTGACCGCGCACCATCAGATCGCCCTGGGTCTCGCCGTCATGGGGCAGATCTTTGCCGTTATCGTCGACGATCTTCAACTCGACCCCAAAGGGCGGGCGCCCTTGGTTTTCGCGCAGGCGGTGCTGCTCCTCGATGGGCAGGTTGCGATGCTTGGCCAAGGGAAAATTGGTCGTGCCAAGCGGGCTCATCTCGCTCATGCCCCAGGCGTGGACAGTATCGACGCCATAAGTTTCCCGGAAGGTCTCGATCATCGAAGGCGGACAGGCCGCGCCGCCGATCACGGTGCTTTTCAGGCTGGCCAGTTTTGACCCTGACGTGGCGGCATGGGCCAGCAGCCCCTGCCAGATCGTCGGCACGCCCATCGCCAGCGTCACGCCATAGGTGTCGATCAGATTGACCAACGCCTCGCCATGCAGACCCGGGCCGGGCAGCACCATGCCTGACCCCGACATGGCGCAGGCATAGGGCGAACCCCAGGCGTTGACGTGGAACATTGGCACCACGGGCATCACCACATCCATTGCTGAAAATCCGATGCAATCGCGGGTGTTCGAGGCAAAACTGTGCAACACCGTCGAGCGGTGTGAATAGAGAACCCCTTTGGGGTGCCCCGTCGTGCCCGAGGTGTAGCACATGCTCGACGCGGTGTTTTCGTCAAAAACGGGCCATTCGAAATCGTCGCTGCCGGTCTCGATCAGCTCGTCATAAAACTGCAGACCTTCGATCTGGGCCAGCGCGGCCTCATCCCGTGGCCCCATCAGCACGTAATGCTGCACTTCGGTTAGATGTTCCTGAATCCCTGCGACAAGAGGCACAAAGGTTGCATCGAAGAACAGCACCCGGTCCTGCGCGTGGTTGATGATATAGGTCAGTTGATCGGGAAACAGGCGCGGGTTGATCGTGTGCAGGACAAGGCCCGCGCCGGAAACGCCGTAGTACAGCTCCAGATGGCGGCGGTTGTTCCAGGCCAGTGTTCCGATCCGGTCCTGCGGTTGCAATCCCAGTTGATCCAGCGCCGAGCCCATTCGCCGCGCATTGCGGGCGATTTCGGCCCAGGTGGTTTCGGTCACCGTGCCATCTGTTTCGACCGAGATGATCCCGGTCTCGCCGTGATAGCGTTCCGCGTGATCGATCAGTGACGAAATCAGCAGCGGCTGCGTCATCATCTGTCCCAGCATGGACATCCTCCCATTGTCAGCCGCGTGCCTTTGGGCCGCGCCTTTTCTCTCCTTCGCGCCCGGATTGGTCAGGGCAACAAAGGGGTTTGATTGGCCCTCAGCCTGCCAATCTTTCAATTGTCTGACAATAAAAGAATGCAGCTTTCCGCTACGGCAGCCGCCTCAGCCCCGGTGCCGCAGCGCGTATTCAACCAGCGCGGCGGTCGAGCCGTCCTTGCCGTCCGTCCCGACCTCCCCCTCAACAATCGGGGCCAGAGAGGTGGCGAGCTCCTTGCCCAGTTCCACCCCCCATTGATCGAAAGAGTTGATGCCCAGCAGCACCCCTTCGACAAACACCCGGTGTTCATAAAGGGCGATGATCTGGCCCAGCACAAAGGGCGTGAGCTTGGGATAAATCAGTGTGGTTGACGGCCGGTTGCCCGGGAACACACGGTGGCGGGCCTGCCGGTCTAACTCTGCGCCCTGCAGCCCTTTGGCAGCCATGCGCGCGCGCGCCTCCTCCAGTGAGCGGCCACGCATCAGCGCCTCGGACTGCGCCAGACAATTGGCCAGCAGCAGGTGGTGGTGATGGGCCAGTTCGGGCTCGTGCCCCTCAGCGGCGACCATGAATTCGCAGGGAATCACATCGGTGCCCTGATGGATCAACTGGTAAAAGGCGTGTTGCCCGTTGGTGCCGGGCTCACCCCAAACCACCGGCCCCGAGGGCACGGTCAACGCGCTGCCGTCCATGGCGACGGATTTGCCGTTCGATTCCATCTCAAGCTGTTGGAAATAGGCCGGAAGGCGCAGCAGGCGTTGGTCATAGGGCAGCACCGCGCGGGTGGCGTAACCCAGCACCTGGCGGTGCCAGATGCCGGTCAGCGCCAGCAGGACCGGCATGTTCTCAGACCAATCCGCCGCGCGGAAATGCAGGTCCATCGCCTGCCCGCCGCGCAGGAAGGCATCAAAAGCGGTCGATCCGACCGCGATCATTACCGGCAAACCCACCGGCCCCCAGACGGAGTAGCGCCCGCCGACCCAATCGGCAAAGCCAAAGACGCGGTCCTCGGGGATGTTGAAGGACGCCGTCTTGTCCAACGCGCTGGAGACGGCTGCGAATTGCTGCGCAGGATCGCCGCCGCCTTCCATCACCCAGGCCCGCGCGGTGCGGGCGTTGGTCATGGTCTCGATGGTGGTAAAGGTTTTGGACGCGACGATGATCAGTGTGCGTTTCGGATCAAGCTCTCGCAGCGTGTCCGCGATATGCGCCCCATCCACGTTCGAGACATAATGCAGCCGCGGCCCGTCATGATAGGGCGCCAGCGCATGGGTGGCCATCACCGGCCCCAGATCGGAGCCGCCGATGCCGATATTCACCACATCGGTGAAAGGGCCGCCGGGGCCTTGTATCGCCCCCCCGCGCACCTCTTCGGCGAAGACACGCATCCGGTGCAGCGTGTCCAGCACTTCGGGCAT
>NZ_JALCBM010000136.1 GCF_028066395.1 Ruegeria sp.
GATCGAGGCCTCGATCTCGGATGAACTCGCCCGGATGCAGGCGCAAAAACGCCCCGTGGGCGACAGCCTGACCCATTGCGCGGAATGCGAAGAACCGATCCCCGAGAAACGCCGCCTGGCCCTGCCGGGCGTCAAGCTGTGTCTGGAGTGTCAGCAGGACCGCGACGGGGCCTTCAAGGCGCGCAGCGGCATCAATCGGCGTGGCTCGAAGGACAGTCAGTTGAAGTGAGGCGCGCGATGGCCAGACCGCGGGATGGCGTCCTTCCTTTTGAACAGGGCACTTTATGCCAGCCAAATACATCCTCTGCCCGAACGGAGCACAGACATCTCCAAATCGCCAGCCCATGCGGGCGGTCTGGCGATCGCGCGGCGGCCTGCGGCCTTGATTCCGCGCGAGTGTGTTTACCTGTTTTGTCTTGAGTTTGCGGCTAACAAGTCTCGGATTTCGTCAATGCTACGGTTCTGACCGCCACGGTGAATCATAGCGTGACAGTTTGGGCAGACAGGAACGAGGTCGAATTCTGGTGAGACGTTTCTCGACCCTTCCGCCTCTGCCAGCGGGTCCAGATGGTGGACGTGAATGAAACCATCCCCGATTGGTCCGTAAGTTTCTGCGAAGTCCAGTTCACAGGCTATGCAGGTCACTCTGCCATTGCTGCTATAGTGCTCTAAGCATAGCTTGCGGGCGACTTGGTTACGTTCGCGAGCTGATCGTGTGAACTGCCGTTCAGCCCCCTCAAACAGTGGCTCGGGGGATACATCAATTGGCGGGTTGCCGTTAAGATCGGCGCATTCAAAGCCAGCTTTGCGAAGCCCATCGCGAGCCTGATGGGAAATAAACTCATCGCTTTTCTGGTCAGTCGCGAGTCCCCAAATAGCTTTTGCAGGATACGGCTCCCCGGTCTCAGGATGCGAAACATACCATGTGCGCGCTTCTCGAAATCCATCAGGCACACCATATCGGTCGAATGTTTCAAAAGCCTTCAGTACTTTTTCCTTCAAAGAGTATGAGCGTATCCAAAATGTCTTTTCAGAACGGGATGGGTTGGTTTGATATTTTTCATGGAGTAGATTTGTTAGCTGCTGGATCAGTCCAGAATGTCGAGTGTCGTTCGGGCGGATGGGCTGGAAGCCAACTGAACGTAAGTCACTAGAATAACGCGCAGCCTCTTGCGCCTTACACTTGGGTAAGTCCATTAGTCGCTCCTCACGACCATCTGCCAAACGCCGGATAGGAAAAAAGCCATGAATTGTATTTTCAAGAACCAGTAAATTTGGCTGGTTCTTGAGTTGCTTACTCGCGATTTCAGGGCGTTTTAGGTAAAGCTGATCAAGTCGTTGCGCAACGCTTTCCCAACTTTCCATCGTTCAACCCTCCATCGCCTCAAGTTCATCAATGAAGCCCGAGATCATCGACAGGCCCTTGTCCCAGAATTTCGGGTCGCTGGCGTCCAGTCCGAACGGGGCCAGCAATTCCTTGTGGTGCTTGGACCCGCCCGCGCGCAGCATGTCGAAATACTTGTCCTCGAACCCTTCGGCACCGCTTTCGTAGACGGAATAAAGCGCGTTCACGAGGCCGTCGCCAAAGGCATAGGCATAGACGTAGAAGGGCGAGTGGACGAAGTGGGGGATATAGGCCCAGAAGGTCTCGTAGCCTTCCACGAACTCAAACGCCGGGCCGAGGCTTTCGGCCTGAACGCTCATCCACAGGGCGTTGATGTCGTCGGGGGTCAGCTCGCCTTCGCGACGGGCGGCGTGCAGTTTGCATTCGAAATCGTAGAAGGCGATCTGGCGGACGACCGTGTTGATCATATCCTCGACCTTGCCTGCCAGCAGCACCTTGCGCTGTTCCGGGGTTTCGGCCTGATCCAGCATCTTGCGGAAAGTCAGCATCTCGCCAAACACGGATGCGGTTTCGGCCAGAGTCAGCGGGGTCGAAGACAGCATCTCACCCTGATCGGCGGCGAGCACCTGATGCACGCCGTGGCCCAGCTCATGCGCCAGGGTCATCACGTCGCGGGGTTTGCCCAGATAGTTGAGCATGACGTAAGGGTGAACCTCGGTCACGGTCGGGTGGGCGAAGGCACCGGGGGCTTTGCCCGGTTTCACGGCGGCGTCGATCCAGCCTTTCGAGAAGAATGGCGCGGCGATCTCACCCATACGCGGATCGAAGGCGTTATAGGCGTCCATCACCGTGGTTTCAGCCTCGGCCCAGCCAACGATGCGAGTGTCTTCCATCGGCAGCGGCGCGTTGCGGTCCCAGACCTGCATGACGTCCAGCCCCAGCCATTTGCGTTTCAGCTCATAATAGCGATGGCTGAGTTTGGGATAGGCGGCCACGACCGCCTCGCGCAGGGCCTCGACCACTTCGGGTTCGACGTCGTTGGACAGGTGGCGGCCTGTCTGCGCGGTGGGCATGTTGCGCCAGCGGTCGACGATTTCCTTTTCCTTGGCTTGCGTGTTGTGGACGCGGGCGAAGGTCTTGATGTTGTCCTGAAACACGGATGCCAGTTCCCGTGCTGCCGCTTCGCGTTTGGCGCGGTCCTGTTCGGTCAGCAGGTTCAGGGTGCCTTCGATGTTCAGCTCTGCGCCATCGACGGTAAAGGTCAGCCCGGCGATGGTTTCGTCAAACAGCCGCTCCCACGCGTCGCCGACCACGCCGAGGTCGTGCAGGAATTTCTCAAGCTCATCAGAGAGTTGATAGGGCTTCATCGCGCGGATACGGCGGAAGACGGGTTCATAGCGGGCCAGCGCCGGATTGGCGGCGAAATGTGCGGCCAGCGCGTCATCGTCGAGACGATTGATTTCCAGTGTGAAGAACACCAGCGGGGTGGTGAAAACGGTGATCTTTTCCTGCATGTCCGACA
>NZ_JALCBM010000049.1:0-4527 GCF_028066395.1 Ruegeria sp.
CGGCGATCCTGCGATGGGTCGCCGGTCCGATCATGCGTTCCGCCATCGGTTGCTGCAAAGTGCCGAACAACATGTCCTCCAGCTCATCAGACGCACCCGACACCTGCACATGCAGAGCAATGCTACCGGCGCTATACGCTTCCAAAACCCGTAGCATTGATGGCTGAACCGGCACGGGATTACAGGTAGATTTGTCGGCGCAACCGACAATCCCAAGATCGACGTCAAGCCAAAGCAGAACGACCGGCGTTGAAACCGTCCTGAGAAAATTCAGAACCTTACCCTGCCAGTTTTTCCGGAGTTCCTCGGCGACCAAGTCAAACCGCGTGTCTCTGCATCCTTTCAACCGGGCCACCAGGTGGCGCACAAAATGGATATCGGTGAAATCCACTTCGGGATAGAGCGCCATCAGGTTCGGTGTCGGGCACAGGAACCGGTCGTTCCGACGAGGATGGACGTGGTAAAACCTGTTCGTTTGACCCAGAACGCCCGGAACCTGAAAAATGCAAAGCTCAGCTTTGTTGGCAAGCTCTTGCAGTATCGGATCGCCACACAGAGCCTCGGCCCCACAGAACAGGCCGCCCAGATTGATGCAGCGCCTGTTCAGTTGCTGCTCCAACACCGCTGGAAATGGCCGTTCCACGAAGCGGCCGAAGGTTTCATCCGCGCCGATGCAGGCCACATATGGCTTATCCAAAGCCCTTTGAGGGCCCCGGAACGCCAGTTTCGATGTGCCGTAGTGGCAGATAGCATCTGCGGGACCACCCGCACCCATTGGTTGGTAGCTCATATCACTCACCCAGTTTTCATCACCCGGTTGCCATCTTGCAGCCGCAGGTCTTGCAGATTCGTTAATGCGCGCATTTGAAGCGAATTTGGCCGACCCGATACCCTTGCCGCCGGGGCTGAACTGCCGATAATGTCGCTGTATTCTGCGAACAGGGGCACCGGGAAATGGACGTAAAATCAGTCGGAGTGATTGGCGCGGGCCAGATGGGCAACGGGATCGCCCACGTTCTGGCGTTGGCGGAATATGATGTGCTGCTGAACGACATCAGTCAGGAGGCGCTGAACGGTGCCATGGCGACGATCCAGGCAAATCTGGAGCGTCAGGCAACACGCGGCAAGATCGCGGACAATGATGTGCAAACGGCCCTGGACCGGATCACCACAACGCTGCAACTGCCCGATCTGGGCAAAACCGATCTGGTGATCGAAGCGGCCACAGAACGGGAGACGGTCAAGCAGGCGATCTTTGAAGACCTGCTGCCGCATTTGCAGCCTCATACGATTCTGACGTCGAATACGTCCTCGATCTCGATCACGCGGCTGGCCAGCCGGACCGACCGACCCGAGCGTTTCATGGGGTTTCACTTCATGAACCCGGTTCCGGTGATGCAGTTGGTCGAACTGATTCGCGGCATTGCCACGGATGAGGAAACGTTCAGTGCCTGCAAGGCCGTGGTGGACAAGCTGGGTAAGACCGCCGCAAGTGCCGAAGATTTCCCCGCCTTCATCGTCAACCGCATTCTGATGCCGATGATCAATGAGGCGGTTTACACGCTTTATGAGGGTGTGGGGAATGTGCAATCCATCGACCAGTCGATGAAGCTGGGTGCCAATCATCCGATGGGGCCACTGGAACTGGCGGATTTCATTGGGTTGGACACCTGTCTGGCGATCATGAACGTGCTGCATGACGGGTTGGCCGATACCAAGTATCGCCCCTGCCCGCTGTTGACGAAATATGTCGAGGCCGGGTGGCTGGGACGCAAGACAGAGCGCGGATTTTATGATTACCGGGGCGAGGTGCCGGTGCCGACGCGGTAGGAGGGGGCCAGCCCCCTCGCCCGGATTTTATCCGGGCTCACCCCCGGGATATTTTTGGCCAGATGAAGAGACGGATCAGGTTTTGTCTGCCTGTCCCAGCGCCATCGTGTGATCCCTGAGCCATGCCATGAAGCCGCGGGGGTCGCGCTCCAGAAGCGCCATGTCTTCTTCGGAAATAGGGTCTCCGATCACCGGAGACTGGGGTCTGTTGCAAGAGCGGACAATTTCGTGCAGCAACAGGCCCTGACGCAGGATCGGTGAGATCCGGTTGGCGATCTGATACCAGCGCGAATTGCTTCCGGGGAAGAAGATCGGCACCACACGGGCACCCGAGCGGCGGATCATCTTGGCGGTGAAGACGTTCCATTCCCGTTCAATTGCCGGGCCGAACCAGTCATCCGAGGACATCACGACACCCGATGGAAACAGCGCCACAACGCCACCATCTTTCAGATGGTCCATCGTCTTGGCGCGCATTTCCAGCATCTTGGTCTGCGCCTCGGGGTCGTGCGGGAAGGGCACAGGGATCATGAACGAGGTTGCGGCCTCATCCAATCCGGTCAGGACCGAGCGGGTCAGGATGCGATAATCGCTGCGGACCCGGCCGATGAGTTCGGCAAAGATCATGCCATCGACCATACCGTGCGGATGGTTGGCGACAACGATGACCGGGCCATCCTTGGGAATGCGCGCGATCTGTTCGGCCGGGGTGGTCAGGTCGATCCCCATGATCCGCAGCGCACCGCCCCAGAATTTCTGGCCGCGGTAATGTTCGTTCTGCTTCTCGAACCGGTTGACCATACGCAGGATGGTCAGCTTGCCGGTACACCATTCGATGGCGCGGATCGCTGTCGATGTCCATGCGTCGTCGAAGGAGTTCGCGTAGGTCAGGGTTCTGCGATCATAGACCTCGCCCTGATCGGGGCTGTCATCCGCGACCGGTCCGGTCTTGGTATCGTGCGTGGTTTCCGCCAATTCCTGGTCATCCCCGTCCATTACGTGCGGCTGAGGTGCCGTATCAGAACCCTTCGCCGAACTTGTCGTTCACCAGGGTCTCTAATGCCTCTGCCAACGCCTCAGCATCCGGGCCAGACGTCTCGACGTCAATAGTGGTTCCGCGCGACGCTGCCAACATCAAAAGGCCCATGATGCTGTCACCCGAGGCAGAAAGTCCGTCCTTGGACACCTCTGCCCTAGCGTCAAAGCCTTCGACCACCTCGACCAGTTTGGCCGAGGCGCGGGCGTGAAGTCCTTTTTCATTAATGATTTTCAAGCTTCGCGTGGTCATTTCAATATATCCGGTTTTAATCCAGCGTCACATTCTGCGCGTTGATGTATTTGCGGCCCGCTTCCAACGCCAGGCGCACGGCTTCGGCCACTGGCAGGTGGCGGCTTTTGGCCAGTTTGATCAGCATTGGCAGGTTTGCCCCGTAAAGAATCCGTCGATCCTGCGGCGCGCAAGCCCGCAGGCTGAGATTCGATGGGCTGCCGCCAAACAGGTCGGTGACGACGACAACACCGTCGCCCAGGTCCACCTCATCGGCGGCGCGGCAGATCTCGGCCTGCTTTTCCTCGCGGTTGTGGTCGGCCTCGATCGGGATTGCGATCAGCCCGGGTTGTTTGCCAACCACGTGCTGGGTCGCGGCCAGATACTCCTGCGCCAGCCCGCCATGGGCTACTATTACGATCCCGATCAATCTGGCCTCTCATTCACTGATCGTCGTTCCATTTCGCGGTGCCTAATTGACACCTGCTGCCCTGCTTCCGCAAGGGCCTTTGCGACCGCTTCGGCCATGGCGACCGATCTGTGTTGCCCTCCGGTACATCCGAAAGCCACCGAAAGATGGGCCTTGCCTTCGGCGCGGAAGGCGGGAAGCAGCTGGATCAACAGCTCCACCACCCGGTCGAAAAATGCCGCGTAGTTGGCATCTGACTGGATATAGGTCGCCACATCCGGGTTTCGACCATCCTCGGCCCGCAATTCGGGGCGCCAATAGGGGTTGGCCAGGAACCGGCAGTCAAACACCATGTCCAGCCCGCGCGGCAACCCGCGTTTGTAGGAAAAGGATTCGATGGACACCGCCAGATGCCGCCCGTCCTTGGGGGCGAACCAGTGTTCGACCTCGGCACGCAGTTGGTGGATGTTCAGCGAGGTCGTGTCGATCAGCGTATCGGCAACCTCGCGGATTGGCAGCAGCAGCTCCTTTTCCTGCCGCACCCCGGTTTCGGGGCTGGCATTGGCCGCCACCGGGTGTCGCCTGCGGGTTTCCGAAAACCGGCGCAGCAGCACCTCGTCACTGCAATCCAGATACAGCGTGGTCAGATCGACATCCGCCATCCGGCCCAGTTTCTCGATCAGCTCGATGAACCCGATGGTCGAGAAATCGCGGTTGCGCACGTCGATGCCCAGCGCCATGGGCCGGTTGTCGTCGGGGCTGTCCAGCAGTCGCGACAGCAACCCCATGGGCAGGTTGTCGATGGCTTCGAACCCCAAATCCTCAAGCACATGGATCGCGGTCGAGCGCCCCGCGCCCGAGGGGCCGGTGACCAGCACGATGCGGCGTTGCGATGTCATGTGTTCGGCCATTGCGGGTCTACACGTCCCATTTTTACCAGTTGGATCAAAGCTGCGGCCAAATTGGGTGTGCCTGCGGCGCGAAGCAAGGGAACAGTTTGCCTCAGCACATCAATGTGTTG
>NZ_JALCBM010000049.1:4627-15233 GCF_028066395.1 Ruegeria sp.
GTTAAACGGGAAGCCCCACGACAAACCGGGCACCCAGCGGGTCCGAGGTGATGTCCGCCTCGGTCGGGCGGATATTCTCGGCCCAGATCACGCCGCCATGGGCTTCGACAATCTGTTTCGAGATCGCAAGGCCGAGGCCAGAATTGTTGCCGAAATGCTCTTCGGGCCGTTCCGAATAGAAGCGTTTGAACACTTTGGTCAGAGCCTGATCGGGAATGCCGGGGCCGGTATCCTCGACCACGATCAAGACGCGCTTGTCGCGCTGGCGCACCCAGACGCGGATTGCGTCGCTTTCCTGACAGAAGGAAATCGCGTTGGTGATCAGGTTGACGAAGACCTGCGCCAGACGCGCCTCAAGCCCGTTGACCACGATCGGCCCCGAGGGCAGATCGGTGATGTATTCGATGCCTTTCGACCGAGCATCCTCGCCCAGAAACTGGCCGATATTGTCGAGCAGTTTCAGCAGATCAAAGGGCTGTTCTTCTTCCTTGACCAGTTCCGCATCCAGACGCGAGGCGTTCGAGATATCGCTGACCAAGCGGTCCAGACGGCGCACGTCATGTTCGATGACGCCCAGCAGCTTTTCGCGCTGATCATCGCGCTTGACCATACGCAGGGTGCCAACAGCCGATTGCAGACTGGCCAGCGGGTTCTTGATCTCATGCGCGACATCTGCGGCGAACTGCTCATTCGCGTCGATGCGGTTGTAAAGCGCCGTCACCATCCCGCGCAGCGCACGGCTGAGGCGACCGATCTCGTCCGGGCGGGCACTGAGGTCAGGGATGCGGATACGCCCCGGGTTGACGCCCGACCCGCGATCCTTGCCGGATTCAGCGGCCGCCGCCAGATCGGCCAGCGGGTTTGCGATGGTCGAGGCCAGCACAAGGCTCAGGCCGATGGACACCAGGAGGGCAACGATGAACATCTGCAGGATGCGTTCCTGCTCCTGCCGCGTCAGTGCGTCGATCTCACCCGGAGGTCCCGCCATGGCAACAACCCCGACCGGGGCGCCGTCTACCAGAATCGGCGTGGCGGCGACAATCACCGTGTCCCCGGCATCATCCTGCACCGCCTGAACCTTCACAGTGCCGGTCAATGCGTTCGGAATGATCTCTTGCACGCGCTGCGCCAAGGTGGGCGCTTCGCCTTCGGGGGAACGCGTGAACAGAGTATAAATCCCCGTCCAGACCGCATTCAGCGCATCGCTGATCAGCGTGTTGCCGGTCGCAGCCTGACGGTCGGACTGGATCAGAACCGGCATGTCAAATCCGGGTGATGTGCCGCGGGTCCAGCCGATCAGGGTGCCTGTATTGTCATAGACAAACACCTCGCCCCCTTCGGGCAGGCTGAGGCCGGACAGCGTGTCGCGCACATCCAGCGCGGCGGCCTGTCCGTTTCTGGCCCCCGGCTGACGCAATTGGGTTTCAAACACGTTGCTGACCAGTTGCGCATCGCCAACCAGATTGCGCGCGGTCTGCTGCACGCGTTGTTCGCGGGAATCGTCCAGATACAGCAGCCCGGCCACCAGAATGACCAAAGCGATCAGATTGAATGTGATGATCCGGCGTGCCAGCGGCGAGTTTCGCAGGGTGAATAAACTGCGCCGTGACCGCTTGGCATGCATCTCGGCAGCCTCGGGGTCCTGGGGGATGACCCAATCATCCCCAAGAACGACATCACCGTCGCGCAGTTCGCTGGCTTCCTCGGTATCGCGCACGTAACCCCACCACCCTTTAATTCCGGTCGCGTCTATTCTTCGTTATACCGATATCCGATACCGTACAAAGTCTCGATTGCCGAAAATTCCGGGTCAGCGGCGCGCATTTTCTTGCGCAGGCGCTTGATATGGCTGTCGATCGTCCGGTCATCCACATAAACCTGATCATCATAGGCCACATCCATCAGCTGATCGCGGCTTTTGACGAAACCGGGCCGTTGGGCCAGCGCCTGCAACAGCAGGAATTCGGTTACCGTCAGCGAGACGTCAGCCCCCTTCCAGGTAACCGCATGACGCAGCGGGTCCATCCGCAGCTCGCCCCGTTCCATCACCTTGGCGTCGCCGGTATTGGGGGCTGCGGCGTCACCTTCGGTGGCCTCTTGCCGACGCAGCAGGGCGCGGATGCGCTCGACCAGCAAACGTTGGGAAAAAGGCTTTTTCACATAGTCGTCGGCGCCCATGCGCAGGCCCAGAACCTCGTCGATCTCATCGTCTTTCGAGGTCAGGAAAATGACCGGCATCTGGGTCTTCTGCCGCAGGCGTTGCAGCAGGTCCATGCCGTCCATCCGTGGCATCTTGATATCCAGAACGGCCATGTCCGGCAGCTTTTTGTTGAACGCATCCAGTGCGGCCTGCCCGTCATTATAGGTTTCAACCTCGAACCCCTCGGCTTCGAGTGTCATGGATACGGACGTCAGAATATTTCTGTCGTCATCCACCAGTGCGATCTTTGACATCGGGTTCACCCCTATTCCTGCTCACCGCGAAATAATTCGCTTTTTTGTAAGGCATTGTTGGCGGTTTTAAGACGCCGAATCAATCCGTATCTGCGAATCGTGCCTTTGTTGGGGCAGCTATGCGGCAAATTTGCCTTGTTGCCTGCAAATTACTGCCCGGTTTTCCGACAGGAAATCCTTGGTTGCGCTAAAGTTAGGCTTGGTTGCGCTAACTGCGTCAAACCCGCCTGTTCATGTCCCAAAGCTACGTGATAAGACGCGCGCATCCGCCGGTATTTTCCCGGTACACTGCCCCAATGGCGCACGTGGCCCAAACCGCCGCAGCGCCGCCACAGGAGAAGACACACATGACATCTGGACGGGTTAACCCGCAATTCCGCCTCGAAGATCAGGGCATCGAGGGTCTGGGCAATGTCTATTACAACTTCATGGAACCGGCGCTGATCGAACAGGCGCTGAAGCGCGGCGAAGGCACCCTTGGCAATGGCGGGGCCTTTCTGGTCACCACCGGCAAATTCACCGGCCGGTCGCCCAAGGACAAGCATGTTGTCAAAACCGAAAGCGTGACCGACACCATCTGGTGGGAAAACAACGCCGCGATGACCCCCGAAGGGTTCGACGCCCTCTATGCCGATATGCTGGAGCATATGAAGGGCCGCGACTATTTCGTGCAGGATCTGGTTGGCGGGGCCGACCCGGCCTATTCGATCAATGTGCGCATGGTCACCGAACTGGCCTGGCACAACCTGTTCATCCGTCACCTGCTGCGCCGCCCGGATCGCGAGGATCTGGACGAGTTCACTGCCGATTTCACCGTCATCAACTGCCCCAGCTTTCAGGCCGACCCGGCCAAGCATGGCTGCCGCAGCGAGACGGTGATCGCGCTGAACTTTGACCGCAAGCTGATCCTGATCGGCGGCACCGAGTACGCGGGTGAGAACAAGAAATCCGTCTTTACCCTGCTGAACTACATGCTGCCGGAAAAAGGCGTGATGCCGATGCACTGCTCGGCCAACCACGCGGTCGGAAACCCGGTCGACACCGCCGTGTTCTTTGGCCTGTCCGGCACCGGCAAGACCACCCTGTCGGCCGATCCGTCGCGCGTTCTGATCGGTGATGACGAACATGGCTGGTCCGATCGCGGCACCTTCAACTTTGAGGGCGGCTGCTATGCCAAGACGATCAACCTGAACGCCGAAGCCGAGCCCGAGATTTACGCCACCACCAGCAAGTTCGGCACCGTCATCGAAAACATGGTCTTCGATGAGGAAACCAAGGAACTGGATTTCGACGACGATTCGCTGACCGCAAACATGCGCTGCGCCTATCCGTTGGAGTATATCTCGAACGCCTCCAGCACCGCGCTGGGTGGGCATCCGAAGAACATCATCATGCTGACCTGCGATGCGTTTGGCGTTCTGCCTCCGATCGCGCGGCTGACCCCGGCGCAAGCGATGTATCACTTCCTGTCGGGCTTTACGTCCAAGGTGGCGGGCACCGAGCGTGGTGTGACCGAGCCGCAGCCCACATTCTCGACCTGTTTCGGCGCGCCCTTCATGCCGCGCCGTCCAGAAGCCTATGGCAACCTGCTGCGCGACAAGATCGCCCAGCACGGTGCGACCTGCTGGCTGGTCAACACGGGCTGGACCGGCGGTGCCTATGGCGTGGGCAGCCGGATGCCGATCCGGGCGACCCGCGCCCTGCTGACCGCCGCGCTGGAAGGGTCGTTGCGGGACGCTGAATTCCGCAAGGATGCCAATTTCGGCTTTGACGTTCCGGTCTCGGTCCCCGGCGTTGCCGAGGTTCTGCTGGACCCGCGCCGCACCTGGGACGATCAGGCCGCGTTTGACAAACAGGCTGAAAAGCTGGTGCAGATGTTTGCCGAGAACTTTGAACAATACGTTCCGTTCATCGACGACGACATCAAGGCGGTCGCCATCGGCTAAGCACGCCGCAAGGGGGCCACGGCCTTCCCGAAGTTTCAAAGGCGCGGGCGCGATCCCGCGCCTTCACCTTGTCGGGATGTTCGTTACAAATTCATTGCGACACGCCCCACGATACAGTATCAAACCGAGTTATCGCGGCGATCCCGGCCCGGTATTTTTAACCGGATGGGGCGTCCTGAATGCCTTTGGGTGGCTTCTAGCGTACACACTCACACCCGCGTTGTGAGCTGCCCGATCAAATGGTGTCACTTTTCACATGGGGGTGGCGCCGGTTCGGCAGGCATAGTCCTGCGTCTAAGAAGCCGGTGCTGAAAACGACAGGTAAAACATGACCGAAATCTCGAAACTCGCCGAATTGCGCAAGCTGATGCAAAGCATGGAACGGACTCTGGGGCTGGAAGAGCTGTCCCCGGTTGAACGTGACATCTATTACGCCGCCGAAGAGCTGTCGAAAGATCAGCAAGAAGTGCGTACATTTGGCCTGATCGAACATACCCTGGTTGAAAGCGTCTCGCGCCCGACATTTTTTCGCGCGCTGAAGTCGCTGGTCCAGAAAGGGTATCTGTCGCAAAGCGGCAATGCCAACCGGGGGCGGTATATCGTTCATGCGCCAAGATGATATGCCTTTGCCGCCAGTAAACGGCTGACATCCGTGAACAGGTGGGTTTCTGACACGTTCTATGCCTCACTGGCCTATGTCGTGGCATCGCTGCTGACCTTCGAGGTCCTGATGCCGCTGCAGAACATGTTCTTTCCGCAATATCCCAGCCACGCCAGCCTGCTGTTCCTGCCGCATGGCGTGCGGGTTCTGGCCGCGTGGCTGCTGGGCTGGCGGGCGATCTTTGCCCTGTTGCCGGGGGTGTTCCTCGTCTTTGCCCTGATCGGTGGCTGGGACGTGTTCCAAACCAGCCGGTTGCTGGCCATTGCCATTGCCGTCACCACCGTTCCGGCGGTGTTCTACATCTGCAAATGGGTGGGCTGGGACCTGTTTCCCAAGCCAGACCGCCGCCCCTGCTGGGCCTGCGTCATGGGCGTGGGCGTGGTGACCTCGGTCCTGGTGGCGATCCTGACCAATATGGCCTTTGACAGCGCACCCGAGGAATACATCGCCTATCTGATCGGCGACATCTCGGGCCTGTTCTTCCTGATGCTGGGCCTCTACTACGCCTTCCGCCTGACCGAACGGCGCGCCTGAGCCTTTCGGGCAGGCGACTGCGGACATCTTACAAAAGGAACACTGGCACCCCATCAAAAGGGGCGTGGGTGTTCCCTGTCGCCTGCAAATCTCTCTGCACCGCAACAATGGGCGCGTAATATTTGAACATTTTACCAGTATAATTCGTATTTTTGTTGCGCTGCACGCGCAGCATGATATGACCAGACGACCCAGAGAAGGACGTGATTCATGGCCCATGACGGACAGGATGTGACCCAGATGACCACAACAGCAGTTTTGCCCGATCTCCTGACCCTGACCGGCGCGGCCCTGCCCGCGGTCGAGGCCGTGTTCGAACGCGCCCGCGCTGCGGTCCGCGAGATGGTGACCGCCGACGGCCGCATCTCGGGCGCGCTGATCGAGGCGCACCAGACCGCCGCGCACGGGCTGGCCTGGCTGGCGACCTATCACCAGTCCCTGCAACAGATGCAACGCTGGGCGCAAGCGCTGGAGGCGGATGGCAAATTCGGCGAGCTGGAACAACTGCTGCACCAGATCGCCTTTGGCGAATACCTGCATCAGGTCGCAGGTGGCATCCCGATGAATCAGGGTGAGGTCCTGCGCCTGCAGGATCTGGGTCTGGGCTGGGATGCCCTGTCCGGTTTCCAATGCACCGAGGTGCAGACACTGATGGCACAGGCGAACTCTCAGGCCGCGCGCACCCGTCTGGTCGAACTGATGCAGGATCAATCCGGCGCCACCATGTTCGGTGCATCCGGTCTGGATGAAGAGCTTGAGATGATCCGCGACCAGTTCCGCCGTTACGCGCAGGAAAAGGTCGAACCGAACGCTCATGACTGGCACCTAAACGACGAACTGATCCCGATCGAGATCATCGAGGAACTGGCCGAAATGGGCGTCTTTGGCCTGACCATCCCCGAGGAATTCGGCGGGTTCGGCCTGTCCAAAGCCTCGATGTGCGTGGTGTCCGAGGAACTGTCGCGCGGCTATATCGGCGTTGGCTCGCTGGGCACCCGGTCCGAGATCGCGGCCGAGTTGATCATCGCGGGCGGCACCGATGAGCAGAAGGCGCAATGGCTGCCCAAGATCGCCAGCGCGGAAATCCTGCCCACTGCCGTGTTTACCGAACCCAATACCGGGTCCGACCTCGGCAGCCTGCGCACCCGCGCGGTGAAGGATGAAAACGGCGATTACAAGATCACCGGCAACAAGACATGGATCACCCACGCGGCGCGCACCCATGTGATGACCCTGCTGGCGCGGACCAACCCCGATACCACCGACCATCGCGGTCTGTCGATGTTTCTGGCCGAAAAGACCCCCGGAACGGATGAGAACCCCTTCCCCACCCCCGGCATGACCGGCGGTGAGATCGAGGTGCTGGGTTATCGCGGCATGAAGGAATACGAGCTGGGTTTTGACGGCTTCCACGTCAAAGGTGAGAACCTGCTGGGCGGCGAAGAGGGCAAAGGCTTCAAGCAGCTCATGGAGACGTTTGAATCCGCCCGCATCCAGACCGCCGCCCGCGCCATTGGCGTGGCGCAAAGCGCGCTGGATATCGCCATGCAATACGCGCAGGACCGCAAGCAGTTCGGCAAATCGCTGATCAACTTCCCCCGCGTGTCCGGCAAGCTGGCGATGATGGCGGTCGAGATCATGATCGCGCGGCAGCTGACCTATTTCTCGGCGTGGGAGAAAGACCACGGCCAGCGCTGCGACCTAGAGGCCGGAATGGCCAAGCTGCTGGGCGCGCGGGTCGCATGGGCGGCGGCAGATAACGGGTTGCAGATCCATGGCGGCAACGGCTTTGCGCTGGAATACAAGATCAGCCGCGTTTTGTGCGACGCGCGCATTCTGAACATCTTTGAAGGGGCCGCTGAAATTCAGGCTCAGGTCATCGCACGGCGGTTGCTCGGCTAACACCCGGCTCACCGTGGTTTCCCCAACTGAACCCGGCCCCGCGCCGGGTTTTCTTTTCGACGGTTCTGATGGCGGGCTCGTGAAACTTCCCCCTCGGCACCTTACGGGAAATCAAATAGACCACGGCCCGGAAGCTTGTGGGATTCGCTCCTGCACTGGATGGAGAGTTGAACGTGAAACCTGTATTTGCGGCCTTGGCGATGTTCGTGACCCTTGTGCTTGGTGCCTGCTCGACCCCGCAGCCGGTCCAGCGCAGCGATATCGACGGCCTGACCAACGCCATTCAGGCACTGGGTCCCGATGTCGACCCGAACGAAGCCCGCCGCGCGGCTGAGATTTCCTATAGCTATTCCCAGCAACTGGCGCAGGAATGGAACGTCACCGACCCGGCCATCATCCACAACGCCAAGGTCATCAACGGCTTTCGCGAACATGGCCTGTGCAATGACTGGGCCCAGGCCATGACCCGCCGCCTGCGGCAAGAAGATTTCCGCACGCTGCAACTGCATTGGGCCACCTCTCCGCCCACCCCGTTTCGGATCATCCATCATTCGGCCCTGATCAGCGCGCGCGGTGACGGGATCGAAGACGGCATCATTCTGGACCCCTGGCGCAACAGCGGACGGCTGCATTGGGCCCCGACCCGCGAGGATACGCGATACAACTGGCGCCCCCGGCTGGAAGTGCGCGAAGAACTTCTGAACGGAGAGCTGTCGTTCTGACGCCGGTTCCGTCTGCCTTTCCGATAGGCTAAGACCGGATCATGATACGCCTGATCCTGACCCTACCCCTGATCGCCCTGTTCCAATGCAGCACGGACGAAACTGTCGCCGCCTATGGCGCGGCGGATCAAATCTGGGCGTTGCAGGAAATCAACGGCCAGCCCTTCCCGGCCCGCGCCCTGCTGCGCTTCCCGGAAGAGGGCCGCATCGAAGGCAACGCCCCGTGCAACGGATATTCCGGCACGCTGAATGCCCCCTACCCGTGGTTCGAGGTCACCGATCTGGCCGCCACCCGCGCCGCCTGCGCCGGGTTAGAGGCCGAGGGCATGTATTTCGCTGCCCTTCTGGCGATGACCCAATCCGAAGTGTCCGGCGACGTGCTGATCCTGCGCAATGAGGACGGGCACGAAATGGTCTTCACAGCCGCCGAGTGAATTGATCAACAAACCGCGCCCGCGCCTCGGGCAATGGATTATGGCCCAGAGACGGTGCAAGGCGGTGTTCCAGAAAATACCCGGTGGTGCGCAGCCCTTCGGCAATCTCGGCATCCGGTGCAGCGCCTTCCCGGCGCAAACAGGGCGGCAGGGGCAGCAACCTGTCCGCCCATTCCCCCGCGCCTGCCACACTGACAGCACGGCCGGTTTTGGGTGAGACATAGATCAACCCCTCGGTCGCCCCCGTTACCGCGCAGGTGGACAGGGCGAGGCCAAAGCCCAGTTCCTCCAACAGCGCCAGTTCCCAGTGCAGGTAGGCCAGCGGCCAGATCTCATCTTGGCCCAGCAGGTCCATCAGTTGCTCGGTTTGTTTGTAAATCGCCGGGTGCGGCTCACGCTCGGGCAGACAGAATGACAGCAGCGCCACCACCGCGTTCAGCCCAGCCAACGCCAGCCGTCCCGAAAACGCCGCCGCCGCACGAGATCGCAAAGGTTCGACCTGAAATGTGCCGATATGTTCTTCCAGCCGCGCGCGCCAGAGCACATCCAGTTGCGCACCGGGTTGCAGGATCGGCGCAATCTTGCGGCTGGCACCGCCCCTGACCACGCCAGCGTGGCGACCGTGGCCTTCGGTAAAGACCTCAACAATCGCAGCGGTTTCGCCATGGCGACGAGAGGTCAGAAGTATGCCGTGATCGCGCCAGTCCAATGGGGCCTCGTGCCGTTTCCTGCGCTCAATTTGGCCCAGCGGCGGGGGTCGCCGCAACCGGGAAAGCTTGACCCGCACGTATTAATCCATAAATTAACAATATGGTTAAATAAGGATCAAACGCCATGCGGGGCATCACAATCATATACCAATACGACGGAGACGAGGCTGAATGGAAAGCCGCCATCAGCACGTTCATCGCGGCCATTGACAATGATCCGGTGGCGGCCGGGAAATTCACCTATCAGGTCGCCGTCGCCGATGATGGGGTGACCCGGTATCACTGGGGCCGCTGGGACAGCGCCGAGACCCTGGCCCACGTGCAATCGCAACCCTATTTTCAGGCATTCGCACCCAAGGTGAAAGACTTCGCTGGCAAGACACTGAACGCCGTCGGGCACGACATCACCCTGAAAAGCGCCGGGTGGTAAGCAATCAGAACGTAAGACCTGCGTGGATCAATATGCCGAGGACCATGAGCAGGTTCAGCACCATCGAAAGACCGTTGCCCACATAGATGGGCAGCTTGCCGACGATCAGCCCGTAGATGAACCACAACAGCGACAGCCCGGCGTAAAGCGACCAGGTCAACAGCGACTGGCCCGTGGCGTGTTGCGAGTGGGTAAAAAAGAGTTTGATAAGTTGCGGCAGCGTGGCAAACGGCCCGACAACGCCGACAACGACCATGAAGCCCTCAAACCGCTGCATCCAATGCCCGAATTTCGATGCTTCAAGCTTCTGACCAAGTGATTCAGCCAACGCCCCAACTCCTGTTTTTTGCTTCTGACCATGCCAATCGGTTGTGACAGGTATCAAAGATTCATAAGCCTATTGCGTCGTGGGTCCAAGCGCCCGGGACCGCGTTTACTCCAACCCCTCTTCGCCCAACAGATGCCGCCCCTGCCGATCCTCCACCTCGATCACCCAAAGGTCCGGATCAAAGCCACGCTGACGCTGGATTGCCACATCCACATCCCTTTCAGCACCCGAAGACAGTTCAACCCATTTACGCTCGCCGCTCATCAAATCGAAGCTGCGCTGAAACGCGACCGCCTGACCGTCCAGCGTGTTGAGCTTGACCAGAACCGCGCCCGCTGTGTCATCGCCATGGGCCACGACAAAGGCAGGTATCTCCTGAAACCGCAGCCGCGCCAGATATGCGTGAACCCAAAAATCTGCCGTCAGGCGGGTCATATCTCTCCCCTCTCCACCGGGGCCAAGAATTTTCGTCGAAAATTCTTAGC
>NZ_JALCBM010000049.1:15333-27178 GCF_028066395.1 Ruegeria sp.
GTCATATCTCTCCCCTCTCCACCGGGGCCAAGAATTTTCGTCGAAAATTCTTAGCGGACGGCGTCACGCGTTGCCGTCTTTGAAATCCAAACCCATCTCGGAATAGCGCTCGGACTCTTCTAGCCAGTTGGGACGAACCTTCACCTGTAGGAACAGGTGAATCTTGCGGTCCAGAAACTCCTCCAGTTCCGCCCGCGCCGCCTGGCTGACAGCCTTGATCGTCTCACCGCGCTTGCCCAACACAATGCCTTTGTGCCCATCGCGCATGACATAGATGACCTGATCGATCTTGGCCGAGCCATCCTTACGCTCTTCCCAGTTCTCGGTCTCGACCGTCAGTTGATAGGGCAGTTCCTGATGCAGGCGCAGGGTCAGTTTCTCGCGCGTCATTTCCGCAGCGATCATGCGCAGCGGCAAATCAGCGATCTGATCTTCGGGGTAAAGCCACGGGCCTTCGGGCAACTCATCCGCCAGCCATTTGCGCAGGTCGTCCACGCCATATCCCTTTTCGGCGGAGATCATGAAGGTCTCTGCAAAAGGATACCGTGCATTCAGGTCGCTGGTCAGGGCCAGCAGTTTCTCGGACGGGACCTTGTCGATCTTGTTGATGGCCAGCGCGATTTTGCGGCCCTGCCCGATCTCGTCCAGACCTTCAAGGATACGCTCGACCCCTTCGGTGATCCCCCGATGCGCCTCGACCATCAGGACCACAACATCGGCATCCGCCGCCCCGCCCCAGGCCGCAGCCACCATGGCACGATCCAGACGGCGGCGGGGTTTGAACAGGCCCGGTGTGTCGACAAAGACCAGCTGCGCGTCACCCTCCATCGCGACGCCCCGGATGCGGGCACGGGTGGTCTGCACCTTATGCGTCACGATCGAGACCTTGGCCCCGACCATGCGGTTCAGAAGGGTGGATTTGCCTGCATTGGGCTCTCCGATCAGGGCGATGAATCCGGCGCGTGTGGTCATTTTGGTGCGATCCTGTTTGCGGGTGCGCATCCCTATCGCAGAACGCCGCCCCGGGCCAGAGGGATTTGTCGCATTGCGTCCCCGCAGTTTCGGTGGCACCAGAGCCTTGCGCCACGCCATTTCCAGCCAGGCGATCACCCTTTCAATGAGGCAGGATATGAAACGTCGGGAGTTTCTTTTGGGCGGTGGAGCCGCTGCAGGTGCGCTAGGTCTGGGCGGATTTGGTCTGGCGGCCAGCACACAGGAGTTGATCATCCAGCCTGCCAGTTACACCCTGCGCGATCAGGTGACGGCAGGGATGGTGAGCCTGTCGCCGGGCGCGCCGCCTCCGGTCCTGTATGGGCGGCAGGGGGAGGTGATGCGGCTGCCGGTGCGGAATGCAACCTCTGACTACACCGCCATGCACTGGCATGGGATGCGGATTGCCAATGGAATGGATGGCGTGCCTTATCTGACGCAGATGCCGATGGGCGCGGGTGAGCTGTTCGAATATGAGTTCACGCCCCCGGATGCAGGCACCTATTGGTATCACCCCCATTGCATGACCATGGATCAGATGGCCCATGGCCTGACCGGCGTCATGGTGATTGCCGAGCCCGAAGACCCCGGTTTCGACAGTGAACAGGTAATCAACCTGCGCGATTTCCGTCTGGATGAGCGGGATCAGTTCCTGCCCCCCTACACCAAACGCGGCGCGGCGCGGGCCGGGACCTTTGGCAATTTTCAAACGGCAAACTGGCTGGACGGGCCTGTTTATGACCACAGCGCTGGCGGGTTGGTGCGGCTGCGGGTGGTGAACACCGACACAACCCGTATCTACAAGCTGCATCTGACCGGAGGTGAGGCGCGGATCATCGCCTGGGACGGGCATCCGGTCGAGATCAACATCCCCTTGCCCAGCGCCGAGGAGCCCCTGTTGGTCGGCCCCGGTCAACGGGTGGATTTCGCGGTGGCGATGCCTGCGGGCGAAGGCCAGACCGTCGATCTGATAGCGAAACTGCCCGGTCAACCCGCCCGCCCGATGGCGCAGTTGAGGGCGGTTGGGGCGTCTGTTGCGCGCGACCTGCAGGAGTTGCGCCCCCTGCCGGTCAACCCGGTGGCCAAACCGGATCTGGCCCGGGCTGAATTGCGTGAGTTTGTTTTCGGCTGGACCCCTGAGGGCGGGCAGCCCAATAACGGGTTCTGCGGCTCGCTGGGGTATAATTTCTGGTCGATCAACCGCACACCCTGGCCGGGTGATGCGGCGCAGGGGGTTGGGCCTCTGGCAACGTTGGAACAGGGCAAGAGCTATGTTCTGCGCTTGCGCAACGAATCCCCCAATCTGCATCCGATCCATCTGCACGGGTTGGCTTTTGTGCCGCTAAAATCGAACCTGCGGACCTTGCCACCGCTGATGACGGATACGATGCTGCTGCTGAAGGATGAGGTGGCCGAGATCGCTCTGGTCGCCGATAACCCGGGCGATTGGGCGTTCCATTGCCATGTGATCGAACATCAGAAAACCGGGCTGACCGGGTTTATTCGGGTGATTTGATCCGAATGGAACGCGCTAAATCGGAGCTAGTCTCTGAATAGCGCATCCAATTGGGGGGCCAACCCCCCAAGCCCCCCGGGATATTTTTAGCCAGATGAAGGGGGAACCCGCGCACATTCGCGAGGTTACTTTGGCAGGCTATCCAGCAGCGCCTTGGCCGCCGCCTGTTCCGCTTGGCGTTTCGAACCGGCGGTGGCTTGCGCCTCGGTCCCATCCTGGAGGCGGGCGGCGATGGTGAAGATGGGGGCGTGATCGGGGCCGCTGCGTTTGACCTCGACATAGGCGGGCGGTTTCTGGCCACGGGCCTGAGCCCATTCCTGCAGCGCGGTTTTGGCGTCGCGGGCGTCAGCCTCGACATTGTGCAGCCGGTCGCCCCATAGCGACAGGATCACGTCGCGGGCGGTCTCAAAACCCGCATCGCGGTAGATGGCGGCGATCACAGCCTCCATCGCGTCGCCCAACAGCGCCTGTTTGCGGCGGCCGCCCGACAGCATCTCGGATCGGCCCAGTTTCAGCACCGCACCCAGATCGATCTGGCGGGCGACGTCGGCGCAGGCTTCCTTGCGCACCAGCGCGTTGAAACGGGGGGCCAGTTGCCCTTCCGAGGCTTTCTTGTCGGCCTCCAGCAGCGCGGTGGCCATGACAAGGCCCAGAACACGGTCGCCCAGAAACTCCAGACGTTGATTATCGGGCCGGGTGGATGACGAGACGGACCCATGGGTCAGCGCGCGCACCAGCAATTCGGGGCTGTTGAATTCATAGCCCAGCCGTTTCTGGAACGCCTTTATCTCGGCCGAAAGCTTCAATTGACCGCCTTGAAGAAGCGATCGCTGCGCCAGGTCCAGAAGAACAGCATCGACCGGCCTGCGGACGAGAACATGATGCGGTCCGCGCGTCCGATCAGGTTTTCGTAAGGCACGAACCCGACCCCTCCGGCAGATTGTGGCAGGCGGCTGTCAGCAGAGTTGTCGCGGTTGTCACCCATGAAGAAATAGTGATCTGCGGGCACCGTGTAGACCCCGGTATTGTCCGAGCCCTGATTGCCGATATTGAGCACATCATACGAAACACCGTTGGGCAGGGTTTCGATCAGGCGGGATTTTTCGCAGGTGCCGCCAATCCCGACCGGGCCATTTTCGCAGCGCGGGCGCAGACCTTGTGGGCCTTGCGGTGCGGCGATTTCGGTGAAGACGCCATCGGGTTGCTGCGGCACCGGCGTGTCATTCAGAATGATCTGACCCTGACGGATCTGAATGCGATCCCCCGGCAGGCCGATCAGACGCTTGATATAGTCGCGCCCGGTGACCGGGTGGCGGAATACGATGACGTCGCCGCGTTCCGGCTCACCACCCCAGATGCGGGTGTCGCCATCGCCCTGCATCCAGCCGCAGACATCCTCGGCGTCGATGTTCAGGCCAACGCTGGGGATGATCAGGCTGGGACAGGAGGCGTAGGAATAGCCGTAGGCCATCTTGTTGACGAACAGGAAATCCCCGATCAGCAGGGTCTGTTTCATCGAGCCGGACGGAATCCAGAACGGTTGAAAGAACAAGGTGCGGAAAATACCTGCGATCAACAGGGCGTAGACGATGGTCTTGACCGTCTCCCAGATGCCGCCCCCGGTTTTGGCGTCTTCGGCCATACTGCTCTCCACATCCTTGTGTTGTTGGGGTGCTACATGCGGGGCCGAAGGGGGCAAGTCAAGGCTGCGTGGCGTGATCTTGAAGCGGGCGCGCCTCGATCACCACAAAGGCTTGTGCCCAGGGATGATCATCGGTCAGGGTGACGTGGATGATCGCCTCATGCCCTTCGGGGGTCATCTCTTTCAGGCGCTCAGCAGCCCAGCCGGTGACATGCATGACGGGCTGGCCGGTGCGCAGGTTGGTCACCGCCATGTCCTTCCACGCGATGCCCATGCGCAGACCGGTGCCCAGCGCCTTGGAGCATGCCTCTTTCGCGGCCCAGCGTTTGGCATAGGTGCCTGCGGTGTCGTGGCGTCGTTCGGCCTTGCGCTGTTCGGTCTCGGTAAAGACACGATTGCGGAACCGGTCGCCGAACCGATCAAGCGTGCCCTGAATGCGGTCGATATTTGCGAGGTCTGTGCCGATGCCAAGGATCATTGCTCTTGTTCTTTTCGTTGTCTTCGCGTCATCGCCCTGAGTTCCGCCTTGATGCAGAACGGAAACACCACAGCGTTTGAGATAAACGCGACCGTCGTCAGAAACGCCATCAAAAATACAATCTGGCCCGTGCGGTGCCAGTCATTCAACGTATAAAAGTCTATTGGCCCTATTCCGGACCACGCCAACAATACGTAGGCGGCATAGTTCACAAAGAAGAAAATCAGCGTAGCCAAAACCGCGAAGGCCAGCAATTCGCGCCACCCCGGCATACATCCGGCGGCACGGGCAACGCCCCGGCCAATAGCTGCTGAGGCCAGAATGGCAGACAGAACCGGTATTCCGACATTTGTAAGATTGATCCCGGTCAGAACAAGCAACATGACAATAGAAATGGGCAGCAGAAATCTGATGGCCACCAACCAGACAGTGTATTGCCACAAGCTTATCGTCTTCAATTCTGCCTCCTGAAACCAAGTTAAGGCAATCGTCTGCCTTGATCTTTAGGACAACCGCACCGTCAGAATCTTGTAACTCGCAAACCCAAAGAACCCCGCAAAGGCGAAATCGAACCAGCGGCGGGCGCGGCGGTAGGCGCTGACCATGCGGGCAGAGGAAAACAGGAAGGCGTAGCCGATGAAGATCAGCAGCGACCCGGCGTAGAGCATTCCGAAATAGCCCAGCAGCATCGACAGGCTGGCATCATTGGGCGCGACGATGGCATAGATCGACCCCCAGCTGAGGATCGCCTTGGGGTTGGTCAGGTGAATGGCCGCGCCCTTGGCGAAGATCGTGGTCAGGGACCCCGTGACCGGCTTGCCCAGTGCCACCTCGTCCGAAGACATGGCCCGGCGCAGCGCCTTCAGCGCCAGCCAGCCCAGATAGGCAACACCGATGTAACGGATCACCTCGAAAACCCAGACATTGGCCAGCATGATCGCGGACAGGCCCAGCGCCGCCGCAATGCCCCATGCGGCAGAGCCCGCACAGATACCCAGCGCAAAAGCCAAACCAGCGCGGCGGCCTTCGTTCATCGCCGTGCCCGCAATCCCCATGGTCGCCGGGCCCGGAGAGCCCCCGGCCAGCAGCCAGGCAACCCAGATCGCGGCGAACCCGGCGGTGATCATCCCCGCGCCTCGTCCATCAGCCGGCGCATTTCCTTGATCGCGGGGGTGAGGCCCAGAAAGATCGCCTCGCCGATCAGGAAGTGGCCGATATTCAATTCCATCACTTCGGGGAAGGCCGCGACGGGTTTCACCGTGTCATAGGTCAGGCCGTGGCCTGCATGGACCTCAAGCCCCAGAGAATGGGCGAAAGCGGACATCTCGCGCAGGCTTTCCAGTTCACGAGCAGCCTCGTCCATGCGGCCTTCGGCATGGGCATCGCAATAGGCGCCGGTGTGCAATTCGATCACCTCAGCGCCGATGCGGTGGGCGGCCTCAATCTGTTTCCTGTCAGCGGCGATGAAGATCGACACGCGACAGCCCGCCTCGCGCAGGGGTGCGATGAAATGGGCCAGCTTGTTTTCCTCGCGCGCGACCTCAAGCCCGCCTTCTGTGGTGCGTTCCTCGCGCTTTTCGGGGACGATGCAGACCGCGTGCGGCTTGTGACGCAGGGCGATTTTCTGCATCTCATCCGTCGCGGCCATCTCGAAGTTCAGCGGCACCGAGAGGACGTCCATCAACCCGTCGATATCAGCGTCCGAGATATGGCGGCGGTCTTCGCGCAAATGCGCGGTGATACCGTCGGCCCCGGCCTCTTCGGCCAGTTTCGCGGCGCGCAGCGGGTCGGGATAGCCGCCGCCACGCGCGTTGCGCACGGTGGCCACGTGGTCAATATTCACGCCAAGTCGCAGACCGGTGTCAGACATCTTTCGAATCCTTCTTGTGCCCCTTGGCCGAGCCTAGCGTGTTTGTCGCGGAAACGTCAGCCTTTGCCTGCGCCAAACGTTTGATTTTCTGGAACTTCGCCTTGATCCGCGAACGGCGGCGCTGCTGATAGGTGCGGATCAGCGGCAGGCTGAGATAGGCACAGATCACCCCGGCCACGATACCAGGAATGATCCCACCGATCAGATAGGGGTAGAAAACCTCGTGATAAAAAATCCGCAGCCCATGCCAATCCGCCATCCGGTCGGTGAACATAGCCAGGAAATTGTCCTTCAAATCCCCCAGCGCGTCGGCGAATTTGCCCATCAACCCGTGGGTGTCGCCCTTTTCGAACTCGGTCCCCAGCAGGAAATGCCCGGCCTTCAGGCAGATCACCCCGATGGGCACATAGGTCAGCGGGTTGCCAAAAAACGTCCCGCTGAGCGCGGCCAGAATGTTGCCGTTGATCAGCCGGGCCACGAGCGCGGCCACCACGAAATGCAACCCGTAAAACGGGGTGAAGGCGGCAAAGACCCCTGCCCCGATACCCCGCGCAATCCGTTCCGGTGAATCCGGCAGACGCCGCACCCGGTGTTTGACATAGTGAAAGGCGCGGGTCCAACCGCCGCGCGGATAGACGAGTTCAGACGCGATCTGGACAGGCGAGCGTCGATCTCGGCGCTTGAAAACCACTCCTGATCACCCCTTCTCAACCAGCCGCAGCTGCGGTTTTCGTCCGGTCCCGAAACCGTTCCACTGCGGCCACGTCGCTTTCCGCCTCAAGCATCAGCATCAGCGAATGCAGCTGTTCAAGGTCGCGCAGTTCGACACTGATCAGAAGGCGGTAAAAATCCGGTTTGCGGTCGACAAATTCCAGGTTCGAGATATTGGCCTTTTTCTCGCCAATCAATGTGCAGATACGCCCCAGCACCCCGGCATCGTTGCCGATGGTCAGGTCCAGCGCCGCCCCGTAAACGGCCGGGTGCGTGCCCGAATGCCAGTGCAGATCGACCCAGCGGTCCGGTTCGCTTTCGAACTCGGACAGGCGGTCGCAGTCGATGGCATGCACAACCACGCCCTTGCCGCGATAGGTGATGCCGACGATGCGTTCGCCCGGCAGCGGCTGACAGCAGGGCGCGCGGTCGAATTTCTGCCCCGGCTCCAGACCGATCACCGCGCGGCGCAGCGGGATGGCGTCGCCGTCATCCTGCGTCAGTTCGGGGTAGACCGCGCTGACCACCTCATGAGCGGTCAGTTCGGCACTGCCGAGACGGGCCAGCAATTCGTCGCGATCCTTGAACCGCAGATGTTTGGCGGCAGTGTCCAGCGCCTTGTCGGTGGCCTTGCGCCCGACATGTTCGAATCCAGACCGGGCCAGTTCCTTGCCTAGCTTGATAAAGCGTTCGCGGTCCACCTCGCGCAGGGCGCGGCGGATGGCGGTGCGGGCCTTGCCGGTGACGGCGATTTCCAGCCAGGTGACCTGCGGCGTCTGACCATCGGCGGTGATGATATCCACCGATTGCCCGTTCTTGATCCGGGTCCACAGCGGCACCCGGATACCGTCCACCTTGGCGCCGACACAGGCATGGCCGATCCGTGTATGGATGGCATAAGCAAAGTCAATCGGCGTCGCCCCGCGCGGCAGTTTCACCACGTCGCCCTTGGGGGTGAAGCAGAACACCTGATCCGAATACATCTCAAGCTTGACGGCTTCGAGGAAATCTTCGTGATCCTCCTCGCTGTCGAACTGTTCGGTCAGGTTGGCGATCCACTTGGCCGGGTCCACCGCAAACGGGTTTTCCGAGCGGACACCATCACGATAAGACCAATGCGCCGCCACGCCGGTTTCGGCCACATCGTGCATTTGCCGAGTACGGATCTGAACCTCGACCCGTTTGCCGTCACGGCCCGAGACCGTGGTGTGGATCGAGCGGTAACCGTTCGATTTCGGCTGGCTGATGTAATCCTTGAACCGCCCCGGCACCGCGCGCCAGCGTTGGTGGATTGCACCCAGCGTCCGGTAACAGTCTTCTTCGGACCCGGTGATGATGCGAAAGCCATAGATATCGGACAGGCGCGAGAAGCCCTGATCCTTTTCCTGCATCTTGCGCCAGATCGAATAGGGTTTCTTGGCGCGGCCAAAGACCTCGGCCTCGATCCCGGCCTTTTCCAGTTCATGCCGCATGTCGCCGGTGATGCGGTGAATCACATCGCCGGTTTCGCGTTGCAGGGTGATAAAGCGGCGGATGATCGACTGGCGGCCTTCGGGGTTCAGGACACGAAAGGCGAGGTCTTCCAGCTCCTCGCGCATCCATTGCATACCCATCCGGCCCGCAAGCGGCGCGTAGATATCCATCGTCTCGCGCGCCTTGACCACCTGCTTTTCGGGCCGCATCGCCTTGATGGTGCGCATGTTGTGCAGACGGTCGGCCAGCTTGACCAGAATGACCCGCAGGTCCTTGGACATGGCCATGAACAGCTTGCGGAAGTTTTCGGCCTGTTTGGTTTCGCGGCTGGACAGCTGCAGGTTGGTCAGCTTGGTGACGCCATCGACCAGCTTGGCGACCTCATCCCCGAACAGCTCGGCCACCTTGCCATAGCTGGCCTTGGTGTCTTCGATCGTGTCATGCAGCAGGGCCGTGATGATGGTCGCATCATCCAGACGCTGTTCGGTCAGGATGGCGGCAACGGCAACGGGGTGCGAGAAATAGGGCTCGCCGGAATGGCGGAACTGCCCCTCATGCATCTGCATTCCGAACTCATAAGCACGGGCGATGCGATCAGCATTTGTCTTGGGATTGTAGTTGCGGACCAGCGCAATCAGGTCGTCAGCAGAAATCATCCGGTCCGCACCTTCGTGTAGCTTGGGGATTACCCCTGGCCTTGAGCCTCCATCAGCGCGCGCAGCAGCTTTTCTTCCGACATGTCGTCATCGGCAGGCTTGTCCGATTCCGCACCCATCAGCAGCGCCATCTGATCTTCTTCGGGCTCGTCCACCTCGATCTGAGTCTGGTTGGCCTCGATCAGACGCTCGCGCAGGTCGTCCGCGCCTTGGGTTTCGTCGGCGATTTCGCGCAGGGACACGACCGGGTTCTTGTCGTTGTCACGGTCCACGGTGATTGCCGCACCGGCGGAAATCTCGCGCGCCCGATGGGCGGCCAGCATCACCAGTTCGAACCGGTTCGGGACCTTGTCTACACAATCTTCGACCGTAACGCGGGCCATGAGGCGCTCTCCGTAAATGAATCCGTGGCAAGAAGGGGTTTATCTAAGCGCGATTCCCCGCCTTGACAAGCAGGAAATGGCGCAAAAGCAGGGATCACAGCGCCGTGACCGAGGCCACATCGCCGGGCGGCAGCGCCGCGACCATTTCCGTGACCGTTTGACCCAGCACCGGGTGGCGCCAATCGGGCGCAACATCAGCCATGGGCACCAGCACAAAGGCGCGATCCTGCAGGCGCGGATGCGGCAGGATCAACTGCTCGGGCGCCAGTTGCCGCTGATCCTCGGCAGGCAACATACGCCAGCGGTTGTATTCCGTAACGTCAGGCAACACCAGGTTGTCCCAACTCACCAGATCCAGATCCAGCGTCCGCATCCCCCAGCGCTGTACGCGGGCGCGGTCAAAGGCGTGCTCGATCTGGTGCAGAACATCCAGCACCTGCTGCGGGGTCCGGTCGGTTTCGATCAGCGCGGCGGCGTTGACATAATCCGGCCCCGCCCCTGCGGGAAAGCAGGGTGTCGCAAAAAAACGGCTTTCGGCGCGAATCACCAGCCCGGCCTCGGCCATGGCCACCAGCGCCTGTTCAAGTGTCGCCTTGGGTCCGTTATCTCTCAGACTGAGATTTGCACCTAGCGCTACCACAGCATTTGACTGCGTTTTTGCCATATTTACCCCTATATTCAGGCAAGAGAATACTTGCGATACCCGCCAGAAGACCTATTTTAGACGTACCATTGTGCTGACCAAATTTTTCTCACTCACGAAATCACACGGCACGATGGTTTATACCGGAAGGATCTATTTATGTTTTATAAAGACGAACGGCTAGCGCTGTTCATCGATGGCTCGAATCTTTACGCAGCCGCCAAAGCTCTGGGGTTTGACATCGACTACAAGCTGCTGCGTCAGGAGTTCATGCGCAGGGGGAAACTGCTGAGGGCTTTCTACTACACAGCGCTACTGGAAAACGACGAGTATTCCCCGATCAGACCGCTGGTGGATTGGCTGCACTACAACGGCTTCACCATGGTGACGAAACCGGCCAAGGAATACACCGACAGCATGGGGCGTCGGAAAGTCAAAGGCAACATGGATATCGAACTGACGGTCGATGCCATGGAACTGGCACCGCGTGTCGATCATATCGTGCTGTTCTCGGGCGACGGGGATTTCCGCCCGCTGATTGCCAGCCTGCAACGGCAGGGCGTGCGCGTGTCGGTCGTTTCGACCATCCGCAGCCAGCCGCCGATGATCTCGGACGAACTGCGCCGCCAGGCCGACAATTTCATCGAACTGGAAGACCTGCGCGACGTCATCGGCCGCCCCCCGCGCGAGATGCCGTCCGAACCGCGCAGCGTTGCTGCGGCAGGCGGGCACTGATCCCACTGCCGTATCATGGGGGTAAGAAAAAGCGCGGTCAGGATCATATGTCCTGGCCGCGCAACTTTAACTAGGCACAGGTTCTCAAACACCCGTTTGATAGCAGCGATTCATGTCAGGGAAATGACATGCTGCTGTCTGGACCATGGCAATGAAAAGACGTACCTGTCTTTCGTCAAGGAGACAGACGCATGACCAAGCCGCCACTGACACTCTACCTTGCTGCGCCGCGCGGGTTCTGCGCCGGTGTGGACCGCGCCATCAAGATCGTGGAAATGGCCCTGCAGAAATGGGGCCCGCCGGTCTATGTGCGCCATGAGATCGTGCACAACAAATTCGTCGTCGACGGGCTGCGCGCCAAGGGCGCGGTTTTTGTCGAGGAACTGGATGAATGCCCCGATGACCGTCCGGTGATCTTTTCCGCCCATGGCGTGCCGAAATCCGTCCCTGCCACAGCAGCGCAGCGCGAGATGATCTATGTCGATGCCACCTGCCCGCTGGTCTCCAAGGTCCATGTCGAAGCCCAGCGCCATTCCGAAGCCGGGCTGCAGATGATCATGATCGGCCACAAGGGCCATCCCGAAACCATCGGCACCATGGGGCAACTGCCCGAGGGCGAGGTTCTGCTGGTCGAAACGGTCGCAGACGTGGCCACGGTTGAGGTCCGCGACCCCGAGCGTCTGGCCTTTGTCACCCAGACCACCCTGTCGGTGGATGACACCAAGGACATCATCGCCGCCCTTCAGGC
>NZ_JALCBM010000049.1:27278-35161 GCF_028066395.1 Ruegeria sp.
TGGAGGGCATCTCCAGCGTTGCCATCACCGCCGGGGCCTCGGCCCCCGAGGTGCTGGTGAACGAGGTCATCGACGCCTTTCGCGACCACTATGACGTGACGGTCGAACTGGTCGAAACCGCCGTCGAAAACGTAGAGTTCAAGGTCCCCCGCGTCCTGCGGCAACCGGCATGAATGGCGTACCCAGAGCACCCTTGTTTCTGGGTCTGGCCGGGCTGATCCCCTTTGTCTGGGGCGCGTTGACCTATCTGAATGGCGATCTTCAGGCCTGGGGCACACGCGCCCTTGGGCCACGGTTTGTCGGACCGTATGTGCAGTTGTTTTACGGCTCGGTCATCCTCAGCTTTATGTCCGGTATTCTCTGGGGCTTTGCCACCAAGACCTCAGGCAGCAAGGCGGCGATCTGCTATACCCTGTCGGTACTGCCCGCCCTGTGGGCCTTCGTCATGACCGGCAGCGGACCGGTCAGCACCAGCATCAACCTGATCACGGGTTTTGCCGGGTTGCTGTTGCTGGATGCGGTCTTCTGGTATTGGGGTCTGGCCCCGCGCTGGTGGATGAAACTGCGCATCCTGCTGACCGCCATCGTGATCCTGTGCCTTTCTGTCGGAGTCTACCTATGAGCGACCGTGACACTATCTCTGTCTACAACGAACAAGCCGTGCGCTATTCCGAGATGACCGATGACGACAACTTTGGCGACCCCCAACTGAGCCGCTTTATCGACGCGATCCCCGAGGGTGGCAAAGTGCTGGATCTCGGCTGTGGCCCCGGCGCGTCGGCAACCGTGATGGCGCAGGCGGGCTTGCAGGTCGATGCGACGGATGCCTCGGTGGAAATGGTACGCTTGGCCTCGGCCCATGAGGGCGTCCATGCCCGGCAGGCCGAATTCTCCGATCTGGATGCGGTCGCAATGTATGATGGCATCTGGGCCAATTTCAGCCTGCTGCATGCCAAACGGGCCGATTTTCCGACGCATCTGACAGCCATCCACCGGGCGCTGAAACCCGGCGGTGTGTTCTATATCGCCATGAAGCTGGGTCAGGGTGAAGGCCCCGATCGGCTGGGGCGCTATTACAGCTATTACAGCGAGGACGAATTGAAGACTTATCTGCAAGAGGCAGGCTTTACCGTCACCGACCGGCGGCTGGGCAGCGGCACCGGGCTGGATGGCTCAGTATCGGACTGGATCGGATTGGCCAGCCATGCCTGAATTGTTTGCCTATACTGATGGCGCCTGTTCCGGCAATCCCGGCCCCGGCGGCTGGGGCGTATTGCTGCGCGCGATGGACGGGGACACGGTCCTGAAAGAGCGTGAACTGAACGGCGGCGAGGCCGAGACCACCAATAACCGCATGGAACTGCTGGCCGCCATCAGCGCGCTTGAGACGTTGGAGCGGCCCTCGAAACTGACCATCGTGACCGACAGCGCCTATGTGAAGAACGGCGTGACGGGCTGGATTTTCGGGTGGAAGCGGAACGGCTGGAAAACCTCGAACAAAAAGCCGGTCAAGAATGTCGATCTGTGGCAGCGGCTGGATGAGGCGCAGACCCGGCACGAGGTGACCTGGGAATGGGTCAAGGGCCATGCAGGTCACCCGGAAAACGAAAAGGCCGATGAGCTGGCCCGCGCAGGCATGGCCCCGTTCAAGCCGAAAAAGGCGCAGGCTTGAGCGGGCTTGCCCTGCTGGACTATGCCTCGGTTCTGGTCTTTGCCCTGACCGGCGCGTTGGTGGCCAGCCGGGCGCAGCTGGATCTGGTCGGGTTCGCCTTCATCGCCTGCCTGACAGCGGTGGGCGGCGGCACCGTGCGCGACCTGCTGCTGGACCGCCACCCGGTGTTCTGGGTCGGACAGCCCGACTACATCCTGATCGCTGTCGGCGCTGCGGTGCTGGTGTTCTTTACCGCCCATCTGGTCGAAAGCCGCTACAACTGGCTGGTCTGGCTGGACAGTTTCGCCTTGTCCGTGGCCGTTGCCGCAGGCACCGGCGCGGCGCTGTCGCTGAACCAATCCGGGGTGATCGTGGTGCTGATGGGCGTCTCGACCGGCTGTCTGGGCGGGTTGATGCGCGACGTGGTCTGCAATGAGGTGCCGCTGGTCCTGAAACAGGGTGAGCTTTACGTCTCCTGCGCCTTTGTCGGGGCGTTTACCGCCGTGGTGGCCACTCGGTTGGGGGTCGAACCGCTGGCCGCCCTTGGCCTCTGCGCTCTGGTCTGCTGGGCATTGCGGGCCGGATCGCTGCTGTTTGGTTGGCAATTGCCAGTCTACAAGGCGCGCCCGCCGCGGCGATAGATTTCCCAAAAACCTGCAGGAAAAGGCAGGTCGCCGTGGCCGAGGCCGGCGGCAACCTGCGATAAATGGCAGGATCAGCGTGTCAGCAGGCGCGCGCCGATCTCCTTAACGAATTTCGCGGCCACCATGGCGGTCATGCCATAAGGATCGCGATGCGGGTTCAACTCGACAATATCGGCGCCGACCAGTTGACCCTTGAACCGGTGGATCAGGTTGATCACCTCGCGCGTGCTCAGCCCGCCAGGTTCGTGATGCGAGACGCCGGGCGCAAAGGCCGGGTCCAGCGCGTCGAGGTCCAGTGACAGATAAACCAGGCCGTCAAAGCTGATCTCAAGATCGGGACGCCAGTTGCGCATGTCGATCACCTCGACTCCGAACTTGTCGGCCTGCTCCTGCTGATGCGCGTTCATCGTGCGGATGCCAACCTGAACCAGACGTTTGACCTTGCCAGTCTCCATCACGCGCGCAAACGGGCAGCCGTGGCCCAGCGGACCCATATACTGGCTGTCATACAGATCGGGATGGCTGTCGATATGCAGGACGTTCAGCCCTTCGTACCGGTCCGCATGGGCCTTGATCAGCGGATAGGCCACCGAGTGATCCCCGCCCAGCGACAGCACCCGCGCGCCGGTTTCGATCCGCGCGGCAGCACCAGCCTCGATCCGGTCGATGGGCTCTTGCCCGAACATCTCGAACACGTCCAGATCACCGGTATCCTTGAACCGGTCGGTCGCGCCCAGATCAGTGCCGTCCTCAGCCGTCAGGTTGGCCGCGCCGGAATGCAGCGCCTCGCGGATGCGGCCGGGGGCAAAGGCGGGGCCTTGCAGGAATGAGGAATGCAAATCCAGAGGCACGCCCATCAGGGCAACGTCACCGGAGGTCAGATCATGTTGCATGATACACCTATCGAGTTGAATTTTCGGGCGTTTTGGCCGCTGTTGGACCAAAAGGTCAAGGGGTTAGCGTCGCAGAAAGGTCTGCCAGATCCAGATCACCAACAATGCACCCAGAACGGCCCCGACAAAACCTGACAGCCAGCCCAGCGCGGCCAGCAGGAACCGAATGATCAGCCCGCTGACCAATGCGCCGACGATGCCAATCAGCATGGTCGTCGGGATGTCCGCCTCGATCCGCATCAGACGGGTGGCCAGAAAACCGGCGGCGGCTCCGATGATGATCAGGGCGACAATGGCCATGTCATTTCCTCCAATGGGTCGGCACGATGACCAGCGCCCCGATCGAGGCGATCACCGCGTTCATACCCGACGACCAGAAGCGAAAGCCAAACATGCGGCCCAGCAGGACATGCATAAAATACAGCAGAAAGGCCCCACCGATACAGATGATGATGGATTGCAAATAGCCGTTATGGGTAAAGCCGGTTTTCTCGGACAGGCTGGCGATTGTCGCGGCAATCAGCACCGTCCCGATCAAGGTGATAATCAAATCCGTGGTCCCTCTTCTACAAATGGCTTCCGGCAGCAACAGGCCAGCCGCGCAGGAAAACATCAACATCCTGCGCGCCTTTACCTGCCCGTTGCAACCGCAACAGATCAATAGCGCCCGCGCCACAAGCGACGCGCAGCGTGTCGTTCAGAACTTCGCCCGCATCCCCCTGCCCTTCGGCCAGACGCGAGGCGAGCAGCTTGACCCGTTCGCCCCCGATCTCGGTCCAGGCACCGGGAAATGGGGACAGGCCGCGAATTTGCCGGTCAATCTCGACCGCCGGGCGGGTCCAGTCCACGCGCGCCTCGGATTTGTCGATCTTGGTGGCATAGGTCACGCCTGTTTCAGGTTGAGGTTCAGGCACCAGCTCTGGCAATTGGTTCAGCGCCTCGACGATCAGAGCGGCCCCCATCCCCGAGAGGCGATCATGCAACTGCGCCGCGGTTTCCTGCGGCCCGATATCAGTGGCTTGCCGCAGCAGCACCGGGCCTGTGTCCAGCCCGGCCTCCATCTGCATGATGCAGATGCCGGTTTCCGCATCACCCGACATGATCGCCCGGTGGATCGGTGCCGCGCCACGCCAGCGCGGCAACAGGCTGGCATGGATGTTCAGGCACCCCTGTGCCGGTGCGTCCAGAATCACCTGCGGCAAGATCAGGCCATAAGCGACAACCACCGCCACATCCGCATTCAGTTCGGCAAAGGCCGCCTGTTCGTCGGCAGATTTCAGCGACACCGGATGGCGGACCTCTAGCCCCAGCGCCTCAGCCCGCGTGTGAACCGGTGTGGGGCGATCCTTCTTGCCCCGTCCGGCAGGGCGCGGTGGCTGGCAATAGACGGCGGCGATGTCATGCCCGGCTTCGACCAGCGCATCCAGCACCGGGACCGAGAAATCGGGGGTTCCCATGAAAATGATGCGCATGGTGTCCTGTCCTGATGGGGCGCGTAAGCCGGGCTTAAGCCCGGCCTACCGGTCAATTATGTCTGTTTTCGGGCCTTGCGCAGCAGCATGTCGCGTTTGACCTTGCTGAGCCGGTCAAAATACATCCGCCCGTTCAGATGGTCGATCTGATGCTGCACGCTGGTGGCCTCAATCCCCACAAAATCGCGGCGATCAACCATGCCCTCTTCGTTCAGGAACCGCACCGTCACCGCGCGCGGGCGTTTCACCGTGGCCGAGACGCCGGGCAGGTTCGGGCTGGCCTCTTCATGCTCGCGCAGCTCGATCGAGCTGTGCAGGATCTCCGGGTTCGCCAGACGAACCGCCTTGCCCCGCTCGGTCGAGCCGTCAACGACCGCGAGCCGCAGCATCACCCCGATCTGCGGCGCGGCGAGGCCAACGCCCGGCATCGCCTCCATCGTGTCGATCATGTCGTCCCAGATGGTGCGGATGTCATCGGTGATCTCGGTGACGTCCTCGGCCTTGGTGCGCAGACGTTTATCCGGCCACGGCAGGCAGGTGCGCACCGTCATGTGCGGGCCTTCTCGCGCTTGAGTTTCTGCATCTTGCGCGTGATCATCTGCCGCTTCAACGGCTTGAGATAATCGATGAACAGCTTGCCGTTCAGATGGTCGATCTCATGCTGCACGCAGGTGGCCCAGAGATCGTCAAACACCTCTTGCCGCGCGTTGCCGTCCTGATCCATCCACGCGACCTCGACCACTTTGGGGCGGGTCACTTCGGCATATTGCTCGGGGATCGACAGGCAGCCTTCCTCGTAGACATTGGTCTCGTCCGAGGCTGAGATGATTTCGGGGTTGAACATCACCAGCGGGCGCGGCGTCTCGCCCTCTTCCTTGACGCAATCCACCACGATCAGCCGGTCCAGCACGCCGATCTGGGGCGCGGCCAGACCGATGCCGGGCGCGTCATACATCGTCTCCAGCATGTCATCGGCCAGTTTGCGCAGATCGTCGGTGATGTCGGCCACCGGCGCGCAGACCTTTTTCAGGCGGGGATCGGGATGGATCAGGATATTGCGTTTCATGAGGCTGATTTAGGCCATCCCGCCCGCCGCCGCAACGCCCCCCTTGCGCCTGCCGGATTTGCGGCTAGCTTTCGGCTTGGACAGATGGAGCTGACATGACTTTCAACGACCTGATCGACCGCCGGGGAACCAACAGTTCAAAATGGGACAAGATGGAGCGTCTCTATGGCGTCCCGTCCGAGGACGGGCTGGCCATGTGGACCGCTGATTCCGATTTCCAGTCCGCCCCCTGCGTGATCGAGGCGGTGCGCAAAGCGGCCGAACATGGGGTGTTTGGCTATTCCTGGTGTCATCCAGATTATCTGAACGCCGTGCAGTGGTGGATGAAAAACCGTCATGGCTGGGAAGTTGACACCGATTGGGTTCTGACCACCCAAGGGCTGGGCAATGCCATTGCACTATGTCTGGATGTCTGGTCCGCGCCGGGGGATGGTGTGGTCATCTTCACCCCCGTTTACCATGAGTTCGCCCACAAGGTGAACAAGGCCGGGCGCAAGGTTGTGGAATGCCCGCTGGCGCGCGACGGCGACAGCTATGGGCTGGATCTGGAGGACGCACAATCGCGACTGGACGGGTCGGAAAAACTGTTGCTGTGGTGTTCGCCGCAGAACCCTTCGGGCCGGGTCTGGACGGCGGATGAGCTGCGTGCGGTGGCCGAATTTGCCGAACGCAACGGGCTGATCCTTGTGTCGGACGAGATTCATCACGATCTGGTTTATCCGGGCAATACGTTTGTACCGATGGATGTCGCGGCCCCTGAGGCGCGCGCATGGACCGTGTCGCTGACTGCCGCGTCCAAGACTTTCAACATCGCGGGTCAGCGCACGGGCAACATGATCATTCCCGACGCCAAGCTGCGGGCCGAGATGCGGCACCGGCTGGCCACGCTGGACTATGACCCCAGCGCGCTGGGTGTGGCGATGATCACCGCCGCCTACAGCCCGGAAGGCGCGGAATGGGTCGACGCGCAGGTCGCACATCTGGATGCCAACCGGCGACTATTCGACGAAACCATCGCGCAGATACCCGGCCTGTGGTCGATGCCCCTGCAGGCGACCTATCTGGCCTGGGTCGATTTCTCGGGCACCGGCATGAGCCACGACGAATTCGTCCGCCGCCTGCGCGAGGATGCGAAGATCGCCACCTCCTCCGGCCCCGGTTTCGGCACGGGCGGAGAGACGTTCGAACGCTTCAATCTGGCCACCCAACGCACGCGGGTCGAGGATGCCTGCGAACGGCTGAAACGCGCCTTTGGCGCTTTGCAATAGACCCCGTCCAAAAACAAACGGAGGCACGTCATGCCCAACCACCTTTTTGCGCTTCCGGACATCCCCAGCATCCCGGTTCAGGGGGAACAGGCAACCTATCCGATCGGGCGGATTTTCTGCGTGGGCCGCAACTATGCCGCCCATGCTGCCGAGATGGGGCATGAGGTGGATCGCGAGACGCCGTTCTATTTCACCAAATCCGCGCCCAACGCGGTATTGACGGGGGCACATGTGCCGTACCCGGCGGGCACCGAGAATTATCATCACGAAATGGAATTGGCCGTTGCAATCGGCAAGCCGGTTTTCCGGGCCACGGCTGCACAGGCCCGCGCGGCGATCTTTGGTTACGGGTGTGCTCTGGACATGACCCGCCGCGATCTGCAAATCCGCGAGCGCAACAAACAGCGCCCTTGGGATCTGGGCAAGGATGTGGAAAATGGCGCAGTCTTCGCCCCGCTGACCTGCGCCGATCACTGGAGCCCGTCGGATGACAAGCGCATCTATCTGAGCGTCAATGGCCAGGTCACACAGGACGCCACATTGTCAGAGCTGGTTTGGAAGATCGATGAACTGATCTGCCATCTGTCGGGCTTCTATCATCTACGCCCCGGCGATCTGATTCTGACCGGCACACCCGCCGGGGTCGGACCCGTGGTCGCCAGAGATCAAATCGAAGGGGGCATCGACGGTCTGGCCCCTGTTCACCTGACCCTGACAGAGCCCGACAAAACCACCCTCGACACCTGACAATCTTGTGGTTCCAACGCCCCCGGAACGCCAAGGGCGCGGTAAAGCATCAGGACCGCAGGTGAGCCATTGCGCGCTTCAATCGCTGGTTCCAAGCAACGCAATCGGCGCATCCGGATCGCGATAGAAATCCAGCGGGGCC
>NZ_JALCBM010000001.1:0-23674 GCF_028066395.1 Ruegeria sp.
ACGCCAGGTTTTCAACCTGGAAAGAGGGGTTCGATTCCCCTACGGGCTGCCATTTGTGCTTGCTAACGGCTTCAAATGGCCCGTTCGTCTATCGGTTAGGACGCCAGGTTTTCAACCTGGAAAGAGGGGTTCGATTCCCCTACGGGCTGCCATTTTCCTTAGTTTCGGTACAGATTGATGACCCGGCACATGCTGCCCGGCTCATCCGCCATCTGCACGGTCCTGAACCAGCAATTCGACATGGAAGGATTTCATGTCGTCCTCGCCCAGATTGCGATCAGCCAGAAACCCTTGCGGGTGCGCCAGCAGGGATTGCCCGAAGGTGAATGTCACACCCTGCATCCCGGCGGCTTCGAGAATCGTCGGACCCACGTCAAAATGGCTGGAAGGCCCGGAATGGACCGCCGCATCGCGTGCCGGATCAAGCAGCATGAAGGTAATGCGCCGATCCAACCCATCAAATCTGGAAACCACATCACCCGAGATCACCAGATGGTCGGACATGATGACGACAACCGTGTCATCTGCGGCGTCTGATGAGCGGATCGCCTCGACAAAGTTCCAGGCCAGTTGATCCGTACAATGCACCGCATTCAACATGGTCGAAGCATCCGCCGCATAGGGGGTGCAACTGGGGGACGGCGTGCCAATCGGATGGTGGGTATCCAGCGTCAGCAAGGTCAGCAGGAAGGGAGCTTGTTCTTTCGACAGACCGTCGAACAATTGCCGCGCATGGCCGAAAAGCTCATCATCGAACATGCCCCAGCTGTGGCGGGATGAGGTTGGCAATTCGTCCAGCCCAAGGGCGACCTGATAACCGTTGTCGCGCAAAAACCGGCCCTTACCGGCGAAATCCAACGATGCGCCACCGACAAAGGCGGTGTTGTAGCCTGCGCCTCCGAGAAGCTCGGCCAGACAGTCAAAGGACTGGAACGGGTTGTCCACCTTCTCCAGCACGGCATTGCCGCCCTGCCGGGTCAGCAGAGGGATACCACACTGGCTGGATACCAAACCCCCGATTGTCCAGCTTGTCCCGGGGTATTGCACCACATCCGTGAAGGCTATGGCGTCCTCGCGCAGCTTTGACAGACCCGGCAGCAGGCCGGAGAACTGGGTCTCATCAAAATAGGTCTGCTCGACACTTTCGAGATAGAGCAGAACGATGTTCTTCCGCTCTGCCATCTGGATTTGGGCGGGCAAGGATTGCCGCCGCAACTCGGCCAATGTCGCGTCCAGACGTTCCGAGCTTTTGCCAATATACAGATAGTGCTGGGCGATTGCCGTAATCGGGAAGCTCAGGCCGACGCACAGCAACAAACTGCACAGCTGCAAAAGAAAAATCCGTCTTGTCGGCATCAGCTGCGACAGCTTTTGTGCAACTGGGTTCAGCCCCGCCCACAGCAAAACCAGCGGCGCGGATATCACATAGGCTGCAAATGCCAGCACACTCAGCGGTTGCGTCTTCCAGGCGATGCTGACGGTCGAGGCATCGAGATGGGCGAAAAACGCCTCGTTAAACGGTGTGCCCTGCAGGATGAACGATGCGGACAGGGCCGCATTCAGCAGCACCAGTATCGTCCCCAGAACAACCTGCGGTATCCGTCCGGTAAAAATCGGCCCGAAGGCCCGGAACAGGAACACTGTCAGGAAAACGATGGACAGAGCCCAGCGGAGCCCTTCGTTTCGGGTGACCGGCCCGATGACCAGCAGGGCTGGCAATGCCAGATAAAAGAACAGGACACCCAGTTTGAACATCTTAACCGAACACACTTTCAACAACCATGAAGGGATACGCAAATCCCCGGGGAAAAGCAACGAACCCTTAGACGCAGCCGTATAGGTAAGCAAAAAATGGCACGTCAAAAACCGGTGATCACAGGGTGTTTGACACTGTTGGATTGCAGTTTCCGGGTGGCCGCAAACCGGGCCGACATCCCCGTTGCTCTCTGGAATACTGCAGAAGATCACCGATCATTGTACGGGATGCTGTCGTAGAGCCATGAAATCAGACCGGAACAGGTCTCAGTTGCGACTATTGCTCAATGCTTTGATCGGAAGGTGGTTGGACAATTCGCGCAAGTCCAGTGGCGGGGAGACAGGGATTCGAACCCTGGGGACGCTCTCACGCCCAACGGTTTTCAAGACCGCCGCATTCGACCACTCTGCCACCTCCCCGCTTGAGGGCAGGGTCTATGCGCAGACGCGATCAGAGGCAAGTCATAAAGCGGGAAATCTTGCCGAAGGGTCAGCGCCGCTCTTTCCATGATAACAAGGCCACGCTATGATCTGCGGGAACACCCGCAAGAGACCGGAAAAACACCCGGCTGACAGGCGGTGGGGCCAGGCAAAAAAGGCCCGTACAGGCAAGGGATATCGAAATGAAGCAAGCGATTGGCAAACGCTTTGGCCCGTATCGGGTTGTTGCCCTGACCGCCCTGCTGACGGCCCTGTCGGCGTGCGAGGAAGGATTTCAGCTGGCATCTCCGGCGGTAGAGACGACCGAGGCAGAGGAAAACGGCGACGTGATCGAGCTGTTTCCTCAGGCAAACTCGGGCAATCAGAAGGATGTCGAGGCACCAGAGGTGTTTCAGGTTGTCGAAGCCGGGCTATGGGACGGGCGACCGTCGCTGGGCGGCATCTGGGTGGCCCATCCCGATGTCTCGCAACCCGAACGGGTGCGGATCAAGAACACCGCCAACAACAAGACCGTCACCGGCGCCCTGTTCCGGCGCGAGTTGAGCCTGTCCGGCCCGGCGCTGCAGGTCTCCTCAGCCGCTGCGGCGCAGTTGGGCATGCTGGCAGGCGCTCCGACCCGGATCGAGGTCGTGGCCCTGCGGCGCGAAGACATTGCGCCGCCCCCGGTCGAGGAAGCCCCGACGGAAGAGGTCGAAGAAACGCCCGAAGAAACCGCAACCGACGTTGATGTTGCAGCAGCCGCTGAAGTGCCTGAGGTTGAGACTGAAGAAAAGCCCGTCAAGCGCAAATGGTGGCAGAAGAAGACCACCACAGATACGGCCCCCAACGCCGCCGGAGCCGTTGCCGCAGGAGCAGCCGTTACGGCCTCGGCCAGCGAAGAGGCCGAGGATGTGGTCGAGGCAGCCACCGAAAGCCCAGCACCCGCTGCCCTGACCGATCCCGAGGTCACCGCCCCCACAGAGCAGCCGAAAAAACGCAAGTGGTGGCAGAAGAAAGACAAGAACGAGATCACCGAAACGCCGCTGGACCCGATTGCCGGGGCGGCTGCGGCCATTGATGCAGCCGAACCTGCGGCAGCTACCACAGCAGCCGTTGCCAGCACAACGACAGCCGCGCTCAGCAAGCCCTTCGTGCAGGCCGGCACGTTCAGCGTCGAGGCCAACGCCAATAGTGCGGCAGAAAAAATCCGCCGCAACGGTATGACGGCCGATGTGCGGGCGCTGCAATCCGAAGGCAAGACAATCTGGCGCGTTCTGGTCGGACCGGCCCAAACCCGGGCGGAACGCAAGGCGATCCTGGCCGATGTGAAGGACCTCGGCTTTACCGACGCCTTCACCGCCAGCAACTGATAGAACACAGGAGGCCCCCGATGCTGTCCGCGTTGCGATCCACCACCCTGGCCCTTGGCCTGACCCTGCTGGCCCTGCCCGCCCATGCCTTTGATACCACGGCGCGGGCGGCTTATGTTATGGACCAGAAAACCGGCACCGTGCTGCTGTCGAAAGAGGCTGACCAGCCACTGCCGCCAGCCTCGATGTCGAAGCTCATGACGCTGTACGTGGCGTTCGAGGCTCTGCGCGACGGGCGGCTGACGCTGGGCGAAACCCTGCCCGTCTCTGAGCACGCGATGAGCTATGGCGGCTCGACCATGTTCCTGAACACGCAGGACCGGGTCCGGGTCGAGGACCTGCTGCGTGGCATCATCGTGCTGTCCGGCAACGACGCCTGCGTTGTGATTGCCGAGGCGCTCAGCCCCGACGGCACCGAGGCAGGTTTTGCCCGTTACATGACCCAGCGGGCGCAGCAACTGGGCATGAACAACTCGAACTTTGCCAATTCCAACGGCTGGCCCGCCGCCGGGCATATGATGTCGGTGCATGATCTGGCGGTTCTGGCCGACCGGCTGATCACCGATTTTCCCGAATACTATCCGCTTTTTGCCGAGGAAGAGTTTGAATTCGATGGCCGCGCGCCGTCAAACAAGCGCAACCGCAACCCGCTGCTGAAACTGGATATCGGCGCGGACGGTTTGAAAACCGGCCACACGCAAGAGGCAGGCTACGGCCTTGTCGGATCGGCCAAGCAGGGCGACCGGCGGGTGATCTTCGTGCTTTCCGGCCTCGACAGCACCGGCAACCGCGCAGAGGAGGCTGAGGCCGTGGTTAACTGGTCGTTTCGAAATTTTGTCGAGAGGACAGTTGCCAACGCGCAAGACCCGATAGCCGAAGCCAAAATCTGGATGGGTGCGGAAAAGACCGTTGGTCTGGTGCCGCAAGAGGACCTGACCCTGCTGTTCCCGGTGCTGGGCGACAAGGACATTCAGGCCGAGGTGGTCTATGACGGCCCCATCAACGCGCCGGTGAAAAAGGGCCAGCAACTGGCTGAACTGGTGATCAAGCCCGAAGGTCTGCCGGAAATCCGCCGCCCGCTGGTGGCGGCACAGGATGTGGCGCTGGGCGGCTTTGTCGTCCGCATGATGACCGTGGGCGGCATCGTTCTGAAAGACGTCATCGGCAACCCGCTGGAGTCGATGTGACGCAGCCCGGGGTGTTTCTGACCTTCGAAGGCATTGATGGTTCCGGCAAATCCACGCAGGCCCGGCTGCTGGCCGATCATCTGCGTGCGGCGGGCCATCAGGTCATTTTGACGCGAGAACCCGGAGGCTCACCGGGGGCCGAGGAAATCCGCAATCTGGTTCTGCAGGGCGACCCGGACCGCTGGTCCGCCGAGACCGAAATTTTGCTGTTCACCGCCGCCCGCCGCGACCATCTGGAGCGCACGATCAAACCGGCCCTGGCTGCGGGCAAGGTGGTGATCTGTGACCGCTTTGCCGACAGCACAAGAATGTATCAGGGCCTGTCGCGCGGCGATCTGCGCGGGCTGGTGGATCAGCTGCACGCGCTGATGATCGGGCGCGAACCCGACCTGACCCTGCTGATCGACATGGACCCGCAAACCGGCCTGTCCCGCGCCAAGGGGCGGCAGGGGTCCGAGGAACGCTTCGAAGATTTCGGCCCCGAGCTGCAACAGCGCATGCGTGCCGGGTTTCTGGCGCTGGCCGAGGAGTTTTCCGACCGGTTCCGCGTGGTCGATGGCAATCGGGACATGGACAGCGTCGCGCAGGATGTGACACAAATCGTCACCACAGCCTTGCGATAGACAATACATGAGTGACGACACCCCGACCCCGGATCAGGCCCCCGGCGCACCCCACCCGCGCGAAACCCGCGCATTGGTCGGACAGGATGCGGCGGAACAAGCGTTTCTGAGCGCGTTCAATTCAGACCGCCTGCATCACGGCTGGCTGCTGACCGGCCCGCGCGGTGTTGGCAAGGCAACACTGGCCTGGCGTATCGCGCGGTTTCTGCTGGCGACACCTCCAGCGGATGAGGGCGGGCTGTTCGGGGCACCCCAGCCCCCCGAAACACTGGACATCGACCCGAACCATCCCGTGGCCCACCGGATGTTGGCCGGGGCCGAGCCCGGTCTGGCGGCAATCACACGGTCGCTGAACGATCAAGGCCGCTTGCGGAATGAGATCGTGGTGGATGACATCCGCAAGCTCGGCAAATTCTTCGGCCTGTCCTCAGCCGATGGCGGGCGTCGGGTGGTGATCGTGGATGCAGCAGATGAGATGAATGTCAGCGCCGCCAACGCCTTGCTGAAAATGCTGGAGGAGCCGCCTGCACGCACGACGCTGCTGCTGATCTCGCACCAGCCCTCGCGCCTGTTGCCGACGATCCGGTCGCGCTGCCGGACGCTGCGCCTGTCTCCGCTGAGCTCTGACGACATGCAGGCGGCGCTGGCGCAGGCCGGAGCGATCCTGCCCGACCAAGCCGATCATCTGGCAGCTTTGGCGGCGGGATCCGTGGGCGATGCAGTGCGGTTGATTAATCTGGGCGGGCTGGAGATTTATGCCGAATTTATCGCCATCCTCGGAACCCTGCCCCGGATGGATCGGCAACGCGCGCTGGCCCTGGCCGAAGCCGCTGCCCAGCGCGGCGCGGCGGATAAGTTCGAACTGCTGCTGACCCTGATCGACGTGGCGCTGTCCCGACTGGCCCTGACCGGCGCCACCGGCGCGCCACCCAGCCCCGAGGCCGCACCGAACGAGGCCGAAACCCTCGCCCGCCTCTCGGCCACGCCACAACAGGCGCGCGCCTGGGCCGAGGTCGCGGCCACGATCACGGCCCGGGCACGCCATGGTCAGGCGGTGAACCTTGACCCTGCCGCTCTGGTCCTAGATACGGTGTTCAAGATACAGGAAACCGCCGGTCAGAGCAGATGAACACCACCCCCGAAATCACCGACAGCCATTGCCATCTGGACTTCCCGGATTTCGACGGCCAGCTGGATCAGATCGTCGCCCGAGCCGCTGAGGCCGGGGTGACCCGCATGGTGACCATCTGCACCCGCCTGCGCAACGAACCCGGCATCCGCGCCATTGCCGAGGCGCACGCGCCCATCTTCTACGCCGCTGGCACCCACCCGATGAGCGCCGCGGACGAGCCGATGGCCACCGTTGACGAGCTGGTCGCCCTGTCGCAGCACCCCAAATTCGTGGGCATCGGCGAGACCGGTCTGGACTACCACTATACCGCCGACAGCGCCGAGGTTCAGAAACAGTCGCTGCGCATTCATATCGAGGCCGCCCAGCGCACTGGCCTGCCGCTGATCATCCACGCCCGCGCCGCCGATGACGACATGGCCCGCATTCTGGCCGAAGAACACCGCAACGCACCCTATTCCTGCGTCATGCACTGCTTTTCCTCGTCGGCCGAACTGGCCCGCGCGGCGCTTGATCTGGGCTTTTACCTGTCCATGTCCGGCATCGCCGCCTTTCCCAAAAGTCAGGACCTGCGCGACATCTTCGCCAGCGCCCCGGTGGATCGCATTCTGGTTGAAACCGACGCGCCCTATCTGGCCCCGCCGCCCCATCGCGGCAAACGGAACGAGCCCGCCTTTGCCGCCCACACCGCACAAAAAGGGGCCGAGGTGTTCGGACTGGACTACCCCGACTTTGCCGCGCAAACACAGGCCAATTTCGACCGGCTGTTCACCAAGGCCGCCCTCTACAAGGCTGCTGCATGACCGAACTGCGCTGTACCATTCTGGGCTGCGGCTCCTCAGGTGGCGTGCCGCGTCTGGGCGGGCATTGGGGGGAATGTGATCCCGAAAACCCGAAAAACACCCGCCGCCGCTGTTCCATGCTGGTGGAACGCGACGGGCCCGAGGGCACCACATCGGTTCTGATCGACACCTCACCCGATATGCGCAGCCAGTTGCTGAGCACGGGCACCGGGCGGTTGGACGGCGTTGTCTACACCCACGCCCATGCGGATCACACCAATGGGATCGACGATCTGCGGATGATCGTTTTCAACATGAAAACCCGCGTCCCGGTCTGGGCCGATGGTGACACGCAGAACCAACTGCTTGGGCGGTTCGGTTATGCTTTTGTACAGCCCGAGGGCTCTCCTTACCCGCCGATCCTGGACCTGAAAGCACTGGACGGACCGTTTCAGATCGACGGCCCCGGCGGCCCGATCCCGTTTCATCCGATCAAGGTGCAGCACGGCGCGATCGACGCGCTGGGGTTCCGGATGGGGCGACTGGCCTATTTGCCTGATGTTTCAGATATTTACGATGCGGCATGGGCGGATCTGGCTGATCTCGACATGCTGGTCATCGATGCCCTGCGCCGCACGCCGCACCCGACCCATGCGCATCTGGACAAGACGCTGGGCTGGATCGAACAGTTGCGCCCGAAACAGGCCATCCTGACCAACATGCATATCGATCTGGACTACGCCACGGTCGCTGCGGAAACCCCCGATCACATCACCCCGGCCTATGATGGCATGGTGATCCGGCAGGCGTTGTAAGGCGCTGCCGGGCGGGGTCGACATATCCCTCCACGGCGCCCAACCGGGTGAGGCGGTGCCCCCATGCAGAACCTGATCGACGTCATTCTGCCGGTTTTTCTGGTACTCGGGGCGGGGTATGCCGCAACCCGGGCGGGGTATTTCAAGGAAACCCATATCGACGGGCTGATGCATTTCACGCAGGCCTTCGCCATCCCCTGCCTGCTGTTCCTTGCCATCTCACATCTGGACCTGAGCGCCAGTTTCGACCCCGGCCTTCTTATCAGTTTTTATGTCAGCGCGGGCCTGTGCTTTACCGCCGGGATCTTCGGCGCACGCCTGATCTTTCGCCGCACGTGGGAGGACAGCGTCGCCATTGGCTTTTGCTGCCTGTTCTCGAACTCACTGTTGCTGGGCCTGCCAATCACCGAGCGCGCCTATGGGCCAGAGAACCTGACAGGCAACTACGCCATCATCGCGATCCATTCGCCCTTTTGCTACGGTCTGGGCATCACGGTGATGGAGGTCATCCGCAACCGGGGTCACAGCGGCATACGCATGGCCCGGGCGGTGTTGTCGGCGATGTTTCGAAACGCGCTGATTCTGGGGATCGCGCTGGGATTTGTCGTGAACCTTTCGGGGCTGGTCATTCCGGCGGTGGTGGACGAAGCGCTGGAACTGGTGACCCGCGCGGCCCTGCCCGGGGCGCTGTTCGCGCTGGGGGGCGTTCTGGTCAAATACCGCCCCGAGGGCGATTTGCGCACAATTCTGTTTGTCTGCTGCATCGCGCTGTTGCTGCATCCGGCGCTTGTCTGGCTGCTGGGCACGACCTTTGCCCTGCCGCAGGACCTGTTCCGGTCCGGCGTGGTGACGGCGGCGATGGCGCCGGGGTTCAACGCCTTTATCTTTGCCAATATGTATGGCAGCGCCAAGCGGGTGGCGGCCTCTTCCGTTCTGATCGGCACCGGGGTTTCCATCGTGACGGTCTGGATGTGGCTGACCCTGCTGGGCTAGCGGACGGATGGCATTGACTCTGCCCGGCAAGACGACATGTTGCACGGCAAACCCCGCGCGGAGCCCGCTATGCCACATGCCGTCATCGTCGCCCATGGCCAACCCTCGGACCCGGACCCGGCCGAGGCCAATCTGGCGCAATTTGCTGCCCGGGTCGATGCGCTGAGCCCGCAGGTCTCGGTCCATTCCGCGACACTGGCCGCGCCCGGCGCGTTGGAGGCCTGCCTGGACCGATTGCCCGAGGACACTGCGATCTACCCCCTGTTCATGGCGCGCGGCTGGTTTGTTACCTCTGCCCTGCCGAAACGCGTTGGATCGCGAAAGGTGCAGATACTGGACCCGCTGGGCATTGATCCTGACCTGCCAGCGCTGGCCGCAGGTGCGTTGCAGGGGGCAATGGCGGATCGCGGCTGGGTGGCTGAGGAGACCGATCTGGTCATCCCCGCCCATGGCTCGGGGCGTAGCCAGAACCCGGCGCGCGTCGCCACCGGATTTGCCGATGCTTTGGCGCTGCTGCTGCCGTTCCGATCCATCCGTGTGGGGTTTGTGGAACAGCACCCATCGATTTCACAGGCAGCGTCGGGGTTGGGTGAACAGGCGCTCTGCCTGCCGTTTTTTGCCTGCACCGGTGGTCACGTTCTGGACGACGTGCCCACCGAACTGACCCGCGCCGAATTCAAAGGGGCAACCCTGCCGGTGATCGGCGAATTGCCCGCAATTCAACGCCAGATCGCAGCAAAGCTGACCGAGAGTTTGGGGGCAGACCCTCACTGAAGATCACTGCTGTGCATGAGACAACGCACAATACAGACGGTGGCATGACCGCCCGTCCCTTTTGGCCGCATAAAGCGCAAGGTCGGCGGCGTGCAACATCCCCGCCGCCGTTGGGGCGTCAAACTGCGTCGACAAGGCGGTGCCGATACTGGCCGAGATCGAACAGGCCGCGCCTTCGAAGGACATCGGTTTGCCGAGTTTGTCAATCAATCGATCCGCAATACTGCGTAGTTTGCCGCTATCCAGCAGACCTTTGAAAATGATGACAAACTCATCCCCACCCACGCGCGCGACAGTATCGTCGCCGCGGGTTTCCTCCAGCATGATCTTCGCCGCCTGCTGCAACACGTAGTCACCCGCCGCATGCCCCAGCCGGTCATTGACCGACTTGAAGAAATCCAGATCCAGATTCATCAACGAAAACCGCGACTTGGTCTGGATCAGATGACCCAGAATATGATCCATCGCCCGGCGATTCTTGAGCCCGGTCAGCGTGTCGGTATAGGCCTGCTCCTCCGCCGCCAGCATCGCGCCTTGCAGGCGCAGGTTCAGCGACCGCGACGCCTCCATCGCGGCTGATTTGGCCTCGACCAGATACAGCAATTCGATGGCCAGATCGGTGCCCGAGAAATCCGCGCTGGTCAGGGCGTAGTCGCGCACGGCGTCCAGAATCGAGATGCCGAAGGACAGGTTGATCACCGCACCGCCACAGCCGGGCAAAGGCGCAATCAGCCCCTTGAGCGCCGTGCGCGGTTCATCGCGGAACTTCAAATGCAGCTTCCCGCCCGCCGTGGCCATCAGCGCCGGGAACGTGGTCACCGCCCGGGGGCGGATCAAGTCGAACAGCTCCAGAAACCCGGTGCCTTCCATCGGTTGATCCGGGCGCAGCTTTTGCAGCGTCGGACCCACCTGCCGTATCCGACCCGTCTCATCAAGCAGCACGAACATCGGGCACAGGGTTTCCAGCAATGAGGCAAGTTCACCGATCTTCATCATGGCTTGCGCGCCCCCAGTTCGAACCGGCGACCGGCGGCAAACGCGCTTTCCACCAGGGTGATCGAGATCACCTCAACCTCGCCCTGACAGCCGTCATGCGACAGCATCACCAGCGCGCCGTAATCATCCGCCATCGCCCTCAACACCCCGGTCATGACACTGGAATACCCCGGAAGGCCAGGAAAACAGTGCAGCGTGAAATCCCCCGGCGCGTTTTCGGTCAGCTCCAGCGCGGGCAGTTTCAGGTCCGAGACCGCCAGCCGCACCCGATCCGACAGATCATCCAGCGAATGCAGGAATTCGATATAGGTCACGCCCCCGAAACGCAGCAGGCGGCGCAGGTCTTCGGTATTGGGGTGCGAGACGAGGTAAGTCCCCAGATCCTCAAGAAATTCAGCCCTTGGACGTTTCAGATCCGCGCAGAGCGCATCCAAGATACGCCCCGACGTGTTGACGTCATAGAGCAGCATCGGCTCGAATTCCGAAAACCCGAGCCCCACGGTCTGGGTCGCGCGCAGCCAGCAGGGGCGCCCGTATGTGGCGCAGACGAAGGATTGTATCGCCCTGTTGATCAGACCGTGCATGGATCGCCCCTGTTTGGCTTACCCCACGATCTGATCCCAGAAAGCTTAACAAACACCCAATTTCGACAACCGGATGTTGCAAATCCTATCGAGTTTCACCTTGAAACTTTAGCGGTGCCTCAGAAATCCGTCGGCGCTCCACCCTCGGCCTTACGGCGGGCGACGAAATCTGCCAGTTCGTCGCGGATGCCGTCATCGATGGGCGGGGCCTCGAAACTGCCGACGATTTCCTTGAACATGTGATGGGCGCGTTCGGCGGTCCAGATGCCTCCGGCGGCCTCCCACCCCTCATAGTTCTTCCAGTCGCTCAGGAAGGGCTGGTAGAAGGCGGTGGAATAGCGGTCCTGCGTGTGTTGGATGCCGAAGAAATGACCGTCATTGCCCACCGACCGGATCGCGTCCAGCGCAATCTCATCAGGGCCGGTCGCGGTCAGTTCCGGGTTCATATAGCGTTGAATTTGCTGCAGAACCTCGCAATCCATGATGAACTTTTCCGGGCTGGCGATCAGACCGCCCTCAAGCCAACCGGCGGCATGATAGACGATGTTGGAGCGCGACTGCACCGCCGCCCAGATCGAATTCGACGTCTCCCAAACCGACTGACCATCGGGAACATTTGCCGCACACACGCCCGAGGACCGCATCGGCAGGTTGTAGAACCGCGCCATCTGCCCGGTCATCTGGGTCGAGCGGATATATTCCGGCGTCCCAAAGGCAGGCGCACCCGATTTCATGTCCACATTCGAGGTGAAGGTCCCGATCACGCAGGGAATGCCGGGCCGGACATATTGGAACAGCGCAATCGCGCACAGCGATTCCGCCAGAGATTGGGCAACCGCACCGGACATGGTCACCGGCGCCATCGCCCCGGCCAGCGTGAACGGTGTCACCACAATCGCCTGCCCGCGCCGTGCCAAACGCAGACAACCGTCAATCATCGGATGGTCATGTTTCAGCGGCGAGGTCGAGTTGATGTTGGTATACATCCGCGGCGTCGCTTCGAACTCTTCATGGCTGAGGCCGCTGGCGATCCGCACCATCTCCATCACGTCCTCGACCCGCTCTTTGCCCAGCGAATAGGCGTGCATGGCCTTGTCGGTCAGCGTCAACTTGTCATAGAGCACATCCAGATGGCGGGTGCTGGCATGCAGGTCCACAGGCTCGACCGGATAGCCGCCCGCGAAGTGGATGCAGTTGAAATACTGCGTCAGCTTCAGCAGATCCTGACACATGCGGCGATTGCCGGGGACCTTCTTGCCGATCTCCATATCCCAGTAGTTCGGCGGCGAGGACACGTTGCCAAACAGCAGGTTGTTGCCGCCAACGGTAATCGTGCGATCAGGGTTGCGCGGCGTGATGGTGAAGGTCGACGGGGCCTTGGCCACCATCTCCATCACAAAATCGCGGCCCATGCGGACATTGTCGCCGTCGATGGTGCAGCCTGCCTCGCGCAGGATGCCGATGGCCTCTTCGTTGTAGAATTCGATCCCGATCTCTTCGAGGATACGCATCGCGCCTTCATGGATCGCCTCGATCCCTTCGGGCGGCAGCGGTTCGGTCGGCTGGTCGATATTGACCGGCGGATTCCACGGCATCTGTTCGATCACGCTTGCGCCACGCCGCGCCGCCGCCCCCGCGCGGCCACCGCCGCGTCGCCGGGAAGTGTTTCTGTCGGCCATCTGGTCCTCCGGGTCCTGCTTTTGCCTTAAAAAGCCCCGAAGCACCGCGTATGGCCGCTCTGTCTGCGACAGGTATTGTCGTTTTTCAATTACGAAGCGGCGAATTTACCCGGCGAGCGGCGTTAACGTTCAGACAACCAGCCGGGGATATGCCCGATATCGGGCAGAACCACATCCGCCAGCGGCTTTAGCACGTCGGCCGGGGCCATGCCGGTCAGCACGCCGATGGTGACCATGCCTGCGGCGCGTCCAGCCTCAAGATCATGCAGGCTGTCGCCCACCATGGCGATGCGCGACGGGTCCACATCCACATGCCGGGCAAAGGCCAGCAATTGCCCCGGCCCCGGCTTGAACCCGTGGCCGCTGTCATAGCCCGCGACAAAGTCGAAATGATCCGCAATCCCGACCGAGGCCAGATGCTGCACCGCCGAGGTTTCGGCATCATTCGTCGCCACCCCCAGCCGCAGCCCGGCGCTGCGCAGCGTGTCCAGAAACGGGGCCAGCGGCACGGCGGGCACCTGCCGCGCGTCAGCCGAGGCGTCGTTCAGAATGGCTACGATCCGGGGCTGGGACAGGTTTGGAAGATGCGGCGCCAGCGCCTCGGCAATCTCATCCACTGTTCCGGCGATGACCACGCTGTCGGGGGCGTAGCTTTCCGAGGCCAGATCGAAACCGATGATCTGCCCCAGTTCAGCGGCGCGCGCCTCATCGCCGTCGGCCAGCAGCAGGACGGCTTCGCGTCCGAACGCGCTCCAGGTTGCGGCGAAATCGAAAAGCGTGCCGTCCTTGTCGAACACAAGCGCATCAATGGGCATGGGAAAGCTCCTGCAGGGTTAGATCCAATGCATGTCCGCATTACCCGCCAGAACCGCACGGGCCTGACCCGGTTGCTCATAGGGCACGGAATTGGCGTCACAAAAAGCGATCACCCACGAATCGTCAAGCACCAGAAAATCCAGGACCGAGGTCAGAAACTCGGCCTCGCCCGCCCGGTCGCGCAGGTCCTGCGCCGAGGCCCCCGTCGCGCCCAGGAAAACCGGCAGTAATTCGTCATTTTCCACCAGCCAGCGCAGGACGTTAAGGGCCAGAGTTTCGGCTGAATCGGCTGAGATCGGCATAAACGCGCCTCGGGTCAGGGTTTGGAAAGGGTTTATTAACCAGAGTCATAAACACTTTGGCAACGCATGCAATCGAACGGTGAATGGCTATGTCCGTGCAAGGAACGATACTTGTCCTCGACGGGGTTTCAACCAACCGCATCATGTTGAAGGTCCAGTTGACCGCAGCATGGTATCAGGTCGTACAGGGCGAAAAAGCCGACGGTCTGGCGGCGCTGCTGCGGCGGACACGGCCCGATCTGGTGCTGACCGCCAATTGCCTGCCGGATGGCACCGCAGCGGATGTGAAACGGCTGATGATGGCCGATCCCGCGCTGGCCGATGTGCCGATCGTCGCCATCGTGCCGCAGAATGACAAGGCGGCGCGGTTGCAGGCGCTGGCGGATGGCATGGATGACGTGCTGGCGCATCCGTTCAAGGACACGTTGCTGCTGGCCCGTGTGCGCAGCCTGCTGCGCGCCCGCGCCGACCGGCAGGACATGCGCATCCGGGGCGATTCGCAATCGGTGGGCTTTGCCGAACCTGCCGTGACCCTGATCGCACCGCCACCAACGGCCCAAATCGCGCTGTTGACTCGAACCGCCCCTGTTGGCGCGCAGTGGCGCAATGCGCTGACCCGGGACACCCGGCATGACGTAACCTGTCATATGCAGCAGAACCTGCGCGGCGTGCTGTCGGGGGTCACCCCGGATGCGATTGTGGTCGAAATTGACCCGGATGGAACCGGGCTGAACATACTCGCTGACCTTCGGTCGCGCAGGGCCACACGGCATACGGTTCTGATTGGAGTAACATCATCCGACAACGCCGATCTTGCCGCCGGGGCGCTGGATCGCGGCGCGGATGCGGTGTGTCTGGGCGACTTTAACACCGATGAGCTGTCATTGCGGCTGGATACGCTGATCGCACGCAAGACGCAGGATGACCGGCTGCGCGCTCAGGTGCGTGAAGGGTTGGTTGAATCGCTGACCGACCCGCTGACCGGGCTGCACAACCGACGCTATGCCATGCGTGCATTGGATCAAATCACCCGGCAGGCACAGCAATCCGGGCAGGGATTCGCGGTCATGCTGGCGGATCTTGATCACTTCAAGGCGATCAATGACCAGTTCGGCCATGCCGGTGGCGATCTGGTCCTGTCCGAGGTCGCCAAACGCCTGCAATCCACTGTGGCAGACGCCGGTTTCGTGGCTCGTATCGGGGGTGAGGAATTTATGATCGGCCTGCCCGACAGCACACGCAAACAGGCGCTGCGGATGGCCGATGTGATTTGCGACTGCATCTGCCGCACCCCTTTCCGGCTACCCGACCACAAAGCGCTGATTCCCGTCACGATCAGCGTCGGCCTGAAACTGTGCAACCCGCCCGAACTGGCCATCGAGGGGGAGGATGACGCGCTCAGCCAACTGATCCGTGCCGCCGATCAGGCCCTTTATGCGGCGAAACAGGCGGGCCGCAATCAGGTGCAAATCCGTCAGAGCGCAGCCTAGTGGTCCCGCCCCCTGCGGTGCGGGCCACGCCGAACCGTGTCTTCCAGTTGGTCGGCATAGACCTGGCGCTCCTGATCACTCATCGCGGTAACGCGGGCCAGCCATTGCTGATGCAAGGCCGTCTGCAGATCCGCTGTTGCCTGCGCCTGCTGTGCCAGCAGCAGTTCGACTGCGACCGGATCGAAGGGCACGGTGCGCAAGGCGGCGCTCAGGGCGCTGAAATCCTCGGACCGGCGATGCGAGCCCCTGCTGCGCATGTCCGACAGCTGCCCGCGCAGCGCCTTCCTGTCTTCCTTGGGCAGGGCGTGATACAGCGTGGGGCCGAAACCCGGGGGAACCCTGCCCCGGTCATCGCCCCGGAACCGCAGCACGGTGCCCGCGACGACACCGACAATCAGCAGGTTCACCGCCAGAGAAATCACCAGCAGCACCGGCATCCACCTGCGTTTGGGTTTGGGGGTGTCGCTCATTCCGTCTCCTCCAGAATAACCACGTCCAGGCTCAGGTCAGCGACCAGATAGACCGTCTCCTGCGACAGCAGGTAATTGGCGGGATCGGGCAGGAACGCAGGCGCAGAAAAGCCGATCCAGACACCCGCCGCACTGGCCGCCGCAAGCCCACCAAAGCCGCGCCAGCCTCCGATGCCGTCAAAGGCCCGCCGCCAGATCGGGCGCGCGGCCCTTGGGACGGGTGCAAGACGCTGCAGCCGCACGGCCTCGGCATCCGTTTCGATCCGCACCGCCAGCACCTCGGGCAAGGCCGGACGGTGCTGCCGGGCGGCGGCAAACAGATGATCCAGTTCCTGATCGTGGTCAGCCATTTTCATACCCCAGTTCTTCTCGTCGTTCGGCCAGGATTGCGGCCAATGCGCGTTTCCCCCGTGCCGTCAGGCTTTCGACCGCCTCGACCGACACCTCCATGATCCCCGCAATCTGCGGGTTGGGCAATTCCTCGATATGCCGAAGCACCACGGCCTGCCGCTGACGTTCCGGCAATTGATCCAATGCCGATTGCAGGGCGTCCTGACGGGCGGCATCCTGCATCCGGTCCACCACGCTGGGGGTGCTATCGGCAGGATCGATCCCGTCCTCCAGTGGGTCGGGCCGCTTCCTGCGCCGCAAGTCCCGGCACAGGTTCAGCGTCACCCGATACAGCCAGGTCGATACCTGCGCATGCCCCGCTTCCCAATCCGGCGCTATCCGCCACAACCGCATCATCGCTTCTTGCGTGATATCCTCGGCCTCGGCCCGGTTGCCCAGCATCCGCAGCGCCACCGAATAGCAGCGCGGCCCCAGCCGATCCGTCAACTGCCGGGCCGCCATGGCATCGCCATCGGCAAAGCGGCCCAGCAACGCCGCGTCGCTGAGCCTGCGCGCGGCATCCGTGTCACCGCGCGCAAGTGGTGGGCCGGAGGTCAGGTCCTCCATCCTGCATCAGTTGTCGTCGTGGTCCGAACCACCGTGCCGCTTGTGCTTGCGGCCCATCTTGTCCTTTGCATCCGCATATTCCTGTTCCGAGATCGACCCGTTCCCATCCGCATCAATCCGTTCGAACATCTTGGACGCGTTGCGCGGTTTGGGCAATTCATCCTGGCTGAGGAAACCGTCCTTATTCACATCACGCTGCGCAAACTTGGCCGCAACACGTTCATCGGCTTTGGCCCGTGCCGCCGCCTGCATTTCCTCAAGGCTCAGCTGGCCGTCGCCATCCGTGTCGGTCGACGTGAATTTCGCCTGACGGCTGGCCTGAACCTCGGCCTGTGTGACCTGACCATCGCCATCGACGTCAAGCTCCTGAAAGGTTGGCAGCGGGCGATCCCGATCTCCGCGCGCCAGAACCGATGTGCCGGTGACAGCGACCGCGGTCAGAACGATGGCCGAGATAAAAGATGCGGTTTTCATTACAGAATTCCCTTGATGATGCGGACCAGTGCCGCTGTTGATATATCTGAAACGCAGCAGCGCCGGGTTTCCGTCGCGCCCGAGTCAATTTTTCTTGGCCCGCTTTGGAAACCCCTGTGAAATCTGATATGATCAACCAAGCCGCCGCAAAGCGACGCACCCCCTTTTCGGATGGGTCCCACACCCGCTATATCGGCCCGAGGTAAACGCGCGAGTATCGAAATGACAGATCAAACCCTGGCCCCGACCACCGAAGAGGAAGAGCGCCCGACGCGGCCTGCCCTCATCCGCGGGTTCCGCTGCAAATGCCCCAATTGCGGCGAGGGCAAGCTGCTGCACAGCTATCTCAAGGTGAACGATGCCTGCGACCAATGCGGGCAAGAGCTGTTTCATCACCGCGCCGATGACGGCCCGGCCTATCTGACGATTCTGATTGTCGGGCACTTGCTGGCCCCGGTACTGCATGTTTCATACGTGCATTGGCGGCCCGATCCGTGGACCATGGCGATTGTCCTGTCCCTCGGGTGCGTGGCGTTGTCGCTGTATCTGCTGCCCCGGCTGAAAGGGGTCGTGGTGGCCTATCAATGGGCGCGCCGCATGCACGGGTTCGGCAAATCCGCATGAGCCAGGACAAGACCGCGATCCGCAATGCGGCCACGGTGATCGTACTGCGGGACCGGTTCACTGACCCGTCCATCCTGATGGGTCAACGCGGCGCGGCAGCGGCCTTCATGCCCAACAAGTTCGTTTTTCCCGGCGGTGCCGTTGATGCCGCCGACGCGGATATCTCGCTGGCCGCCCCCCTGCCCGACATCTGTTTCGAGCGTCTGTCCGAACGGGCCAATCCCGGTCTGGAAAATGCCTTGGCCGTGGCCGCGATCCGCGAGTTATGGGAGGAGACCGGCCTGATCCTGGGCCAGCCCGGCCAATGGTCGGCCCCGGTGCCCGCCGACTGGCAGAGCTTTGCCGCCATGGGCTTCGTCCCCTCGGCGCAAGCGCTGCAATTCGTCTTCCGCGCGGTGACGCCCCCCGGACGCCCGCGCCGGTTCGATGCGCGGTTCTTTCTGGTCGATGCGGATGCCCTGCAAGGCAACCCGGACGATTTCACCCATGCCTCGGACGAGCTGTCGCATCTGCAATGGGTCAAAATCCGCGACGCCCGCAATTTCGACCTGCCCTTCATCACCGAGGTCGTTCTGGCCGAAATCGCCGCGCGCGCCACGCAGGTGGAGCCACCGCAGAGCATTCCCTTCTTCCTCAACAACGAAGAAGCCAGCCTCTTCCTGCAGCTACGGGGCTACCCAATGCCGCAGAGCGACTAACGCTTTGCGTTTGATTTGAATCGGAATACGCTGCCTCTCCCTTCGGTCGAACGCGCATTCCGATGAAAGTGCCTCAGATAAAACGCAAAGCACAGTAAGCGCCCTATCGCATCCGGCTGACCACCACGGTGACCTCGGGCTTTTTGCCCAGCTCGGCCTTGGCGGTTTGGCGCACGATCCGGCGCAAGCCTTCCTCCAGCTTGTCATCGTCGCGCAGTGTTTTGGCATCAGCGCGCATCAGGAACTGGTTCAGGTCTTCCTCGAACACGTCGATGATCGCGGCGCGTGAACTGCCCAGTTCCGGCAGACCCATCGTGTCACACCATGGCTCGCCCAGCGGTTCGTCCTCTTCGTCCAGAATCACCGTCACGGTGACATGCCCGTTCAGCGCCATGCGGATACGGTCGCGCACCACGCCATCCAGCGCGCCGATCTGCACGGTGCCGTCCAGATAGGTCCGTCCAGTCTCGATATATTCCGCCACGGTGGGCGCGTTGCCGGTCAGGTCCAGCATGGTGCCGTTCACTGCCAGAATTCCGGTGCGTCCACCCGCCTCGGCCAGTTTCGCGTGTTCGCGCAGGTGACGGTGTTCGCCATGCATCGGGACCACCATCTGCGGGTCGATCAGCGCATGCACCTTCTCAAGATCGGGCCGGTTGGCGTGACCCGAAACGTGATAGAGGCCCGAGCTGTCATCGACCACATCGACGCCCTTCTCGCTCAGCTGGTTGATGATGCGAATCACACCGCGTTCATTGCCCGGGATGGTTTTCGACGAGAACAGGAACAGATCGCCCTCTTTCGCCTCAAGCCCGCGATACTTGCCGCGTGCCAGTTGCGCGCTGGCGGCACGGCGTTCACCCTGACTGCCGGTGACGATCAGCATCAGGTTCTGACGCGGCACATCCGCGGCCTCTTCGGCGCTGATGACCTTGGGGAAATCGGACAGGATGCCGGTCTCGGTCGCAGCCTCGATCATCCGGCGCATGGCGCGGCCCAGCAACACGACCGAGCGCCCCGCCCGTTGCCCGGCCTCAGCCAGCGTCTTCACCCGCGCCACGTTTGAGGCAAAGGTGGTGGCGATCACCATGCCCGAGGCATCCTGCACCAGTTTGGTGATCTCAGGCCCCACCTCGGATTCCGAACGCCCGGCATGGGTTGAGAACACATTGGTGCTGTCACAAACCAGCGCCTTGACGCCCGGTCTGGCAACCTCGGCCCACAGGTCGGGATCAAAGGGTTCGCCCACCACGGGGTTTGCATCCAGCTTGAAATCGCCCGTATGCACGACACGGCCCGCAGGCGTGTCGATCACCAGCCCGGCGCTTTCGGGGATCGAGTGCGACACCGGCAGGAACCCAACCGTAAACGGCCCCACCTTGATCTGTTCGGGCCAAGCGGAGGCGGTGCGCACCGCCTCGATCGGGTGGCCATGTTCGTCCATCTTGCGGCGGGCAATATTGGCGGTGAAGGCGCGCGCATAGACCGGCGCGCCAAGGTCGCTGTAGCAATGTGCCACGCCGCCCACGTGATCCTCATGCGCGTGGGTGACAAACACCGCCTCAAGCTGGTCGGCGCGTTCCTTCAACCAAGTGATGTCGGCGAAGATCAGATCGACGCCGGGTGAGCTATCCATGTCCGGAAACGCCACGCCCAGATCGACCAGGATCAGCCGCTCCTGCCCCGGTTTGCCATAGCCATAGACATAGGCGTTCATGCCAATTTCACCTGCCCCGCCCAGCGGCAGATAGATCAGTCGTTCATTGCTCATGTCGAGCTGTTATCCTTGTTATAGCGATGGATCACGGTCAGCCCGTGCATCGTCAGATCATCCTCGATTGCGTCGAACCCCACATCGGCCTGATCGAACAGGGGGGCGAGACCGCCGGTTCCGACGACTTTCATCGGCATTCCGTATTCCGCTTTGATGCGGGAAATCAGCCCTTCGATCAAACCGGAATAGCCCCAATACACGCCGGATTGAATGCAGCCAACCGTATTCGTACCGATCACCTTTTCGGGCCGGGTGATATCGATATGCGGCAGGGCGGCGGCGCCTTGATGCAGGGCTTCAAGGCTCAGGTTCACGCCGGGTGCGATGATGCCGCCCACATAGGCCCCATCTGCTGCCACAACGTCGAAATTGGTGGCGGTGCCGAAATCGACCACGACAACATTGCCACCATGCCGGTCAAAGGCCCCGGCGGCATTGGCCAGCCGGTCCGGGCCGGGCACCGTGCCCTCGTCAATGCGGGGATTGACCGGCAGCAGGCATTCGGGTTTGCCCACAACCAGCGGGCGGCAGCCAAAGAACCGATCCGCAAAAACCCGCAGGTTGAACACCACGCGCGGCACGGTGGACGAGATGATCACGTCCGAGATGTCCGCCTCGATCCCGTAATGTTTCACCAGCGTCGAATACCATGTGAAATACGCATCCGCCGTGCGCGAATGGTGGGTCGAGGTGCGCAGGGTGCACAGGAATTGTTCGCCGTCCCAGATCGAGAAAACGGTATTGGTATTGCCGCAATCAATCGCCAGAAGCATGCCCTGCCCCTTTCAGAAATACACATCCGCCGCCGGTATGCTGACGCGGCCCTTGGCGGTGTTTAGGACAAGGTTGCCGGTCGCGTCTACCGTCTCGAACGTGCCAACGGTTTCTGACGTTGCGGTGCGGGCGGTGATGACCTCGCCCAGGCGGGCCGCGCGGGACAGCCAGGCGGTGCGGATCGGTTCGAACCCGTAGGTGGTGAACTGGGTTTCATACCTTGCAAAAGCGGCGGCGAGTTCGGTCAGGAAATCCTGCGGTGTGACCAGCGCGCCGGTCTCCGATAGCAGGGATACGGGACGCACAGCGCCCGGTTCGACCATATCGGCGCCGGGGGCCTCGGACAGGTTGACGCCGATGCCGATGGCCAGATGCGAAACACCGCGCCCCTGCCCGGTGCTTTCCAGCAATATCCCGGCCAGCTTGCCGCCATTCAGCAGTACATCATTGGGCCATTTCAGCGTCAAACCCGCCGCACGGCCCGTAACCGCGACGCAGGCGTCAAACAGCGCCAGAGCGGCAACAAAGCTGCGCAGCGCCGCCTGTTCCGGGTCACCATCGGGGCGCATCAACAAGGTCGCGGCCAGATTGCCCTTGGGGTTGTTCCACTCCCGACCCCGCCGCCCGCGTGCTGCGGTCTGGTGATGGGCCATGATCCAGACCGGACCCGCTGCCGTGGGGGCGATCCGCGCGGCCTCGTTCAGGGTGCTGTCGACCTCTTGCAGAACGTGCAGGCCGTATCCCTGCGGCCAATCGCTCATCTCAAAAAGGCCCGGTCAAGTGACCGAGCCCCTCTGGTTAGCACTGACCAAAGATCAGTTGACAAGCGTTGTCGCGGCAGCGGCCGCCGCGCCCTCGATCCCGAACTGGTAGAACACGCCGATCAGCATCAGCGCCGCCGACCCCATCAGGGCACCCCACAGAACGGGGGAGGATCGGGTCTCGATCGGATCTTCGTTCTCGGCCCCGAAATACATGTAGAACACGATCCGCAGGTAATAGAAGGCACCGATAACCGACGAGATCGCCGAGACGATGACCAGACCGGTCAGCCCCGCATCCACACCGGCCTGCCAGACGCCGAACTTGGCGAAAAAGCCCAGCATTGGCGGCACACCCGCAAGGCTGAACATCAGGATCAGCACGGCCAGCGCCTTGCCCGGATCACGTTTCGAATATTGCCGCAGCGCGTCGATATCGGTGACGGGCTTGCCGTCCCGTTCCATCATCAGGATAAAGGCGAAGGTGCCTATATTCATGGTCACATAGATCGCCAGATACATCAGCATCGCCTTGACGCCCAGTTCCGTCCCCGCGGCCAGACCGATCAGCGCGTACCCCATATGGGCAATGGACGAAAACGCCATCAGCCGCTTGATGTCCCGCTGCCCGATAGCCGCAACCGCGCCCAGCAGCATCGACAGGACGGAAAGCAGCACGATCACCTGCTGCCAATCCTTCACGACCCCTCCGAACGCGTCATGCAGCAGGCGAGCGAACAGCGCCATCGCCGCCAATTTCGGCGCGGTGGCAAAGAAAGCGGTGATCGGCGTGGGTGAGCCTTCGTACACATCCGGTGTCCACATGTGGAACGGAACGGCGGAAACCTTGAAGGCCAGACCCGAGATCAGGAAGACCAGACCAAATAGCAACCCGACCGAGATATCGTCGTGATGCACCGTCTGGATAATGCCCGAGAACAGCGTGGTGCCGGTGAAGCCGTAAACCAGCGACGCGCCGTACAACAACAGCCCCGAGCTAAGCGCGCCCAGCACGAAGTACTTCAAGCCCGCCTCAGTCGATTTCGCGCTATCGCGGCGCAGCGCGGCCACAACGTAAAGCGACAGGGATTGCAGCTCCAACCCCATATACAGCGACATCAGGTCCCCGGCACTGACCATCATCATCATGCCGACAGCCGCCAGTGCGACCAGCAGAGGGTATTCGAACCGCAGCAGGTCGCGACGGGCCATATACTCCTGACTCATTAGCAGCACAGCGGCGGCGGACAGCAGGATTGCGACTTTGGCAAAGCGGGCAAAGCCGTCATCGACGAACATGCCGTTGAAAGCCACGTTGGTGCCGTCACCATTGGTGGCAATCCAAATCGCCAGCAGCGCCATCAGCCCCGCGGTCGCCCAGACCAGCACCGGTGCCAGCCCGTCCTTGCTGGTGTAGACCGCCCCGA
>NZ_JALCBM010000001.1:23774-29481 GCF_028066395.1 Ruegeria sp.
GTCGCCCAGACCAGCACCGGTGCCAGCCCGTCCTTGCTGGTGTAGACCGCCCCGATCAGCGCCACCATCGCATAGACGGCCAGAACGATTTCCGGCAGGATTACAGTCAGATCAGCCTGGATCATGTCTCCAAAGCCCCCTTAATGCGATGCGGCCGTCTGGGTCGCGGCCTCAGCCGCGGCCAGAGCCGTGTCATAGTTCGAAATCAGCGCGGCGGTGGATTGTCCGATCACATCGGTCACCAGCGACGGGTAGATGCCCAACAGAATGGTCATCACGATCAGCGGCGCAAAGATCAACCGCTCGCGCGAACTCATGTCGGTGATGGCTTTCAGGCTTTCTTTGATCAAATCGCCAAAGACCACCCGGCGATAGAGCCACAGCGCATAACCGGCCGAGAAGATCACACCGGTCGCGGCCACCGCCGTCACCCAAGTGTTGACCTGGAAGGCCCCCATCAGGGTCAGGAATTCGCCGACAAAACCCGACGTCCCCGGCAGGCCGACATTGGCCATGGTGAACAGCATGAAGACCAGCGCATAAGCGGGCATGCGGATGACCAGACCACCATAAGCCTCGATATCGCGGGTGTGCATCCGGTCGTAGATCACGCCGACACACAGGAACAGCGCCGCCGAAATGAATCCGTGGCTGAGCATCTGGAAGATCGCCCCGTCAATGCCCTGCTGGTTCGCCGCGAAAATCCCCATGGTCACAAAGCCCATATGCGCGACCGAGGAATAGGCGATCAGCTTTTTCATATCCTCCTGCACCAGCGCCACCAGTGAGGTATAGACCACCGCAATCGCCGACATCCACAGCACCACATCGGTCATCACTGCCGAGCCCACAGGGAACATCGGCAGGCTGAACCGCAGGAAGCCATAGCCGCCCATCTTCAGCAGGATCGCGGCCAGCACGACCGAGCCCGCCGTGGGCGCCTGCACGTGCGCATCCGGCAGCCAGGTGTGAACCGGCCACATCGGCATCTTCACTGCGAAGCTGGCGAAGAACGCCAGGAACATCAGCGTCTGCAAGCCGCCAACGATATAGATGCCCAGAACGCTGAACCCTTCGGAGGAGAACTGATGGTTCATCAGCGCCTCGATATCCGTGGTGCCCGCATCGGAATACATCGCCACCATCGCCACCAGCATCAGCACCGAGCCGAGGAAGGTATAAAGGAAGAACTTGAAGCTGGCGTAGATGCGGTTCGCCCCGCCCCAAATGCCGATGATCAGGAACATCGGGATCAGACCTGCCTCGAAGAACAGGTAGAACAGCACCAGATCCAGCGCCATGAACACGCCCAGCATCAGCGTTTCCAGCAGCAGGAAGGCGATCATGTATTCCTTGACCCGATCCGTCACCTGCCAGCTGGCCAGAATGGTCAGCGGCATGATGAAGGTGGTTAGCAGCACGAACAGCACGCTGATGCCGTCCACGCCCATCTTGTATTTCAGGCCCAGCAGCCATTCACCCTCTTCCACCATCTGGAAGCCGGTGTTGGACGGATCAAAGCCGGTATAGATGCCGATCGAGACCAGAAAGGTCACAGTCGTCGCAACCAGCGCCACCCATTTGGCGTTGCGCTGCGCGGCTGCGTCCTCACCATGCAGGAACAGGGCCAGGATGCCTGCTGCGATGGCGGGGATGAAGGTGACAATAGATAGGATATTGTCCATTAGTGTGCGCCTCCGCCGATCGACATCCAGGTGATCAGGGCAGCGATACCCAGAACCATCCAGAAGGCGTAAGTAAAGATGTAGCCCGTCTGTGCCTTGCCTGCGAGGCGGGTGAAGAAGGGAACAATGCCCATCGCGACCCCGTTCAGGAAGCCATCGATGGTGTTGCCATCACCGCGCTTCCACAGGAACCGGCCAAGCGCCACGGTGGGTTTGACGAAGACCGCATCGTAAATCTCGTCAAAATACCACTTGTTCAGCAGGAACAGGTACAGCGGACGCTGGTTCGCCGCCAGACGCGCGGGCAGCGAGGTGTTCACGATGTAGAACCAATAGGCCACGACAAAGCCCAGCAGCATGGCCACAAAGGGCGAGACCTTGACCCATTTCGGAGCCGCATGCGCGTCATCCAGAACATGGTTGTCCGGCGCGATATACAGCGCGCCCTCACCCGGTTGACCGGCAAAGACATAGTGGTGATCACTGCCATACGCGGCCGCTTCGCCATGAGTGTCCTCAGCGGCATGGCCTGCATCGGTGCTGGACGCCTCATCATGGCTCGTATCGCCATGATCGGCATCCGCCTGATCGGTCCCGTGCGACGCGTCCGCTCCGGCCTCGGCCACCGGGATGCCATAGAACTTGCCGACCTTGTCCGTGTGGCCAAAGAACTGGTTGTACCACAGCATGCCCGAGAACACGGCCCCCAGCGACAGAACCCCCAGCGGGATCAGCATGACCATCGGGCTTTCATGCGCATGGTCATGGGTATGCTTGTCCCCGCGCGGCTCACCATAGAAGGTCAGGAAGATCAGACGCCAGCTATAGAACGAGGTGAACATCGCCGCGATCACCAGCATCCAGAAGGCGTAACCCGTGCCACCGGCAAAGGCGCTTTCGATGATGGCATCCTTGGACAGGAACCCGGCGAAACCAAAAGTGGTCAGCGGGATGCCCACGCCGGTGATGGCCAGCGTGCCGATCATCATCGCCCAGAAGGTATAGGGGATTTTCTTCCGCAGCCCGCCGTATTCGGTCATCTCCTGCTCGTGATGCATGGCGTGGATCACCGAACCGGCACCAAGGAACAGCAGCGCCTTGAAAAACGCATGCGTCAGCAGGTGGAACATCGCCGCCGAATACATGCCGACGCCCGCAGCCACGAACATGTAGCCCAACTGCGAACAGGTCGAATAGGCGATGACGCGCTTGATATCGGTCTGCACCAGACCCACGGTCGCGGCAAAGAACGCGGTCGAGGCCCCAAGGAAGGTGATGAACCCGGTCGCGCCCGGCGCGAACTCCATCAGCGGAGACATGCGACAGACAAGGAACACACCCGCCGTCACCATGGTCGCCGCGTGGATCAGGGCCGACACTGGGGTCGGGCCTTCCATCGCGTCCGGCAGCCAGGTGTGCAGGATCAACTGCGCCGATTTCCCCATCGCGCCGATGAAGAGCAGCACACAGATCACCTCAATCGCGGTCCATTCACCCCACAGGAACGTCAACTGCGTCTCTGCCAGCGTGGGTGCAGAGGCGAAAATGTCCGAGAAATTGATACTGTCGGTCAGGAAGAACAGCGCAAAGATGCCTAAGGCAAAGCCGAAATCCCCCACCCGATTGACGATGAACGCCTTCATCGCGGCCGCATTGGCGCTCGGTTTGCGGTAATAGAACCCGATCAGCAGGTAGGACGCGACGCCCACGCCTTCCCAGCCAAAGAACATCTGCACCAGATTATCCGCCGTCACCAGCATCAGCATGGCGAAGGTGAAGAACGACAGATAGGCAAAGAAGCGCGGCTTATAGCTCTCACCCTCGCGCCATTGCGGGTCGTGATCCATGTAGCCGAAGGAATACAGATGCACGAGCGCCGAGACGGTCGTCACAACGATCAGCATGATCGCGGTCAGACGGTCCAGACGGATGGCCCAGCTTGTCGACAGCGAGCCGCTCTCGATCCAGCGCAGAATCTCGATCTGCTGGGTCACCCCGTCGAAGGTCAGGAACACGACCCAGGACAGCAGACAGGCCAGAAACAGCAGGCCCGTGGCGGTCCACATGGCGGCTTTCTCGCCAATGAACTTCCAGCCGAACCCGCAAAGGATTGCGCCCACCAGCGGGGCAAAGAGGATGGTGGTTTCCATGTTCCCTTACCCCTTCATCATATTGACGTCTTCAACCGCGATGGTGCCACGGTTGCGGAAGAAACAGACCAGAATGGCCAGACCAATCGCCGCCTCGGCCGCCGCAACGGTCAGTACGAACAGCGTAAACACCTGCCCGACCAGATCGCCGAGGAAACTGGAAAACGCCACGAGGTTGATATTCACCGCCAGCAGCATCAGTTCGATGCTCATCAGCAGGATGATGACGTTCTTGCGGTTCAGGAAGAGACCGAAGATGCCGATGACGAACAGCGTCGCCGCGACCGTAAGATAGTGTTCAAGTCCGATCATAGCTTCGCTCCTGGCGAGTCGGGGTAGTAGAGTTTGCAGCCACAGGTGTAGTCGATGCGCTTGCGCGTTTCGTGCCTACTGAAGAACCACCGCAAATTAGTTTCAGCGCGGTAGTTGTGCTCGATTGAAGTGCGCCTCACGTCCAAAAGAGTTGTTTGCGAATTCAAACCCAAGGGTCCTAACGGTTCTTGTAAGAGGTCGATAGTCGCATCAGGCCCTTGCGCAGAAGACACTGTTTTATGACCAGATTCGTCACTCTTTTTCACTGGCCCTACACGCTTACCGAATACGACAATACCTTGGCCGGTTGAACAATCAGAAACGAATAGGTTCAGCCGACTCATACAATTCGTCCCAGTAATAAGTTTTTGAGCGATATGTCCGTTGCCCAAATCTATCACTGGCTCTCCGCTGAATGTGTCATACTTTTTGCGACCACCCTTACTGAAGGCACAGCTTTTTTCGACTACCAGCTTTTCGAAGTTTTCCTTTAAAGCTGTAAGCGAACAAGCTTGAGCAGCGGCACCTGACGCAAACAGAAACAAAAATATTACTAGGGCCGTGCTGCGCATCACAACCCCTGCCCCGGTTTTACGTCCTTCAACTCCATCGCCTTGGCCGGGTCGCGCATCATCTGGCCGATGATGTCCTGACGCTTGATGTCCTGACGGTGGCGCAGCGTCAAAACGATGGCACCGATCATCGCCACCAGCAGGATCAGACCCGCCAGTTGGAACAGAAGGAAGTATTGATCGTAAAGGATGACGCCCAGCGCCTCGGTGTTATGCCGGTCCGCCGGGACCGGTTGCGCCAGATTGGCGGCGGCCCCTTGCGCGCTGTCCCATGCGCCGAAGGCCATGACGAACTGCATCAGGATGACCAGACCGATCAGCAGGGCCAGCGGCATATAACGCGCCATCTCGGCCTTGAGCTCGGCAAAGTCCACGTCCAGCATCATCACCACGAACAGGAACAGAACCGCGACCGCGCCCACGTAGACGATGATCAGCAGCATCGCCACGAACTCGGCCCCCAGCAGCACGAACAGCCCCGCCGAGGACAGGAACGCCAAAATCAGCCACAGCACCGAGTGCACCGGCTGGCGGCTGATCACCGTGAACAGGCCGCCGGTGATGGCACTGATGGCAAACAGATAGAAGGCAAAGACGGTCATTGATCCTCATCCTCGTTATCGCCCATGACCTCTTGCGCCAGATCCAGCGCGCGGGTCATGGCCGGGATGCCGGCAAAGACCGACATCTGACCGATCGTTTCCACGATCTCTTGTTTCTTGGCACCCGCTTCCAGCGCGTGGCGCACGGTCTGACGCACCGCCGAATCCGCCTGCGCGCCCTGACAGGTCAGCCCGGCCAGCGTCAGCAGCAGGCGGGTCTTGGCATCCAGCCCGTCTTTGTTGACGGTGTTGCCGAACATCATCTCCATGACCTCTTTCGGCATGGTCGGCCACAGCGCCTCGAACCCTTTGGGCGAGAAATTCTCCATCGCCGGGTTCATCGCCTTGGCCATGTCCTGAGCTTGGCGCATCATCAGCTCGAACGG
>NZ_JALCBM010000001.1:29581-31694 GCF_028066395.1 Ruegeria sp.
ATGGCATCGACCGGGCAGGCCTCTTGGCAGAAGCCGCAATAGATGCATTTGGTCATGTCAATGTCATAGCGCGTGGTGCGGCGGCTGCCGTCTTCGCGCGGTTCGGCGTCGATGGTGATGGCTTGGGCCGGGCAGACCGCCTCGCAGAGTTTGCAGGCGATGCAGCGTTCTTCACCGTTCGGGTAGCGGCGCAGGGCATGCTCACCCCGAAAACGAGGGGACAGAGGACCTTTTTCGTGCGGATAGTTCACGGTGGCCTTGGGGGCGAAGAAATACTTCAGCCCCAGCTTCATGCCGACCCAAAAGTCCTGCAGAAGGAAGTATTTGGCAGCGCGGGTGTAGTCGATTTGGGTCATGATCAGCCTCCTACGCCCCAACGCGCGAACGCGCCCCAGAACCAGTCGAATTTCGCCGCAAAGGCCACGAAGACCACCCAGGCCAGCGAGAACGGCAGGAAGACTTTCCAGCCCAGACGCATCAGCTGGTCATAGCGGTAGCGGGGCGTGATCGCCTTGACCATCGCGAAGAGGAAGAAGAAGAACGCCATCTTGGCGACCATCCACAGCACGCCGTCGGGCAGGCCCGGGATCGGCGACAGCCAGCCGCCGAAGAACAGCAGCGTGGTCAGGGCGCACATCAGGAAGATGGCGATGTATTCACCGGCCATGAACAGCAGGAAAGGCGTGGCCGAGTATTCGACCTGATAGCCCGCAACCAGTTCCGATTCCGCCTCGGGCAGGTCAAAGGGCGGGCGGTTGGTTTCGGCCAGCGCCGAGATGAAGAACAGGAACACCATCGGGAAATGCGGCAGCCAGTACCAGCTGAACAGGCCCAACCCGCCATCCTGCGCCCGCACGATGTCGCCGAAATTCATCGACCCGGTCGAGAGGATCACTCCGATGATGATCAGGCCGATGGAGACCTCATACGAGATCATCTGCGCCGCAGAGCGCAGCGAACCCAGGAACGGGTACTTTGAGTTCGACGCCCAACCGCCCATAATCACGCCATAAACCTCCAATGAGGACACGGCGAAGACATAGAGGATGGCGACGTTGATGTCCGACAGAACCCAGCCATCGTTGAACGGGATCACCGCCCAGGCGATCATCGCCAGAACGAAGCTGGTCAGCGGGGCAAGGATGAACACGGCGCGATCGGCCCCGGCGGGGATGACGACCTCTTTCACCACATATTTCAGCGCGTCAGCCACCGATTGCAGCAGGCCATAGACGCCGACCACGTTGGGGCCGCGGCGCATCTGGACAGCGGCCCAGATCTTGCGGTCGCCATAGACGAGGAACAGCAGCGATATCATCACAAAGGCAACAACTGCAAGCACTTGCGCCAGAATGATGATGGCTATTCCGCCTGGGGTGTTAAAGAATTCAGCCATTGGTCCTCACACCGTGGGTATTCCGTTGTCCGCGTGTGATGCAAAGGCCAGGTGCCTGCGCATTCAGCGGCTGGGTCGGCGCGTTGGTGTAAACAGCATCTGCCGTCATAGCGCCACCCTTTTTGTTCAGTTCCTCACGCATTTCCCGCGCGACGATGCCCATCGGCACGGCGCGCGGATCAGCACGTGATATGACCGCAGCCCGGTTCATTCCGCCGCGATCTTTTCAGCCTTGCGCGCCTGCGCCTGTGCCGACAATTCGGCCATCAGTTGCGAGGCGCGGGCAATCGGGTTGGTCAGGTAGAAATCCTTGACCGCGTTGCGGAAGGTGGCCGTACCCAGCGGGCCTGCATCCAGTGCCTGAACTTCATTCTCGATCACTTCGTCGATGCGGGCCAGATGCGGCACCGCCTCGATCAGCGCGCTGCGCAGTTGCGCCAGCGAGTCGTAGGGCAGCGTGGCGCCCAGTTCTGCGGACAAGGCGCGCAGGATGGCCCAGTTTTCCTTGGCCTCACCCGGTGCAAACCCGGCGCGCATGGCCAGTTGCGGGCGGCCTTCGGTGTTCACGAACAAGCCGTTTTCCTCGGTATAGGCCGCGCCCGGCAGGATCACGTCGGCGCGGTGCGCGCCCCGGTCGCCATGGCTGCCTTGGTAGATCACAAAGGCACCGTCGCCGATCTCAACCTCATCCGCGCCGAGGTTATAGATCACATCCGC
>NZ_JALCBM010000001.1:31794-38338 GCF_028066395.1 Ruegeria sp.
GCCCCTTTCAGCGCCTCGGCGGCTTTGGTCAGCGCCTCAGGCCATGTGGCCGGGCGCAACTTGCCGTTTTCACGTACATAAGGGCGATCCAGACGCTGACGGCGCAAACCATCCCAGACGAACCGGGTCTTGTCGCTGATCCATTCCTCGTTCACGCCATCATGGTTACGCGGCAGGAAACGCATCACTTCGCGCCCTTTGGTGTCCACGCGGATGTTTGACCCCAAGGCGTCCATCACGTCGATGCTCTCGGTCTTGGTCAGTTCCCACGGGCGCGCGGTAAAGGCATAAGGTTTCGACGTCAGCGCCCCAACCGGGCAGAGGTCGATGATATTGCCCTGCATGTTAGAATCGAGCGTCTGGTTCAGGTACGAGGTGATCTCGGCATCTTCGCCACGCCCGGTCTGACCCATCTGAGTGATCCCGGCGACCTCGGTCGTGAACCGCACACAACGGGTGCAGGAAATGCAACGGGTCATCGCGGTGCCGACCAGTGGACCGAGGTCCAGATCATCCACCGCCCGCTTGGCTTCCTTGAAGCGCGTGCCCGACAGACCATAAGCCATCGCCTGATCCTGCAAGTCACACTCGCCGCCCTGATCGCAGATCGGGCAGTCCAGCGGGTGGTTGATCAGCAGGAACTCCATCACCCCTTCGCGGGCCTTCTTGACCATGGGCGAGTTCGTCTTGACCACCGGCGCCTGACCTTCCGGCCCCGGGCGCAGGTCACGCACCTGCATCGCGCATGAGGCGGCGGGTTTCGGCGGGCCGCCCACAACCTCAACCAGACACATCCGGCAGTTCCCGGCAATCGACAGACGCTCGTGATAGCAAAAGCGGGGCACTTCGACCCCGGCTTGCTCACAAGCCTGGATCAGGGTCATCGCACCATCGACTTCGATTTCCTGCCCATCGATATTGATCTTGCGGAGGTCAGACATCTTACTTCCTTCTCAGAAACGCACCCAGCTGCGTTCCATTTGCAATTTCACGCTGGCCAACAGCGCAATAGACTTCCTCGGAATTGTTGTCCCCCTGGGGAAGTCCGATCTTTTTCCAGTATTCGCGACCCTCGGCCACGGTGTTTTCCAGATATTCCTTCAGCGTGACGCTGTCGGGTGAGGTTCCGTCTTCGTCAAGCTCAACCGGGTATTTCGCAGCGATTTCCTGATCCGCCTTTTCAGCATAACGCCTGCTGTACGACAGAGATTTGCATCGCCCGGCAATCTGAGCCGCCGCAAATTGCGCCTGTTCGTATTGCTTCCGCTCAGCCGGAATCACGACCCGCGCGTCCAAGGCGCGCTCGGCCTGTTGCCGCCGTTCTTCGGGTGTCGGCACATCACATCCCGAGAGGGCGATCAGCAAGCTGGCCGCCCCTCCCGTTTTCAAGATGTTGATGCCCGAGATCATCTAGTTTGCCTTCAAATACACGCCGATAGCGCTGTTTCTTTCGATTTCCGCCCGTCCCAGCGTGCAGAATGAGTTCGGGTTCCCGTAGCTGACGCCATGCTGCGCCAGATAGGCCTCGCCCTTGGCGCGCATCCGGTCTTTTTCGGCATCCGATTCCACATAGGCCCGGATTTCACTGTCCGAATAGCCCATCTTGTTGGCCGTGTTGCGCAGCCCCCACATCACTCCGATCGCCTTCATCCGGCGCCCGCTGATCGACGGGCAATATTCCGAAATCTCGTTTGCGATGGCGATGTAGTAGAGTTCGTTGTCGATCTCTTTGACATCCCTCAAGGGCGGTTTGGCCGCGGCCATGGCGGGCAGTGTCAAGGCAGTGATCAGGGCAAGCGATTTCACAACAGACATGCGTTTTCCTTTCATCTTGGTCCCTCCAAGACGAAACGTGGACCGGTCGCTATGCAATAGCAGGCCCGGTGCAGCAGGCGGATATGCGCGACTCCGGCTCATGGGCGCTGGCAGGTTCCTGCAAAGGTCAGCTTATCCTTCTCGATGCGCAGCTTTTGCGGCTCGGTATCCGGGCCGACGGTCCAGACAATGCGGGATGAGCCGAAATTCTGAATGCAGAACCGCGTGCCTTCATGCCGCCCCGCCTCGCGCGCGCCATCAAGCGAGGCCGACACGCCGCTGACCGTTACCCGGAACTGGCCCGGAGCGGCCTTTTTATCCACCGGTTTGGCACTGGCACGGAACGATTTGCCGTCAAACAGCAGCCGGTCGCTGGTCGCGCCGGAACCACCGCAGGCCGAAACCAGCAACAGGGCCGCCAGAACGCCCGGAAATGCAGTTGTCTTGAAATCCCGCATCAGAACGCCGCCACCAGAGACATCAGGCCAAGGATCACCATGCAGGCCCAGCCCAGCACGTAAAAGACCGACCGCAGGCCGCTATTGGGTCTGCCGATCCCGCGCAGGTGAACAACCAGCATGACAATGCGCGCCAACAGCGCCACGGATGCCAGCAGATTGACCCAGAACGGGCTGGCCCCCAGCAAAATCGCCGCTACCGTCACGGTCAGAAACGCCGGCAGCGTTTCGGTTCCATTCAGATAGGCGCGGTTCAGGCGATACGCCTTGTCCGCGTAATCTTGTTCCGGGGTCGCCCCCGGGGCCAACCCCTTGCCCTGCTTGGCCAGCGCTGAGAATGGGGCCATGACCAGCACGATCAGGGTAAAAATCACCACCGAGGCGATTGCGTGTGAATATTCGGCGTAGACTTCCATAAGGTTTACTCCGCTGCCATCGCACCCATACGGCCCGATTTCTGGGCCTTGATGCGATCTTCGATCTCTTCCCGGAAGTTGCGGATCAGGCCCTGAATGGGCCAGGCCGCCGCATCACCAAGCGCGCAGATCGTGTGGCCTTCGACCTGTTTGGTCACATCGAACAGCATGTCGATCTCTTCCAGTTCGGCCTCGCCGCGCACCAGACGATCCATCACCCGCATCATCCAGCCGGTGCCTTCCCGGCAGGGCGTACACTGGCCGCAGCTTTCATGTTTGTAGAATTTCGACAACCGCCAGATCGCTTTGACGATATCGGTGGACTTGTCCATCACGATCACCGCCGCCGTCCCAAGGCCCGAGCCCAGCTCACCCCGCAGATAGTCGAAATCCATGATGGCGTCGCGCATGTTCTCACCGCGCACGCAGGGAACCGACGAACCACCCGGGATCACCGCCAGCAGGTTGTCCCAACCGCCGCGAATGCCGCCGCAATGGGTCTCGATCAGGTCTTCAAAAGACAGCGACATCGCCTCTTCAACGACACAGGGGTTGTTCACATGGCCCGAGATCGCAAACAGCTTGGTGCCCGCGTTGTTCTGACGACCAAACCCCGCGAACCAGTCGGCACCGCGCCGCAGGATGGTCGGTACAACGGCGATGGATTCCACATTGTTCACCGTGGTCGGGCAGCCATACAGCCCCGCACCCGCCGGGAACGGAGGTTTCATCCGCGGCATGCCCTTCTTACCCTCAAGGCTTTCGATCAGCGCGGTTTCCTCGCCGCAGATATACGCCCCTGCCCCATGATGCAGGAACAGGTCGAAATCCCAGCCCGAACCGGCGGCGTTCTTGCCCAGCAAACCGGCATCATAGGCCTCGTCAATCGCTGCCTGTAGCGCCTCACGCTCGCGGATATATTCGCCGCGCAGGTAGATGTAGCAGGTATGCGCGTTCATCGCGAAGGACGCGATCAGACAGCCCTCGATCAGCGTATGCGGATCGTGGCGCATGATCTCACGGTCTTTACAGGTGCCGGGCTCGGATTCGTCCGCGTTCACCACCAGATAAGACGGACGGCCATCGCTTTCCTTGGGCATGAACGACCATTTCAGGCCGGTCGGGAAACCCGCCCCGCCGCGACCGCGCAGACCAGAATCCTTCATCGTCTGGATGATCCAGTCGCGGCCCTTTTCGATCAGGCCAGCGGTGCCGTCCCAATGCCCCCGGGCCTGCGCGCCGCGCAGAGTACGCTCATGCATCCCGTAGATGTTGGTAAAGATCCTGTCCTGATCCTTCAGCATCGCTCGCTACCCTTGGCTATCCTGACGCATGCGCCAGAGTTGAAAAATGTTGACGCCCGCATAGATGAACCCTGCCAGAGCGGCAAAATCAAACAGCAGCGCATAACGCCCCGGCATTCCCAGCGCGGGGCCGATGAACAATGTCATGGCAAGCCACAGCACCATCGTCACCGCGATGACGATGCCGATATGTCGGCCCTTTCGGGCTATGGCCTGTTCCCTGTCCTTGTCCATCTCATCCTGATGCCCTGTATGGGCATGCGTCTAGTCTTTGTATGTGCCGTCTTCCTTGGCACGTTTGGCGAACTCGGTTTCCTCGCCCGCCGCCAGCTTTCCGGCCTGTTCGATCCAGCCGTCCCGTTCGATCCGGCCCTTGAATTTGAGCCTTGCGTCAACCCAGGCCACATGCGCGGGCGTCCAGGCTGCAATCTGGTCAAAGTGATAGAAACCCAACTCGTTCAGCGTCTGCTCCAGCTTCGGCCCGACGCCTTTCAGCAACTTCAGATCATCCGCTTTGCCATCCCGCGCCTCGGTCAGCGTCTCGGGCTGGTCTTCCTTGACGTCAGCCTTGGCCTTCGCCTCAGCCGCCTGCTTCACCGCAGGTTTCGGGGCTTCCGGCGCTTTCGGAGGTTTGGCCGCCGCCGAGGCACCAGCCTGTTTACCATCCTTGCCCAGCCACGGGGTCAGGATCGGAACCTCGGTGCCATCAATGCGCTTGATCGTGTCGCCCAGCCCGGTCGCCAATTCAACACTGGCATTGTACTGGGGTTTCCCAGCCTCATGATCGGTCAGGCTGGTCAGCCCTTTCAACGGCTCCGCCGCATAGCGCCCGTTCTGAGGGCCCGGCGCTGGCACTCTACCCGCCGCCAGATCGTCGATGATCTTGCCGAAACTCTCGGCGGTCAGGTCCTCGTAGTAGTCTTTGCCGATCTGCGCCATCGGTGCATTGGTGCATGAGCCCAGGCATTCCACCTCTTCCCAGCTCAGCTTGCCATCAGCAGACAGCTCATGCGGCTTGGCGGCGATCTTTTCCTTGCAGACCGCAATCAGATCCTCGGCCCCGCAGATCATGCAGGAGGTCGTGCCGCAGACCTGAATATGTGCCACCGATCCAACCGGTTGAAGCTGAAACATGAAGTAGAACGAGGCCACCTCAAGCACGCGGATATAGGCCATGCCCAACAGATCGGCGACGGATTCAATCGCCGGGCGGCTCAGCCAGCCCTCCTGCTCTTGCGCGCGCCACAGCAAAGGAATGACCGCGCTGGCCTGACGGCCTTCGGGGTATTTGGTGATCTGCGCTTCGGCCCATTGCTGGTTGGCAGCGGTGAAGGCAAAGCTATCGGGTTGTTCGGGGTGCAGACGGCGCAGCATTAGCAGGCATCTCCAATCACGATTATGTAAGGGTCTTCCTGCCGGGCACGACCGTCGGCGATCAGGTTCTCAATCAGTTCCGGGGTTTCGGCCTTGGTGAAACCGGCAGGCCGCAGTTTGATCTCGGCCTCTTCTTCACCCATACGGCACCCGTTGTGGCGCACGAAATCAAACAGCGCGTCCGTGCGGCCCTCGGTATCTTCTGCGGCCAGACCATGTGCGCCGCAAATCGCCGGAGCGATCTCGAAAAACGGGCCATCCAATCCGGCCAGCCCTTGCTCGGCCCAGCCGTTGACCACGTCACTGACATCTTCAGGCGTCAATCCACGCACGGCAAAGGCGCTTTCGGCATCCGCCGTATTCAGACGACACGCGTTTTCCCGCATCACATCCAGCACCTGAGCCGTCGGATGCGGCGCAGCGGTTGCACCTGCTGAGCAAAGGGCCGTTGCCATGCCGAGGATCAGAGCGGCCTTGGTCACCGGTCAATCTCCCCGAACACAACGTCCATGGTGCCGATGATGGCGGCGACATCAGCCAGTTGGTGGCCTCCGGCGACGTGGTCCATGGCTTGCAGATGCAGGAAGCCCGGCGCGCGCAGTTTGGCGCGGTAGGGTTTGTTGGTGCCGTCGGCGACCAGATAGACGCCGAATTCGCCCTTGGGGGCCTCGACGGCGGCATAGACCTCGCCTGCGGGGACGTGGAAACCTTCGGTATACAGCTTGAAGTGATGGATCAGGCTTTCCATCGAGGTCTTCATGTCCGAGCGTTTCGGCGGGGTGATCTTACCGCGCGCCAGAACGTCACCGGGGCAGTCGCGGATTTTGGCGATGGCCTGACGGATGATCAGCAGAGACTGGCGCATCTCTTCCATGCGGCAGAGATAACGGTCGTAGCAGTCACCGTTCTTGCCGACAGGGATCTGGAATTCGAACTCGTCATAGCATTCATAGGGCTGCGCGCGGCGCAAATCCCAGGCCAGACCCGATCCGCGCACCATCACGCCCGAGAAGCCGTATTTCTGGATGTCATCCTCGGTCACGATGCCAATATCGGCGTTACGCTGTTTGAAGATGCGGTTTTCGGTCAGCAGCCCGTCGATATCATCGAGAACAGCGGGGAATTCGTGGCTCCACGCCTCGATATCGTCCAGCAGTTCCGGCGGCAGGTCCTGATG
>NZ_JALCBM010000001.1:38438-82639 GCF_028066395.1 Ruegeria sp.
ATTCGTGGCTCCACGCCTCGATATCGTCCAGCAGTTCCGGCGGCAGGTCCTGATGCACACCACCGGGGCGGAAATAGGCGGCGTGCAGGCGGGCACCACAAGCACGCTCATAGAACACCATGAGCTTTTCGCGTTCTTCGAAGCCCCACAGAGGCGGGGTCAGAGCACCCACGTCCATCGCCTGCGTGGTCACGTTCAGCAGGTGGTTCAGGATGCGCCCAATCTCGGAATACAGCACCCGGATCAGCGAACCCCGGCGCGGCACCTCAACCCCGGTCAGCTTTTCGATGGCCAGACACCATGCGTGTTCCTGGTTCATCGGCGCCACATAATCCAGACGGTCGAAATACGGCAGGTTCTGCAGATACGTCCGGCTTTCCATCAGCTTTTCGGTGCCACGGTGCAGCAGGCCGATATGCGGATCGCAGCGCTCGACAATCTCGCCGTCCAGCTCAAGCACCAGACGCAGAACCCCGTGTGCCGCAGGGTGTTGCGGGCCGAAGTTGATGTTGAAATTGCGGATCTTCTGTTCTCCGCTCAGCGCGTCCGTGCTGCCGTCATCGTATCTTGAGCCGTCCATCAACGCCCCCGTTTGTTCTTCTTCGCCTCAGCCCGGACCCGGACCTTTTCGGCTTCGGCCGCTTTCGCAGCGGCCCCTGCAAGCAAGACGCCCAAAGCGCCCAAAATGATCAGTTCGCCCATCATGTCAGCGCCGCTCCATCTCTTGCAGGTTCATCGCCATCAGCCACAGCAGGACAATGACCACCGGAGAGATGACGCACGCATACGCCCAGTTCTTGTTGATCCCGAAATGTGGCAGCAGCTTGAGCATTGGCACAACTGTCGCCACGACCAGAATGATCCAGATCAGGAACTCGAACATGATGGTTACTCCTGTTTCTCATCCCCCGGCAGAATGTAGTTCGCGCCCTCCCACGGGGACATGAAATCGAACTGACGGTATTCCTGCACGAGTGAGACCGGCTCGTAGACCACGCGCTTTTGCGCCTCGTCATAGCGGACCTCGGTATAACCGGTGGTCGGGAAATCCTTGCGCAGCGGATAACCGCGGAAGCCATAATCGGTCAGGATGCGCCGCAGGTCCGGGTGGCCCGAGAACAGGATGCCGAACATGTCGAACACCTCACGCTCGAACCAGTTGGCCGAGGGGTGAACGTCGACGATCGAGGGCACCATGTCTTCCTCGCGGATCGAGACCCGCAGGCGGATGCGCTGGTTCTGGTACATCGACAGGAAGTGATAGACCACATCAAACCGTTTCGCGCGTTCTGGGTAGTCAACGCCAGTGATGTCCACAAGGGTCGAGAATTTGCAGGTCTGGTCGTTTTTCAGGAATTCGATGAATTCCACCAGGTTCGACGGGGCCACATCCACGTTCAACTCGCCATGGGTGACGTCCCAGGACAGAACGCAATCGGTCCGTTTCAACTCCAGCTGCGCGCCGAGTTCCTTGAGTGCTTCGCTCATCAGCTCTCTCCCCTCAGCGGACAATGGTGCCGGTGCGGCGGATTTTGCGTTGCAGCTGCATCAGGCCGTACAGCAACGCCTCGGCGGTCGGAGGGCAGCCGGGGACGTAGATGTCCACCGGAACCACGCGGTCACAGCCGCGCACCACCGAATAGGAATAGTGATAATAGCCGCCGCCATTGGCGCAGGAGCCCATCGAGATCACATAGCGCGGTTCGGGCATCTGGTCATAGACCTTGCGCAGCGCGGGGGCCATCTTGTTGGTCAGCGTCCCGGCCACGATCATCACGTCCGACTGACGCGGGGAGGCGCGCGGGGCAATCCCGAACCGTTCCGCATCGTAACGCGGCATCGAGGTGTGCATCATCTCAACCGCGCAGCAGGCCAGACCAAAGGTCATCCAGTGCAAGGACCCGGTGCGGGCCCAGTTGATAATGTCCTCGGTCGAGGTCAGCAGAAACCCTTTGTCCTGCAGCTCGGCATTCAGGGCCTGGGTGGCGACTTCCTTGTCGACGCCGGCGGTGTTTGCACCCGTCATCACTCCCATTCCAGGGCCCCCTTCTTCCATTCATAGGCAAAGCCGATGGTCAATACGCCCAGGAACACCATCATGGACCAGAAACCCACATCGCTGATGTCCTTGAAGCCCACGGCCCAGGGGAACAGAAAGGCGATTTCCAGATCGAAGATGATGAAGAGAATCGAGACCAGATAGAATCGGACATCGAACTTCATCCGTGCATCATCGAAAGCGTTGAAACCGCATTCATATGCGCTGACCTTTTCGGGGTCGGGATTGCGGACGGCAAGCACCACAGCCGCTAGAATCAAGACGATTCCAAGGCCTACAGCAACGGCCAGAAACACCAGGATCGGGAGATATTCCCGCAACAGGTCTTCCACGAATAGCTCCTTTCCTGCGCATATCCCAAGCGGGCGCGCCGTCAATTGGCGTGTTGACAGGACATTCTCTATCCGCGCGGGGTCAGAGGGTCAACCAAACTCAGGCGCGCGAGGGGCTAATTCTGGGCTTGCCAAGGGTCCCGACCGGGTCACGAATTTGGCGAATCCCCCGGGGCGGAACATCATGTTAAACCTGACTATTCCATGCAGGTTTTCTCTTCTCGAAAAAGGCCGCGATCCCCTCTTTCGCCTCATCCGTCTCCCAGCGTTCGACCAGTGCCCGGATCGTGTGGTCGATGACGGTGTTGTCAATACGCGGCCCAAGCGCCCGCACCAGTTCCTTGGCCGAGGCCACAGCACCCGGGGCGCAGGACAGGTAAGGCAGGGTTTCGGCCTCAACCGCATCGGCAAGACCCGCCGCAGGCACCACCTTGGCCAGCAGGCCCAGATCGACGGCTTCTGTCGCATCAAACAGCCGGGCCGACATGAACACCCGCCGCGCGCGCGCCTCGCCCATGCGGGCAATCACATAGGGGCCTATCGTGGCCGGGATCAGGCCCAGACGGGTCTCGGTCAGACCCATTTTCACGCTGTCCACGCCGATGGCCACATCACAGACCGCGGCCAACCCGACGCCTCCGCCAAACGCATTGCCCTGAACGGCACCGATCAACGGCTTGGGCATGGTGTTCAACGCCTGCAGCATTTCCGCCAGCTTGCGCGCCTCGGTGAACCGCGTGTCCGGATCGGCGGCCATCTGGTCCTGCATCCAGCCCAGATCACCGCCCGCGCAAAAACTTTTGCCTGCACCGGTCAGCACCACAACCCGGACCGCATCGTCGGCGCCCAACTGTTGGGCCGCCTGTGTCAGTTCGGAAATCATCCTGGCCGACATTGCGTTGTGCTTGTCCGCACGATCCAGTGTCAGCGTCGTGACGCCGCGCGTGTCCGTGTTCAGCGAAATGGTTTCAAACATATGCGCCCCTCATGATGCCCGCAGGGCGCGCGCCATCTGTGCCGCTTCTTCCACAATCGCCGGGTCGAGGCCGGTCTGATAACCAAGCCGCTCAAGATGCGCCACCACAGCTTCGGTTGCGACATTCCCTGCGGCCCCCGGCGCATAAGGGCACCCACCCAGACCACCAACCGCCGCATCGAAAGTCCGAACGCCCAGCGCAAGGGCGGCATCAATATTGTCGATGGCCCGCCCATTGGTGTCATGGAAATGCCCCGCCAGCCGGGTCACCGGGACCCGCTCGCGCACCGCCAGCAGCATATGTGCGACGGTATCCGGCGTACCCTGCCCGATCGTGTCCCCCAGCGACACTTCATAGCAGCCCAGCGAGAACAGCCGATCCGCAACCTCGGCCACCTTTTCTGGCGGTGTCGGGCCATCATAAGGGCAGTCGGTCACGCAGGAGACATAGCCGCGTACCGGCAGGTCAATATGGCGCGCGGCCTCAAGGATCGGGGTGAACCGGTCGATGGATTCGGCAATCGAGGCGTTAATGTTGGCTTTCGAAAACCCCTCGGAGGCCGAGGCAAACACAGCGATTTCGTCCGCATTGGCCGCCAGCGAATCCTCATACCCTCGCATATTGGGCGTCAGCGCCGCATAGCGAACACCTTCGGCCCGGGTGATCCCCGCCAGCACATCCGCGCTGCCTGCCATCTGTGGCACCCATTTCGGCGAGACAAAACTTGCCACCTCGATCCGGTTGAACCCGGCGCGCGACAGGCAATCCACCAGCGCCACTTTCTCGGCCACCGGGATGTCGCGTTTCTCATTCTGCAACCCGTCCCGCGGACCAACCTCGAATATTTCGACCCGTTCGCCCATTTCAGCGCCCCTCCCGGCTTCTTCTCGTTTCAAATACGGCTGACCCGACCGTGCCACAGACGGTGCGGTCGCGATAGATCACTCCTCCTCCAACCGCACCAGCGCCGCGCCGGCCTCGACCTGAGCGCCCGCTTCGGCCAGCACCTCAGCCACCACGCCATCGCGCGCGGCCAGCAGAGAGTGTTCCATCTTCATCGCCTCCAGAATGGCCAGCCGATCACCCTCCTGCACCGTTTGCCCGGCAGAGGCGAAGACGGCCTTGACCAGACCGGGCATCGGGGCCTCGATCACATTGGTGTCCCCTGCGGCGCTGGTGTCGCGGTCCAGCGGATCAACAATCCCAAAGCTCTGGCCGTAGTTTTCGAAAACAGTGATCTCGGCACCACTGACGGCAACAGGCGGCATCACTTGGCCGTCGATCAGCCACCTTCCGGCTTTGCGTTCAGCCACCAGCCTGTCCTCTCCGACCTGCCAGATTTGCCGAACCGGTCCTTCGACCTGCACATCCAGATCGAAAAGTTCATCCCCCTGTCGCAGCTGGACCGCACGATGCAGCGGGGCCCAGAGCGAGAACCCGGTTTCCGCGTCAGTCTCAACCAATCCCAAGGCCGTCATCGCCGCCGCCACGCTGACGGCCGCCGAATGCGGGGGCTCTTGCACCAGCCCGTCCAGATCGCGCCCGATCAGCCCGGTATCCACGTCGCCCGAGGCAAAGCCCGCATGCCGCGTCAGCGCACCGAGAAAGGCCAGATTGGTGACGGTCCCGGCAACTTCCGTTCTTTGCAGGGCGCGATAAAGCCCGTTCAACGCAACCGCACGCGTGGGTCCATGCACGATCACCTTGGCGATCATCGGATCATACCAGGGGCTGATCGTATCTCCTGCGCGCACGCCGCTGTCGGCCCGGCATCCGGTTGGAAAATGCAAATGCGTCAGGGTCCCTGTCGCAGGCAGAAAGCCCTTGGGCACATCCTCGGCATAAAGCCGCGCCTCAAAGGCGTGGCCGTTGATCGACAATTCCTCTTGCCGCTTCGACAAAACTTCACCCGAGGCAACCCGCAATTGCCATTCCACAAGGTCGATACCGGTGATCGCCTCGGTCACAGGATGTTCCACCTGCAGGCGCGTGTTCATCTCCATGAACCAGAACCGATCCGGGCGCAGCCCGTCCGAGGCATCAACGATGAATTCAACCGTGCCCGCGCCCTTGTACCCGATCGCCTCAGCCGCGCGCACACCCGCCTGCCCCATCGCCTCGCGCATCTCAGCGGTCATGCCAGGGGCCGGAGCCTCCTCAATCACCTTCTGATGCCGCCGCTGCAGCGAGCAATCACGTTCGAACAGATGCACCGCATGGGTGCCATCGCCAAAGACCTGAACCTCGATATGGCGGGGCTTGGCGACGAACTTTTCGACCAGAACGGCGTCATTGCCAAAGGCCGTACGTGCCTCGCCCTGCGCGCTGTCCAGCGCCGCTGAGAAATCCTCGGGCCGTTCAACCAGCCGCATCCCCTTGCCGCCACCACCGGCGACAGCCTTGATCAGCACCGGATATCCGATGGTTTCAGCCGCCCCCGCCAAATGCTCAGGGTCCTGATTGTCACCGTGATAGCCGGGCACCACGGGCACACCCGCCTGCTCCATCAGCACCTTGGCGGCATCCTTGAGACCCATCTTGCGGATCGCATCCGCCGAGGGGCCGATAAAGATCAACCCAGCGGCCTCGACCGCGTCCACGAAATCCGGGTTTTCGGACAGGAACCCATAGCCCGGATGGACCGCTTGCGCACCTGTGTCGAGCGCCGCCTGAATGATCATGTCGCCCTTCAGGTAACTCTCCGCCGGAGCGGCACCACCGATATGGACGGCTTCATCCGCCATCTGCACGTGTTTGGCGGCAGCATCCGCATCGGAATAGACAGCAACGCAGGAGATCCCCATCGCCTGTGCGGTTTCCATGACGCGGCACGCTATCTCACCCCGATTGGCGATCAGAATTTTATTGAACACGATCTTTGCCTCCTCGGTGAAAAATCCTTCGACGAAGGATTTTACGTGAGAATTTTCGACGAAAATTCTCTGCCATCATTACATCCGGAACACGCCGAAACGTGTTTCCTCAATCGGGGCATTCAGCGCGGCGCTCAGCGACAAAGCCAGCACATCGCGCGATTTGCGCGGGTCGATGATGCCGTCATCCCAAAGCCGGGCCGAGGCATAGAGCGGGTGCGACTGTTCCTCGAACATATCCAGCGTCGGGCGTTTAAACTCGGCCTCCTCCTCGGGCGACCAGGTGCCTCCCTGCCGCTCGATCCCGTCGCGTTTGACGGTGGCCAGCACGCCTGCGGCCTGCTCGCCCCCCATCACCGAAATGCGCGAGTTCGGCCATGTCCACAGGAACCGAGGCTGATAGGCGCGGCCCGCCATCCCATAGTTCCCCGCCCCGAACGAACCACCAACCAGCATGGTGATCTTGGGCACCGAGGTCGTCGCAACAGCCGTCACCATTTTGGCCCCATGCCGTGCGATACCTTCGTTTTCATACTTCCGCCCAACCATGAACCCGGTGATGTTCTGCAGAAAGACCAGCGGCGTTTTACGCTGCGAACACAGCTCGACAAAATGCGCACCTTTCTGGGCGGCTTCGGAAAACAGCACGCCATTGTTGGCGATAATCCCCACCGGGCACCCTTTGACATGGGCGAACCCGGTCACCAGAGTCTCGCCAAAGCGCGGCTTGAATTCATCGAACCGAGAGCCATCGACCAGACGCGCAATCACCTCGCGGATATCATACGGCGTGCGCAGATCGGCGGGGACGACGCCGAGAATTTCCTCAGGATCATACGCGGGCTCCTCGGAGGCCTCAAACCGTAGGCCGGGCTTTAGCCCGGCACCGCCCAACGACCCCACCGCGCGGCGCGCCAAAGCCAGCGCATGCGCATCATCCTCAGCCAGATAATCCGCCACGCCGGACAGACGAGTGTGCACGTCGCCACCACCCAGATCCTCGGAACTCACAACCTCACCCGTCGCGGCCTTGACCAGAGGCGGTCCGGCCAGAAAGATCGTGCCCTGTTCCTTGACGATGATCGTCACATCCGACATCGCAGGCACATAGGCCCCACCCGCCGTGCACGACCCCATCACCACCGCGATCTGAGCAATCCCCTTCGCGCTCATCCGCGCCTGATTGTAGAAGATGCGGCCAAAGTGGTCGCGGTCGGGAAAGACCTCATCCTGATTGGGCAGGTTCGCGCCGCCACTGTCGACCAGATAGATACAGGGCAGATGGTTTTCCTCGGCAATCTCCTGCGCCCGCAGGTGTTTCTTGACGGTCATCGGGTAATAGGTGCCGCCCTTCACGGTGGCGTCGTTGCACACCACCATGACCTCGCGCCCCTGCACCCGGCCAATCCCCGCGATGACCCCGGCGCAAGGAGCAGCGTCCCCGTACATCCCATGCGCCACTGTCGCGCCGATTTCCAGAAACGGAGACCCCGGGTCCAACAGGTTCGCCACCCGCCGACGCGGCAGCATCTTGCCCCGAGAGACGTGCCGCGCCCGGGATTTCTCTCCCCCGCCCATGCGGGCGGCCTCGGCTGCGACGGAGACTTGTGCCAGCGCGTCTAGATGGGCAGTGCGGTTCGCCTTGAAGCCCTCGGAAGCGGACATGGCTTTGGATATGAGTTTCATGGCACCCCTATTCAGTATTTTCATTTTCGGATAACCAAGCCCGTTCGACTATCCGCGCCGCGCGCCAGCCTGCCAAAGCATCGGTATAAGAACATACTGCTGCTTCTGAGATGTCCTCAACGTCAATTTTTTTGCAATCAGGCAGCGGCAAAATAGGTCCAAGACCAATTTTGCTTTCAAAGATTTCTTTTGCCGTAGGAAGGGCTTCGAAACCTAACTTGCGCTCGTCAGGAATTCGCTGCCATCGGATGTCAGCATCACGCCGCATCCAATTTGTGACCTCAACAAGACAATATTCGTTCTTCTCTAAGTCGAATGCATATTCGCACATTTTGCGAGCGTGGCTAGCGCACTCCCCGTCCATGATACTCGCCAACTCAGTATTTGGAATACTGTTTGAACAAAATTGCAGAAGGGTAGTGACGCTGAGTTTGTCCTCATTGGCAGCCAGCGCGCCAGACATCTGAACAAAGCCCAATACTGTTAAGAGCAGTATTTTTACAATTGCTTTCATTGACTAACCTCCCCCGCCGCCCAGCGCTTCAATTCCTTCCGAATAACCTTCCCCGTCACCGTCATCGGCAGTTCCTCCAGAAACGCCACCTCACGCGGATAGGAGTACTGCGCCAGACGGTCCTTGACCCATCCCTGCAACTCCGCCTCTGACACCTCTGCCCTCGGTTTCAACACCACATAAGCCTTCACAATCTCGGTCCGCATCGGGTCGGGCTTGCCGACCACGCCTACGGTCGCCACTGCCGGATGGGTCAGCAGACAATCCTCGATCTCAGCCGGGCCGATGCGGTAGCCGGCCGAGGTGATCACGTCATCCTCGCGGCCGACGAAGCGCAGATAGTCGCCTTCCCACACGCCGCGGTCTCCGGTGATCAGCCAGTCGCCTCGGAACTTGTCGGCGGTTGCCTCGGACCGGTTCCAATATTCCAACAGCATCGAGGCCGAACCGCGCCGGATGGCTACGTCGCCCTCTTCATCCGTCGGTTGGCCTTGCTCATCAATCACCGCAACCTCGTGCCCCGGCACCGGTTTGCCGATGCAGCCGGGACGCACCGGGAAATCTTCGGCACAGGAGGACACGACCATGTTGCATTCGGTCTGGCCGTAGAACTCGTTGATGGTCAGACCAAAGGCTTGCCGCCCCCAGGCCAGTATCTCGGCCCCCAGAGGCTCTCCCCCTGACGCGACCGAGCGCAAACCGGGGATCGCCTGATCCGCCGCCTTGAGCATCCTCAGCGCCGTCGGGGGGAAGAACACATTCCGCACACCACCGCGCGCCACCACCTCGGCGCAAGTCTCGGGCGTGAACTTGTCCAAACGCGCCGCAACGACAGGTACGCCCAGCGCCAGACCGGGCATCAGTACGTCAAACAGCCCTCCGATCCAGGCCCAGTCGGCGGGGGTCCACAGGCAATCGCCATCGCGCAGGTGGTTGTGGCTGATCGAGACACCCGGCAGGTGCCCGGTCAGCACCCGGTGCCCGTGCAGCGCCCCCTTGGGGCTGCCGGTGGTGCCCGAGGTGTAAATCAGCACCGCCGGGTCCTCGGGTCCGGTATCCGCGAAAGGGACCGGGTCGCCGGCCTCGCCGATCTGATCCACCAGCAGAGGCTCGGCCAGATCACCCAACTGTGCTGCACCCTCGGCATCAGTCAGAACCAACTGCGCGCCCGCATCGCCGATACGAGAGGCCAGCGCGCCCTGCTGGAACAGCTTGAACAAGGGCACCGAAATCGCCCCGATCTTCCAGATCGCCAAATGCGCCGCCGCACACCACGGCGATTGGCTGAGCAGCACTCCAACCCGATCCCCCGGCTGAACCCGGCGCAACAGAGCCCGGGCCAACCCATCAGTCATCCGGGACAACTGCCCATATGTGACAGAGGTCGCCTCTGCCGCCGCAAGGTCGATCACGGCCACCTGATCGGCGCGATGATCGAGACACTGCCGCGCCATGTTCAGGCGGGCAGGCACATCCCAGCCACCCTCAGGGCGCAGACACGGTATGCGCTCAGCGGGAACCATCGCAGCAACCCCTTGTTTTCATGATACCTTCACCTGTTTCCAGCCCCCAGAAACCTCATGCATTTGATGCAGATCAGAGTCGCCTGTGCCAGCGCCCGTCAAAAGGGACGCATTAACGAAAGCAAAGGCATGCATATGACTAAGAACCTCGCCGCTTTGACCCTGTCCACCGCGCTGGTTGCGTTGGCCGCGCCTGCATTGGCGCAATCGCAGGGCGACTGGACCCTCGGCATTGGGGTCGGCTATTTGAACCCGAAATCCGACAACGGCACGCTTGCGGGTGCCAATGCCACCATCGATTCCGATGTCCGCCCGATCTTCACTGCCGAGTATTTCATCCGCGACAATCTGGGGATCGAGCTGCTGGCCGCCACGCCCTTCAAGCACACCGTCGCCCTGAATGGCAGCGACGCGGCCACCGTCAAACACCTGCCACCCACCCTGTCGCTGAACTATCACTTCCCCACCAACAGCGCATGGAAGCCCTATGTCGGTGCCGGTCTGAACTACACGATCTTCTTTGATGAGCAGACCGCAGCGGGCGATCTCAAGGTCGACAACTCCCTTGGGGTCTCGCTGCAGGCCGGTCTGGATTACATGATCACCGAGAAAGGCGCCGTGCGTCTGAACGTGCGCTGGTTCGACATCGACTCGGACGTCACGCTGAATGGTGCCAATATCGGCACGGCCGAGATCGATCCTTGGCTGATCGGCGTATCCTACGTCCATCGTTTCTGATCCTTTGATCGCTGCGCCCCGCGGTTTTGCAGCCGCGGGGTATCCTCACAGCATCTTGTTCATCATTTCCCGCCCGATCAGCATCCGACGGATTTCGCTGGTGCCCGCGCCGATCTCCATCAGCTTGGCGTCGCGGAAAATACGGCTGACCGGGGCGTCCGACAGGAAGCCAGCGCCGCCCATGGCCTGCACCGCCTGATGCGCCTGTACCATCGCCTGTTCCGAGGCATAGAGACAACAAGCCGCCGCATCCTGACGGGTCACGTCACCCCGGTCACAGGCTTTGGCGACCTCATAGACATAAGCCCGGGCCGAGTTCATCGCGGTGTACATATCGGCGATCTTGCCCTGCATCAGTTGGAATGAGCCAATCGGTTGACCGAACTGTTTACGCTCGGCCAGATAGGGCATCACCTCATCCAGACAGGCCGCCATGATGCCGGTGCCGATGCCCGCAAGCACCACGCGTTCATAATCCAGCCCGGACATCAGAACGGCAACACCGCGTCCCTCTTCGCCCAGAACATTCTCGAACGGCACCTCCACATCCTCAAAGATCAGTTCTGCCGTGTTCGACCCCCGCATCCCCAGCTTGTCGAAATGGGGCGAGGTCGAAAACCCCGCCATCTCTTTCTCGATGAGAAAGGCGGTAATCCCCTTCGATCCCGCATCCGGGTCGGTCTTTGCGTACACCACCAGAGTATCCGCGTCCGGCCCGTTGGTGATCCAGTATTTGTTACCGTTCAGCCGGTAGTGATCATTGCGCTTTTCCGCGCGCAGCTTCATCGACACAACGTCGGACCCGGCCCCCGGCTCGGACATCGCCAGCGCGCCCACATGCTGACCCGAGATCAGGCGCGGCAGGTATTTCCGCTTCTGCTCGTCAGTCCCATTCAGCTTGATCTGATTGACGCACAGGTTCGAATGCGCCCCGTATGACAGCGAAACCGAGGCCGACGCGCGCGCCACCTCCTCCACCGCCACCGTATGCGCCAAATAGGACATTCCCGCGCCGCCGAACTCTCCGGGCACGGTGATGCCCAGCAGGCCCAACTCGCCCATCTCCGCCCACAACTCGTTGGGAAAAGCGTTCGAAGCATCGATCTGCGCCGCCATCGGCTTGACCCGCTCCTGCGCCCAGCGATGGACCACCTCGCGCAGGGCATTCACATCCTCACCCAGATCGAATTGCATCACCGCCGTGAACATCCGCGCTCTCCCCTTCGCATCATCGCATGTCGCTTTAATGAACAAGTGTTCAATAACTGAATACCAGCGAATCCCCAAACGGTCAATCTTTGCAAAATCCCCATGCGGGAAACGCAAAATGCCGCCCCGTTCGGGGGCGGCATTTTTCAAAGGATAAAGTGTGCGCCGCAGGCGCACTCCGCTGGATTACGACTGGAAGACAGCCCCAACCTCGGCCCGGATGATGCGGGCGATCAACTGGCAATCCTCCAGCGAGAAGGTCAGCGGCACCCGCATGTCCATGATCGACGCCAACACCCGGTCGCTGGCAGGCATCGGCGCACTTTCTGCATAACGCCAACTGTCATAGCGAGAGGTAAACCCGGCAGGCTCGGCCCCGCCGAACCACTTCAACTCGACCCCGCGCGCGGCGCAGCGGCGGATCACCTCGGCGATCTGCTCAGGTGCCCAGTCGAGCAACAGGAACTGGATGGATGAGCCGACATAGGTCTCGGCCTCGGGGCGCTCCACGACACTCAACCCCGGCGTACCGCGCAGGCCCGTCTCGATCTCGACGTAGCGCTCATTCCAACGTTCCACCTGCCGGTCCAGATCGCGCAGCTGCGGACGTAGAATAGCCGCCCGCAGGTTGTCCATCCGGCCCGACACGTTGGGCGTGGTGTATTTGACCCGCTCAAAAACCTCGGGGTCCGGCGCAGCCAGGTGGCGTTCATACAGCATATAGGACCCCGACAGCATCGTCGCCTTGGCCGCCAAATCCTCATCATCGGTGACCAAAAGGCCGCCCTCACCGGAGTTAACATGCTTATAGGTCTGGCACGAATAGCACCCGATAGCCCCCTGCCGGCCCGAGGCCTGCCCCCGCCACGCAGCCCCCATCGTATGGGCGCAATCCTCGATCACCACGACACCTGCCGCGTCGCACATCTGCATCAGCCGGTCCATATCGCACAGATGCCCGCGCATATGGCTCAGCATCAGAACGCGGGCCAGCGGCAGCTTGGCCTCCAGATCGTCCAGATCGATAGTCAGGTCTTCGGTCACGCCGACAAAAACCGGCTTACCCCCGACCGAGGCAATTGCGCCGGGCACCGGGGCCAGCGTAAAGGCATTGGTCAGCACCGCATCACCGGGCTGCACGCCCACCGCCCGCAGCGATGTGGCCATCGCATAGCCGCCCGAGGCCACCGCAAGGCAATATTTCGCCCCCATCTGCGCGGCGAATTCCTGTTCCAGCAACGCGGTTTCACCCAACTCACCTTCAGCCACATTGTAGCGGTGCAAGCGGCCATGGCGCAGCACGGCCAGGGCGGCCTCGATCGCGTCTTCGGGGATGGGTTCCTGCTGGGTAAAGCTACCCGTGAAATTCTCTGTCATGATCCATGTAGTGGAGCGCATGCGGACCCGGGTCAAGGGATCATGCGGCCACTCCGATAAGACCGGATACAATTTCCGGCAAATCATCAAAATGATGCAGCAACGCCTCGGGCTCCAGCGCCGCCATATCCTCACCCGACGGACCAAAAGTGACTAGAACCGAGGGCACCCCTGCCGCCCGCGCCGTGTTGCGGTCGGTATCGGAATCGCCGATCAGCACGCAGTGATCCGGGTGCCCCCCGGCGCGGCGGGCGGCCTCGCGCAGCGGTTCGGGGTCAGGTTTGCGCACCGGCAGCGTGTCCGCGCCGACCAGTGACACGAACCGATCCCGCACACCCAGACGGGTCAGCAGCAGATCGGCCAGACCTTCGGGCTTATTGGTGCAGATGCCCACGCCGTAGCCTGCGGCCTGCAAGGCATCGACCGCCTCAAGCGCGCCGGGGTAGAATACGGTGTGGGTGTCAATGTCCTGCGCATAGGCCTCCAACAGCACGGGATAATAGTCGTTCACCGTATCCTCGGAATAGGCCCCCACCCGTTTCAGCCCATGGGTCAGCATCATCCGCCCGCCCCGCAGGGCGACCCCGGCATCCTGCCCGTGGATCAGCACATCGCCATGGCCCATTTCGCGAAAACAATGATTTGCGGCGGCCAGCAAATCACCCGACGTATCCGCCAGAGTTCCATCCAGATCAAAGATCACACTGCGCATTCTGCCTCCAATCCCGGCGGGTTTTCGCCTGTATCTGTTGCAAACGGCAATCTTCTTTGATGGTCGAACCGCTTGCGCCTTTGACCCCAGCGGATAAAACGGACCGCATCAAAACAAAAGAGAAAACGAGTTCATGAGTATTGCCCTTGTCATTCTGGCCGCCGGGAAAGGCACCAGAATGAATTCGGATCTTCCCAAAGTGCTGCACCCTATCGCGCAGGCCCCCATGCTGGTGCACGCCATGCGCGCAGGCGCGATCCTGTCGCCCGAACGCACCGTCATCGTCACCGGTCACGGGGCCGAGGCGGTCGGCAAAGTGGCCGTGGCCGAGGATGAGACCGCGCAGATCGCCGTTCAGGAAGAACAGCTGGGCACCGCCCATGCGGTCGCGCAGGCGCGCGCGGCGCTTGAGGGGTTTTCGGGCGATATCGTGGTTCTCTATGGCGATACGCCCTTTCTACAGCCCGACACGCTGGAACGGATGATCGCCGCGCGGGCCGAGAATGATCTGGTCATTCTGGGGTTCGAAGCCGCCGATCCTGCCCGCTATGGCCGTCTGATCATGCAGGGCAACACGCTGGAACGGATCGTCGAGTTCAAGGACGCCTCGGATCAGGAACGCGCGATAACCTTCTGCAACTCGGGCCTTCTGGCCTGCGATGCCGAGACGCTGTTTTCCCTGATCGACGCGGTGGACAACGACAATGCCTCGGGCGAGTATTACCTGACCGATGTGGTTGAAATCGCACGCAATCGTGACCTGAAGGTCACCGCCGTCGCCTGTGACGAGGCGCAGACGCTGGGCGTCAACTCCCGCGCCGATCTGGCCGCCGCCGATACGGTGTTCCAGACCCGCGCGCGCGCCGAGTTGCTGGAGCTTGGCGTGACCCTGATGGCCCCCGAAACCGTCTATCTGGCTGCCGATACGATCATTGGCCGCGACACGGTGATCGAACCCAACGTGGTCTTCGGCCCCGGCGTGACCGTCGAAAGCGGCGCCACGATCCGCGCCTTTTCGCATCTGGAGGGCTGCCATGTCAGCCGGGGCGCCATTGTCGGCCCCTATGCCCGGTTGCGCCCGGGCGCGGAACTGGCGGAAAACACCCGCATCGGCAATTTTGTCGAAATCAAGAATGCCGAGATCGCCGAAGGCGCCAAGGTCAATCATCTCAGCTATGTCGGCGACGCCTCGGTCGGGGCGGCGACCAATATCGGGGCGGGGACGATCACCTGCAATTATGACGGGGTGATGAAGCATCGCACGACGATTGGCGAAGGCGTTTTCATCGGTTCGAACACCATGCTGGTCGCCCCGGTCACCGTGGGCGACGGCGCGATGACTGCTACCGGCACGGTGGTGACGCGGGATGTTGAGCCCGACTCACTCGCCGTGGCCCGTTCACGGCAAGAGAACAAAGCGGGATATGCGAGTAAATTGTTTCAAATGTTAAAGGCGAAAAAGGCTCGCCGCGATAAAGGGGCCTGAACATGTGTGGAATTGTAGGCGTATTGGGGCAGCACGAAGCCGCACCCATTCTGGTCGAGTCGCTCAAGCGGCTGGAATACCGGGGTTATGACAGCGCAGGGATCGCAACCGTCAACAAGGGCCAGTTGGAGCGGCGGCGTGCGGTCGGCAAGCTGGTCAACCTCAGTGACCTTTTGGTCCATGAACCGCTGCCCGGCAAATCCGGCATCGGGCACACCCGCTGGGCCACCCATGGCGCGCCCTCGGTCACCAATGCCCATCCGCACAAGGCCGGGCCGGTGGCGGTGGTGCATAACGGGATCGTAGAAAACTACCGCGAACTGCGCGCGGAACTGGCCGAACATGGCATCGGGTTCGAGACCGAAACCGACACCGAAACCGTCGCTCTGCTGACCGAGCATTTCCTGAAAACCGGCCTGTCCCCGGTCGACGCCGCCTTCAAGACCATCGACCGGCTGGAGGGCGCCTTTGCGCTGGCCTTCCTGTTTGACGGCGAAGAGGACCTGATCGTTGCCGCCCGCAAGGGCTCGCCCCTGGCCGTGGGTCACGGGGACGGAGAGATGTTTGTGGGCTCGGACGCCATCGCGCTGGCCCCGCTGACCGACCGGATCACCTATCTTGAGGAAGGCGATCGGGCGGTGCTGACCCGCACCTCGCTGGAAATCCGCAACGAGGCGGGCGAGATCGCCAACCGCGAGATCCGCCGCATCAAGCTGGATCAGGCGCGTGCCGACAAGGCCGGGCACAAGCATTACATGGCCAAGGAAATCGCCGAACAACCGGTTGTGGTGGCCGAGGCGATCCGCTCCTACCTGCCGACCGGCGGTCATCAGGTCGTGCTGCCGGGGGATGATCTGGATTTCACCAAGCTGGACCGCCTGACCATGGTGGCCTGCGGCACCGCGTTCTATGCCTGCCTGACCGCCAAATACTGGTTCGAACAACTGTCCAAGATGCCGGTTGAGGTCGATATCGCGTCCGAGTTCCGCTATCGCGAACCGCCGATCACCGACCGCACGCTGGCCTTGTTCGTTAGCCAATCAGGCGAAACCGCCGACACGCTGGCCGCGCTGCGCTATTGCGAGGGCAAGGCGGACAAGATCGTCTCGGTCGTCAATGTCCCCGAAAGCTCGATCGCGCGGGAAAGCGACATTGCGCTGCCGATCCATGCGGGGGTTGAGATCGGCGTTGCCTCGACCAAGGCGTTCACCTGCCAGCTCAGCGTGCTGCTGATGCTGGCGCTTAAGGCTGCCGCCGACCGTGGCACCCTGAGCGACGAGGAACTGGCCGACCACGCCGCCGCGCTGCGCGGCTTGCCCTCGGTCCTGAACACGGCGCTGGACCAGAACCGCGCGATCCAGAAATCCGCCCAGCGCCTGTCCGAGGCGCGCGATGTGCTGTTTCTGGGCCGGGGTTTGATGTATCCGCTGGCTTTGGAAGGGGCGCTGAAGCTCAAGGAGATCAGCTATATCCACGCCGAAGGATATGCGTCGGGTGAGTTGAAACACGGCCCCATCGCCCTGATCGACAAGCATATGCCGGTGGTCGTCATGGCCCCGCGCGATACGGTTTTCGACAAGACCGTATCGAACATGCAAGAGGTGATGGCGCGCAAGGGCAAGGTGATCCTTGTGTCGGACGATGACGGCATTGATGAGGCGCAGGACGGGGTCTGGAGCACGATCCGCATGCCTCATATCCACCACAGCCTGACGCCGATCCTCTATTCCGTACCCGCGCAACTGCTGGCCTATCATACGGCGGTGGCCAAGGGCACGGATGTGGACCAGCCGCGCAATCTGGCGAAATCCGTGACGGTGGAGTAGCCCATGGCGAAGCAGTTCCCTGACCTGTCCGACGCCCATCAGAAATTCATCGAAGATCAGCACATGTTCTTCGTCGGTACGGCGGCGCCAGAGGGTCGGGTGAACATCTCTCCCAAAGGTATGGATTCGCTGCGGGTTCTGGGGCCGAACCGGATTGTCTGGATGAACCTGACCGGCAGCGGCAATGAAACGGCGGGTCATCTGCGTGAGGTCAACCGGATGACGCTGATGTGGTGTTCTTTCACCACACGGCCGATGATCCTGCGCACCTATGGCACGGCACATACGCTGCATGTCGGGGATGACGGCTGGGATGATCTATCCGGCCTGTTCCCCGACCACCGCAGCGCACGGCAGATTTACGATCTGTCGATTGATCTGGTGCAGACCTCCTGCGGTTATGCGGTGCCGTTCATGGAGTATGTCTCTGATCGGGATACGATGCAGAAATGGGTCGATGACAAATCGGACGACGACATCCGCGCCTATTGGACCAAGAAGAACCGACACACGATCGACGGAAAGCCCACCGGTGTTCCGGGCTGATGATGGACGCCTATCTGGATCAGATCAAAGCCCATGCCGACGCCGATCGGGCGGCGCAAATGGCCGCCTATCACAAGGTGGATCGCCCCCATCTGGGTGTCGCGAATCCGGTCTTGAACGACCTGACCAAGACCTGGCGACAGCAATTGACGGTGCCGGAACGGGTCTCATTGGCCCGGGCGCTGTGGGACACGAATATCCACGAGGCGCGTCTGGCCGCCGCCAAACTGCTGACGCAGGCCCGCATCCGCCCGGATGACGGGGTTTGGGACCTGCTGCAAAGCTGGCTGCCGGATTTCGACGCCTGGGCAGTGGCCGATCACGCCTGCATGGCGATGCAGAAACGCCTGACGGCAGACCCTGCGCGACTGGATCAGGTCGAGGCGTGGACGACCTCCGACCACATGTGGACCCGCCGCGCAGTGCTGGTCTCTACCCTGCCCTGGACCAAGCAAAACCACCCCAAGCCCGAGGATCTGGCCCATCGCGACCGTATTCTGGGCTGGGCCGCTGGATATGTGCCGGACCGCGACTGGTTCATCCAGAAAGCCATCGCATGGTGGCTGCGCGAGCTGTCGAAACATGACCCGGCGCGGGTGATCTCATTTCTGGACCAGCACGGCGCGGCGATGAAGCCCTTCGCCCGCAAAGAAGCCGGGAAGTATCTGCGGGATCAGTCAGAGTAGACGTCCAACTCCACCAGCTCATCGAAGGGCAGCAACAGCGCCCGCATCGCTTCCAGCGACAACCGGCTGCCACCCCCGGCGGGGCCTGACGCGGGCACCAGCGTCACGTAAGCTTGCGCACCGGTCTTGGGCACCACGATGCGCCCGTTGATCTCGGCCTCGACCAGTGGCGTTTCCAGCCAGCGACCCGGCGTGTTGGGGTCGCCCAGCCCTGCAATCGTGGTCCGAGCCCCGACCCAGCCAGCTTGCGTTGCAGTCGCAGGTGGCTCCTCAGGCTCAACCTCGGCCACGACAGGCTCCGGCGCGGGCTGCGGCTCAGCCCCACCGAACCACCGGTCCGAGGTCGACCGGATCGCATCACAGCCCGCAAGCAGGACAATCAGGGAGAACAGTGCAAATCTCATGCCCGATACCTAACGTCCTGCGCCCATCTGTACCAGAGCAAAGCGCAGATCACCCTTGCCGCTGAGGGGTCGCCGCTTTACCTATGGGCCATGACAGCTCCGCTTATCGACCCGTTTGCCCGCGCCATCACCTATCTCCGCGTTTCCGTCACGGATCGCTGTGACTTCCGCTGTGTCTATTGCATGTCGGAAAACATGACCTTTCTGCCCAAGAAAGACCTGCTGACGCTGGAGGAGTTGGACCGCATGTGTTCGACCTTCGTCAAGATGGGTGTGGAGAAACTGCGCATCACCGGGGGTGAACCGTTGGTGCGCCGCAATATCATGACGTTTTTCAATGCCATGACCCGCCATCTGGACAGCGGCGCGCTGAAGGAACTGACGCTGACCACCAATGGCTCGCAATTGCATCGCTTTGCCGATGATCTTTATGCGGCGGGGGTGCGGCGGGTGAATATCTCGCTGGATACGCTGGACGATGACAAATTCGCCAAGGTGACCCGCTGGGGCCGCCTGAAACAGGTTTTGAACGGCATCGATGCCGCGCAAAAGGCCGGGCTGCGGATCAAGATCAACGCGGTGGCTCTGAAAGGGTTCAACGAACCCGAACTGCCCCGCATCACGCAATGGTGTGCCGAACGGGACATGGACCTGACTTGGATCGAGGTCATGCCCATGGGCGATATCGGCAACGAAGACCGGCTGGATCAATACTGGTCGCTGAAGGACGTGCGCCGGGAGTACGAAAACCACTACGCCGTGACCGATCTGGCCGAGCGCACCGGCGGCCCGGCCCGCTATGTCCGGCTTGAGGAAACGGGGCAGAAGATCGGCTTCATCACGCCGCTGTCGCATAATTTCTGCGAAAGCTGCAACCGCGTGCGTCTGACCTGCACCGGTGAGCTGTATATGTGCCTGGGCCAAGAGGACATGGCCGACCTGCGCGGCGCCCTGCGTGATCACCCAGGAACCGAAGAACCGCTGGAGAACGCCATCCGCATGGCCATCAACCTCAAACCCAAGGGGCATGATTTCGACTATTCCCGTCAGGCGGTCGATGGCCAGATGAGCCGCCACATGAGCCACACGGGCGGTTGAGATCCCCGCCATGGACGCGCGTCCGACGCTGATCTACCACGCCTATCGTGCCGCCACCGCCCTACTGTCGCCGCTGCTGTGGCGCACGGTGCATAAGAAATTGCAGGCTGCGGGCGTGCCTCCCAAACGGCAACGCGAACGGCTGGGGTATGCCAGCCTGCCCCGCCCCGACGGACAACTGATCTGGTTCCACGCCGCCAGCGTTGGTGAAAGCCTCTCGGTCCTCAGCCTGATCAAACGTCTGGGCACCCGCCTGCCTGACGCGCAATTCCTGATCACCTCGGGCACACCAACCTCCGCCGCACTGATCGAAAAACGCCTGCCACCGCGTACACGGCACCAATACCCGCCGCTGGACACCGCAGGCCCGGTACGCCGGTTTCTGGATCACTGGCGCCCCGATGCCGGGATCTTCGTCGAAAGCGAAATCTGGCCGCGCCTGATCATCGAAAGCGCAGACCGCAGCGTTCCGCTGGCGCTGCTGAACGCAAGGCTGTCGGAGAAATCCGTCGCCGGATGGCAAAAACGCCCCAAAACCGCGCGGTTCATCCTGAACAAGTTCCGCCTGTTCCTGACCCAAAACGACAAAACCGCCACCAACCTCCTGTCCATGGGCGCGCCCTCGGATCGGGTCCAGCCCGGCACCAATCTCAAAGCCATGTCCGAGCCGCTGCCGGTCGACAAAACCGCCATGACCACGATAAAGTCGCAGATCGGGGATCGCCCCGTCTGGATCGCAAGCTCGACCCATGCGGGGGAAGAGGAAACCATCCTCGCCGCCCATGCCAACCTCCTGAAACGCTGGTCCAACCTGCTGCTGCTGCTGATCCCCCGCCACCCCGAGCGGCGAGATGAGGTCACAGCCCTGATCACCCAGACAAACCAGACGGGCGCCCTGCGCAGCAAAGACCACCCCATCACCGCACAAACCCAAGTCTACATGGCCGACACACTGGGCGAACTTGGCACCTGGTACGCCCTCTGCCCCATCGTCTTTCTCGGTGGTTCCCTGAAAGAAATCGGCGGCCACAACCCATTCGAACCCGCACAAGCCGGGGCAGCGGTCATCACCGGTCCGGGCTATTTCAATTTCGCAGAAACCTTCGCCCCGCTCGTCAAATCCGGCGGCGCAGTCGAAATCCATTCAGCCGACGACCTCTCAACTGCCGTCGCGCACTGGCTTTCCGACGAAACCGCCCTCACCACCGCCCGCGCCGCGGCCAAATCCTGCGTCAACACCCAAGCCACCGCACTGGACAAGGTCACCGACACCCTGTGCCAGGCCCTCAACCTCACCCCATAACGGGGTCCACCCTTCATCTGGCCAAAAATATCCCGGGGAGCGCGAGGGGCTGGCCCCTCGCACCCCAACCTCTCAATCAAGCCGCAGGCATCCGCTGCTCGACAATCTCAGCCCACCAGCTACACCCGGCCGGAATGGCCTCATCGTTGAAATTATACTCCGGGTGATGCACCGCCGCAGTATCACCGTTACCGACCAGAATGTAAGCCCCCGGACGCTCCTCCAGCATGAACGCGAAATCCTCGCCGCCCATGACCAAGGGCGCGGTCTCGCAATCACCGGACACGGACCGCGCCACGTCGGCGGCAAACTCGGTCTGGTCGTCGCTGTTCACCATCACCGGATAGCCGCGGATATAGGTCACATCCGCCTTACCCCCGAAGGTCGCCGCCACACCGTTGCAAATCTCGTTGATCCGCGTCTCGGCCAGATCGCGCATCTCCTTGCTCATGGTGCGCACGGTGCCCTTGATCTGCACCGTCTGCGGGATGACGTTGAACGCTTTCGAGGAGGTCTCGAACGAGGTCACCGACACCACCACCTGATCAATCGGATCGGCATTGCGCGCGGCAATCGTCTGCAAAGCCAGCACCGCCTGCGCCGTCATCACGGTCGTGTCCACGGTCTCATGCGGCTTGGCGGCGTGACCACCGCGCCCCTCAAAGGTGATGTCAAACTGATCGGTCGCCGCAAAGAACGAACCCGGACGGATGGCGAAACTGCCCACCGGTTTGCCGGGCCAATTGTGCATGCCATAGACTTCCTGAATGTTCCAGCGGTCCATCATGCCGTCCTCGCACATCTCTCGACCGCCACCGCCACCCTCTTCGGCGGGCTGGAAGATCACCACCACGGTGCCGTCGAAATTCCGCGTCTCCGACAGGTATTTCGCCGCACCCAGCAGCATCGCCGTATGCCCGTCATGGCCGCAGGCATGCATCGCCCCATCGGTTTTCGAGGCATAATCCAGCCCCGTCGCCTCATGTATCGGCAGCGCGTCCATATCGGCGCGCAGACCGATCACCTTGCCTTTACTGTCGGCCTTGCCCTTGATGACACCCACCACGCCGGTGCGTCCGATACCGGTCACCACCTCGTCGCAGCCGAACTCTTTCAGCTTGTCGGCGACCAGGGCGCTGGTGCGGTGGGTTTCAAACAGAATCTCGGGGTTTTCGTGGATATCCCGTCGCCACGCGGTGATTTCATCCTGCAATTCGGCAAAGCGGTTCTTGACTGGCATCTCTTCTCTCTCCTGCGATCATTCAAACGGCGGGCATCCGGCGTTCGACCATTTCGGCAAACCATGAGCACCCTACGGGGATGATCTCATCGTTGAAATTGTATTCGGGGTGGTGCAGCCCGGCGCTGTCACCATTGCCCAGCACGATAAAGGCACCGGGGCGCTCTTCCAGCATGAACGAGAAATCCTCGCCCCCCATCACCATCGGCGCCTCGGCGCAGCTGCCGCCGACGGCGATGGCGGTCTCGGCGGCATAGCCGGTCTGTTCCTCGGCATTGATCGTCACCGGCACGCCGCGTTTATAGATCACCTGAACGGTGCCGCCAAAGGTGGCCGCGACACCTTGAGCCACCTCGCTCAGCCGCTGTTCGATCAGCCCGCGCATGGCGTTGGAATGGGTCCGCACCGTGCCGCGTATCTGCGCCGATTGCGGGATCACGTTGAAGGCTTTGGACGAGGTCTCGACCGATGTAACCGACAAAACCGCCTGCAGGATCGGATCGGCATTGCGCGACACGATGGTCTGCAGCGCCACGATCAGTTGCGACAGCATCACCGTCGTATCCACGGTTTCCTGCGGTTTCGCCGCGTGGCCGCCGCGGCCTTCCAGATGAATGTCGAACTCATCCGCCGCCGCCAACAGTGGCCCAGACCGGATGGCAAACTGGCCGGTCGGCACGCCGGGGACGTTGTGCATGGCATAGACTTCCTGAATGCCGAAGCGGTCCATCAGACCGTCCTTGCACATCGCCTCGGCCCCGTTGCCGCCCTCTTCAGCGGGCTGAAAGATCACCACGGCAGTGCCATCAAAATTGCGCGTCTCGGCCAGGTATTTCGCGGCCCCCAACACCATCGCCGTGTGTCCGTCATGGCCACAGGCATGCATGGCCCCATCGGTTTTCGAGGCATAGTCCAGCCCCGTCTGTTCCTGCATCGGCAGCGCATCCATGTCGGCGCGCAACCCGATCACACGGCCCTGCGTGTCGGTCTTGCCCCGGATCACACCGACCACACCGGTGCGCCCGATGCCGGTCACCACCTCATCACAACCAAACGCGGCCAGCTTGTCAGCAACCAGAGCGCTGGTGCGGTGGGTTTCGTAAAGGATTTCAGGGTGTTGGTGAATGTCACGCCGCCAGCCGGTGATCTCTGCGTGCATCTCTGCAAGACGGTTCTTGATCGGCATGTCATTCCTCCGTTTATTAGGCGACGGGCAATCGTCGTTCCACCAGCTCGGCAAACCAGCTGCAGCCGGCGGGGATGGCCTCGTCGTCGAAATTATATTCGGGGTGATGGCACATGGCCGTGTCCCCGTTGCCGATAAAGATGTACGCGCCGGGCCGTTCTTCAAGCATATAGGCGAAATCTTCCGACGGCATGATCGGGTCGGTGCTGTCATTGACCTTACCCGCGACGGCCCGCGCGGCCTCGGCTGCATAGCCGGTTTCGGCCTCGGAATTCACCGTCACCGGATAGCCGGGCTCCCACGTCATTTCAGCCGTGGCCCCAAAGGCCGAGGCCGTATCTTCGGCAATCCGGCGCACACGCTTCTCGGCGATGGCGCGATATTCGGGGTCCAGCGTTCGGACCGTGCCCTGCAACCGAACGGTATGGGCAATAACGTTCGAGGCCGCGCTGTCGGTCTCAAACGTGCCCACCGTCAGCACCACGGATTTGATCGGATCAACGGTACGCGCCACCACCGATTGCAACGCCACCACGATATGAGAGGCGACAAGCGTGGTGTCCACCGCCTCATGCGGGGCCGCCGCGTGGCCGCCCTTGCCGGTCACCACAATCTTGAACTCATCGGACGAGGCCAGCAGCGCGCCGGGTCGGATCGCGAATTCGCCGACCGGCATTCCGGGCATGTTGTGCATGCCATAGACCTCTTGAATGCCCCACCGGTCCATCATGCCGTCCTGGCACATGGCAAGGCCACCTGCCCCGCCTTCCTCGGCCGGTTGAAAGATCAGCACCACGGTGCCGTCGAAATTCCGCGTCTCCGCCAGATATTGCGCCGCCCCCAGCAGCATCGAGGTATGACCGTCATGCCCGCAGGCATGCATCTTGCCGGAAACGGTCGAGGCGTAATCGAGCCCCGTCGCCTCCTCAATCGGCAGCGCATCCATATCCGCGCGCAGGCCAATGACGCGGCCTTTGGTATCCGTTCGACCCTTAATCACCGCCACGACGCCGGTCTTGCCGATCCCCGGCGTGATCTCATCGACGCCGAATTCCTTCAGACGATCCACCACAAAAGATACGGTTTCGTGGACGTCATACATCAGTTCCGGGTTGGCATGCAGGTGACGACGCCATTTGGTGATCTCGCCATGCATTTCGGCAAGCCGGTTTTTGACGGGCATCTTTGACCTCCCCTTTGCGGTGTTATTCGCAGAGCCTTTCTACCAGACGTTCCATGAACTTTTGGCCTGCGTTGAATTGAGAAATCGTAATGAACTCGTTGGGCTGATGCGCCTGTGCAATGTCGCCGGGGCCGCAGATCACGGCGGAATACCCGGCCTCCTGAAACTGTCCGGCCTCGGTGCCATAGCTGACGACGTGACTGGCATTGTCGCCGGTCAGGGCCCGCACCAGCGCTTCGGCCTCACCATCCAGTTCCGGGACCAGACCTGGGATCGAGAAATGTTCCGATATCTCGATGCGCGCCTCGGGTTGGGTCGCCTGCATCTGCGCCTCGGCCTGACTGACCTGCTGCAGATAGGCGTCGCGCCACTGAGCCTGCTTTTCGTCCGGCACGGTACGGAAATCCATCATGAACCGACAATCCTTGGCAGTGATGTTATGCGCAGTACCGCCTTCGATCATCCCCACATGGCAGGTGGTCCACGGCGGGTCGAACACGGCAGCAACGTCGCTGGGCGCAGTCGCCTGATTTGCCGCATTCTGCGCGTTGGCCCAGTCGATCAACGGGGCTGCGGCCATGATCGCATTGACGCCGGTATGCATGATCGAGCTGTGAACCTCGAACCCGACAACATGCGTGTCATAGCCGAACCCACCCTTGTGGCCGGTGACTGCCTGCATCATCGACGGCTCCCCCACGATGACCGCCGATCCTTTGGGCAGCACGTCCTGCATCGCCGCGATCATCGGCGGGGCGCCGGTGCAGCCGACCTCTTCATCGAAGCTAAGCGCCAGTTGCAGGGGGCGATTGACGCTTGCGTAATGCGCCTCGACCAGAGCCCAGATGGCCAGCGCGTCGAAGCCTTTCATGTCGCAAGTGCCGCGTCCGAAATATTTGCCGTCCTTTTCGGTCACGGTGAACGGGTCGGTGTCCCAGGGTTGGCCGTCCACGGGCACCACATCGGTGTGGCCGGACAGGATCACCGCGCCCTCCTCCATTGGGCCGACATGGGCGTAAATCGCCGCCTTGTGCGGCTGATCCGGGTCGGGCCAGCGATGGGATTCTATCCCGTGACCGCGCAGATAGGTTTCGACCCAATCGACCAGTGGCAGGTTGGTCTCGCGACTCACCGTCGGGAATGAGATCAGTTTGGTCATGATCTCAAGCGGGCTCAGACGCTCTGCCATCGGGATCAGTATCCGCTGTCGGTGGTCAGGATGAAATGGCCCGGCTCGACTTCGTGGTAAACCGATGGCTCTGGTTCATATCCAATTGGATGAATTGGCGAGGGGATCGGTTTGAAATTCAGGTCTTTTTCCGATTTACGCTGGTTCGGGTCCGCGATCGGAACCGCCTTCATCAGCGCCTGCGTATAGGGGTGCTGCGGGTTTTCGAACACCCGCGCGCGGGGGCCGAGTTCGACAATCCGGCCCAGATACATCACGCCCACATGGTGGCTGACCCGCTCGACCACGGCCATGTCGTGGCTGATGAACAGGTAGGACAGGCCCAGTTCGGATTGCAGTTCCATCATCAGGTTCAGCACCTGCGCCTGAACGGACACATCCAGCGCCGAGACCGCCTCATCCGCGATGATCAGCTTGGGGTTCAGGGCCAGCGCACGGGCGATGGCGATGCGTTGACGCTGACCACCTGACATTTCATGCGGGAAACGGCGCATGAAGCTGCGCGGCAGCTGCACCTTGTCGAACAGCTGCGCCACGCGGTCCTGCAATTCGGTCCCCGAGGCGACGCCGTAATTGCGCATCGGTTCCGCCACCTGATCGACCAGCTGCATCTGCGGGTTCAGCGAGGCGAACGGATCCTGAAAGATCATCTGCATGTCCAGCCGCGCCTTTCGCAGGCCGCCCGGGTCCAGCTTCATGATATCGACGCCGTCCAGATCCACCTCACCCGACATCGGCTCGACCAGCCGCAGAATCGACCGTCCGGCCGAAGACTTGCCGCAGCCCGATTCGCCCACAAGGCTGAGGGTCTGCCCCTTGTTCAGCGTGAACGAGACATCCTCAACCGCGTGCACGTTCGAGATCGTCCGGCGCAGCAAACCGCCCTTGACCGCGAATCGCGTGGTCAGGTTCTTGACGGTCAGCAGCACCTCTTCGGTACCCGGAATCGGCGCGATATTCTGGCCTTCGACACCCAGCAGTTTCATCGGCTCGGGCGCGGATTTCCCCTGCATCTCGCCCAGCTTGGGCACCGCTGCCAGCAGCGCCTTGGTGTAGTCATGCTGCGGGTTTTCGAAGATTTCGTTAACGGTGCCCTCTTCGACCTTGTTGCCGCGGAACATGACCACCACACGGTCGGCCATCTGCGCCACCACCGCCATGTCATGGGTGATGAACATCACCGCCGTACCGGTTTCGCGCTTGAGCCGGTCCATCAGGGCCAGAATCTCGGCCTGAATTGTTACGTCCAGCGCGGTTGTGGGCTCATCCGCGATCAGCAGGCGCGGCTCGCACGCCATAGCCATGGCGATCACCACGCGCTGGCGCATACCGCCCGACAGCTCGTGGGGATACTGTTTCAGGCGACGTTCGGGCTCGGGGATTCGAACCTGACGCAACAACTCCAGCGCGCGCTCTTCGGCCTGAGCGCGGGTCATGTCCTTGTGGATGCGCAGCCCTTCGGTCAGTTGGCGACCGACGGTGAAAACCGGGTTCAGCGCCGTCATCGGCTCTTGAAAGATCATCCCGATCTCGTTGCCGCGAATCTGTTTCATCAGATCTTGATCGGCATTCGACAGGTCCATTTCGTCCCCATCGCGCCGGTCAAACAGCAGCTGACCGCCCGCAATTTCGCCGCCGCCGAACTCGACCAGACGCATCAGCGACAGCGAGGATACCGATTTCCCGGATCCCGATTCGCCAACGATACAAACGGTTTCGCCTGGGTTGACCTCGAACGAGACGTCCTCAACTCCGACGACCGGGCCGTCCTTGGTCTGGAACTCGACCCGCAGTTTCCTGATCTGGGCAATAGGCTGATCCAGCACGCGCACTCTCCCCTTTGGCGGCCTTTTCTTTTGGTTGCCAAACGCTAAGGCCGCGCTACGGGAAATGTCAAACCGATTGAAAAAGAACCTCACGACACGCTTGCAATTTTTTGAAACTCTGTTTCGATACGCGGCGTAACCGTTTTTGGGAGAGGGCGGCATACACGAAACGTGAATTGCATTTGCGTTTTTTATCAGCGCCTTGCACCCCATTGCGGCCACGCCTAATCCGCGGGCCTCGCGGAGAAAATCGAGACACGCAAGTGTCCAACATGGAGTGTATGATGAAAATCAAAACCCTTTTGCTTGGTGCGATTGCCACCACGGCACTGGCCCCTGCGGCCTTTGCTGAACGTGGATCGGACGGCAATGTCAGCATTATTTATTGGCAGGCTCCGTCAATTTTGAACCCGTTTTTGTCGGGCGGCACCAAGGATGTGGAATCGGCGTCTTTGGTGATCGAACCGCTGGCGCGGTACAATCAGGATGGCGAGATGGTGCCGTTCCTGGCCTCTGAGATTCCGACGGTTGCCAATGGTGGTGTCAGCGAAGATCTGACCTCGATCACCTGGAAAATCGCGCCGGGAATCACCTGGTCGGACGGCACGCCGTTCACCTCGGCCGACGTGGTCTTTACCGCCAATTACTGCATGCACCCCGAAGGCGGCTGCGCGCAGGTGACCAAATTCGAAGGCGTCACAAATGTCGAGGCCGTGGACGATCTGACCGTCAAGGTCACCTTCGACGCCCCGACCCCCTTCCCCTATGGCCCGTTCGTGGGTGGCGAAAGCCCGATCATTCAGGCCGCGCAGTTTTCGGATTGCATGGGCGCGAAAGCCCCCGAATGCACCGAGCAGAATTTCAACCCGATCGGCACCGGCCCCTTTGTGGTGACCGAATTCAAGCCGAACGACGTGATCACCTTCAAGGCCAACGACAACTATCGTGATCCGGCCAAACCGGCCTTTGCCACCGTGACCTTCAAGGGCGGCGGCGATGCGACGGCTGCTGGTCGTGCGGTCATGGAAACCGGCGAGTTCGACTATGCCTGGAACCTGCAGCTCGCGCCCGAAGTGATTGCGCAGATGCAGGAAGGCGGCAAGGGCACCCCGGTCGCAGGCTTTGGCCCGCTGGTCGAGCGTATCATGCTGAACCAGACCAACCCGTCGCCCGAATTGCCGGAAGGCGAGCGTTCGACCGCCAAACATCCTCACCCGTTCCTGCAGGACCCGGCGGTTTACAAGGCCATGTCGCTGGCCATCGACCGGCCGCTGCTGGTTGAGATTGGTTACGGTCAGGCCGGTAAGGTCACCTGTAACTGGGTCCCGGCCCCGGCTGCGGTGAATTCGGACACCTTCACCTGCGACACGCAGGACATCGAAGGCGCGAAGAAGCTGCTGGATGACGCAGGCATCGTCGACACTGATGGCGACGGCGTGCGTGAAAAGGATGGCGTGCCGCTGAAAGTTGTCTATCAGACCTCGACCAACGCGGTCCGTCAGGACTTCCAGGCGCTGATCAAGGAGTGGTGGAACCAGATCGGCATCGAAACCGAACTGCGCAACATCAACGCATCGGTGTTCTTCGGGGGTGACCCGGGCTCGCCCGATACCTTCCAGAAGTTCTATGCCGACGTTGAAATGTATGCCAACACCTTCAACGGCACCGACCCGCAATCCTATCTGGGCAACGGCCTGTGCGACAAGGCACCCAAGCCGGAAAGCCAGTGGCAGGGTGAGAATATCAGCCGTTTCTGCAACGCTGAATTCGACAAGCTGCACGGTCAACTGGCCGAGACCGCAGGCGCGGATGAGCGCGCCCAGATCGCCCGTCAGCTGAACGACATCATGGTAGAAAACGGCGGCATGATCCCGCTGGTGCACCGTGGCCGTCTATCGGCGCACGCAAACACTCTGGGTGGTGTCATCCTGAACGTTTGGGACAGCGAGCTGTGGAATGCAGCCGACTGGTACCGCAAAACCGGTTCCTAAGCGTTAGTCTTGCATATCCGCGCCCCGACCTTGATCGGGGCGCGGTCCTTTGCAGACCATCCCAACAAAAAGACGCATCAACAAAGGCGCCTTTGAATGCTCAACTTTACCATAAGACGACTGGTGCTGGCCGTGCCCACGCTGCTGTTCATCAGCCTCGTCATCTTCCTGCTCCTCGAACTCGCACCCGGCGACCCGATGGCGCAGGTTCCGCTTACCGTTCCGCCCGAAGTCAAAGAGAAGATGCGCGAGGCGCTTGGCCTTGGTCAGCCGATGCATATCCGGTTCTGGAAATGGATCGTGCAGTTCTTCTGGATCGAACCTCAGGTTCTGGTCGACCACATGTTCGGCACCACCTTTTCCGAAGGTGACCTGCGTGTGATTTCGTGGCAGACCCGCTCGCCCGTTATGGACATCGTCGTTCAGCGTATCCCGCAGACCTTGTGGGTTGTCGGCACGGCCTATGTGGTCGCCATCCTGATCGCCCTGCCCATCGGCATCTATTCCGCCTATCGCCAGTATTCGTGGTTCGACCAGATGGGCACGTTCGTGTCGATGGTCGGCTTCTCGGTCCCGCCCTTCTTCTCGGGCGTGCTGGTGATCGTGATCTTTTCGGTCCAACTGGGTTGGTTCCCGTCGATCTATGACACCACCCATGTGGTCAACAGCTGGGACAGTTTCGTTGTACAACTGAAACAGATGATCATGCCGGTCATGGTTCTGGCGCTTCAGATCACCGCACAGCTGAGCCGCTTCATGCGCGCCTCGATGCTGGACAATCTCAATCAGGATTACGTCCGCACCGCCCGCGCCAAGGGTCTGAGCGAATATACCGTCGTCATGGTCCACGTTCTGCGCAACTCGATGATCCCGGTGGTTACCGTGATCGCGCTGGGTATCCCGGCCATTTTCGGCGGGGCCATCATTACCGAGCAGGTGTTCAAGGTAAACGGCATCGGCCAGTTGCTGATCGGCGCCATTCAGGCCAACGACCTGCCGATGGTGCAGACGCTGACCTTCATCTTTGCCGTGCTGATCGTGCTGTTCAACCTGATCGCCGACGTCCTGTATGGCATTCTGGACCCGAGGATTCGCTATGACTGATACCGACAAATCAGACACGCTGGTCCCCGATGAAGGGCTGGCCCCCGCATCAACCGCGCTGCCAACAGCAGGAGTGATGGACGATCTGGCAACCCCGCCCCGCAGCCAGTGGCGCGACGTGTGGGATCAGTTCAAGACCCACAAGGGTGCGATGCTGGGGGCGATCCTGTTCATCTTCATCGTCGCCTCGGTCTATCTTGGCCCCTATCTGTGGACCATCGACCCAACCCAGATCGACATCCGGTCGCGCAATCAGGGCCCCAGCTTTGCGCATCCGTTCGGCACGGATCAGTTGGGCCGTGATATCATGGCGCGGATGATGGCGGGCGGGCAGACCTCGGTTTCCGTGGGGATCACCGCCATGCTGCTGGCGCTGTTTCTGGGCTCGTTGATCGGGGTTGTCGCCGGGTTCTTCAAACGGCTCGACGGCCCGCTGATGCGCCTGACCGACCTGTTCCTGGCGCTGCCCCTGCTGCCATTGCTGCTGGTCATGATGCTGCTGTTCCGCGAGCCTTTGTCGGCCGCTTTCGGGCTGGAGCGTGGGATTTTCATCCTGATCGTCTGTGCCATCGGCATCACCTCGTGGATGCCCACAGCCCGGATCGTGCGCGGTGACGTGCTGGCCATCAAGGAACGAGAGTTCGTTCTGGCCGCCCGCTCCATCGGCACCAGCAACACGCAGATCATTACACGGCACATCCTGCCCAACGTGCTGTCACCGATCATGGTCTCGGCCACGCTGGGCATTGCCACCGCGATCATCACGGAAAGCGCGCTGTCCTTCCTTGGCCTCGGCTTTCCGCCCGATTTCCCCACATGGGGCCGGTTGCTGTTCGACGGGGTCGATTACCTGCAGCAATATCCGGAACGCGTGTTCTGGCCCGGTCTGGCGATCTCACTGACAGTGCTGAGCGTCAACTATCTGGGTGATGGCCTGCGCGACGCGCTGGACCCACGCATTCGCGGACGCTAACGACATCAGCCGGTGCGTTTCAGCGCACCGGCCAACAAAACAATCAGGACCGCCAGCGGCAGCAGCACAGCAAAGGCCAGCCGCAAGGTCAGAAGATCGGCGAGAAACCCGATCAGGGGCGGGCCGATCAGCAACCCTCCGTACCCCAAAGTGGCGACACTGGCGATGGCCTGCCCCGGCGGGACATCCGGATCACTGGCCGCACGGCTGAAGGCCAGCGGCATGATCACGGCATAGCCCACGCCCATACCGGCAAACCCCACCAGCGCCAAAATGGGCGTTGTGCTTGAGACCACGCAAAACACCCCCAAAGCGGCGCAGATACCGCCGAACCGAGCGGTGGCCACGGGGCCGAAACGGGTGATCACGATCCCTCCGGCAAGACGGAAGGCGACCATGGTTGCAGAGAACACAGCATAGCCCAGCGCGGCCACACTCTCGGTTGCATCCGTGACGTCACGCAGGAAAATGGCGCTCCAATCCGCGACGGCCCCTTCACCCAAAGCGCCGCACAGGGCGGTCAGCCCGACCAGAACCAATGCACCGGATGGCAAGGCAAAGACCGAGCCTTTCGCCAATTCCGACCTGCGCGAGGTCCAGCGCACCCACGACAGGCCCAGCGCCAAGCCCACCACCACACCGCCCGCCAACAGGAAATGCGTCAGAACGCTCAACTCCAACTGAACCGCGCCATAGCCGCTGAGGGCACCCAGCCCCGCCCCAAGGCTCCACATCGCGTGGAATGAGGACATGACAGGCTTGTCATAGACCTGTTCAACCTCTGCCGCCCAGGCGTTCATCGCCACATCCATCGAGCCGTGAAAAGCCCCGAAGATGAACAGGAATGCAGCCAACGCCCAGAACCCGCCCGCCAGCGCCAACAGGATCAGCGACAGAGTGTACAGCACCGCAATGATGCGGGTGATGGCGACCGCCCCAAACCGGTCGGTCAATCGCCCGGTCACCGGAAAGGAACACACAGCCCCGGCAGCCATGAACAACAGGCCATAGCCCAGCGCCTCGTGCGTCAGGTCCAGCCGGTCGCGAATGGCCGGAATGCGCGAGGCCCAGATGCCGAACAGAGCCCCGTTCAGAATGAACATGGCGGCCACGGCGCGCCATGCCGCTGCAATACCGATCACGGAAACCCCCTCACCTGCGATACGTCACCTGTTCTACAGGCTTGCAGCGCTTTGGCAACTCAGGGGCTATTCCAGCCGTTTGCGGATGGTGCGGATGGCAAACCAGACGCCCAGCACCACCGGAACCGTCACCGCCGCCGTCAGCATCCCCTTGCTGATCCCCGCCGTGGTCAGCGGATACAGCACATAGCTGGCCAGAGACACCGCGTAATAGCTGATCGCCACCACCGACAGCCCTTCGACCGTGTGTTGCAACCGCAGGGCCATATCAGCTCGGCGATCCATGCTTTCCAGCAGCGCCTGATTCTGCGCGCTGCGTTCCACATCGACACGGGTCCGCAACAGCTCACCCGCGCGGATGGCCCGGTCGGACAGGGCCTGCAGACGGGTCTCGGTGGATTTCACGGTGCGGATCGCCGGATCATAGCGACGCATCATGAAATCGGCAAAGCTCTGACGGCCCTTGAACCGTTCCTCGCGCAGGGCCGCGATACGCTGGGTGACGATTGCCTCATAGGCGCCGGTCGCACCAAAGCGAAAGGTGCTGCGGGCCGAGATGGTCTCAAGCTCGGTCGAGACCGACAGAAACTGCGGCAACAAGGCATCGGGCTGGGCGCTGTTGTCGGTCATCTGCTCCATAAGATCGGTCAGCTGCGCATCCAGTTCCCCAAGGCGCGGTGTCAACTGCTTGATGCGGGCGAAACCCAGCATGGACATCGCCTTGTAGGTCTCGATCTCGCACATGCGCTGCACGATCCGCCCCACCCGACGCCGCCCGGTGCCCGGAGAAACAAATACCGCAAACCGCATATGCCCCGCCGGATCGATACGGAAATCACTGGCGCAAATGGCCGCGTCATCCAGCACCCGCGACACCGCAAGGCTTTCCGGTTCGAACCAATCGGCCAGCGCGCGGCCGACCGCCTCATCCCCCTGACACTCGCTGACCCGCACCATGGCCGAGGTCACCCGCTGCCCCGGGCTGGCCATCAGCCAATCGGGGGGAAACACCTCGAAATCCGCAGGGTTGAAGGCACGCTCGCTGACATTCTGCGTGATCGCCGTATAGGTCACAAACTCTGTATGCTGTTCCCATTTCAGCCAGTGCCGCCCGATCTGACCCGCGTAATGGGTGGCCTCGGGCTGCGGATGCTGCGCCCCGTGACGATCCAGCAAATCCTTGAGATGGGCCAGATCCTGATCCCGATCCCTGGCCGCCGCCGCAACCGGTTTCTTGATCGCCAGAAACACCACCGTGCAGGGCGCCTTGGCAACAGGAAAGGGGCGCGCATGCAGCTCATTGGCCAGCGCATACCGCAACGGGTGATCCTGAATTGGCGTCATTGTCCTGCCCCTGTCATTCCCGCGCACTATACGAGACCTGCAGGACATATCAATTCTCTTTTTATTTCATACACTTACAGGGATACAACGGTATACAAATCCGCTATCTCATTGATTTGGCTGCCACAGCTCAATCGGATTCCCCTCAGGGTCGTGGATACGAGCGAACCGACCAACTTCACTGTCCCACTCAGCGCGGGTCTCAACGGCGATTCCGGCGACCTTCAGCTGCGCGATCAAGGCATCCAGATCATCAACCCGAAAATTGATCATCCACTGCTGCTCGGCACGCCCGAAATACGTGGTATCCTCGGCAAAAGGCGCAAAGACCGTATACCCCTCACGCTGCTTCCAGGGCACCGGATCATAGTGACTGACCCCCAGATGTTCCTCATACCACGCGCTCAGCGCCTTGGGATCACGGGCGCGAAAAAACACGCCCCCTATGCCATTCACCTTCTCCATAACCGCCTCCCACCATCTTCCAAGCCCACCCAGCCTATCACAATCCGCCTGCTTCATCTGGCTATAAATATCCTGGGGGTGAGGCCGCAGGCCGAGGGGGCAAAGCCCCCCACATGACCCAAAAAGAAAAGGGCGCCCAAAGGCGCCCTTTGCAACTTGCCTACACCCTCAGATCAGTCGATCATCGGCAGCAGCTTGTCCAAAGACTGCTTGGCATCGCCATAGAACATGCGGGTGTTCTCCTTGAAGAACAACGGGTTTTCGATACCCGAATAGCCAGTGCCCTGCCCGCGTTTGCTGACAAACACCTGCTTGGCCTTCCAGCATTCCAGAACCGGCATCCCTGCGATGGGGCTGTTGGGGTCCTCCTGCGCCGCAGGGTTCACGATGTCGTTCGAGCCGATGACGATGGCCACATCCGTCTCCGGGAAGTCCTCGTTGATCTCGTCCATTTCCAGAACGATGTCATACGGCACCTTCGCCTCGGCCAGCAGCACGTTCATGTGCCCCGGCAGACGCCCGGCAACCGGGTGGATCGCGAAACGCACCTCTTTGCCCTTGGCGCGCAGCTTGCGGACCAGTTCAGACACCGATTGCTGCGCCTGCGCCACGGCCATGCCGTATCCGGGGATGATGATCACGCTGTCGGCGTCATTCAGCGCCGCAGCCACACCATCGGCATCGATCGCCACCTGCTCGCCCTCGACCTCCATCTGAGGACCCGAGGCACCGCCAAAGCCACCCAGGATCACACTGACAAAGTGGCGGTTCATCGCCTTGCACATGATGTAGGACAGGATCGCACCGGACGAGCCAACCAGCGCGCCAACAACGATCAGCAGGTCATTGCCCAGCGAGAAACCAATCGCCGCCGCGGCCCAGCCCGAGTAGCTGTTCAGCATCGACACAACCACCGGCATGTCGGCCCCGCCGATACCCATGATCAGGTGATAGCCGATGAACAGCGCCGCCAGCGTCATCAGGATCAGCGGGAACAGACCACCGGTCGAGGTGTACCAGATCAGACAGATCAGCGAGAGACCCGCCGCCGCCGCGTTCAGAGCATGACCGCCGGGCAGCTTGGTCGCCGCCGAGGTCACCTTGCCCGCCAGCTTGCCATAGGCCACGACCGACCCGGTAAAGGTGATCGCACCAATGAAGATGCCCAGGAACAGTTCCACATGCAGGATCGCCAGCTCGGCCGAGGTTTTCTTGGCGATCAGCTTGGCAAACGCGCCCAGATCAGACAGATCCGCCTGACCTGCGCTATCCTTGATGGCCATGACCTGCGCCACATTGCCGATCTCAAAATGCGCGTTGAATCCCACGAACACAGCCGCCAGACCAACCAGCGAGTGCATCGCGGCCACCAGTTGCGGCATCTCGGTCATTTGCACGCGTTGCGCCACATATTGACCGATCAGACCACCGCCGATGATCAGCAGCAGCGACAGCAGCCACAGACCCGAACCGGGGCCAACCAGCGTGGCAAAGACCGCCAGCGCCATACCGACGATGCCATACCAGACCGCGCGCTTGGCGCTTTCCTGGTTCGACAGACCGCCGAGCGAAAGGATGAACAGAACAGCCGCAACGACATAGGCGGCAGTGGTGAAGCCAAATTCCATGTGCCCGGCCTCCTTAAGATTTCTGGAACATGGCAAGCATGCGCCGGGTTACGAGGAAGCCGCCGAAGATGTTGATCCCGGCCATGAAGACAGACAGCGCCGCCAGCAAGATGACCAGGAACGACCCCGATCCGATCTGCATAAGCGCCCCGACGATGATGATCGACGAGATCGCGTTGGTGATCGCCATCAACGGAGTGTGCAGCGAATGCGAAACGTTCCAGATCACCTGGAAGCCCACAAAGATCGCCAACACAAAGACGATAAAGTGCTGCATGAAGCTGGCCGGAGCGATCAGCCCCACCAACAGCATCAGCGCGCCACCCACACCCAGCAGAGTGAACTGCTGCTTGGTCTGCGCCTTGAACGCCGCAATCTCCTGCGCGCGCTTTTCTTCCGGGGTCAGTTCCTTGACCTCGGGCTTTTTCTGCGCCGCAATCGCCTGCACCTTGGGCGGCGGCGGCGGGAAGGTGATCTCACCCTGATGGGTGACGGTCGCGCCACGGATCACGTCATCTTCCATGTCGTGATTGATCTGGCCGTCCTTCTCGGGCGTCAGGTCCGTCATCATGTGACGGATGTTGGTGGCATAAAGCGACGAGGACTGTGCCGCCATCCGGCTGGGGAAGTCGGTATAGCCGATGATGGTCACGCCATTGTCGGTCACGATCTTCTCATCCGCGACGGTCAGCTTGCAGTTGCCGCCTTTTTCCGCCGCAAGGTCCACGATGACCGAGCCCGGCTTCATCGCCTCGACCATGTCCTTGGTCCAAAGCTCGGGCGCTTCGCGGTTCGGGATCAGCGCCGTCGTGATGACGATATCCATTTCAGGCGCAAGCTCGCGGAATTTGGCCAACTGCGCTTCGCGGAATTCATCGGACTGGACCGAGGCATAACCGCCAGTGGCCGCACCGTCCTGCTGTTCTTCTTCGAAATCCAGATAGACGAACTCGGCCCCCATCGATTCGACCTGCTCGGCCACTTCGGGGCGCACGTCGAACGCATAGGTGATCGCGCCCAGCGAGGTGGACGTACCGATGGCCGCCAGACCGGCAACGCCGGCCCCGACGATCAGCACCTTGGCAGGCGGCACCTTACCGGCGGCGGTCACCTGACCGGTGAAGAACCGGCCAAAGTTGTTGCCCGCCTCGATCACCGCACGGTAACCGGCGATATTTGCCATCGACGACAGTGCGTCCATCTTCTGGGCGCGGCTGATGCGGGGCACCATTTCCATGGCGATCACATTGGCGCCCTTGGATTTGGCCGCCTCCATCCCCTCTTCATTCCCGGCAGGATTAAAGAAGGAAATCAGCGTCTTGTCCTTGGTCAGCCGCTTCAGCTCGGTCTCATTCGGCTGACGCACCTTGGCGATGATGTCGGCAGCTTTCCACAGCGACGCGGCGGTCTTGACCACCTCGACCCCGGCTTCTTCATAAGCTGCGTCCGAGAACCCGGCGGCAGCACCGGCGCCTTTCTCGATCAGGCAGTCATAGCCCAGCTTCTGCAATTGACGGGCTGAATCCGGGGTCATGGCCACCCGGTTCTCGCCGTCAAAACTTTCCTTTGGCGTTCCTATTTTCAACGGCGCTTCCCCCTAATATTCAGTCTGATTACACATATGGTGGGTATTGTTCTTCAAGTCCTGATCTATCTTGCGAAAGATTATTTCGCAAGCGCAGCATTTCTGACGTTGTGTCACATTTAACACAGGCTCAAATCCATCGTCGGGTTTGACGTTCGTAGCGGGCAAAATCGGCCCGGAAGGTGCGGCGCAGGCGGTCCTCTTCCGGCAGAATGAAACGCCGTTCCAACACCCAGACAAAGATCGGAACCAGAACCAGAGACAGCACCGCGTCAAAGCGCAGGATCAGCCCGGCCAGGATCAGCACGTCGCCCAGATAGATCGGGTTGCGGCTGCGCTTGTAGATGCCGGATTGCACCATGGCCGAGGGCACCTCGTGCGGGATCACAGTGGTCCGGTGGCGGCGGAATTCGACAATCGCCAGCACCGCCAGCACGACGCCCCCACCGATCAGCAAACCGCTGAGCAGATCGGTAACCGCACCCTCCAGCGACAGGCCCAGCGGCAGCACCCGCGCCTGCAGCCAGGCCAGCAGCGCAAAGCCGATCAGCCAAACAGGCGGGATGTCGATCCGACGCATGGGTGCCTCCTGCTGCGACACGGGGTCTAAGGCCGTGTCGTTTTCAGATCACCTCCTACCGCTTTCAGGCAAGGAAGGCAAAAGCCCAGGGTGTCGCAGGCCCAAATGCGGCACAGATGGACAGGTCAGGGCGGATCGGATAGGCCGGTGGGGCATCACATAACAGCGCGAGGCCCCATGACCGATTTCACCCGCACCAAGGCCATGTTCGACCTGCCCGAAGGGGTGATCTATCTGGACGGGAACTCTCTGGGTCCCCTGCCCCGAGCGGTTGGCACGCGGGTGCAAGAGATGCTGAACGATGAATGGGGTCAGATGCTGATCACCGGCTGGAACAAGGCGGGCTGGATGGGTCTGCCGACCGGGCTGGGCGACCGGATCGGGCGGTTGATCGGGGCAGAGCCCGGTAGTGTTGTCGTGGGCGACACCCTGTCGATCAAAGTCTATCAGGCGGTCGCCTCGGCATTGGAGATGAACCCGGGGCGCAAGGTGGTCCTGTCGGATAATGGCAATTTCCCGTCCGACCTTTATATGGCCGACGGGCTGCTGCGCTCGCTTGGACCGGACTATGAGCTGCGCGTCGTCGACCCCGAGGAGGTCGCGGCGCATATCACCGAAGAGGTCGCCGTGCTGATGCTGACCGAGGTCGATTATCGCTCGGGCCGTATACATGACATGAAGGCGCTGACCGAGCTGGCCCATGCCAATGGCGTGGTCACGGTCTGGGATCTGGCCCATTCGGCGGGCGCGATCCCGGTGTATCTGGCGGGGTGTAACGCCGATTTCGCGGTGGGCTGCACCTATAAGTATCTCAATGGCGGGCCGGGCGCGCCCGCTTTCATCTATGTCGCACCGCGCCTGTCCGGTCAGGTCCGACCGGCGCTGTCCGGTTGGCTGGGCCACGAAGCGCCCTTTGCCTTTGATCTGGATTACCGCCCCGGCGCGGGGATCGAGCGTATGCGCGTCGGCACCCCGCCGGTCATTCAGATGACGGCGCTGTCCTCGGCGATGGATATCTGGGACATGGCCGACATGGCCGATATACGCGCCCGATCCATCGAACTGACCGAACAGTTCATCGCCGGGGTCGAGGCCACCTGCCCCGGTCTGGAACTGGCCAGCCCGCGCGACCCGCTGCGGCGCGGCAGTCAGGTGTCGTTTCGCTTCAGGGAAGGCTACGCGGCCATGCAGGCCCTGATCGCGCGCGGCGTGATCGGCGATTTCCGCGCACCCGATATTATCCGGTTCGGCTTCACACCGCTGTATATCGACAAAGATGATGTGGAACAGGCGGTCGAAATTCTGGCCGATATCATCGCCAATCGCCTATGGGACAAGCCAGAATACAAGATACGTCAGCGGGTTACCTGACCTCCAGCCCCGCGCCCAGCAGGGCGGCCAGTTGGGCGATCCTCTGTTCGAATTCCTCGGCCCCCGGAGCAGTCATCTTGATGCCCTTTAGTGCTGCCGTGATGGTGCGCGCGGTTTCATCCGCGCCCATCAGCAAACGTGCCCGCCCCGCAGCGCCCTCTCGACGTAGCCAATCCGCATAAAGCGCGGTCAGTTCGCCCTCGCCTTGTTCCACGATATCGGTGGACATGGATTTGGTGGCGTCCAGCATCTCAAGCCCATGGGGTGAGGCGAGGATGGCCGCCATGCCCTCGGACTGCGCCTGAATCGCCCGGTCCAGCACCTGTGGCACCGGGCCGTCGCCTTGTAGCGCCTGCGCCACAAGCGCGATCTTCTGGTCGTAATACTGCCGGGTCAGGGCGCGAACGATGGCCTCTTTGTTCTTGAAGTGCAGATAGACCGCAGGCCGCGACATCCCCGCCCCCTTGGCGATGTCATCCATCGAGGTCTTGCGGAACCCATAGGCCGCAAAGGCCTGAAAGGCCGAATTCAAAATGGCCGCCAGCCGGGGATCGTCACTCACATTGTCCATATCCGCAGCCCTGACAGTTTTTGCTTATTTTGTCAATTGACACCCTGACACTTTCGATTAAATATGTCAGGAACCAGCCACAGCCAAAAAGAGGTGCGCCATGGCGACCACCCTGAAGATCAACGGACAAGCCCATCAGGTCGATCTGCCCGGTGACGTTCCCCTGCTTTGGGTTCTCCGCGATGAGGTCGGCCTGACCGGCACCAAGTTCGGCTGCGGCGTGGCCGCCTGCGGGGCCTGTACCGTGCATATCGATGGTGAGGCCGTGCGGTCGTGTCAGGTGGCCCTGTCGGATGTCTGGGGTGATGTCACCACGATCGAAGGGCTGGGCACGCCCGACGCGATGGCCACGATCCAGCAGGCCTGGGTTGATCATCAGGTGGCGCAATGCGGCTATTGCCAGTCCGGGCAGATCATGCAGGCAGCGGCTTTGCTGGCCGAAAACCCCGCGCCCAGCGATGCCGATATCGACGATGCGATGCAGGGCAACCTGTGCCGCTGCGGCACCTATCCCCGCATCCGCGCCGCGATCCACGACGCCGCCGCCAAACTGAAGGAGGTCTGAGCCATGGCCAGCATCGGAAAAATCCTGCGCCGCACCTTCCTGATCGGCTCGGCCGCGATTGTCGGCGGCGTGGCCTTTGGAGCCTATTACGTCTCGCGCCCCGCCGCCAACCCGTTGAAACCGGGCAAGGGCGAAACCGCGCTCAGCCCGTTCGTTCTGATCGACCAGCAGGGCGTCACCCTGTTCGCACCCCGCGCCGAGATGGGTCAGGGCGTCATGACCACATGGGCCACGCTGATTGCCGAGGAACTGGACGTGGAATTGGACCAGATTCGCGTTCTGCACGGTCCGGCCGCGGCGGCCTATTACAACTCGGCGCTGGTCGGTGAGGGATTGCCGAACAAGGGCTACGACATCTCGGATTTCCAGCACAATCTGGGTGAGGCCTTGGGCGTGCTCGGCAGAACGCTAAGCCTGCAGGTCACCGGCGGTTCGACCTCGATGAAAGACGGGTTCGAACGGATGCGCATGGCCGGAGCCACCGCGCGCGAGACGCTGAAGCAGGCCGCCGCAGACCGGCTGGGCGTGGACCGGCACCAGTTGCAGACCGAAAACGGTGCGGTTGTTGCGCCCGACGGCACCCGCATTCCCTATACCGAACTGGCCGAGGCTGCGGGCCAGATCGAACCACCCGAGGCGAAACTGCGCGACCCTTCCGAATGGCGGCTGCTGGGCCAACCTCAGCCGCGCGTCGATATTCCGGGCAAGTCCACCGGCACCGCCACATTCGGCATTGATGTCCGGCCCGAAGGTCTGAAATTCGCCTCGGTCCGCATGAACCCGCGTCTGGGCGGTCAGATGAACGGCTTTGACGCCAGCACGGCCGAAGCTATGCCCGGCGTTGAAAAGATCGTCGATCTGGGCACCGGCGTTGCGGTCATCGCCAGCAACACATGGCTGGCCATTCAAGCGGTCGAGGCCATTGACGTCGATTGGGGCGAGGCCCCCTATCCGCCCGATACAGACGGGCTGTTCAACCAGATCGCCAAGGCGTTTGACGACGCCCCGAACTCGACCATGCGCGATGACGGCGATGTTGATGTGCTGCCCGAAGGCGCGACCGAGATCACCGCCGAATACTCTGCCCCCTATCTTGCCCATGCGACGATGGAGCCGATGAACGCCACCGCGCTGTTCACCGGCACCAAGCTGGACCTGTGGTGCGGCAATCAGGCCCCGACCCTGATCCAGATGCGTGTCGCCAATGTGGCCAATCTGGATACCGAAGCGGTCGAGATTCATACTCCCTATCTGGGCGGCGGTTTTGGTCGCCGCGGCGAGCTGGACTTCAGCGAGATCGCCACCAAGGTCGCCATGGCCCTGCCCGGGACGCCCGTGCAAACCACGTGGAGCCGCGAAGAAGACATGCGCCACGACTTTTTCCGCCCCGGCGCGATGGCGCGGATGCGCGGTGCGGTCAAAGACGGCAAAGCGGTGCTGATCGACGGCAAGGTCGCATCGCAATCGCCGACCCAGCAGGCGGTGGAACGCTATACCGGCTTCCCGGGTGGCGGCCCCGACAAGGTACTGGTCGAGGGTTTCTTCAACCAGCCCTACGCGGTGCCGAACTACCGCATGAGCGGCCATATCGCCGATCTGACCGTGCCGGTGGGCTTCTGGCGCTCGGTCGGGAACAGCCATAACGGGTTCTTCCACGAGACCTTCATGGACGAACTGGCCCACGCCGCCGGACGCGACCCGTTGGACTTCCGGCTAGAGCTTACAAGCAGCGAACACGCACCCTCCGCCGGGTGCCTTCAGGCGGTCAAAGAGATGTCAGGCTGGACCGGCAAGACCCCTGCTGGCGTCGGTCGCGGCGTGGCGCTGACCTACAGCTTTGGAACTCCGGTCGCGCAAGTGATCGAGGTGGTGGATGAAGACGGCACCATCCGCATCAGCAAGGCCTGGATTGCCTGCGATGTCGGCCTCGCGCTGGACCCGGCGACGGTCGAGGCGCAAATGATCGGTGGCATGATCTATGGCCTGTCCGCCGCCGCGCAGGGCGAGATCACCTTCGCCGATGGCGAGGTCGAACAGTACAATTTCCCTGACTACGACGCCCTGCGCATGCACAACACCCCGGTGACCGAGGTGCGCGTGCTGGAGACCAACAAACATCTTGGCGGCGTTGGGGAACCCGGAACTCCGCCCTCGATGCCCGCCCTGGGCAATGCGCTATTCGATCTGACAGGCGAACGGGCGCGGGCGTTGCCGCTGAACAAGCAGTTCGATCTGTTGGTATGACCGATTTGACCGCCCCCTAAAACGGGCCGGTCGTCAGGCGGACCGCTGCAGGGGTGACTTGCGCTTGCAACCAGCCCAGGCGCGCACCGCATCCCCGAACGCCTCGAACAGCGGGCGCGAGACCGGATCATTGGCCGCGTCCCATTCCGGGTGCCATTGCACCGACAGGGTGAACCCTGGAGCGTCCTTGATGTAAATCGCCTCGGGCGTGCCATCGGGCGCATGACCGTCGACCACGATATCCTGCCCGACCGTCTTGATCCCCTGCCCGTGCAACGTGTTGGTCATCACCTCACGCGCACCGAACAGACGGTGGAACACGCCGCCGTCGGTCAGGGTAACCACATGGCGCAAGGCGAATTTCTCCTCCAAAGTGCCATCAGGTGGCATGCGGTGGTTCTGCCGCCCCGGCAGGTCACGGATCTCCGGATAGAGCGTGCCGCCCATGGCCACATTGACCTCCTGAAACCCGCGACAGATCCCGAAAAACGGCTGCCCCCGCTGCGCGCAGGCCCGGACCAGAGGCAGGGTGATCGCATCCCGCGCCCTATCAAACTCGCCATGCGCGGCAGTGGCAGCTTCGCCATATTCCTCGGGATGGACATTGGGACGGCCACCGGTCAGCAGGAACCCGTCACAAACCTCCAGCAACTCCTCGACCGAGA
>NZ_JALCBM010000001.1:82739-84480 GCF_028066395.1 Ruegeria sp.
CGGCCACCGGTCAGCAGGAACCCGTCACAAACCTCCAGCAACTCCTCGACCGAGACATAACGCGGATCGGCGGGGATCAGCAGCGGCACACAATCCGATACGTTCGACACCGCATCCGAATTCATCGTCCCACCCGCATGGGTGGGGTACTGGTCGTTCATGATGTAGGAATTACCGATAATTCCGACGATTGGTCGTGCCATGCTGAGTTACCCGATCCTCTCCCTTTTCAAGAGCCTATCGGCAGTCACAACCGCGCGCAACGGCACAGGCCCTGCATGGCAGCGCAGGCGCGTGTTCAACCACGCACATTGCGCTTTATCAAAAGAAATCAGATTTCGCCGATCAAACCGGCCGCCTCGATCCCGGCCAAAGCCGCAACCGCATCATTGTCCGAGGTATCGCCGGTTACGCCCACGGCACCGATCACCTCTCCCTTGCGACCACGCAACAGCACGCCACCCGGAACCGGCACAACCTGCCCGCCATAAACCCCGTTCACAGCGGCCATGAAATAGGCCTGCCCCTCGGCCCGCTGCATCTGCGCCGTGCCCGCCATGCCCAACATGACCGAGCCATAGGCCTTGCCATGGGCAATCGCGAACCGACCCGGCGCGGCGCCGTCCTCACGCTCGAACGCAATCACATGACCGCCCGCGTCCAGAACCACTGCTGACAGAGGCTTCAACTCCATCTCGCGCCCCTTTTCCAGAGCTTTCCGAATGATGGTACGCGCCTTGCGCAAGGAAATAGCCATCCTGATCCCCTTCATCTGGCCAAAAATATCCTCGGGGGAGCACGAGGGGGCAGACAGCCCCCTCGTTCCCGCCCGTGCGGTTTACCCGTGACTGGCCTTCAGTTCCAGCCGCCGCGCATGCAGAACCGGCTCGGTATACCCCGACGGCTGCACCCGCCCCCGGAACACCAGATCGCAGGCCGCCTGAAACGCAATGCCGTCAAAGCCCGGCGCCATCGGCTGATAGGCCGTATCCGAGGCATTCTGACGGTCCACCACGGCGGCCATCTTCTGCATCGCCGCCATCACAGGGGCTTCCTCCACCACCCCGTGATGCAGCCAGTTGGCCAGCGCCTGGCTTGAGATACGGCAGGTCGCGCGATCCTCCATCAGGCCGACATCATTGATATCGGGCACTTTGGAACACCCCACCCCTTGATCGACCCAGCGCACCACATAGCCCAGAATACCCTGCGCGTTGTTTTCGACCTCACGAGAAATTTCTTCGTCGCTCAGATTGCGCCCACCCAACAGAGGAATGGTCAGCAGATCATCCAGCGTGCCTCGCGCGCCACCTGCGGCCAGTTCATCCTGACGCGCCAGCACATCGACCTTGTGATAATGCGTCGCGTGCAAGGTCGCGGCGGTCGGTGACGGCACCCAGGCACAGGTCGCGCCTGCCATCGGATGACCGATCTTGGTCTCCAGCATTTCGCCCATCCGGTCCGGCATCGCCCACATGCCCTTGCCGATCTGCGCCCGACCTTTCAGACCGCAGGCCAGACCGATATCCACATTGCGATCCTCATATGAGGCAATCCACGGCGTGTTCTTGATGTCGCCCTTTGGCAGCATCGGCCCGGCCTCCATCGCGGTGTGAATCTCATCCCCGGTGCGATCCAGAAAGCCGGTATTGATGAAGGCCACCCGCGATTTTGCGGCGCGGATACATTCCTTGAGGTTGGCCGAGGTGCGGCGTTCCTCATCCATGATGCCCAGTTTCAC
>NZ_JALCBM010000001.1:84580-92081 GCF_028066395.1 Ruegeria sp.
ATATGCAGGCCGTTATTCTCCAGCAGCACGAAATCCGGGTTGTCGGCGGAACCGCCATAACCCACAAAGGCACTTGGGTTGGCCAGCGCCGGGGTCAGCGCATCGCCCTGAATGCTCAGACCGGCGACATCCGCCCATGATCCGCTTGCCAGCGGCGCGACCTCATCCAGAAACGCCTTGGCCCAGGCGATGACTCGCCCGCCGCGTTCGGCATCATATCCCTTACCCGCAGGCAAATCGCCCATCGCATCAGTGCCGTAAAGCGCGTCATACAGACTGCCCCAGCGCGCGTTGGCCGCGTTCAGAGCAAAGCGCGCATTTGTGATCGGCACCACCAGCTGCGGGCCGGGGATGGCGGCAATCTCGGGATCGACATTGGCGGTGTCGATCTGGAAATCCTCACCCTCTTCGACCAGATAACCGATCTCGCGCAGGAAATCCTGATAGGCTTTGGCGTCGACATCCTGCCCCTTGCGGGCCAGATGCCAGCCATCAATGCGGCTTTGGATATCCGCACGCGCGGCCAGCAACGCGCGGTTTTCAGGACCCAGCTCAGCCACCATACGTGCCAGCCCCGCCCAGAAGATCTCCGCCGCAACACCCGTTCCGGGCAGCGCCTGCCCTTCGATGAAATCGACCAGAACCTGATCGACCTGCAGCCCGTCTCGGATCTCTCTGCTGCTCATGTCCTTCCCCTCTCGCCTATGTGTGCCATTGCATGCTGACCCCAATTAGAACGAAAGTTTCCGATAGGCAACTTTCCTGCGCGCATTTCGGTAAAAAAATCTGACCAAAATGCGAAAGGCGCGAACGGCACCCGACTTGCAGCCCAACGCCACAACCCATAACGTCGCGCCAGACACGAACCGATGCGAGGCCCCCGATGCGCGATGCTGCCCCCACCACGATCTATCTGAAAGACTACACGCCCTTCGGCTATGTGGCAGACAGCGTGCACCTGACCTTCGATCTGGCCGATCACGCCACCCGCGTCACCTCACGCATCGCATTCCGGCCCAATCCCGAGACCACCGACCGCACCTTCTTCCTGCATGGTGAAGACCTGACCCTGATCCGTGCCGCCATCGACGGGGTCGATGTCTCACCCGAGATCACCGACAAGGGCCTGACCGTCGTCGCCCCCGACGCGCCATTCATCTGGGAAGCGGTGGTCGAGATCGACCCGGGCAACAACACCGCGCTTGAGGGGCTTTATATGTCGAACGGCATGTACTGCACTCAGTGCGAGGCCGAAGGCTTCCGCAAGATCACCTATTACCCCGACCGCCCCGACGTGATGTCCACCTTCACCGTGCGCATCAATGGCGATCTGCCGGTGCTGCTGTCGAACGGCAACCCATCCGGCAAAGGCGACGGCTGGGCCGAATGGACCGACCCGTGGCCCAAACCCGCCTATCTGTTCGCACTGGTCGCAGGCGACCTGATCGCCCATCCCGGCCGGTTCACCACCCGCTCGGGCCGTGATGTGGAACTGAACCTGTGGGTCCGTCCCGGCGATGAAGGTAAATGCGCCTTTGGTATGGAAGCCCTGAAGAAGTCGATGAAATGGGATGAGGATGTCTATGGCCGCGAATACGATCTGGACGTGTTCAACATCGTCGCCGTCGATGATTTCAACATGGGCGCGATGGAGAACAAGGGGCTGAACATCTTCAACTCCTCCGCCGTGCTGGCCAGCCCGGAAACCTCGACCGATGCCAATTTCGAACGGATCGAGGCGATCATCGCGCATGAGTATTTCCACAACTGGACCGGCAACCGCATCACCTGTCGCGACTGGTTTCAGCTGTGCCTCAAGGAAGGGCTGACCGTGTTCCGCGATGCGCAGTTCACCTCGGACATGCGCTCGGCCCCGGTGAAGCGTATCCACGACGCCATCGACCTGCGCGCGCGGCAATTCCCCGAGGATAACGGGCCTCTCTCTCATCCTGTGCGGCCCGAGAGTTTTCAGGAAATCAACAACTTCTACACCGCGACCGTCTATGAAAAAGGTGCCGAGCTGATCGGGATGCTGAAACGGCTGGTCGGGGATGAGGCTTATGCCAAGGCGCTGGACCTGTATTTCGACCGCCATGACGGGCAGGCCTGCACCATCGAAGACTGGTTGCAGGTGTTCGAGGACACGACGGGCCGCGACCTGAGCCAATTCAAGCGCTGGTACAGCCAATCCGGCACCCCCCGCGTGACCATCGGTGAAGACTGGGCGGATGGCACCTATACGCTGACGCTGAGCCAGCGCACCGATCCGACGCCGGGGCAGGACGAAAAGCTGCCTCAGGTGATCCCGGTGGCCGTGGGGCTGCTGGGCCCGAATGGCGATGAGGTCCGCGCCACCGAGGTTCTGGAACTGACCGAGGCACAACAGAGTTTCACTTTCACCGGGCTGACCGCGAAACCCACGGCGTCGGTCCTGCGTGAATTCTCGGCACCCGTCATTCTGGAGCAGGACCAGACCAACGCCGAACGCGCTTTCTTGCTGGCCCATGACACCGATCCGTTCAACCGCTGGCAGGCCGGTCGGTCGCTGGCGCAGAACGCGCTGATGGGCATGATCCTGCGCGACACCGCCCCGAATGCCGATTATCTGGACGGACTGCTGGCGGTGCTGCGCGATGGCAGTCTGGACCCGGCCTATCGCGCGCTGATGCTGGGCCTGCCCTCGCAATCGGAACTGGCTGCCGCACTGCACCAGCAGGGCGAGGTTCCTGACCCGATGGCGATCTGGACCGCGGTCGAAACCCTGCGGCAGGCCACCGCGCAGCACGTGCAGGACCTGCTGCCCCGCCTGCATGCCGAAACCGTGGTCGATGCCCCCTATAGCCCCGATGCCGAGCAATCCGGCAAGCGCGCCTTGGGCAGTGCAGCGCTGGCGCTGACCTCGCGTCTGGATGGTGGCGCGAAGGCGGCAGAGAGCTACGCCGCAGCCGACAACATGACGCTGCAACTGACCGCCCTGTCCTGCCTGCTGCGCGCCCGCAAGGGTGAGGCCGAGTTGGCCGCCTTCTATGACCAATGGCAGCATGACCGGCTGGTGGTGGATAAATGGTTCGCCCTGCAAGTCTCGATGGCCGCGCCTGAGGCTGCCGCTGATGTCGCGGGCCGACTGACCGAACACGCCGATTTCAACTGGAAGAACCCCAACCGGTTCCGCGCCCTGATGGGCTCGCTGGCGATGAACCACGCGGGCTTTCACCGGCAGGATGGCGCGGGCTATGCGCTGCTGGCCGACTGGCTGATCCGACTGGACCCGGTGAACCCGCAAACCACAGCGCGCATGTGCTCCGCCTTTCAGACATGGAAACGCTATGACGCCGACCGTCAGGCGCTGATGCGCACGCAGTTGACCCGCATCGCGGACACCGCTGACCTGTCGCGCGACACGACCGAGATGGTCTCGCGCATCCTGAACGCATGACCGACGCGACCCCGTTCACGTTCGAGCGTCAGAACCGCACCCCGCGCACGGTGGTGATCCTGATCTGCGTCTATGCGGTGCTGATCGGCATGGTGATCCTGTTCAACGCCGCCTGGTGGTTGATGGCCTTGCTGGCGCTGCCCACCCTGCCTGCGGTACTAGATATCACCCGCGACACCAACGCCGGGATGGAGCTGACGCCGGACACCCTGCGCTGGCACACTGGCGGGCGGAAAGCAGAACTGCCCCTGTCCGAGATCGACCGTTTTCGGTTCGACACCCGCTGGGATTTCTCGGTCCGCGTCTCGGCCATATTACAGACCGGCAAACGGGTCCGATTGCCGGACGAGTCGCTGCCCCCGCACCGCGCTTTTGAAGAGCTGTTGCAGCAGGCGGGATGCAAGGTTGAACGCCACCATTTCCGGGTTTTCTGAAACGGTTTGCCATCAAAGACACGGTTTGTTGCCAAAAAACTGGAAAAATCGACGATTTCTTGAATTTTCGCTAATTTCTGAGCAAGCTTGACTCGTTAAATCTGTGTTTCAAATTCGAGTTTCGCCATGTTTCGGTCCCTAAGGGCACTGTCTGCCCGCATATCCGGCTCTACCCCTCCCGCAACGCCTATGGCGCAGACCTCTGTCGAGGTGCAGCCCCTCTACGATACCGGGCAACTGAATATCCCGGTTGCCGAGCCCGGCTCGGATGAAAAGGTCGGCCATCAGATGATCGCGCGGGGCCGCCATCTGGCCCGTCAGGACCTATGGACCCAATTGTCGCAAGAGATGCTGGCTGCCGATCAGACGCGCAAAACCGCCCCCTGCGGACAGCCCATAGCCGAATTGCTGGCCTATGGCGCGCGTTCCGATGTGGTGCTGGCGGTGGAACATGCCCTGTCCGAGGGCGTGGCCTTTGACGATTACGATCTGCTCTGCGGGATTTCCGAGCTTGAGACCGAATTGCAGGATCATCCCGACGATCCGATGATCGGCCTTGTGGTGGCGCTGGCGCATATCGATCTGGCCTGGGCCTGGCGCGGCACCACGCGCGAGGGCACATCGCATCCGCAGCACTGGTCGCGCTGTGCCGCGCATTTCGACCGCGCCGCGGCCCTGCTGCCCAAATGCCGGGCCGCCGCGCCGGACAGTCCTCTGGTCGCTGCCGTTGAATGTGCGTTGCTGGCCGGTCAAAGCCGTGCGCAGACCCGCGTGGCCGACAAATATGAACGGCTGATTGGTCTGGACCCGCATAACCACCGTCACATGCGCGCCATGGGCAGCCATCTGCTGCCGCGCTGGTTCGGCAGCTATGCAGAGCTGGAGCTTCAGGCCCTGCGCACCGCCGCGCGCACCCATGATGTCTGGGGCGCGGGTGGTTATACCTGGGTCCAGTTCGACGCCATCGCGCTGGATGACGAAGCCTGCGCGCGCGTCGATGTGGATTATTTCATCGAAGGTCTGCACGACATTGTTAAACGCCGCCCGGATCAACAGATGATCAACCTGCTGGCCGCCTATTGCGCGATCACCCTGCAGCAGGGCGCAGGCCAGAACGAACAAGCCGATCAGGCCCGTGCGCAGATTTGCGCCGCCGCCGACTGGCTGATCCGCGACCACCTGACCGAGCTTCATCCGCTGATCTGGGCCCATGCGGCGGACGGGTTCAACAACTCGGTCCGTATCCCCTCAGCCGAGCGGTTCGCGGCACGCGGACATCGCGACGCGCTTCGGGCGATTGCCGATCTGTTCCGGGATGAGCTGCACAGCGGCAAAAGCGTGACCTTCACGCCCTCGGGCCTGCAGTTTTCCAGAAACTGACCCAGCCTTGGCGCCGACATTCCCCCTTGCCCCTTGGGGCAGGCGGGCCTAATACGCAGGCTTAGACTTCTGCGGATAAGAGGCGCGCCATGCTCGACCTGACCTACGAAATGCCCAAACCGAAAACCATCGCCGGGGCCAAGCACGATTGGGAACTGGTGATCGGGATGGAGGTGCATGCGCAGGTCTCATCCAATGCGAAACTGTTCTCGGGCGCATCGACTCAATTCGGGGCCGAGCCAAATTCAAACGTGGCCTTCGTGGACGCGGCGATGCCGGGCATGCTGCCGGTGATCAACGAATATTGCGTGGAACAGGCGGTGCGCACCGGGCTGGGCCTGAAGGCGGATATCAACCTGAAATCGGCCTTTGACCGCAAGAACTATTTCTACCCCGACCTGCCGCAGGGTTATCAGATTTCCCAGCTGTACCACCCCATCGTGGGCGAAGGTGAAGTGCTGGTGGAAATGGGCGACGGCACCGCGCGCATGGTTCGGATTGAGCGTATCCACATGGAGCAGGACGCAGGCAAATCGATCCACGACATGGACCCGCATATGTCCTTTGTCGACCTGAACCGGACCGGCGTCTGCCTGATGGAGATTGTCTCGCGCCCCGACATTCGTGGCCCTGAAGAGGCCGCCGCCTATATCGCCAAGCTGCGCCAGATCCTGCGGTATCTGGGCACCTGCGACGGCAACATGCAGAACGGCAACCTGCGAGCGGACGTGAACGTGTCCATCTGTTTGCCGGGCGCTTATGAGAAGTATCAGGCGACGCAGGATTTCTCACATCTCGGCACACGCTGCGAGATCAAGAACATGAACTCGATGCGGTTCATCCAACAAGCCATCGAGGTCGAAGCCCGCCGTCAGATTGCTATCGTCGAAGGTGGTGGAGGGGTCGATCAGGAAACCCGTCTGTACGATCCGGACAAGGGCGAGACACGCTCGATGCGGTCCAAAGAAGAAGCGCATGACTATCGCTATTTCCCGGACCCCGATCTGCTGCCGCTGGAGATCGAACAGGCGTGGGTCGATGACATCGCCGCTAAACTGCCGGAACTGCCCGACGACAAGAAGGCGCGCTTCATCAGCGAATTCGGCCTGACCGACTATGACGCCTCGGTGCTGACGGCCGAGGTCGAAAGCGCCGCCTATTTCGAAGAAGTCGCCAAGGGTCGCAACGGCAAGCTGGCCGCAAACTGGGTGATCAACGAGCTGTTTGGCCGGTTGAAGAAAGAAGACCACGACATCACCGACTCGCCGGTTTCGCCCGCGCAGTTGGGCGGGATCATCGACCTGATCGCCTCAGACGCGATCTCGGGCAAGATCGCCAAGGACCTGTTCGAAATCGTCTATACCGAAGGCGGCGACCCGGCGCAGATCGTCGAAGATCGCGGCATGAAGCAGGTCACCGACACCGGCGCGATTGAATCCGCACTGGATGAGATCATCGCCGCCAACCCCGCGCAGGTCGAAAAGGCCAAGGTGAACCCGAAACTGGCGGGCTGGTTCGTGGGGCAAGTGATGAAAGCCACCGGCGGCAAGGCCAACCCCAAGGCCGTTAACGAGCTGGTTGCCAAAAAGCTGGGCGGCTAAGCCCTGTATTTGATAAATTAAGCGGAGTCAGGCCATCGGCTTGACTCCGTTTCTGTTTGCGCTCTTTCTTCCCTGCAAATGAGGTGAGGTATTATGCAGAACAGATTTGATCAGGAACTTGAAGACCGGCTGGTCCGTTACGCAGCCATCGACAGCCAAAGCGATGAGACATCGCCAACGACCCCCAGCACCGAAATCCAGTTCGACATGCTGAACCTGCTGCGGCAGGAACTGACCGAGATTGGCGCGCAGGATGTGGAGCTGACCGGCGACAGTGTTGTCGTGGCCACCATCCCCGGCACCGCCCCCGGCCCCACGATCGGCTTTCTGGCCCATGTGGACACCGCCCCGCAATTCAACGCAACCGGCGTCAAACCGCGCGTGATCAAGGGCTATAACGGCGGCGACATCACCTTTCCCGACGACCCCGATCTGGTACTGTCACCCGAAGAACACCCCTATCTGGCCGAGCGGGTCGGCCATGACCTGATCACCGCGTCGGGCACCACGCTGCTAGGGGCCGATGACAAGGCGGGCGTGTCGATCCTGATGACTATGGCGCGGCATTTGCTGGAAAATAAGGACGTCGCGCATGGCCCGATTCGCATCGCCTTTACCCCGGACGAAGAAATCGGGCGCGGCGTGACCGA
>NZ_JALCBM010000001.1:92181-121122 GCF_028066395.1 Ruegeria sp.
GCCCGATTCGCATCGCCTTTACCCCGGACGAAGAAATCGGGCGCGGCGTGACCGAACAACTGCCCAAGGATCTGGGGGCCGATTTCGCCTATACTCTGGACGGTCAGGATGTGGGTGAGATCGAGTATGAAAGCTTCTCGGCCGACCGCGCGGTCATTAAAATCACCGGCGTGTCGATCCATCCGGGGCTGGCCAAGGACAAGATGGTGAATGCGGCGCATCTGGCCGCCAAGATCGTGCAGACGCTGCCACAGGCAACAATGACGCCCGAGGTAACGGACGGGCGCGAAGGCTTCATCCACGTGACCGACATGATTGGCGGTTCATCCGAGATGGAGATCAAGCTGATCCTGCGCGACTTCGAGATGGACGGGCTGGAGGCGCAGCGCGATATCGTCCGTCAGGTCTGCGCCGCCGTGCAAGCGACTGAGCCGCGCGCGACGATCACCTGCGACATCTCGCACCAATACCGCAACATGCGCTATTGGCTGGAAAACGATATGACCCCCGTCGATCTGGCCCGCGACGCCTGCCGGGCGCAGGGGGTCGAGCCCGTCTCGGTCCCGATCCGGGGCGGCACCGATGGCTCTCGGTTGACCGAGTTTGGTACGCCCTGCCCCAATATCTTCACCGGCATGCAATGCATCCACGGACCAAAGGAATGGATTTCCGTGCAGGACATGGCATTGGCGACCGAGCTGTGCCTGACCCTGATCGGCAAGGCAGCGCAGGGTTCGGGCAACAGTACGGGCTGAATTTCGCCGCGATGCGAAGATCGCTTTTCCCTGCGCGCCAAAATGATAACGTGCCGGGACATGGCAATCAGGACCAATTGATGCGTTACGAATACAAAGTTGTGCCCGCCCCGCAAAAGGGCGCCAAAGCCAAAGGCGTGAAGACACCGGAAGGACGGTTCGCCAACGCGGTCGAACAGGTGCTGAACCAGATGGGTCAGGAGGGCTGGGAATATCAGCGGGCCGAGCTGCTGCCCAGCGAGGAACGCACCGGCCTGACCGGATCGGCAGTGAACTGGCGCAACGTTCTGGTGTTCCGCCGCGCTGTGGAAACCGTGGCCGATATGCCGGCTGAGGAAGACGCCCCGCAGGTCCGCCCTGTCCCCGGCCCGGAAGAGGTTCTGGGCAGCGATGACACGCCTTCGGCCCCTGCCCCGATTGCGGCTGAGGCCAACGATCCTCCGCTGACATTGAAGCCGTCGGATGAGGCAGAAACCCCCGAAGGTGAAACCGAAAAAACCTGATCACGCGGCTGTGGCGTGAACGTGAGCGGGAAAGCGTGCATTCTGGACATGGACCTTAACGGAGGATGCCATGTCCGTCACACGCCGCCAGTTCACCGGAATTCTCGGAGCCGGGATGCTTGCCCCCGGCGCAGTTTGGGCGCAGGAGGACCCGGTTCTGAATGCCCTGCGATCCACCCTGTTTGGCAGTCAGGCTGAATTTCAGGACGGCATGGCCTATCTGGCCCGACGCGGCAACCCGGACGTGGTGCCCGGGCTGCTGACCGGCATGCGTTTTGCCCGGAGGCGGCAGTTCGAGATTGTCGATGTCATGCAATCCCTGACCGGTCAGACGCTGGGACCCGACTGGTTCGAATGGATGTTGTGGCAGGAAAAGAACCCTCAGATCGTGCCACACCCCTCGCTGATCCCGTTCAAACGCGAGGTGTTGCTGGGCATTGACCAGAATTTCGACCAGTTCCTGCGCCCGGAATATCTGCAACGCGACAAGATGAAGATCCGGCTGGAAGAGATCACATGGGGCGGCGTCGTCAAGGACGGCATCCCGTCGCTGGACCATCCGACCCTGATCTCTGCACGATCCGCCAACTACCTGAAAGACGATGATCTGGTCTTTGGCGTGGCGATCAATGGCGATGTGCGGGCCTATCCGCTGCGGATCATGGGCTGGCACGAGATGTTCAACGAGGTGATCGGCGGTGTTCCGGTCGCGCTGGCCTATTGCACGCTGTGCGGTTCGGGCATCCTGTTTGAAACGCAGGCTGCGGGGCGGCGCAAACCGTTCGTCTTCGGCTCATCCGGGTTCCTCTATCGTTCGAACAAGCTGATGTTTGACCGTGAGACCCATTCGTTGTGGAACCAGTATACCGGCAAACCGGTCGTCGGCCCCCTGGTCGGCAGCGGGATCGAGCTGAAACAGCGCCCGGTGGTCATCACCGACTGGAAAAGCTGGAAAACCTCGCATCCCGGCTCAAAAGTTCTGTCGCTGAGAACCGGACACCGTCGCAACTATGGCTCTGGCGTGGTTTATCAGGACTATTTCGCCTCAAGCGAATTGATGTTCCCGGCGCTGGTCGATCAATCCGCGCATCGGCAAAAGGACTATGTCTTTGCGGTGCGCCAGTTCGGCGCCGCGCGGGCCTGGCCGCTGCAAGCGTTCAAGGGCAAGCCGGTGATCAACGACGCCATCGGCAACCGCCCTCTGATCCTGATGGGCGACCCGTCCAAACGGGCCGTTCGGGCCTATGAGCGTGGGCCGCATCAGTTCACGGCTGCGGCGGGTGGCTTGCAGGACCAGACGGGGCAGCTCTGGACCGTGACCGAAGAGGCGCTGATCGCACCGGATGGCACCCGCCTGCCCCGGGTGGCGGGCCATATCTCATACTGGTTTGCCTGGGACAATTATCTGGGCGATGCATCCAGCGTTTACAGCGGCTGATCAGGAATGTTCCTCGGCGGCTGTGGCCGCCAGCGCCCGGTTGTAGGCTTTCAGCGCATCGATATGGTACAGGACCCCGACCGGGTCCTCGGCGCCGTCTTCGGCTTTGACCACCACCGGGATGCAGGGAATGTCGGCGCGGTCGAAATAGGGCATCGCGGCTTCCAGCGTGGCGCTGGCTTCGACGCAAAGGCCCTGTGCAATCAATTCCAACGCGTCCTCTTTGGACAGTGCCCTCGGGTCGCCCATGGGGCGCATCACCGCGCCTGCGCGCAGCATCGCCAGCAGATAAGCCTGCGGCCCCGCCGCCAGATGCACATTGCGCCGCTCCAACTGTGTCAGGAAGAAAGACCGGTCCACCAACCGCGAGGCCAGCGCCGTGGACATCGACACCGAAACCATCACCGCCAGACCGATCTGCCAGTCTCCGGTCAGCTCAAACACGATCAGCGTGGTGGAAATCGGCGCGCCCAGCACCGCCGCCGCCACGGCCCCCATCCCGGCAAAGGCATAAAGCGTATGGGTCCCCGACACATCCGGCAGCAGCCCGGTGGCGATCAGGCCAAAGGCCAGCCCGGTCAGCGCCCCGATCATCAACGCGGGTGAGAACACCCCTCCCCCCATGCGCCCACCCATGGTGATGGCCACCGCCACGGTTTTCATCACCGCAAACAGGATCGCCGTCGTCAGCACCAGATCGCCGGTCAGGGCGCGGATCGTGGTTTCGTACCCAACCCCGATGATATGCGGGAACCAGATCGCCAGCAGCCCCAGCATCGCGCCCGAGATCGCAGGCCGCAGCCAGCGTGGCAGCGACAGGCGGTTCTGGACATGGGTGCCGATATCCTCGGCAAAGAAGATCGACCGCATCAGCAGCAGCGCCACCAGCCCGCAGATCAGGCCGAGGATCAGAAAGGCGGGCAGTTCGACATAGAATTGCAGTGACCCGGGGGTTTCCAGCGTGAATTCGGTGACATCGCCATATTCCAGCCGGTTGATCACCGTCCCCGCGACCGAGGCGATGACGATGGGCGCAAAGGCATGAACCGCGAAATGGCGCAGCACCACCTCAAGCGCAAACAGCGCCCCCGCGATGGGTGCGTTGAAACTGGCCGACACAGCGGCGGCCACGGCACAGCCCAACAGGTCGCGCCCGGTGATGCCATCGGCATGGATGCGGTTGCTGACCCAGGTCGAGATCACGCCTGCCATATGCACCACCGGCCCCTCCCGGCCCGTAGACCCGCCAGAGCTGAGCGTGATCAGCGAGGCAAAGAATGAGGCGATCCCGGCTTTACCCTCGACCCGGCCATCAGTGATGGCCGCGCCTTCGATCACATCCGCCACGGACCGCACGCGCCCGTCATCGGTGAACTTGTGCAGGATAATCCCGACGATCAGCCCACCAATGATCGGGGTGATCAGAATCAGGAACCAGGGCAGCTTTTCGGCGTGGCTGTGCAGCAGCAGGATATCGTTGGTGTCATAGAAATAAGCCTGCAACGCGGCGATTGCTTTGCGGAACCCCAGCGCCATGAACCCGGCCACGATGCCAATGGCCAGCGCGATGAACCAGAACTGGACCTGACTTGGACCACGGTGGCGCAACACCCGCCACGCGTCTTTTAGCGCCGCGATGGCCTGATTGAACTGGTTACGCAAAACAGTGCGGGTGGACTGGGTCATCTGCGCCCTTCGGACATCTCTAATTCCTTACTAAGCCACGCGCGGGGCTGAGAGAAGTCGGATCACGCGCTTTTGCGGCAGGTGTGGTTTCACGCCTCCAACAGCGCGCGGGCGGCGGCGCGGGCCTGATCGGTGATCGTGTCACCCGCGACCATGCGCGCGATCTCATCCACCCGATCGGCTTCGGACAGGGGCAAAACAGTGGACAGGGTCTGGCCCTCCGACACCTGTTTCTGCACCCGCCAGTGATGCGCCGCGCGGGCAGCGACCTGAGGCGAATGCGTCACAACCAGCACCTGCCCGCCATGAGCCAGTGACGCCAGACGCCGACCAACCGCATCGGCAGTGGCCCCACCAACGCCCCGGTCGATCTCATCAAAGATCATCGTGCGGGCACTGTCATCGCCGGTCAAACAGACCTTGAGCGCCAGCAGAAAGCGGCTGAGTTCCCCGCCCGAGGCGATCTTGTTCAACGGCCCCGAGGGCGCGCCCGGGTTGGTGGCAACGGTAAAGGCCACCGCATCGGTGCCTTCGGGACCCGGTTCGGCGGGGGTAATTTCGGTCTGAAACACCGCGCGTTCCATTTTCAGCGGCGCAAGTTCAGCCATCACGGCCGCATCCAACTGCCCGGCAGCCTGCGCCCGCGCCGTGCTGAGCGCGGCGGCGGCGGCGTCATAGGCGGCTTGCGCGGCCTCTACGGCGGCGCGTTTGTCGGCCAGATCGGCGTCGCCCGCTTCCAGCCGGTTCAGACGGTCGCGCAATGTGTCGGCAAAGCCGCCCAAATCGTCAGGGGCCACGTCATGTTTGCGGGCCAGGGCGCGGATGGCGAACAGGCGTTCCTCGGCCTGTTCCAGCTCCGCCGGGTTGAAATCGAGCGCTTGCAGGCAGGTGTTCACACCGTCCTGTGCCTCACCCAATTCGATCAGGGCACGGCCAAGGGCAGCGATGGGCTCTTCAAGCTGACCACCGGCATTGTCCGAGACACCCTCCAGCCAGCGCACGGCATCGGCCATGGCGCCCTCGGCCCCGTCGCCGCCCAACAGGGCATAGGCGCGGGCCACGTCATCGCGGATGCGTTCTGCGCCCTGCATCATGCGGCGGCGGGCGTCGAGATCAGCATCCTCGCCCGGCTGCGGGTCCAACTGGTCCAACTCACCCACCGCATGGCGCAGGAATTCTTCCTCGCTGCGAACAGCCTCAAGCGCGGCTTCGGTCTCGGCCAGCGCCTTGCGCGCACGGGACATATCGGTCCATGCGGCACGGGTGGCAGCCAGATGGTCCCCCACCCCGGCATAAGCATCCAGCATGGCGCGGTGGCCGCGCGGGTTCAGCAGCCCGCGATCGTCATGCTGACCGTGCAATTCGATCAGAGTGTCCGACAGCGCCCGCAACACCTCGCCCGAGCAGCGGCGGTCATTGACCCAAGCGGTCTTGCGGCCCTCAGCCGTGTTGACGCGGCGCAGGATCAACTCTTCGCCACCGGGCAATCCAGCCTCGGCCAGAACCGCATGCGCGGGATGGCCATCGGGCAATTCGAACTCGGCCACGACTTCGCCTTGTGCGGCACCCTGCCTGACCAATTCAGCACGTCCCCGCCAGCCCAGAACAAAACCCAGCGAATCCAACAGGATCGACTTGCCTGCCCCGGTCTCACCCGTCAACGCGTTCAGCCCCGGCTGGAACGTCAGTTCCAACCGGTCGATGATCAGCATATCGCGGATATCGAGGGCGCGCAGCATCGGGTCTTTAGCGTCCCAAGCCCTTAGCCATGGCGCTTACAACCACTCACCCTTGATGGTCTGGCGGTAAATCTGGCTCAGCCAGTTGTTGCCACGGCTCTTGAGGTCAAGCCCGCGCGAAGTCAGCAGCTTGTAGCCCGCGTCATACCATTCCGAGGACTGGTAGTTGTATCCCAGAATCGCACCAGCCGATTGCGCCTCATCCACCAGACCCAGCGCCAGATAGGCCTCGATCAGACGATACAACGCCTCAGCCGTGTGTGAGGTGGTCTGGAAATCCTCGACCACGACGCGGAAGCGGTTGATGGCAGCGGTGAAGTGATCCTGACGCAGGTAATAGCGCCCGATCTCCATCTCCTTGCCCGCCAGATGGTCAAAGGCCAGATCGAATTTCAGCACCGCCGAGGTGGCGTATTCGCTGTCAGGATAGACCTCGATCACCGTGCGCAGCGCCTGCAGCGCCTGAAAGGTCAGACCCTGATCGCGCCCGACCTCATCGATCTGGTCGTAATAGCTGAGCGCCAGCAGATACTGGGCATAGGCCGCATCTTCATCCGTTGGATAAAAGTCGATATAGCGCTGCGCCGCCGCGCGGCTTTCCGCATAGTTGCCGTCCGAATGGAAGGAAAACGCCTGCATGATCAGCGCGCGCTTGGCCCAGTCGGAATAGGGGTACAGGCGTTCGACCTCGGAAAAATACCAGGCCGCGTCGTCCGAGCGATTCTGCGACAGCTCATATTCGCCGCGCGTGAAGATCTGCTCAGGCGTGAACCCTTCCAGGTTCTGGGTGCGATCGGCACCTCTGTTGCCGAACAGGCCACCGGCATTGCCGCATGCCGTCAAAACTGCTGCCAGAAGAATCGCGCCTGCGAATCTGACTGCCGCTTTGCTGCCAACCATTCCGCCCATCCTTGTCGTCTTAACTTATCGGGGTTCGCCCCGGATCGGGCCTTGGTCTAGCACATAAAATTCCGGTGCAAAACGCCTTATCCGAACTCGTGACGCAATTGTCGCCAGAGTTGATCGGATCACGCAACCTGCGGGATTTCGCCGCGCACAAGACCCTGACCGGGCAAACGTGCGGCCTGTTCCGGGGTGCACAGCACCGGACGCACCGCGCCGGGCGTCTCAAACAGCTTGCGCAGCAGGGTGTTGGTCATCGAATGACCCGACTTTTCGCCGACAAAGTGACCCAGAATCGGACCCCCCGCCAGATAGAGATCACCCAGCGCGTCCAGCATCTTGTGGCGCACGGCCTCATCTTCGTGGCGGAAGCCGCCGGGGGTCAGAACCTCATCACCCTGCACCACAACCGCGTTTTCCAGCGTGCCACCCAGGGCCAGCCCGTTTTCGCGCATCGCCTCAACGTCGGTGCGACGGCAGAAGGTGCGGCTGTCGCACAGCTCCCGCGCGAACGAACCGTTGCGCATATCCAGCGTCTTGGTCTGGCTGCCGATGGCGTCGTCTTCGAAATCGATGTGGAATTCGATCTCAAGCCCGTCTGCCGGCGCAATCGAGGCCCGCGCCCCTTCGCGTTCGACCATCACGGGTTTCAGCACCTCATAAGCCAGAACCGGGCTGGCCTGACGGCGCACGCCCTTGGCCATGATGCCCTGCACAAACGCAACCGAAGAGCCGTCCATGATCGGAACTTCAGGCCCGTCAATCTCGATCAGCGCGTTGTGGATACCGCAACCGGCCAGCGCAGCCATGATATGTTCGACGGTCGAGACCGAAACACCCGCATCATTGACCAGACGAGTACAAAGCGGCGTCCGCTCGACCACGTCATAGATCGCGGGGATCAGTGCATTGCCCAGCTCAATATCAGTCCGCTTGAACCAGATCCCATGCCCAACTGCCGCCGGTTTCAGGACCATGGTCGCAGGCTTGCCGCTGTGCAGCCCGACGCCTGTGAACGTGACTGAGGATTTGAGCGTATGTTGCAATTTGGGCCTCTAAGAGTGGTGTCCAGCCTTCGGTGGGCTGTGTTGCCACCCAACTAAGGAAGGGGGCGTCAAGGCTCAACTCACTCTTTGCAACCGAATGAAACATGAATGTGACATATCGGCAAATCCCTGCTTACCTGTATATAAAGCTTTGATTTACCATAAAAAAGGGCCGCCATGCGGCGACCCTTTAACTGGATTTTGTGACCGCTATCAATTGGCCTGACGGCGCAGGAACGCGGGAATTTCGATGCGATCCTGATCCGGATCGGCCTCTTCCTGCGCTGGTGCCGTCGCGTCAGCCTGACGGAACGAGGGCTGCTGGCGCATCGGTTGGGCCGGTGTATCCGCCGCGTGGCCGGTCATCCGGTCGATCAGGCGGTTGAAGCCAAAGCGGGGGCGATCCTCAGCCGAAGGCTCGGGTTGTGCCACCGGTTCCTGAGGCCGTTCCGCTGCCATCCGCGCCCGGGCGGGCACGTTCTTGACAGCCGCCTGCAGGCGCTGCAGCGCCTCGGGGGACGGGGTGCCCGGCAGATCGGTCTGGGGGGCCGCATAGGGTTCGGGGGTCGGTTCAACAGCGGCAGGCTGCGGTTCGAATTCCGCAACCTCCGGCTGATAGGCCGGGGGCGGCAGACCATCGTCATCCTGCGCCTGGGTCGCGGCGGGTTCGTCGTGCCAGCCGGGGTTGAATTCCACATCCTCGATCGATTCAAACAGATCGCCTTCCGATGCGGTATCCGCCGCCGGGGCCTGTTCCTGCGGTGCTTCTTCGGCTGAAACTGTTTGCGTCAGCGGGGCAGACATCGACCGGCGCGCAACCGGCACGTCGGCGCTTTTCTCGGTGGCGTCGATGCCGGTGGCCACAACCGAAACGCGCATGCCGCCATCCATCACGGTGTCGAGCGTCGAACCGACGATGATGTTGGCTTCGGGGTCCACTTCCTCGCGGATGCGGTTGGCGGCTTCGTCCAGTTCGAACAGGGTAAGGTCGTGCGAGCCGGTGATGTTGATCAGCACGCCCTTGGCCCCTTTGAGGCTGATTTCGTCCAGCAGCGGGTTGGCGATGGCCTTCTCGGCCGCCTGAATGGCGCGATCTTCGCCGGTGGCCTCACCTGTGCCCATCATCGCCTTGCCCATCTCGTCCATCACGGCACGAACATCCGCAAAGTCGAGGTTGATCAGGCCCGGACGTACCATCAGGTCGGTCACGCCTTTGACGCCCTGATACAGAACGTCGTCCGCCATCGAGAACGCCTCGGTGAACGTGGTCTTTTCATTGGCCAGACGGAACAGGTTCTGGTTCGGGATGATGATCAGCGTGTCAACCACCTTTTGCAGCATCTCAACGCCATCTTCGGCCTGACGCATCCGCTTGGCGCCTTCGAACTGGAAGGGTTTGGTGACCACACCCACGGTCAGCACGCCCAGTTCCCGCGCCGCCTGCGCGATGATCGGGGCCGCCCCGGTGCCGGTGCCGCCACCCATGCCAGCGGTGATAAAGCACATATGTGCCCCCGCCAGATGATCGACGATCTGTTCGATGCTTTCTTCGGCAGCCGCGGCACCTACCGTTGGACGCGCCCCTGCGCCCAGCCCTTCGGTGACCTTCACGCCCAGTTGCACACGGGCCGAGGACTGGCTTTGCTGCAACGCCTGCGCGTCGGTGTTCGCGACCACGAAATCGACGCCGTCCAGCTGTTTCTCGATCATGTTGTTGACCGCGTTGCCACCCGCACCGCCAACGCCGAATACGGTAATCCGAGGCTTCAATTCATCTTGCCCGGGCATCGAAAGATTCAATGTCATGCTCTGTCCGCCTGTTTTATATGTTGCCGCAAAACGCGGTGTTTTTCTGACCTATCCGAGTTTGATTCTACATTTCGAATCCCCAAACGTCACGCCAAAAATCGCGCAATTCCACAAAATATGGAGGAAATAAGGCGACAAACAGCGGTATTTCGCTTTTCCCGCCAGATGTTGCGGGGCAACACGAAACCGCCACAACACACGGGGTTACCGCATCGCGGGTCAGGCAATGCGGTGCGTGCTGCGTCTTTTCAAAATGTCGCGCAAAACTGCTCAATGTCCTGCTGCGAGCCTCTGTCGGGACTTGTGGATATCTTTAGGGATAATTCAGCGCGCCGCAACCCATTTCTTTAGCTGGTTGGGGTAGTTGGACAGTCCAGACCGTCCTCTGAGATATTGCGGACCTCTTGGATTTCCCCGCCTGAAAAGGTGGCCAGACGCACCATCAGGCGATCCTGATGCAGGAACGGCCACCAGCATACGGGGATGCCGTCGGCGTCATTGTCATATAGAAAACAGATCTGACCGTTCGGGGTGGTGATCTGCCCATAAACGCAGTCCCGATCATGTTCGCGCCAGACCGATACATTGTGGCTGAGGAATTCTTCGGTGCCGACCAGATCGCCGCTGCGGATTTCGTAGAATTGCAGGGTCTTGCCGACCGCAGCGTTCAGAAACGCCTCGGGCGAGATCGCCGTCTGACCCAACGCGCAAACGGGAGCGAGGGCCAGAGCACCGATGGCGAGGCCCCGGCACCATATCTTACCAATTGTCACGGAACCAGCGCACGGCGCGTTTAAATGGCCGCGCAGAATAGGCGTCGACAGGAATTTCGAAATCCCACCATTCGTCCTGCGGATGGGCGGCAAACAGGCTCAGCCCCACAGCCGAGGAAAAGCCCGGCCCGGTGGCCGATTGCGGCAGACCGTGGACACGCAGCGGGCGGCCCAGACGGACACGTTGGCCGAGGATACGGCTGGCCAGCCCGTCCAGCCCCATGATCTGGCTGCCACCGCCGGTCAGCACGATCTGCTGGCTGGGCATATGGTCGAAACCCGCCGCATCAAGGCACTGACGAACCTCTTCCAGAATCTCTTCGACCCGGGGGCGCATGATGCCGATCAACTCGGCCCGGCTGACGGTGCGGCGATCGTGTTCCCAATCGCCGGTGTCGCCGCCGATATCGATCAGGTCACGGTCATCGGCGCCGGTGGCGTGAACGCCGCCATTGAAGGTCTTGATCCGCTCGGCCACCGCCGCCGGAACGCCCAGCCCCATCGAGATATCGCTGGTCACATGATCCCCGCCCATGCGCACGCAATCGGCGTAGATCATGTGTTTTTTCATGAAAACCGACACGCTGGTGGTGCCGCCGCCCATGTCGATACAGGCCGCGCCCAGCTCTTGCTCATCCTCGACCAGCGCGGAAATGCCCGACACGTAAGCCGAGTTCGCAATCCCCGCCAGTTCCAGATCACACCGTTTGATACAGCGCACGATGTTCTGGATCGCCGCTGCATCGACGGTCAGCATATGCATATCCACGGCGAGGCTTTGCCCCAACTGCCCGCGCGGATCGGTCAGGCCCGAGCGGTTGTCCAATGCGAAGTTCACCGGCTGGGCATGCAGCACCTCGCGCCCTGCCCCGTAATCGGGTACGTCGCAGGCGTTCAGAACCCGGCCAACCTCGGCCTCGGTCACCAATTGCCCTTCCAGATCGACCTGCGCGTCCAGCCCATAGGACCGAGGGTTCGCGCCCGAGAAACAGGCGATGACGTGATCGACCCGGATATCGGCCATCTTCTGCGCCTGCTGCAAGGCGGTGCGTATGGCGCGCTCAGTCTCTTGCATGGCGGTGACTTCGCCAAACTGCACCCCGCGCGAGCGGGTGGTCGCGGCGCCAATCACCCGGAACCCGGTCTGCCCGGCCATCGAGCCGATGGTGTTATCCTCGCTCAGCCGACCTGCCCCGTCAAAGCGCAGCACCAGACAGGCGATCTTGGAACTGCCCACGTCCAGAATGGCGACGACGCCCCGTTGCATCGCCTGCCGGCGCATCTGACGCATTGCGCGCTGGGACTGATAAAGATCGGTCATCATGGTCGTTATTGCCCGTTACCCACTGTCACTTTTGTATTCCACCATGCTTCGCTGGCGGCTTCGTTCATTCTGATTGTCGGACGCTGACCCAGCCGCATATCCACCACGGCCACGTCGCGTTCCAACAGGTCCTGCACCTCGTTCACGGCCAGAACACGCTCCAACGCGCGCACCGGACGGTCAGTCGGCAGCATGATGCGCTGGCCGCGATCCAGCACCAGATCCCAGCGGCGTTCGCCGATGCGCACAAGGCCCCGGACGCGGTTGCCCAGACTGCTGGCCGTGGCCAGAACCTCAAGCGCCTCGGGCACGTGCTGATCGGCCCCCTTGCCCGCGATCAACGGCAGGCCCGCATGATCACCACGCGCGGCGACACGATCCACATGCGCGCCGGTTTCATCCAGCAGCTCGATCCCGCCACGGGTGCGCCAGACGATCACCGGCTGGCGTTCCACCACATCCACCTGCAGGATACCGCCCGGACGAATACGCACCGTGGCGGATTTCACCGGATCGAGCCCGGTGATCGTATCCCGGATCTGTTCCACATCCAGATCCCAGGAGCTAAGCGGGAAATCCAGCGGCACGACCTCACGAATATCCTCGGACAGGCTGGTCCCGGCCCCGTCGATGGCCATCAGGTTGACCATGAATTCGGGGCGTTCCTGAATCGAGGTCTTGATGTCGGCCACGTAAGCCATCAGCGCCATGCGCCGATCCTCAGCGGCCAGAAACAGGCCGACAGCAGCCACACAGGCCAGCACGGGCAGACCAATCTTCAGCCCGCGCCGGATACCGGGCGTCAGCATCCAGCGCTGAAACCGATAACTCAGCCGCGAGGGCGCAGGGTCCGCCTGCCGCGCGGCGCGACCGAACAGTTTGACACCGCGCAGGCGCAGTTTCGGCTCGGGCCTTGACGCGTCAGAGCCCGCCGAGGCAAAATCCGCATCGGGCCCGGCCAACGGTTTTGTCCGATGGATCACCGGCGCGCGTGTGGCGGTCAGCGGTCGCATGAGGCGTCCTCCACCATCCAGGCGCAAAGCTGGCCGAACGTCATGCCGAGATGCGCTGCCTGTTCCGGCACCAGCGAGGTCGGGGTCATGCCGGGTTGCGTGTTGGTTTCCAACAGGAACAGCCCATCCGCGCCCATGCTGTCATCCCAGCGGAAATCGGTGCGCGAAACCCCGCGACAGCCCAGCGCCTCATGCGCGCGCCCGGCGTACTCCATGCAGCGGTCAAAAATGTCGGGCGGCAGATCGGCGGGCAGCACATGCCACGATCCGCCGGGTTTGTACTTGGCGTCGTAATCGTACCAGCCGCCATCGGTCATAATCTCGGTCACGGTCAGGGCGCGGTCGCCCATCACGGTCACGGTCAACTCGCGGCCGGCGATGTATTTCTCGACCATCACCTCATCCGGCATGGCCTCGTCCAACTGCGGCGGGCCATTGGCGTTTTCATGTACGATATAGATGCCAACGCTGGAGCCTTCGTTGTTGGGCTTGGCCACATAGGGCGGCTCCATCACATGCAGTTCGATCACCTCAACCTTGGGCACGATCAGACTGGGCACCACTGGCAGGCCAACGGCCTCATACACCTCTTTGCTGCGCTGCTTGTCCATCGCAAGGGCCGAGGCCAGCACGCCGGAATGCGTATAGGGAATGCGCATCCATTCCAACAGGCCCTGCACACAGCCATCCTCGCCCCAGCGACCATGCAGGGCGTTGAATACAACATCCGGTTTGACCTGTTGAAGGCGTGCATAGAGGTCGGGACCTGCGTCCAGTTCGACCACTTCAAAGCCTTCTCCCTTCAGGGCGGCTGCGCATTCGCGCCCAGAGCTGAGAGACACCTCGCGTTCCGCCGAGGGGCCACCCATCAATACCGCCACTTTGGGGTTTGTCCTGCTCGACATACCCAATGTGCGCCTCAATGTCCCCGGACCTTATGTGGTGGTCCGTACTGCGTTTATGCCTTTGATCCGTCGCCTGAATTTGCCTGATTGTGGTCTGACGGCCGGGCTTTATTCTGTCAGCGGATCACCGACCCGCATGATTTCCCACTCTAGCGTGATGCCGCTTGTTTCGTAAACCTTTTTTCGCACGTCCTCGCCCAGCCCTTCAAGGTCGGCGGCGGTGGCAGTGCCGGTGTTGATCAGGAAGTTCGAATGCTTCGGGCTCATCTGCGCGCCACCCTTGATGGCACCGCGCATGCCCGCATCGTCGATCACCTTCCACGCCTTGAGGTCATGCACGTCATCCGTCCGCCCGGTCGAGGAAAACCCGGCCGGATTGCGGAAGGTTGATCCAGCGCTGCGGTCTTTAGTGGGTTGCGTCTCGTCCCGTTTCCTGAGCTGCGCCTGCATGCGGGCGTGCAATTCGGCAGGCTCGCCCGAGGGGCCGCTGAACGTGGCCGAGACCAGCACGGCACCTTCGGGCAGGTCGGTCTGACGATAGCGGAAATTCAGGTCTTCGGGGGTCAGGTCCATGACCTTTCCGGCCCGTGTGACGATGGTGGCCTTTTGCAGCACATCCGCCGTGTAGCTGCCGTAACAGCCTGCATTCATCCGCACCGCCCCGCCAATCGAGCCGGGAATGGTGCGCAGAAAGGTCAGATCAACCCCCGCATCCGCCGCCTTACGCGCCACATGCGCATCCAGCGCAGCGGCACCTGCGGTGACGGTGTTGCCTTCGATATCGATCCCGTTGAAGCCCCGGCCCAACCGGATCACCACCGCCCGCAAGCCGCCGTCGCGCACGATCAGGTTTGATCCGACGCCCATTGGGAAGACCGGAGTCTCAGCGGGGAGATTGCGCAGAAATTCCTGCAGGTCTTCAACATCGGCGGGCTGAAACAGATAATCCGCCGGACCGCCAACACGCAGCCACGTGAGGTCATTGAGGGATTTTTGTTCTGTAAGTTTGCCACGAACGGGAAGAGGAGGTGTCATGGCCCCCTTCTATAACCGTCGATCAGGGATGTCATCCACGCAACAAACAAAGATCAACGACTAAGGCGCGCCCGTCTTATTGCTCCAGCCATTCCACCCAGCACGGCCCCTGACAGGGCCGGAACAGCCAAAACCCAAAGTAGGATGAAGCGGAGGTAATCGCCACCGTCAGGCGCCCCCTGAGTTTTGGAGGAGAAGAAAAGCGCGATTAACAAAGTCGCCCCGATAATCACGCACGCGACAGACCAAACGAAACCGCTGCGGGTAAGGAAATGGGTGATAGCGGCCGCAATAAGAAATGAAAAAACGGCGATGAAACCAAACGCAATCAACGCCGCGGTCATCAGGGGTTGCGCCCCACTCGCCGCAACCACCGCCCCAGATAGATCACCGGCCAGCGCAACACAGACATGCCCGCGACCAGAACAATCAGCCCGATCCACGGGCCGTTTTCATAAGTGACATAGCCCAGAATGGGCACGCCCACGGCGATCAGGATATAGGCGCGGGTCCAGTGGTTGTCTTTGCTGGGGATCATCGCAAGCACATTCGCAGCAACCCCCCAAAGACCGGCGAGGACGATGGACCAGCTCATTCCGCAACCTCCCCCCGCACCCATTTGCGCCAGTAATAGCGGATCGGATTGCGGAACATCGAGGCGAAACCGGCAAAGCCCACCAGCGACCAGAACCAGCCGTAATCATAGCCCAGCCACACGATCAAGACCGGCGCGCAGATCAGCAATACGATGCCCGGAGGGAATTGCATCCGCATCGGCAGCAAAGCCACAACCGTGGCGCACAGCACCCAGAGCACGGCGAAGATCATCGAATAGTCCATTCGTCCCTCCGTAGGACGCGCGGCGGCAGGCGACAGCTTACCACACTTTCAGGTTGTGTGCCAAATACGCCCGGCGGTCAAACGGCTTGTTTTCTTTGCAATCTCTCGGGCAGTCCATTGGCCCAGGCACTGATCGTACCGGCGCCCAGACAGACGACCATATCGCCGGGGCGGGCCTGTTCGCGGACCAGACGCTCAAGATCGCCCTCATCCAGTATCGCACGGGCGTGGCGGTGGCCGTGGCGGATGAGGCCCTGGACCAGATCGTCGCGGGTGGCACCGGGGATCGGGTCCTCTCCGGCAGCGAAGACATCGGCGATGGCGACGACATCCGCGTCGTTGAAGCAGGTGCAGAAATCGTCGAACAGGTTCGACAGACGCGAATAGCGGTGCGGCTGGTGCACGGCGATGACGCGGCCTTCGGTCGCTTGCCTTGCGGCTTTCAGCACCGCAGTGATCTCGACCGGGTGGTGGCCGTAATCGTCGATGATGGTGACGCCGTCGATCTCACCCACTTTGGTGAAACGACGGTTTACGCCGCCGAAATTGGCCAGCGCGTCGCGGATTTCAGCCGCTTTCATCCCCAGATGACGGGCAACGGCCACTGCCGACAACGCGTTCGAGACGTTATGATCCCCCGGCATCGGCAGGGTGCAGCCCTCGATCACCTTGTCCTCGTATTGCAGGTGAATGTCGAAATGCGCGATGCCGCCCTTGTAGGTCAGGTTCACCGCCCGCACATCCGCTTGCGCGTTGAACCCATAGGTGCGCACGCGGCGGTCGGTGATGCGACCGACCAGCGCCTGCACCTCGGCATGGTCGGTGCAGCAGACGGCAAGGCCATAGAACGGGATGTTCGAGACGAACTCATGAAACCCGGCGCGCAGCAGGTCGAAATCGCCCCAATGCTCCATATGCTCGGGGTCGATATTGGTGACGATGGCGATGGTCGCGGGCAGACGGTTGAACGAGCCGTCGGATTCGTCGGCCTCGACCACCATCCACTCACCCTGCCCCATGCGTGCGTTCGAACCATAGGCATGGATGATACCGCCATTGATCACGGTCGGATCGAAATCGCCCGCCACCATCAGTTCGGCCATCATCGTGGTCGTGGTGGTTTTGCCGTGGGTTCCGGCGATAGCGATGTTGGATTTCAGCCGCATCAGTTCGGCCAGCATATCGGCGCGGCGGACCACCGGCAGGCCCTGCGCGCGCGCCTCATCCAGTTCCGGATTGCCCGGTTTGATCGCGGTCGAGACGACAACAACGGCGGCATTCTGCAGGTTCTCGGCGCGCTGGCCTTCGAAAATCTCGGCCCCCAACGCGGCCAGACGATCGGTGATCTTGGACGCTTTCAGGTCCGAGCCCTGCACCTGATAGCCAAGGTTCAACAGCACCTCGGCGATGCCCGACATGCCAATACCGCCGATGCCCACAAAGTGGATCGGCCCGACGTCCTGCGGCAGTTTGGTTGCTGGATTCATGTGGTCTCCTTCTGCGCCAGGTTTTCGACAAGGGCCACCAGACGCTCGGTCGCGTCGGGGGCGCCGGTCGACAGCGCGGCATGGGCCATTTTCTGTGCGGCTTCGGGGTTGGTTAGAACTGCGGTGATTTGCTGTGTCAGCGCGGCAACGTCAAGCGCCTTTTCGGGGATCATGATCGCCCCGCCCGCCTGCACCAACCCGCGTGCATTGGCGGTCTGGTGATCACCCGCCGCCGCCGCAAACGGGATCAGGATCGAGGGCCGCCCAATGACCGAGATATCGGCGACGCTGGATGCGCCCGACCGACTGATCACCAACTGCGCGTCGGACATGCGGCGCGGGACGTCCTGAAAAAAGGGTTTAACCTCGGCCCGAATGCCGTGATCGGCGTAGAAGGCCGAGACGCGTTCGCCATCCTCATCGCGGGCCTGATGGGCCACGCGGATATGGTTGCGCATCTCGTCAGGCAAAGCGGCGATGGCTCCGGGCACCACATCGCTGAGGATGCGCGCCCCTTGCGAGCCGCCCATCACCAGAATGGACATCGGGTAATCGCCGGGGGGAATAAAGGGGGCCGCCGCGCGGTCCAGCACAGCAGCTCGGACCGGGTTGCCGGTATGGATGCCCTTGGCCCCGTCTGGCAGGTCGGTCGGCCAGACACCACAGGCCACCTGTGCCACGCGTGTGGCGAACAGTTGGTTCACCCGGCCCAGCACCCCGTTCTGTTCGTGGATCATACGCGGGATTTTCAACAACGTCGCCGCGCCCAACGCCGGGATCGAGGGGTAGCCACCGAAGCCCACCACCACATCCGGCCTGTCGCGCATCATCTGCATCGCCATGCTGGTGACGCCGCCCGCAATCTTGGGCCCCGCCATCGCCTTGGCCGCCAACCCACCGCGCGCGAAGGTGGCCGAGGAGACCTGCGTGATCTCGGTCGAATGCGGGAACCCGCCGGTATAGCGCGCACCCCGCGCGTCAGTGGACAAGCGCACGCGCCAGCCTTTGTTCAGCATCGCCTCGGCCAGCGCCTGCGCGGGGAACATGTGACCCCCGGTGCCGCCTGCCGCAATCAACAAATAGGGTGTGCTCATCAACCTCGTCCGCGCAGAATGTCGCCCAACTCACCCTGCGGGCGAGAGCGGGTGAAGGCCAGCAACATGCCCACTGCGATGCCGCCTGCGATCAGGGACGAGCCGCCATAGCTGACGAAGGGCAGCGTCATGCCCTTGGCGGGCAGCAGACGCACAGCAACGCCCATGTTGATCATCGCCTGCACACCGAACATGCAGGCCAGACCGGTGCCCGCCAGACGGATGAACATGTCGCGCTCCCGCATCAGTCGCAGCAATGATCGCACAACGATGATCGAGTAAAGCGCGATGATGATCAGCACCAGGATCAGCCCGTATTCCTCGGCCGCCACGGCGATGATGAAATCGGTATGGGCATCGGGCAGAGACCATTTCACCTGCCCCTCACCCACGCCGACACCGAACAGACCGCCCTCGCGAATGGCGTTGGTAGCATAGCCCAGCTGGGTGGTCGGATCGACCTCTTGATTCAGAAACCCATCGATGCGGCGCGCGAAATGTTCCGAGTTCGAATAGGCGAACATACCGCCCAGTACGACAAACCCGGCCATGCCGACCAGCAACAGCATCGGTGCGCCTGCCACGAAATACATCACGCCCCAGCCGAACAGGATCAGGCAGGCCTGACCGAAATCGGGTTGCATCACCAGCATGGCAACAATGGCCATGCACAATGCAAAGGACCACAGCCGACCCGGCGGGCCGTTGATCTGCTGAGAGGCCGCCAGCAGCCATGCCGCGACCACGACAAAGCCCGGCTTCAAAAACTCGGACGGTTGCAGCGAGGCGAAGCCCAGCGAGTACCACCGCACCGCGCCCTTGCCGAAATCGGTGCCGAAGACCGGCAGAAAAGCCAGCGCCACAAAGGCCCCGAGAAAACCCAGCACCGCCAGCCGCCGCACCAGCGTCGGCGACATCATCGATGTCAGCAGCATCGCAATCAGCGCCAATCCGCCGAACACCGCTTGCCGTTCGACATAGTGGAACGGATCGAACCCGTTGCGCCCGGCCAGCGGCGGCGACGAGGCCAGCCCCAGCAAAAGCCCGATGACAAACAGGATCAGCACGCAGGACATCGTCCAACGATCAATCGTTCGCCACCATTTCGGAAGAATCGGTTCACCGCGCTGGTTCTGGACCGCGCCATACACCATCTCAGTCATGAGATACCGCCACTATCTGCCTCGTTAACGTCCCGTTTTCGGGATCTGTTTGCGAGTCTACAGCGAAATTCGCGTTCAGGCCAGCGTCTTGAAAAGATGACCGGGAAAAACAGCCATCTGCCGCCGGGGTGGGCGGCGGCGGATACGCCTGTCGATCACGCCGCCAGAACTTTTACCTTGTGACCGAACGGTAAAAATCGCAACGTCAGGGTGGTTTTTTAGTTCAACAATAAGGAGGTAGACCACATGGCTGGCAAATTCGAACTCTATAAGGACAAGGCGGGCGAGTATCGGTTCCGGCTGAAAGCGGGAAATGGCGAGATCATTCTGGCCAGCGAAGGCTATGTGCAAAAGGCCAGCGCGGAAAACGGCATCGCCTCGGTCAAGACGAATTCACCGAATGACGACCGGTATGAACGCAAGGAAACCAAATCCGGCGGGCATATGTTCAACCTCAAGGCCAGCAATGGTCAGGTGATCGGCACCAGCGAAAGCTATACCAGCACCTCGGGCCGGGATAACGGCATCGACTCGGTCAAGCGCAACGCACCGGATGCGCGGGTCGAAGACTTGAGCTGATACGGGCCAAATCTTTGGGCGGGGTGGCTTTTGCGGCCAAGTCCAAAGCCTTTCGGCGACCATCCATCGTTGGTCGCCGGGCTGAAGTTCTTGCGGCAGAGGTCCCCCCTGCCAGCACTTGCAGGTGCTTAAGCGAACCTTGCCATTTGCGTGTTGCCCAGCTCGGCAAGCTCAACCGCTTTGTCGATCAAAAACAGCGCTTCCATTTTCGATGTGGCCTTGAGGGCGACATCCTCCCCGACCTGATATGAAATCGAGTGGTTATCCCGCGCGCAGCTTTCAACCTCAACCGGCATGTCGGACAACAGCGTTTTCAGTTGCTCTGCCCCCATTCCTTTTTGATTGTCGAGGATCAGCAGGTACACCCCATTGCCCCAATAGGTCGCGAAATTCCGGCCCTTCTGGGTTTTGGACAAAAGCGCCGTCCCCGCCGAAGCCATGGTTTCACGGAACGCGCTGGCGGTGCTTGCGTTGAAAATCTGCTCGGCATCCGCAACCTTGACCGCGACAATTTTCGACACCGTGGAATGCATTGTCGACAGCTGAATAACGTAGTTTTCGAACTCGGCCAGCCCGATACATCCGGGCAAATCTCCGAAATACAGCGGATCGCTCAGGCGCAGGTCCGGATTGAATTCCGAATCCGTCTGGGCATACATGTCGGCTTCCAGCACCTCAATCGCGGCCCGGCGCTCTGCCGCCATCCGGTAGGCGTCGGACAACCGTTGCTGGAGGTCGGAAAACTCGAACGGTTTTGTGACATAGTCCGTCGCCCCGACATCGAAAGCCTCGTCGATATACTGCTTCTGCACCATGGCCGTCACCATGATGATCGGGGTGAACTTGTAACCGGGAATTTTCCGGGCCTCTTCGCACAAGGCGATGCCGTTCATCTGCGGCATCTGCACATCCAGAAGCAGACAATCAAAAGCCTGCTTGGGCTCTGACAGGATCTGAAGCGCCTCCTGGCCGCTTCGGGCTGTTACCACATCCTTGTATCCGAACGCGGTCAGAACACTTGTAAGCAATTCCAGAATGCTCGGGTCGTCATCTACGGCAAGTATACGCATAACTGTTCACCAACATTTAGCACCGCACCAACCGCTGGCCTTGCAGACAAAAGCGACAGCTGAACGGCGCGCACAACTCTCAGGGTTTTGGCAAGGTGTCGGATAAAAATGGCAAAAGGGTGGCGTTGGAAGGGCGCCCTTATGTCTACACATGAAATTGTGAACCCCTCTTGCTTTCTGACAGAGCTCACCCGCCCCGAGCCCTGATTTATGACGGACCCACTTACGATGACCGGGGCGATTCCCGCCTATCCCCCGCGCCTTTTCCGGGCGATTCGCAACACCGCAGGAAACCTGCCGACCCGAATAAAGAGCAGAAAAATTCCGATGAAAGCCAAAACCTTTCAACGCGTTGGTGGCAGAGCGTGCCTTTCAAATCGTGCACCCAAGAAAAAAAGGGATCAGAGAACCTGCAATGGCCGCCCTGCCCCTTGGCCTCGCCCGCATAAGAGGGGGAGAATCGGTCACACCAACCCAAAAATTCTCAGGATTACGTTATTAGGTTGTAGACAGGGCGGGTTTAATCTTGTCATAAGTGTGTCAAGTTTGTGGGGAAAATATGGACAGATCACTCGGGTATGAGCAGGCGTACCTTGAACCGAATACGTTTTCGGACTTGCAGCCAGCGAATAACATAAGGATTGCGCCGAAGCCTTTGGCGCACCACAAATTGTTTACGCCCAAGCGAAACGCGTCAGCGCTTGAGGACGAGCTTGGCAATATCCGCGCAACGACAATGAATTTTCGCAACATTCATGAACACGGAACGCTGCTGGCCAAATATCTTGAAACCCGTAAGGCGATTTTCATCGACCGGCTGAAATGGCAGGTTGGTCAGGTCGACGGGATGGAATTCGACCAGTACGACACCCCCGCATGCCAATGGGTTGTCCTGCATGAATTTGGTGAGGTGCTTGGCGGCGTGCGGCTTTTGCCCAGCACCGCGACCTGCGGGATCTACAGCTACATGCTACGGGACGCGCAAAGGGGCATCCTGGGCGGGTTGCCAACCGACATCCTGTTCTTCGAAGCCCCGGTCAAACCGCGCATCTGGGAAGCTTCCCGCTTTTTTGTCACGGACAACGTCTCATCCGCGCGCAGGCTTGCGGTCCAGCAAAAGTTGTTTCACCGCATGACGGTCACGGCAAAAGAGGGCGGAGCAACCAGCATCCTCGGGATTGTCCCCTCGATCTGGGCCCGATGGTCCCGCAGGCTTGGGGTTGGGGCGACTCCGGTCGGTGCAAAATTCTCGATCGAAGGCACCGTAAGCCAGTCGGTTCTGTTCAACATCCAAAAATAAAGAGATCAGCTCTCTCTTTCTGTTCGGCAGGACACCGCCCGCTAAAACAAAGTGGGTTCACGACACCCCATTCAGGGGCGCAGATCTTGCGGGGCCTTGTCGGTCTTTCGGAAATACGCCCGCCCGGCAGCGCCATTCACGCGTTTTTTGGTCAGGGGGAGTTCAATGAAGAACTCGGTGCCTTTGCCAAGCGTGCTCTCATAATCAATGGTGCCGCCGAAATGCTCCACGATCTCTCGGGAAATGCTCATCCCAAGACCGGTGCCGCCCGCGTGGCGTTCATCGGATGAATCGATCTGCGAAAAGCGGTCGAACACCTTGTCCTTGCTGTCTTGCGGGATGCCGATGCCCTGGTCCTTGACGAATATCCGGACACGAGAACCATCTTTCCGACACCCAACGACAACCGTGCCGCCGTCAAAGGAAAACTTGGCCGCATTCGACATCATGTTGCTGAGGACCTGAAGCAGACGGGATGCGTCGCCTTTTACATACAAGGCATTCTTGTCACGAATATCCTCTTGATATTCCACATTATGGGCGCTGGCATATCCCAGGTTGCAGGCGATGGCCTCGCGGATTAGGGCATGCACGTCGATCGTGCCCTCGCGGTAATTCATCTCACCCGCTTCCATCTTTTGAATGTCCAGAACGTCATTGATCAGGGACGCCAGTCGTTCGCTATTCTTGGTGGCCAGATGGACCAGATTCTGCATGTTTTCCGGAACCTCGCCCAAAGCGCCCGAGTTGATCAGGTCCAGCGACCCCTTGATCGAGGTCAGAGGGGTGCGCAGTTCATGGCTGACGGTCGAGATGAACTGTGTCTTGGCGATATAGGCCGCCTTGGTGCGCTCATGCTCTTCCCGCAGCTTTTCGAGCTGTTCCAGATTTCTGCGATACAGCTTGAGAAACACCAGCGAGCAATCGATCAGAAAATACATCACGAAGACGACGGTGAAGAAATGCAACCAAAGCTCGGATGACAGGTCGGGCTGTTCGATCCAGATATCCTTGACCACGATCACCATGAAGGACACGCCATACATCGCCAGACGGACGATCATCGCCCAGACGAACTGATGGTTGTTCATCGCCGCAAACAGCGCGGCCGCAAACAGGAAAAACAGCGGGGTGAAATGTTCGCCCGAGGGCTGTTTGACGGCGACCGAGACCGCATAAAGACAGATCGCAGCGGAACTGAGGATCGTGTTCAGCAATATCCAGATGACCATCATGGCAATGGCCTTGCGCTGATCCGGCCTCAGACGCGGTACGCGACGGGCAAGGATCAGGTCCTGCGCCTCGCACATAAGAATGGTGCCATAGAACAACAGGGCGTTGATCGGGTCATAGAAAAACGCTGTCAGAATCGTTGTGGCCAGAAAAATCGCCTGTCGCTGCCAGAGCAGCGCAAAGCTCATGGCAGTGTAATCCTTGATGTTCTGCAGCAGCCGGTCTTCGGGTATGTCGGCCCCCCGGTCCGGCTGTATCGCGTCGCTGACCGTCATCCCATTGTCTTCATGTCTCGCCCTCTTAAGGCGTCATTATCGAAACAATGAGGACGGAGTTGGTCGGAATTGGGTTCACAGTTTGGCAATAATCCAAACCGCGCCCCTGGATTGTTACATGGCGAATGTGGTTTGCAGGGCTTGAGTCACGTGGTTTTCATTGGGTTATTGCGAAAACCTGTGAATGCAAAGCAATGATCTCGTTGCTTTTTTGCGTGTTTTCCACCTAAATGCTCAGACAAGGCAGCAAGACAGCGCAGGGGGATCGTGACTTGACCGCTTTAGGAAGGACGGATGTGAAACAATTCGACGTCACCCCGGTGTCGGCCCGGCTTGCCGAGGGGCCCGTGAACCTGCTGCAATTTGCACGCTCGGCCGGTCGGAACATGCTCGAAGTCATTCCGGTTGAAACCATGCGCCAAACCTATGTGCGCGGCCCGCTGAACATCCATTATATCTGTGACCCGGAGATGATTACCGAGTTGCTGGTGGGTCAAGGCCGGTCTTTTCCCAAGGCGAAGTTCACCAAGGACATCATCGGATCGGCGGTGGGCAACGGCCTGATCCTGTCCGAAGGGGACAAGTGGCGTCAGCAAAGGCGCAGGTACTCGCCCCTGTTCGCAGCCCGAAACCTGCCGGTGCTGGCCCGGCATTTTGCCAAAACGGGCATTGAGGTTGCGGAGTCGCTGGCCGAAAACGAAGGTCCGGTTGATGTCGCGCAGGTGGCCCCGGCCTCCACATTGACGAATATCTCGCGGGTGATCTTTTCGGGCAATGAAGAGGTCAGCGCCGAACAAATACGCGTCGGGCTGATCGCCTATTTCAACTACATCTCGGATCTGTCCCTGTTCGACCTGATGGGCCTGCCCAAATGGCTGCCGCGCAAGAAATGGCTGCGCAGCAAGGCTCCGGTCACCACGATGCGCGATCTGGCCCGGACTGTGATCGAACAGCGCCGCGCGGAAGACCGCGCCGAGCCGCGCGATTTTCTGGACCTGATGATCGAGGCCCTGAAAACGGATTTCGAGGATCTGGAAACCACGGTCGACAACCTGCTGACCTTTGTTGTTGCGGGGCACGAGACCTCGGCCAACGCGCTGGCCTGGGGCTATTACCTGCTGGCGCTGAACCCGGACATGCAAAACCGCATCCGAGCCGAAATCCTGTCAGTCAGCCAGGACAATCCGATAGAATTCGAGCATCTTGAGAAGATGCCGCTGCTGCGCGCGCATATCAAGGAAACCCTGCGCCTTTACCCCTCGGCCGCGTTTTTTGCCCGGGATGCGGCGGATAGTGTCGAGATCAAGGGGATACAGATCGAAAAGGGCGATGCGCTGTTTTATCCGGTCTACTCCCTGCACCGAAACGATCAGTTGTGGGAGGCGCCCAATCAGTACCGGCCCGAACGGTTCATGGGCGCGCCGATCCCGCGGGGGCAATACATCCCCTTCGGCGACGGCCCCAGAATCTGCATCGGCGCACAATATGCCGAGACCGAGATCATGGTGCTGATGGCATCCGTCCTGCGTCGCGTGAATTTCTCATTCACGGATACCGAAATGCCCGAACCGGTGCTGACCTTCACCATGCGCACCAGCGGCCCGCTTGTCCTGAACGCCGAAGCGGTTTGAGACAACCTGACCCGCCGCTATCTGCGGGCGAAGTAGGTTTTGTCGCCGTAAAGCTCACGCATGACTGTTTCAAACAGCCTTGGGCTGGCTTTGCGCCGTTGCTCGGCTTCGAAATCAGAACCGGTGTAAACCTGTGGGGTCGTGCCTTTTCTCAGCTCCAGCTCGCGATGGTTCACATGCTCGACCGCCGCATTCAGCGCAGCACCGGCACCGGTTTTGGACAGCGCCCGCATGGAGACAGGCACGCTCATCACCGTGCGCAGATGAGGTGACGCGCCACGCGCGCTGAGGACCATGCCCAGTTTCCGGCTCAGAACTTCTTCTGACGGAAGCATGTCGGTGTGGTCCCGCCCGTGGGTGACCACCAGAAAAATCCCACCACCCCGGTACGAGAACACCGCACCGGCATCCCGCGACGTATTTTCGATGCAGTATCCGATATCCGAAATCACCCGGCGAAAGCCGCTGAAATCATTCAGATCAAACCGATAATCAGCGTCCTGAAGTTTGACCGCACTGACCCAGCTGTCAAAAAGACGTCCCCGGGACAGCTGCTGAACGTAATTGTCGAATTCAACATACCGCAAACATCTTTCCAGCCCGTCGATTGACAGCGGGTCTTCGAAATTGAATTGCTGGCTGAAATCCAGTTCTTCGCGCAGGGTCCTGATCGATGCCGAAGAGGTCTGCGTTCTGATCCGCTCCATCATCAGCAAATGGGCGGCATTCATGCGGCTGCGCAGTTCGAACAGGTCAAACGGTTTGGTGACATAATCGAATGCGCCTTCCAGAAAGGCCTCTTCCACATGCTGCCGATCGTTCATCGCGGTCAGCATGATCGCAGGCGTTTCCGCATAGCCCGGGATGGTCCGAACATGGCGAAGCAGTTCCAACCCATTGGTTTCGGGCATCTGAATGTCCAGAAGCAGGCAGTCAAACGGGGTCTCGGCGTCTTTGATCTGCTTCAGTGCAGTCGCAGCCGAGTCAGCCACCGACACGTGACAGTTTTCAAACTCAGGCAGGGCTGTTTGCAGCAGGTCCAGAATGCCCGGCTCGTCATCGACAACCAGAACGCTCATCGTCGCCTGCTTCAGCGCCTGGATTTCCAGCGTGCTTTGGAACCAATCCTGACCGGGGGTGGAATGTTTCATAACTGATACCCGCATTGATCTGTTTAACGGTGTCAGCCTAGGTCCCGAGTGGGACAAAACAGCGGCAAAAAGGATGAAAAACCATTCGGATTGGGGTAATTTCTTGACCTTATTTTGGCCTTCATGGCCAAAATGCCTGATCAATTGCAGGTCGCGGTCCAGCTTTGTTGCAGAATCCGCCGCCTTTTTCAGGGATTCCGACCCCCATGCTGGACAGCATCCAGTAGACAGCACTCCCTTGTGAACAAGCCTTCAACGCGCATAAATGACAGTCGCCGTATGGTGGTCCTGAAAATTTGAAGCTTTGGATGAATGCCATGAAAATCGCAACCGCCGCCTACCCCCTCGATTGGCTCGACAGTTGGGCACAGTACGAAGACAAGCTGGCCGCCTGGGTGTCAGAGGCAGCGGGGCATGGGGCAGAACTGCTGGTCTTCCCCGAATACGGCGCGATGGAATTGTCGACGCTGGACGGCGCCGCAGTGGCCGGGGATCTGGAGCGTTCGATTCAGGCCGTGTCGGACTGGATGCAGGATGCGCAAGCCCTGCACACCCGTCTGGCGCAGGAATATGGGGTTTACATTCTGGGTGCCTCTGCCCCGGTTGTGGATGGGCCGGGACGACCGGTGAACCGGGCCGCTTTCTATGCACCGGACGGGGCGCAGGACCATCAGGACAAGCAGATCATGACCCGGTTCGAACGTGACCCCTGGGGGATCGCACCGGGCGGGCCGCTGAAACTGTTCGACACCGCACTGGGCAAGATCGGCGTATTGATCTGCTATGACAGCGAATTTCCTCTGCTGGGACGCGCCCTGCAAGAGGCCGACCTGATCCTCGTGCCATCCTGTACCGAGGCTCTGTCCGGCTATTGGCGCGTGCGGATCGGGGCGATGTCGCGCGCGCTGGAAAACCAATGCGTGACGGTCATGGCCTCTCTGGTCGGCAACAATGACTGGTCCGAGGCGGTGGATATGAACACCGGCATGGGCGGCATCTTTGGCCCGCCTGATATCGGGTTCCCTCAGACCGGGGTGCTGGCCGAAGGCGTACTGAACCAACCCGGCTGGACCTATGCCGAGGTCGACCCCGCCGCCATCGCCCATGTCCGCGCCGACGGTCGCGTGCTGAACCGCACCCATTGGGCCGAGCAAAAACCCCGAGCCAATTCGGTCACAATGTGCCCTCTTTAGGCGATTCCGCCCTTGAAATAGGGCCGAAATAGGCTCATTTAAGCGCATCCTGCGGATTCTGCAGGTGCAACGTAATGATGGAGACAACATGGCCAAGGAAGATACGCTCGAATTTCCCGGTGTCGTGAAGGAACTCCTGCCCAATGCGACGTTTCGGGTCGAGCTGGAAAACGGCCATGAGATCATCGCACATACGGCAGGCAAGATGCGCAAGAACCGCATCCGTGTTCTGGCCGGCGACAAGGTTCAGGTCGAGATGACCCCTTATGATCTGACCAAGGGTCGGATCAACTATCGCTTCAAGTAACGCCAGCCACATGGCGTTTATCCTCGGATCGGGCAGCCCAAGGCGGCTGGACCTGCTGGCGCAGCTTGGCGTGCAGCCCGATGCCATCCGCGCCCCTGACATCGATGAAACGCCCCTGAAAGGCGAACTGCCGGTCCCCTATTGCAGCCGCATCACGCGGGAAAAAGTGCAGGCGGTTCAGGCGGATAGAGACGATGTTACCCTTTGCGCAGATACCACTGTGGCACTGGGCCGTCGCATTCTGGGCAAACCGGAAAACGCCGGACAGGCGGCGGAGTTTCTGCATGCGCTGTCGGGTCGGCGTCACCGGGTGATCACCTCGGTCGCGGTCCGACGCGGGGATCGGGTGCTGCAACGGGACGTGGTTTCCCAGGTCAAGGTCAAGCGCCTGTCGGATGTGGAAATCAACGCCTATCTGGCCACCGGTGACTGGCAGGGCAAGGCCGGTGCCTATGCCATCCAAGGCCCTGCAGGTGCCTTCATCCCGTGGATTTCGGGCTCGTTCACCGGTATCGTCGGCTTGCCCCTGTCGGAAACCGCCGCCCTGCTGCAAGGCATCGGCTATCCTTTGTATCGCGAGGCATCATGAAGGGTCGCACCATCGTTCTGGACCATATCCAAGGCCGCGAAGCTGCGGCCCTGATGGTTGATGGCAAGCTGGACGATTTCCTGATCGCCACCGACGCCCC
>NZ_JALCBM010000001.1:121222-126620 GCF_028066395.1 Ruegeria sp.
GCGCCGGGCCTGAACATCTCGCGCAGTATCCGGGACGAGGACGAACGGGATCGCCTGCTGGAAATCGCCCACGCGCAGATGGAAGATTGCGCCTATGGCCTGATCCTCAGGTCCTGTTGCCAAGGCGCGGATGAGGCCGAAATTGCCGAGGACATCTCGGCCATGCGCGCTCAGGCCGAACAGGTGATGAACGATCCCGGCTCTGAGCCTGAGACGCTCAGCGAAGGCGACGGCCCACATCTTCTGGCCTGGCGCGACTGGACCGATCCCGCCGAAGTGGCAACCGCAGAGGGCAGTTTTGACACCCACGGGGTGCTGGATGCGCTGGAGACGGCGAAAGGTATTGCCGAACCGCTTCCCGGCGGTGGCCACCTTTACATCCAACCCACCCGCGCGCTGGTCGCGGTGGATGTGAATACAGGCAACGACACCTCTCTGGCCGCCGGAACCAAGGCCAACTTCGCCTGCGCAAAAGCCCTGCCCCGCGCTCTGCGCGTGCGCGGTCTGGGCGGGCAGATCACGCTGGATCTGGCACCGATGCCCAAGAAAGACCGCCGCGGCTTCGAATCCACCCTGCGCGCCGCGTTCAAATCCGATTCCGAAGAGACCATTCTGGCCGGTTGGACCCCTCTGGGGCATTTCGAACTGCAACGCAAACGCGGCCGTATCCCCTTGGCAGAGGTGCTGAAATGAGCTGCCCGATCTGCGGTGAAAACACTGAGCACGCCTTCCGCCCATTCTGCTCCAAACGCTGCGCGGATATCGATCTGGCCAAGTGGCTGAACGGCTCTTACGCGGTCCCATCGCAGCGCGAAGAGGACATGGATGCCGAGTTGGACGAGGCCGAAATCAAACCTTCGCGCCCGCATTGAAAAAATCTCAAAAAGCCTCTGGACACTGCCCCTGCCAAGTCATAGAAGGCCTGCACCCAACGGCAAACACCGTTCCCGTGCCCGGGTAGCTCAGGGGTAGAGCAGTGGATTGAAAATCCTCGTGTCGGTGGTTCGATTCCGCCCCCGGGCACCACTTTTACCAAGTAAAAGCAATGTGTTGGCAGATTGACCGCTATCGCACCTCATTGGTTGATTGCCCGGGACTGCAATTGATATTGTTTTCAAACGAACCTTTCGTCTATGCCCCTAAAGCTATTCGGTTCATGGCCTTGGGTATATTTAAAAACGGAAGTTACACAGTGCGCTAGGTAGTCCTTAGACGAGCGCTTTCTGAGCCAATGAAATTTACGCCAGAAGGTGTGTATGGAACACTAAAACCACTTTACCGTTCAAGGTGTCAGGGGGTTTCTGTGGACAAATGTGAGAAATGGTGCTGCTGGAGAGAATTGAACTCTCGACCTCTCCCTTACCAAGGGAGTGCTCTACCTCTGAGCTACAGCAGCGCTGTGGGCGGGTGATTAGACTCAAACGAAACGGGGCGCAAGGGTGTCTGGACGGTTTTTTGCGTCTCCTGTAGAGAAAGATAATGGCAGACAAAAATTCACCCAAAAAACACGGCAAATCCGGGGATGCACGCGAAGAGCGGTTGAAGGCTGCGCTCAAGGCGAACATGGCGCGGCGCAAGGCGCAAGCCAAGGCGCGGGCGGCCTCGGACGACAAAGCCGGCAAGGACGAGGGATAAGAGCAGATGGATTCGATTCTGGTGACGGGCAACGGCCCGTTGAACGGGCAGATACCGATTGCGGGGGCCAAGAATGCGTGCCTGACGCTGATGCCCGCCACATTGCTGAGCGATGAACCGCTGACGCTGACAAACGCGCCGCGGCTGAGCGACATCAAGACGATGACCCAGCTGCTGCAATCGCTTGGGGCCGAGGTGTCGCAATTGCAGGACGGGCAGGTCATTGCGATGTCCAGCCATGACCTGACCAGCCACACCGCTGACTATGACATCGTGCGCAAGATGCGGGCGTCGAATCTGGTGCTGGGCCCGATGCTGGCGCGGCTGGGGCAGGCAGTGGTGTCCCTGCCCGGCGGCTGTGCGATTGGTGCGCGGCCGATGGATTTGCATGTCGAGGGGCTTGAGGCGCTGGGCGCGGAGATTGAGCTGAAGGATGGCTATCTGCACGCCAAGGCACCCGGCGGGCTGAAAGGGGCGGTGCATGAGATGCGCTTTGCCTCGGTCGGTGCGACGGAAAACATCGTTATGGCCGCAACGCTGGCAAAGGGCACCACGGTTCTGAAAAACGCCGCACGCGAGCCCGAGATTGTCGATCTGGTGGACTGCCTGCGCAAGATGGGCGCTCAGATTTCGGGTGAAGGGACCCCGACCATCGAAATTCAGGGTGTTGATCGCCTGCATGGCGCGACGCATCAGGTTGTGACCGACAGGATCGAGCTGGGCACTTATATGCTGGCCCCGGCCATCTGCGGCGGTGAGGTTGAGTTGCTGGGCGGACGTATGTCTCTGGTCGAATCCTTTGCCGAAAAGCTGGATGCGGCGGGGGTGAATGTTGAAGAGACCGCCAAGGGTCTGAAAGTGGCCCGCAAGAACGGGCGCGTGACCTCTGTGGACGTGGTGACCGAACCCTTCCCCGGGTTCCCGACCGATTTGCAGGCGCAGATGATGGCGTTGATGTGTACTGCCGAAGGTGTGTCCGTTCTTGAAGAACGCATCTTCGAGAATCGCTTTATGCATGCGCCCGAACTGGTGCGTATGGGCGCGAATATCGAGGTCCATGGCGGCACCGCCACCGTCACTGGCGTGGATCGCCTGAAGGGCGCGCCGGTGATGGCGACGGATCTGCGGGCCTCGGTATCGCTGATCTTGGCCGGTTTGGCGGCTGAGGGCGAGACGGTGGTCAGCCGGGTCTATCATCTGGATCGCGGCTATGAACATGTGGTGCGCAAGCTGGAAGGCGTAGGCGCAAGGATCGAACGGATCAAAGGCTGATGACAGACGCAAGTTTTCACGACGGGCGCGAGGCGCCGCTGAACCTGGGCGCTGAGGATGGGGATGACCTGCAGGTCATCGCAACGCTGACTCAGGACGCGATTTTCCCGGTGACCGAAATCACCTGGCGCCCGTCCGAGCGCCGCTTTGCCCTGCTGCTGAACCGCTTCCGCTGGGAGGATAAGGACGCCGCAACCCGCCGCAACCGGCCTTTCGAGCGGGTGCAATCGGTGCTGGTTTTTGATTCCGTCCTGTCGGTCGCCAGTCAGGGCATCGACCGCAGCGACAAGGATATGGTGATGTCGCTGCTGTCGGTTTCATTCGAACCGGGTGAAGACGGAGCCGGGCAAATCCTGCTGACGCTGGCCGGGGACGGCGCGATCCGTCTGACGGTCGAGGCTCTGGATGCCTCGCTCAAGGACGTCACCCGTCCCTACCGCGCGCCCTCGGGGCATGCGCCGCAGCATCCGGACTGAATGCAGAACAAGCGGGGCATAGCGCAGGCGTTTGGCAATCCGCCAAAGGGGATCGCGCTGCGCCGGGCAAACCTGTTCGATGTGTTTGATCTGAGCCGCGTACTGATCCGCTCGATCACCGAGCTTTGCGCGGCGGATCACAAAAACGACCCGGACAATATTGCCCTGTGGACGGCGAACAAGTCGCCCGAGGCGATCCGGGGGTGGATCGAGTCCGGTGCGTTGCTGTGGCTGGCCGAACAGGACGGCGCCGTGGCGGGCATCGGCGGGATTCGGGACGGTCAGGAAGTCTCACTGCTTTATGTTGACCCGGACCACGCCCGGCACGGGATCGGAAGCGCGCTGTTGGCGCGGCTGGAACGTGAACTCTCGAAGGCTGGATGCCGCGTGGCCTATCTGGATGCATCTTGCACCGGGCGCGATTTCTATGCCGCGCGGGGCTGGGAACCCTCGGGCACACCGGGCGAGTGGCACGGTATCCCGCAATTTCCGATGCGCAAATCGCTGCACCCCACGGACTGAGGGTTGAGGGCACCCCGCCCCGGCGCTATGACCCGGGGCACCTGACCGGAGTTCCTGACCATGCCCGTTTTCCTCGATACCACATCCGCTGATTTCGAAACCGCCTTTCAGACGCTGCTGTCGGCCAAGCGCGAAGACAGCCCTGATGTGGATGCCGCCGTGGCGCAGATCATTCAGGACGTTCGGTCCCGGGGCGATGCGGCAGTTATCGAACTCACGGCCAAGTTCGACCGGCTGGACCTGACGCCTGAAACGATGGCATTCTCGGCAGCTGAGATTGCCGAGGCTGTGGCACAGGTTGCCGAGGATGACCGCGCCGCGCTGGAATTGGCGGCCAACCGCATCCGCGCCTATCACGAAAAACAGATGCCCGCCGATCACGAATGGACAGATGAGACCGGCGCGACGCTGGGCTGGCGCTGGTCGGCGGTCTCGGCGGCAGGGCTGTATGTACCGGGCGGGTTGGCCTCATACCCCTCGTCAGTGCTGATGAATGCGATTCCGGCCAAGGTGGCTGGGGTCGAACGGCTGGCGATTGCCGTGCCCACGCCGGACGGACAGGTGAACCCGGTGGTCCTGCTGGCGGCGCAACTGTCCGGCGTGGACGAAATCTATCGCATCGGCGGCGCGCAGGCGATTGCGGCGCTGGCTTACGGCACCGAAACCATCGCTTCGGTGGACAAGATCACCGGTCCCGGCAATGCCTTTGTCGCGGCGGCCAAGCGGCGGGTGTTCGGCAAGGTGGGCATCGACATGATCGCGGGCCCCTCGGAAATTCTGGTGATCGCAGACAAGGACAACAACCCCGACTGGATCGCGCTTGATCTGCTCAGCCAGGCCGAACATGACGAAAGCGCCCAGTCGATCCTGATCACCGATGACGCGAGCTTTGGCCAGCAGGTGGCGCAGGCGGTCGACAAACGGCTGGAAACACTGCAACGGCGCGAGATCGCCGGGGCCAGCTGGCGCGACTTTGGCGCCGTGATCACCGTGCGCAATCTGGATGAGGCCGCCGCCCTGTCCAACCGTGTCGCCCCCGAACACCTCGAACTGTGCGTCGCCGACCCCGCCACGCTGAGCACCAAGACCCTGCACGCCGGAGCCATCTTTCTGGGCCAATACACGCCCGAGGCCATTGGCGATTACGTCGGCGGGCCCAACCACGTCCTGCCCACCGCGCGCTCGGCCCGGTTCTCCTCGGGTCTCAGCGTGATGGATTTCCTCAAACGCACCACGCTCAGCCAGATGACCCCGCAGGCCCTGCGCGCCATCGGCCCCAGCGCCGCCCGGCTTGCGAATTCGGAAAGCCTTGAGGCGCACGGTCTGTCGGTGATTGCCCGGTTGGAACGTCTGAATGATTGAAATGCCGCAAAGGCATAACCTAACTCACATTGCTCCGGATGAACTGTTGATATAGGTCTGACCTGACCTGAACGGACCACGACGCCAATGACCCGCATTTCGCATATCGAACTGGATGACCGAAACCTGCC
>NZ_JALCBM010000001.1:126720-129847 GCF_028066395.1 Ruegeria sp.
GCGGTGAAAACCCTGCCGCCCAGCCAGATCGAAACCATCGACATGGCCCGCCGCGGCATTCACAACGAAGGCAGCCGCGTGCTGCAGGAACGGCTGGGCGGCAAGGCCGAGATCGACACCGACACCGCCCGCCGCCTGTTCACGCTGATCTGCGTGCTACATTTCGGGGGCTGAGAGGTGAAGCCTTTGCCGCAGTCGGTCCTGTTTTGTTGCGACCACAACGCGGTCCGGTCCCCTATGGCCGAGGGGCTGATGAAGAAGTTCTATGGCACCGGCACCTATGTCCAATCCGCCGGTGTGCATAATGATCTGGAAATCGACGGCTTCAGCATCGCCGCCTGTCAGGAGGTCGGGGTCGAGCTTTCGCGTCACCGATCGCGCTCGTTCGATGAGATGGAGCAATGGGGCGATGACCTCAGCTCGTTCGATCTGATCGTCGCCCTGTCGCCTGCCAGTCAGCGCAAGGCGCTGGAACTGACCCGGATTTTCCACCTGGATGTCGATTACTGGCCCATAATGGACCCGACCGGAATGGGCGAGACGCGCGACCAGAAGCTACACCATTACCGACAGTCCCGCGATCAGATCATCCAGCATCTGATCGACCGCTGGGGCGATCCTACGGAGCGACTATGAACCAGACCGTCAAAACCTATTTCGATGCCTTCAATGCCGGCGACGTGGATGGCATGCTGGCCTGCCTGTCCGACGATGTGGCCCATCATGTGAACGAAGGCCAGATCCGCGTGGGCAAAGAGAAATTCGCCGCTTTCTGCGCCCATATGAACCGCTGCTACCGCGAGAACCTGACCGATATCGTGGTGTTCGAGGCCGAAGGCGGCACCCGCGCCGCCGCTGAATTCATCGTCAACGGCACTTATTTGGAAACCGATGAGGGCCTGCCGCAGGCCAACGGCCAGACCTATCGCCTGCCCGCCGGGTCTTTCTTTGATCTGCGCGATGGCAAGATCACCCGGGTGACGACCTTCTACAACCTTGCCGACTGGACCAAACAGGTGTCCGGTGGCTAAGGTCACCGCCGTCCGTGCCCTGACCGGGGCCGCGCTTGAGGGCGCGCTGGATGACGTTGCACGCCTGCGGATCGAGGTGTTTCGGGCCTGGCCCTACCTCTATGATGGTGATCTGGCCTACGAGCGCACATACCTGCAATCCTACCGCGACAGCGACAAGGCGATCGTGGTGGGCGCCTTCGACGACGACCGCCTGATCGGGGCCTCAACCGGCGCCCCCCTGATCGACCATGCCGAGGATTTCGCCGCCGCCTTCGACGACACCGGGCTGGATCTTGGCGAAATCTTCTACTGCGCCGAATCCGTCCTGTTGCCCGACTACCGGGGGCAAGGCGTGGGGCATAAATTCTTCGATCTGCGCGAGGCGCATGCCCGCAACCTCGGCTTTACCAAATGCGCCTTCTGCGGGGTGCAACGCCCTGCGGATCATCCGATGCGCCCGGCAGAGTATCGACCGCTGGACGCGTTTTGGCGTGCGCGGGGATATGCGCCGCTGGACGGCGTGGTGGCACAGTTTTCGTGGAAGGATATCGGGGAAGCGGGCGAAACATTGAAGCCATTGCAGTTTTGGATCAGGGACTTGTAGCCGGATTTTCAGGGCTAGAATTCATAGCCCATTGACGATGGCCTCAGCAAGCGCGATGCAAGAAGTACCGCGCCTCACCACGACTGAATTGAAGAGTCATTGAGGGATGTGAGAGCGGATTTTCCACCCCCTGTCAAAGACTTGACGCCTTGCAGCCAATACAAGCGGCAAGCAATCAAAGATCGATCTCGGCCTAAAACCAAGTGATCTCCACGGAACTCCAGCTTGGCATTGATCGCGCGGGTCTCGCCCGTCCGTGACCAGTGTTTATTGGCGCTCAACGACACCTGCCCCCACCTGTTCATCAGGACTTGTTGACCAGAAGGAGTAGCGAGATGTCACAGATTAAATCCGTGTTCTTGTCCGCCATGGCGGCCTTGGTGACTGGTGGTTTTCTGGCAGGGGCAGGCCATGCCCAGACCTACACAACCGGGGCAAACGAAAGTTACAAGAGAATTCCGGTAGCCAGCGCCAATATCAGCCCGGGCCTGCATATCCCGACCAAACTCAACCGGCACTTTGGGGTGGTGCAACGCTCGTTGCCCTATGCCGCGCATCCGGGAACGCCACAGGTTGAAAAGGCCAGCGCGCGGTCACGGTCAAAGTTCAGTGCCAACAACGGCAAGCGGATCATCCGCAAGAAATCGAGACCGCACAGGAAGTTCCGCCATCACAGCCGGTTCGCGCCCAAATACAGCAGCCGTCATCCGGTTCGGCCCAGTGGCCGGTACCAGGGGTTCCGCTTTAAATTCCATCGGAAGCATCATTGAATAAACTGCGCGGGTCTCAACCCCCGCGCAGCCTTTGCATCAGGTAAACCTCGGCCCCCTCGGGGATGGGTTCGGTCAGGCCGGTGGCGATGATACGCCCGTCGATGGCGATCGAGACACCGGCCTTGATCGGCCCCTGCAATTGCGGATGCACCCGCACCAGTTCCTGCAGCAATTCACCGGTGGTTTTGGCCTCAACCTCGACCACCTGCTGACCCCCGGTCAGAGACCGGAGGCCGGACCAGAGGTGGACCTCAACCATCGTCCTTGAGCGCGGCCAGAATGCGCGGCGGCGACATCGGCAGTTGCTTCATCCGCACGCCTGCCGCGTTCGACACCGCATTGGCGATGGCCGCCAGCGGTGGCACGATGCCGGTTTCGCCCACGCCCCGCACACCGAACGGGTGGCCGGGGTTCGGGACCTCGACGATCACCGTGTCGATCATCGGCAGGTCGCTGGCCACCGGGATACGGTAGTCGAGGAAGATCGAGTTCTGCAGACGTCCGTCGTCGCCATAGATATATTCCTCGTTCAGCGCCCAACCGATACCTTGCGCGGCACCGCCCTGATACTGGCCTTCCACATAGGTCGGGTGGATCGCCTTGCCCGCGTCCTGAATGACCGTGTAGCGGGTGACGCTGGTCTTGCCGGTTTCGGGGTCAACCTCGGCATCCACGATATGGGTGCCAAAGGACACGCCCGCGCCTTCGGGGGTCGCCTCGAAATGGCCCGAGATCGG
>NZ_JALCBM010000001.1:129947-134771 GCF_028066395.1 Ruegeria sp.
ACGTCGTTATAGCCCAGCGTGGCCGTGTCCGCGACAGTGACGCGGATGTTCTCATAGGGAATGCCCAGCACCTCGGCCGCCATCAGCGCCATCGATGCGCGCGAGCCGCCGATATCCGGCGTGCCGACCATGACCTGCGCCGAACCGTCCTCGGACAGGGCCAGTGACACCGACGTTTCACCGCCATGGTTGAACCAGAACCCGCAGGAAATCCCGCGCCCCTGCCCCGGCTTCAGCGGGGCCGAGTAATGCGGATGCGCCTTGGCGGCCTCCAGCGTTTCGACCAGACCGATGCGTTCGTAGGTCGGGCCATAGCTGGCCCGCGTGCCCTCATGCGCCGCGTTTTTCAGGCGCACGTCCAGTGGGTCGAGGCCCAGCTTGTTGCACAGCTCGTCCAGCACGGATTCCACGGCGAACGCCCCCATCGGCGCGCCCGGCGCACGATAGGCGGCCTGTTTCGGGCGGTTGGCCATCACGTCATAACCCACCTGCCGCACGTTGCTGACATTATAGGGGGCAAAGGCACACATGGCCGTCAGATCCCCCGGCGCGCCGGGGAAAGCGCCGCCCTGCAGGCGGAAGATGCCCTCGGCGGCGGTGATGGTGCCGTCCTTTTTCATGCCGATCTTGATGTCCATCGAGGCCGAGGATGTGGGTCCCGTCGCCCGGAACACCTCGGACCGGCTCATCACCAGCTTGACCGGACGGTTGGCCTTGCGGCTCAGCGCCAGCGCCACGGGTTCGATGAACACGGTGGTCTTGCCGCCGAAACCGCCACCGATTTCCGACGCCGTAACGCGCAGTTGCGAGGTCTCGATTCCCAGCAGCGCCGCGCAGGTCTTTTGTGCGATCCAGTGGCCTTGGGTGGTGCACCACAGCTCACCCTTGCCGTCGCCGCCCAGCGAGGCCAGACAGGCATGGGGTTCGATATAGCCCTGATGGGTCGCCTCGGTGACGAAGCTGTCTTCGATGACCAGATCAGCCTCGGCAAAACCGGCCTCGACATCACCATGACCGCTTTCGTGATAGCGCACGACGTTGGGATGCATGCCTTCGGGAACCGAGTAGTCGGCGGCCCCTTCGCGGATCACCGGCGCGTCCGGAGCCATGGCCTTGTCCACATCGGTGACGTGGGGCAGCACCTCGTATTCGACCTCGATCAGCTTGATCGCGTCGCGCGCCGCCAGCGCCGAAGTCGCCGCGACGGCAGCAACGGCATGGCCGTCATACAGTGCCTTTTCGCCCGCCATGACGTTTTCCAGAACGTTCCAGAACTCGCCTTCCAGACCGGGCTGGAACGGCACGTCGGCAAAATCGGCGCGGGTAACCACGGCCTTCACGTCTTTCAGCGCTTCGGCCTTCGACGTGTCGATCTTGACGATTCGAGCGTGCGCATGGGGTGAGCGCAGGATCGCGCCGTGCAGCATGCCCGGCGCATAGGCGTCGGCACCGAATTTGGCGCGGCCTGTGACCTTGTCCAACCCGTCCGGGCGGTCGGGCCGGGTGCCTACGAAAGTGAAGTCGGATTTGCGATCGTCCAGCGCCATTATGAAGCCTCCCGCAGTTCTGCCGCCGTGTCCATCACGGCGCGAATGATCTTGTCATAGCCTGTGCAGCGGCACAGGTTTCCGGCCAGCCAATAGCGGGCCTCTTCCTCGGTCGGGTCGGGGTTTTTCTCAAGCAGCGACTTGGCCGCGACCAGAATGCCCGGGGTGCAGACACCGCATTGCAGGGCAGCATATTCGACGAATTTCTGCTGCAACGGGTGCAGCACGTCGCCATCGGCGATACCTTCGACGGTTTCGATCTGCTTGCCCTCGGCCTCGACCCCCAGCATCAGGCAGGAACAGACCAGACGACCATCGACGGTGACCGAACAGGCACCGCAATCGCCGGTGCCGCAGCCTTCTTTCGCGCCGGTCAGGTTCAGCTTGTCGCGCAGACAATCCAGCAGGGTTTCGCGCGGGTCGCACAGGTATTCGACCGAGTCCCCGTTGACGGTGGTGGATACGTGGAACTTGCTCATGGCTTACTCTCCCTTCGCGCGGGCATAGGCGATTTTGGCGACGCGTTTGGCCAGAACGCCCGCAACCTCGGTGCGGAACGCAATGGTGCCGCGCTTGTCATCGATCGGATTGCAGGCGGCCTCGGCTGCAGCGGCCAGCGCATCCAGCGCGGCCTCGTCCAGTGAGGTGCCGATGATCGCTTTCGCCGCGTCCTCGACCAGCAGAACGGTCGGGGCGACCGCACCCAGAGACACGCGCGCCTCGGTGATCGTGTCGCCATCCAGCCGCAGATTCACGCCAACGCCGACCACGGCGATGTCCATCTCGGTCCGGGGGATGAAACGCTGATAGGCATCACCACCATTCTCACCACGCGCGGGGATGTTGACGGCCGAGACCACCTCACCCTTGTCAAGCGAGGTCCGGCCCGGGCCGGTCGGAATATCCTCGACCGCGACCTCACGGTCGCCAGCCGGACCGGTCACCGTCACGGTCACCCCCGCGGCCACCATCGCAGGCACGGAATCAGCCGCCGGAGAGCCGTTGCACAGGTTGCCCGTCAGCGTCGCCCGCCCCTGCACCTGAGTCGATCCGATCAGGTCCATCGCCTCGACCACGCCGGGCCAGTCGCGGCCCAGTTCGGGATGTTCGCTCATCTCCGCTCCGGTGGCGGCGACGCCCAGCGTCCAGCCGCCATCCGCATTGCGGGTGATATCGCGTACACCGTTGATTTTCTTGATGTCGATCAGCGTGTCCGGCGTCACCAAATCCGAGCGCAGTTGCACCAAAACGTCGGTGCCGCCTGCCAGAAACCGGGTGGTGCCCGACGCGTTTGCCGCCAGAGCCGACGCCTCGGCAAAGCTGGCGGGGCTGTGATAGTCCATGAATTTACCTCGCACCTGTGGATCAGGATCTTCTGGGTTCGAAGGGGACGTTAGTGCAGCAACCTCATCGCGTCCATGCTTGCCGCGACCTATTTTTGCGTTTCTCTGTGTCGGTTTCCGTCTCTGGTCCCGAAGCGCCCCTCATGATTCGCTCTGCCCCCCCTCAGACCTGCGAGAGCAGCCAGTCCCGCATCAGTGCCACCAGCCGTGGTTGACGCGGTTTTGCGGGGGCCACGATGACAAAGCCCGGATCGTCTATCGGCACCTCGGGCAAGGGCTGCACCAACCGCCCCGAGGCCAGCGCATCCGCGACCAGCGGGGCATGGGCCAGCGCGATCCCCTGCCCCGACACCGCCGCATCAATCGCCAGCGCGGTCTGGCTGAAACTCATCATCCGGGGCCGCCCATCGACCCCCGCCCGCTCCAGAAACAGCGGCCACAACCCGTGTGAGTCGCTGAGCAACACATGCTGCAGTAAATCCGCAGGCTGGGACAGTTGCACGGCCAGGTCCGGGCTGGCAACAACGACAAAGCTGCTGGAAAACAAAGGGACCGCGTCCAGACCCGCCGCAATCGGCAGGCGGGTTTGCCGAATGGCGATATCGACCCCATCGGTCTGGAAATCCGCCAGCCGCTCGCTGGCATCCACCTGCACCGACACATCCGGGTGCAACCGTACAAACGCCTTGAGGCGCGGCACCAACCATTTCGATGCAAAGCTGGGCGTGACGGAAATCGTGATGTGCCGTTGACCAGACAGATCATCGACGGCCTCTTCAATCAGGCGAAACGCCCGGCGCAGGGGTGCGTGAAATCGGCGCCCCGCCTCGGTCAGGCGCAGCCCCCGGGGCAGCCGTTCGAACAGAGGCGTGCCCAGACGGGCCTCTAGGCCCCGCACCTGTTGGGCGACTGCACCTTGAGTCACGCCAAGTTCACCTGCAGCGAGACGAAAGTTCAGGTGGCGGGCCGAAGCCTCGAAAGCGCGCAGGGCGTTGAGCGGTGGTAGGGCGGCCATATCAAATACAGTAGTTTTTCTACATCCTATATGCAGAAGAACTGATTGGTCAAACCGGCGCGCGAGGCGCATTTTGAGTCCATCACAGAACGGAGAATACAGATGACCAAAGTGGCTTTGATCACCGCAGGCGGCAGCGGCATGGGGGCAGACGCGGCGCGGCGTCTGGCAGCAGACAGGTTCGCGGTTGGCATCCTGTCCTCCTCAGGCAAGGGTGAGGCGCTGGCGGCGGAACTGGGCGGCATCGGCGTTACCGGATCGAACCAGTCCACTGACGATCTGCAACGGCTGGTCGATTCGGCTATGGACCGTTGGGGGCGTGTCGATGTGCTGGTGAATTCCGCCGGGCATGGCCCCCGCGCGCCGGTGCTGGAACTGACGGACGCAGAGTGGCACACCGGCATGGATGTCTATTTCCTGAACGCCGTGCGCCCCACCCGGCTGGTGACCCCGATCATGCAAGCTCAGGGCGGCGGGTCGATCATCAACATTTCGACCTTCGCCGCGTTCGAACCGGACCCGGTCTTTCCCACCTCGGGTGTGTTCCGGGCCGGGCTGGCGGCCTTTACCAAGCTGTTCTCGGACCAGCACGCCGCCGACAATATCCGCATGAACAACGTTCTGCCGGGTTTTATCGACAGCCTGCCCGAGAAAGAGGAATTCCGCGCCCGCATCCCGCTCGGTCGATATGGGCGCAGCTATGACGAGATCGCCTCGGTCGTGGCCCTGCTGGCCTCCGAGGGCGGTGCCTACATCACCGGTCAGAACATCCGCGTGGATGGCGGTATCACCCGGTCTGTCTGAGGTTAGAGGCGTGCCTTGACCAGATGCGTCACCGCCGCGCCCGCCTCGAAAAAGGCGCGGCGCAGGCCGGTCCAGGTTTCGCTGTATTGCGGCAACGGCGGCACCGGCAGGCATG
>NZ_JALCBM010000050.1 GCF_028066395.1 Ruegeria sp.
GCCTTCAACCGTCATCACAAATGCGGCGGCCTCGCCAAACCACCTCAGCCGCCGCCAATAACAATACGCCAATCAGGAACATCATTGACCAGCGCAAATGCAGCCCGACGCAACGCCAGCCGAAGACGGTCAACAACAGGGCCTGACATCCCGCAATCCCTCAACGCGCCGTCGAACGTTTCCAGCCATAATTCTGCGTCGGCATCACGGATGGGAACATGAGCATGAATTTCCCGCAGGTTCATATGCCCGAACCTTTCGCGGTAGTATGCCCGACCGCCAAGAAAGCCGCACATAAACTCGAATTGGGCCTGTCGCGTATGGTTCAGCCCGTGACCACGAAAATGCAACCTATGCAAAGAATGGACGTTTGGATCGGATTCCATTCGGTCATAGAAACGTTCCACAAGATCGCGCAGCGCCGCCTCTCCTCCAAGCTGATCCAGCGGCGTGGGCAATGGTGGGTTCTCCTGATCCAGAAGGGCTATTTCATTACATATCAGGAAGATAAATTTAACAACAGCGACATGATGCCCCTACTTACCTCCATGTGCTTTAACGCCGGCGGAACGTTGAAATGAGCGCGCTTACCCTCGGTTTGCTTGCGGCGGTATGTTGGGGGGTGCACGATCTGGCCGTGCGCTATGTCAGCCAGTCCGTCAGTGTGATTGCCTCGCTTATGGCGACAATCGTCTTTGCTGCATTTGTGCAATTGGGCCTTGGCTCGGCGCTGGGGCAGCTTGCGATACCGGATGGCAAGGCGGCTTTGTATTCAGTGTTTCAGGGTCTGTGCTATCTGGTGGCAGGCCTGTCCATGTTTGCTGCTTTTCAACGCGGACCGGTGCGTCTGGTTGCGCCGCTGGTGGCCAGCTATCCGGTCCTGTCAGTGGCAATGGCGATCTGGCGCGGCGCATCCGTCACCCCAGGGCAATGGCTGGCCGTAATCGCCATCGGTATTGGGGTGTCAATCGTCGCGGCCCGGCCAGAGCAGGCCGAAACCGGATATCCCGCCCGCGCCCCGACAATTCTGTTATCCGTGATGGCCGCAGCTGGATTCGCCGGTGCCTTTGCCCTGGGCCAATATGCAACCGAGCTGAGCAACGAATACACCGTTTCCGTCATCGGGCGGGCCGCTGCGATACTCGGCCTTGCCGCCATTGCCATTGCGACAGGTAAAACAGTCTGGCCGGGATGGAAGGCACTGCCGCTATTATGTGTGATGGGGACGCTGGATTCCATTGCACTGCTCAGTGTCATCGGAGCCGGAGGTCTGCCCGATGCACAATATGCCTCAGTTGTGGCATCCGTGTTCGGGCTTCTTACGGTTGTACTGGCATGGATACTTTTGAATGAGCGTATGTTGCCCAGACAATGGCTTGGATGTCTGGTCGCCTTTGCCGGTATTGGCTATCTGGCGTTCTAAGCGGACCTGTTGCGAAGTTTTGAACACGACGCGTTGTGTCAGCGATCAAACGGCCTTTTTCAAGGGGGTGCGGAACTGGTCGAACCGTGGTGTTGCCTCTGTAATCAGGACACCCGCCCAACCGGGATTTGTCGGCAGATATCGACCGCCCCATTGGTGCTGACGTCAGACACGCCGTTGCCTGTTGAATCTGCATGCCAGATGCGGGGCTTCTTGCTCGACAGGGGCGTCACTATCCCGCTTACGTGGGTCGGGCACGGCGGCGTGTTCCCGAGAATCTTGAAGATCGCTTGAACGAACTAACAGAGACGACCCGCGAGATCATCGCCGACCTTTTCGACTTCATGCTGCAGTTCGACGCGCGGATCAAAGCCTTCGGCAAGCGCATTGATCAGGTATTCCGCAAACCCGAAAGATCGCATCAAGACCGGACCAGAAACGGGGTGAACTCCAACAAGGTCAGCCTATCTGCCATCACACTCGCAGCAACCATCACCTACTGGCTATGAAGCCTGACCTAAGACGTGCTATCCTAGGCCAAAATACCTTGAATTTTAAGCCTAATTGATGGCCGCGCATATCCTAAGCCAACCAGCCGACCTTCGGAATTTTCTTCTGTGCGATTTTGATCAACTCGGATGATGAATCGATCCCAGTGAGCGCGCAACCCTGATTGAAAAGATATCGACCAATTGGATCGCCAAGCCCGCGCATGGCGGCGATGTAGCCCAACTGTCTGATCCGCTTCCATAGTCATACCTTATTCTTGGCCGGGCTTTGGCAAACAACGGGTGAATGGGGACTCGGTCCGGACCATATCGATGCCTTCGGATGACCGGTTCGACGACAAGCGCTGCTTCGCAGAAGCTTGTGCCCCGCACTTGCAAGGGATGTTGCGTCAACAAAGGTAGAAATCGAATTAACGGCTTTGCGACCTTTACCACTCGTTCGTTGGCAGTTCTGCGAAGGGTGCAAGCAAAAATACAGGGCCGATCTTTAGGAATATCTCGGGTAAACTGTCAAAGTTGTCACGAACAAATTATTTCTATCGCCCATGCTGTTATTCTGAAAAACAACAAATAATCATAATCTGAAGTTATCTGTTGTCATATCAATTGTTGCTTGTCCAGATTTCTGAACTCGGCCAGTTTACTTCAAGCTGGCTCAGCAGTTTTGGCAATGAGGATAAGCCCAGGGCCACCGAAATTGCCGCGTGTCAGAGGTGCTGCACACAGGTCTACTTCTAAAGGCTCAGCGACGCGACTGGCACCAAAACAAGAAAATCGCCTTCTGGTAAGGCGTTACGACGTGGAGGAAGTCACATGAACGCAAAGAAACTTTTCAGTGCCGTTGCCGCCGTTGCGGTGCTGGCAGCGCCGCAAATGTCACTTGCGGATGCGCCTGAATGCACGACGGCCAAGCTGATCGTGCCGTGGTCGCCGGGCGGCGGCACACACATAATTTTCTCGCTGTTCGAGAAGGCCGTGAACAAACAGGATCCGGCAACAAAAATTCAGGTCGTGGCCATTCCCGGTCAGGGCGGCAACAAAGGTGCGCGTGAGGCTCTGAAGGCGGATGCCGATGGGTGCACGCTGTTTGCGATCCACGAAAGCGCGCTGATCAGCTATCTCAACAAACGTGTCGACTTTAACTGGGACGCGTTCGAGCCGGTCTCGCTGCTGACCAGCACCCCTGACATTCTGGGCGCGCGCGGCGGTGTTGAATGGGCGGATTATGGTGCAATGAGCACCGCAGTTGAGGCAGCACCCGAAACCATCACGGTTGGGGCCACATTCGGATCGACCAGCCATTTCGTATGGCTTCGGCTGGAAGAGGCAACTGGGCTCAAGTTCAAATACGTGCCCTTTGACGGAACCCGGCAGCGGATGACGGCGCTTTTGGCCAATACCATCGATATGGGCGCAATGAACGTCACCAGTGGACGCGAGTACTTTGCCAGCGGCGAGCTGCGCGGTCTGGCCATCGCGGCCGAGGAACGCTCCCCCCATCTGCCTGACATTCCCACTCTGAAGGAACTTGGCGTCGACATGGTCTCGGCCATCAACCGCGGCGTGGTGGCCCCGAAAGGCACGCCCGAGACCGCCATTACCTATTGGGCCGAAATCTTCGAAGCCGCGGCAAATGACCCCGAATTGGTCCAAGAGCTGAACGCCAAAGGCACTGATGTGGACTACCACGGCCCTCAGGGTTACGGCGAATGGTTTGGCGAGACCTTTGAAGCCTACAAGGCCGTAGCCGATAAAATTGGCATGGGCAGCTAAGCAGTAACACCGCGCCTGATGCGTCGTGTTAAACTAGAAGGCGGGACAGCGCGTACTGTCCCGCCAATATCCGGCAAAGGACTCTGGCATGCCATTCAACAAGGACATTTGGACATCACTGGCGCTGTTGGCGTTTTGCTTTGTGATGATCGCTGCCAGTTTCGACGTGGTGTCGCCTGATTTCGGCATGCTGTCCCCCACCGCCTGGCCGCGGGCAGTACTTGCACTTCTGACCCTTCTGTCCCTGATCTATTTCGTCAATTCGGTCCGGTCCGGGCAGCGGGGTTCAGCGTTCAGTTTGAAGGCATTTCTGATCAAGTACCGCAATCCGATCTGCTGTTTCATCGCTTATTTCGTCTTTCTGATAACCCTGCCGCTATTGGGCATTCTGATTGGCGGCATTCTTCTTGTCTTTGTAATGCTGACGATCCTGGGCGAAAACGACATAAGGCACCTTGTCCTGCATGCCGTCATCGCGACCGTTTCTATCAGCATCTTGTGGTGCATATTCACCTTCGCTCTCAATGTCAGATTGCCCCGGGGCTCGATCCTCCCGGCCATGTTCTGAGGACACGTCATGGAAATCTTCCTTCAGGCCTTTCTGGAAATCGCCAATGTCCAGACATTGATGCTGATGACCATCGGTGCCGCCGCCGGGCTGATTTCGGGTGCGATACCGGGATTCACCATCGCCATGGGCGTGGTGCTGACGCTGCCGTTTACCTTCGGCATGAACGCCTCTCAGGGGATTGCGACCATGATCGGGGTCTTTGTCGGCGGCCTGTCCGGGGGGCTGATGTCCGGGATTCTGACCGGTATCCCCGGAACGCCATCATCGGTGGCGACCACGTTCGATGGCTTTCCCATGGCCCGCCGGGGGCAGCCGGGATTTGCGCTGGGGCTTGGGGTTTGGGCGTCGTTTTTTGGCGGCATCATTTCGGCCATCATGCTGGTCGCGCTTGCGCCGCAACTTGCGCGGCTTGGGCTGGAGTTTCAGCCCTGGGACTACTTCTCATTGGTTTTCTTTGCCCTAACCATCACCGCCAGCCTGTCGGGCGAGAACATGATCAAAGGGTTGATCGCCGGAATGCTGGGGCTGTTCATTGCCACGATTGGTGAGGATGATGTCAACGGCATCGCCCGGTTCGATTTCGGGATCGATTACCTGCGCGACGGGTTTGGGTTCCTGCCGGTGCTGATCGGCCTGTTTGCCTTCAGCCAATTGATGTCAGACGTCCGCGATCCCAAGGATGCGCGCGCCAAGCTTAGCCAGACCGAGGAAATGGACATCAGGATCGAGCATCGACGGGCGGCGATTGCGGTATTGCGGCGCTGGAAAAACCTGATCGTGTCATCGCTTATTGGCATGTTCACTGGCATCCTTCCGGCGGCGGGCAGCGCGATCTCGAACATACTGGCCTATGATCAGGCCAAGAAAATGTCCCCGAACCCCGAGGAATTCGGGCTTGGGTGCGAAGACGGCATTATTGCCCCTGAATCGGCAAATAACGCAACGGCGGGTGGCTCGCTGATCACCATGATGGCTTTGGGCATTCCCGGCGACGTGATTACTGCGGTCATGCTGGGGGCCCTGCTGATACATGATGTGGTTCCCAGCCCCAGTTTCATCAACGATTCCCCGGTTCTGGCCAATGCCATCTTCATCGCGTTTTTCTTTGCGAATTTCCTGGTTCTGTTTCTGCAATCGGGCCTGCTGCGCGCGTTTGTTCTGATCACCAAAGTGCGCATGTACATGTTGGCCTCGGTCATACTGGCCTTTTGCGGGATCGGCGTGTTTGCCCTGAACAATGTGACCAGCGATATCTGGACGCTGTTCTTCTTTGGCATTTTCGGTTACGTGTTTCGGTCGCTGGGCTTTCCGCTGGCACCGCTGATCCTTGGCGTGGTTCTTGGCCCGGTCGCCGAAAGCTGGCTGGCGCGGGCTCTGGCAATCTCCTCCGACCCGGTCCTGTTCGTGACCAATCCCTGGTCCCTGTTCTTCCTCATCATGGCAGCGTTTTCGATCGGGTTCTCATTCTATCAGAAACAACGCGGCCACAGCAGATGGGCGGATTTCTACATCCCCGCTCTGGCCCTTTCCCTGTCCGTGCCAGTGTTCATGATGGGTGGATATGTTCGTCCGGTGTTGGCTGTTGGCCTGATTGCAGTCGGTCTGTGGATGTTGTGGCAAGCCTGGCATCGCAAGGGGCAAATCGAACCCTCGAACGATGCGGCGCGCCCGACCTGAGTCCCGCTTGAACATTGTTACCCGGAGTCAACAGTGCCAGCACGCCCAATGTGTAACTTTTTCTGCGAATGGTATCATTTGATGACTGATATGATGAACTACACATAATATTTAATCATCATTTTGCCATCCATTTGTCGTTTGTCTGGACGCAGCATCCACGTCAAATTCCGTAGCACACGCTCATCAGAAAACAGCGGATGCGGAAATGAACCACAGTTTGCAAATCGAAGTCTCGCCCGAGGATCGGGCCGCATCAGTGAATGCGTTCCTTGGCCGCGTTGTCAGCCATACCAACGCACGTGCTGGTCGGGGTGATGCGATTGACGTCCGAAACCCGAGCACATGCGAGGTGATCGGAGACATTCCCAATCAAGGGGCGGAAGGCGTCGCAACCGCCGTCAAGCGCGCCGATGAGGCGTTGAGGGATTGGTCGGCTCTTTTGCCGCGTGAACGCGGGGCGATGATGATGCGGTGGCATCGGCTCATCATCGACAACACGGATGACCTCGCCGCCTTGATGACCTTGGAACAAGGCAAGCCGGTCGCCGATGCCAAGGGCGAAATTGCCTATGCCGCCAGCTTTATCGAATGGTATGCGGAAGAGGGCAGCAGGCTCTATGCCGATACAATTCCCAGCCACCTGCCGGGAAAATCCATGCACGTCGTCCAGCAGCCCGTGGGCCTAGTGGGCGCGATCACGCCATGGAATTTCCCATCGGCCATGCTGACCCGCAAGGCCGCTGCTGCGCTTGCCGCCGGATGCCCGGTTGTCTCGATCCCTTCAAAAGTCACCCCGTTCTCGGCATTGGCTTTGGAAATGCTGGCGTGGCAGGCAGGTATACCAGAGGCTGTTTTTCAGGTCGTGACCGGGCATGGCCGCGAATTGGTCGCTGAGCTGTGCCAGCACACAGCGGTACGGGCGGTGTCCTATACCGGCTCGACCGAAGTCGGTCGGGACATCATGGCGCAATGCGCGGCAACCGTAAAACGGGTCTCGCTGGAGCTTGGCGGCCACGCACCGTTCATTGTCTTCAAGGACGCCGATTTCGAAGCAGCCGTTCAAGGCGCAATCGCCGCCAAGTATCAGACCGGCGGACAGGATTGTCTTGCTGCAAACCGCATCTATGTGGCGCGTGACATCTACGAACGATTTGTCACCCGTTTCAGTGAAGAGGCCGGGAAACTGGTCGTGGGTGATGGCTTTGGCGAAGGCGTGGACATTGGTCCGCTGGCCACCGCCGCGACCCTGACCAAAGCGATCGAGCATGTGCAGGACGCCTGTACCAAGGGCGCGCGTCTGACCTGTGGGAGTGACCGGGCAGAACAGGGGGGCTTCTTTTTCCAGCCAACGGTGCTGGCCGATGTCACCCCGGACATGAAGATCACCCGGGAAGAGACCTTTGGCCCCGTCGCGGCACTGATCCCCTTCGATGACGAGGACGCCGTGATCGCAGCCGCTAACGACACCGAATACGGTCTGGTTGCCTATGCCTATACCCGCGATGCGGCCCGCGTTCAGACGCTGCCGTCCAAACTGGAATACGGCATGGTCGCGATCAACACCCCGAAACTGACCGGCGCGCCAATTCCCTTTGGCGGTGTCAAACAATCCGGCAACGGGCGAGAAGGCTCGCGCCTGGGCATCCTGGAATTCACTGAACCTCAATACGTTTGCACACAAGCCTGAAATCAAAGAGTAGCAAAATGACCAAAAAAGTAGCTCAAGCTGTAATCGAAGGCCTGCGCGACCGCGGCGTACGGCATGTCTTTGGCGTCCCCAGCGGCGGATGGGTAGACTTCATGGAAGCGATCCGAAACACCGACGGGATCGAATTTGTCCTGACCGCCCACGAAGGGGGCGCTGGCTTTATGGCCGACGTCGCCGGGCGATTGACCGGCGTGCCGGGCGTGTGTTTTGCAACCTTCGGGCCGGGCGCGACCAATCTGGCGACCGGTGTCGGGTCGGCGCAGCTGGACCGCTCACCCCTGATCGCGCTGACTGATGAGATGTCGGCGGCAAACCGTGACCGGGTGGTTCAGATGAATATCGACCATCAGGCCCTGATGCGCCCGATCACAAAAGAGACCAAACGGCTGAGAACCGACAATGTCACCGAGATACTGGATGAGGCGTTCGAGGTCGCGACCTCGGGCCGCCCCGGCGCGGTTCATATCGGGATGCCCGTCGACCTTACGGCGCAGCCCGCCACACTCACGGAAACCGCGCCAAAGGTCCGGTACGCACCGTCCAAAGCAGCGGAGGATTTGATTGCCGCAGCCCAATCAGCTTTGACCGCCGCCAGAAAACCGGCGATGGTTCTTGGGTTGGGGGCGGTGCGTGCCGGGCTGCAAGACGAGATCCTGAGTTTCGTCGAAGCCCATGGCATCCCCGTCTTTCTCACCCCAATGGCCATGGGGATGGTGCCGCATGCCCACCCAAGCTATGGCGGGGTTGTGTTTCATGCGCTCAGCGACAAGGTCGGCGAAACCCACGCACAGGCCGATCTGATGATCGCGGTCGGTTACGACCCGGTCGAGTTTAACTTTGAATCCTGGCTGCATCCGATGACGCTGATCAATATTGATGATGCGCCTCTGGATATCGACCGATCCGAATACACCGACACGATTCACCTTGGCGGGGATATCGCGACCAACTTTCGGGCGCTTGCCGGTGCCGAAGTCACCGAAAATGACTGGGACATGACCGATCTGCGCCGCCACGTCGATGCGATCTTCGCGCAGATGCGCCCGGACAATGATGCGTTTGGACCCTGCGCCGTGCTGGACACTTTGCGCGACGTGTTGCCTGATGATGGCATCATGACCTGTGATGTCGGCGCCCATACCCACCTGATCGGGCAGAAATGGGATGCGCGCGCACCGGTCAAACAACTGATGACCAATGGTTGGTCAGCGATGGGGTTCGGCCTGCCCGCTGCGATCTCGGCCAAGCTCTGCCGTCCGGAAACACCGGTTTGCGCGGTGCTGGGGGATGGTGGTTTCCTGATGACGGCTGGCGAGTTGGCGACTGCGGTGCGCGAAAACCTCAATATCGTCATCGTCATACTGACCGACAATGATCTGGCACTGATCCGCATCAAGCAGCAACGCAAGGGGAACCCTATTTTCGGCACTCCGGTGCGGGAAAGTCAGGGCAATATCGGCGGCGACAACATCTTTGGCGTGCCGGTCGTTCAGGCCCGCGATCCCGAGGAGTTGAGGGACCGTCTGGAACAGGGTTTGGCGACCGAAGGTCCGGTGATTATCGAGGCGCTGATCAGCAGCGCGGAATATGATGAACTGGTGTTGTTCAAGGACAAGTAAAGCTGGCCGCGCCGACGAGTACCCGGCGCTGTCCAGTGCATCCTGCCTGTGACGCAAGACCTCGCAAACCGCTTTTCGCCACCGCGCACACCCTCTCCCAGCGGTGAGAAACGGTTTGAGTTTCAGGCAGGATGCCCCAGAGGAAGGAATATACATAATTTTTCATTCGTTTGATTATTATCAAACGCCAGAAAACATAGTACACAGCATTACCCGTTATTATCTGTAGGAGATGACGTCTTGGCCCGCCGGTTCCCCTCTCTCAACGCGTTGCGCACCTTTGAAGCGGCGGCCCGGCACCTTAGTTTTTCGGCCGCCTCAGAAGAGTTGAATGTAACCCAGGCAGCCGTTTCGCGTCAGATACGCGCGCTTGAGGATGATCTTGGGGTCAAGCTGTTCAAACGAATGACCCGCGCGGTTGATCTGACCGAAGAGGGTACCCTTCTGTTCCCGCCGATGCGCGACGCGCTGGACCAGATCGAGCGCGCCACAAACCGGATTTGGGGCAACAAGGGCAGCGGTATCCTGACGGTTTCCGTCCTGCCGACCTTTTCGGTCAAATGGCTGATGCCCCGGCTGCTGGATTTTTCCGAAAAGCATCCCGATATCGAAGTTCACCTTGTGAATTCGATCAAACCGGTGGATTTCGAAAAGGAAGAGATTGATCTGGCCATTCGCGTCGGAACGGTCGAGGCCGATTTGCACACCGAAGGACGCCCGCGCATTGATTTGGTGATGGCAAAAGCGTGGGCCCATCTTCAGGTCGAGGCCCTTCTGCCCGACGAACTGATCGCCGTCGCCTCACCGGCCTATGTCGCCCGTCACGGGGCGTTGACCGATCAGGACAAGGTGCGCGACGTGGCGCTTTTGAACATGGCCACTAGGCCCAACGCCTGGAACGACTTTTTCAACGCCATCGGTTGGCAGGTCGATATGCGCAAACATGATGCGGCCTATGGGCATTTCTTCATGACCATTCAGGCTGCGATCGAAGGGCGCGGTATTGCGCTGGTGCCGCAGGTGCTTGCGCAAGGAGACATCTCGGCCGGGCTGCTTGTTCCGGCCATGCCGCAGCGGGTTACCAGCAACGGGCGCTATTGTCTGATCGGCCGCAGCAGGTCCTGGGAGCAGGGCAAGATAAAAATCTTCAAGGAATGGCTGATTCAGGAAGCCGAAGCCTCCCGCGCCGACCTTGTAGCCCTGAACAGTTAAAGGGCAATTCCACACGCTTGTAATCGCGTCTTTTGGCGGCAGACAGAAGATGATCAAACACCGTCCGTCTTGCAATACGGTGAGGGGTCTGTTGCGTGAAAATTCCGGATTTTCGGTTGGCGTGACGATCACTGTGCCAGCCCAAATACAGCGCGAAAAATATATGAAAACATATAGTTAAGCGGCGCATACCCCCACGCATAATGAAAGGTAATCGATTGCGACAATATTAGTCGGTTGTGAATTTCACGAGGTCGGGACTTAGTCACATAAGCCCATTCACGACGGGAAACATGAGCTTCGTCTCAAAAACCCTCCGAGCGCGAACACGGGGCATCGACATACACCTCGGGGCGACGCCCCCGCGGATCTGGCCAAGCTGCAGGCGTAAACCGAAATGGCGAACTCAACGCCGCGACAATGTGATTAGTGATCGAAATGACCAAAGACAAAACTCCGATAAAAGTAGCCATTGGCGGGTTTGGCGCCATTGGGAAGATTGTGGCCGAAGCCTTGGACAAGGGTATCGAGGGGCTAGAGCTCGTCGCGGTTTCGGCGAACAATACCGCAAAGGCAGACGCCCATATCGCCCGTCATTTCAATAAACCCTGCCCGGTGATGGCCCTTGGCGAACTTGCCGATGTCGCGGATGTTGTGGTCGAGTGCTGCCCTGCAAAATACCTCTCTGACGTTGCCACGCCCGCATTGGAAAAGGGAAAGACGGTTGTGGTGATCAGCGCTGGTGCGCTGCTGTCCAATCCGCAGCTTGAACAACTTGCGCGCGACAATGGCGGGCGGATTCTCGTACCTTCGGGAGCGCTTTTGGGTCTGGATGCGGTGCAGTCTGTCGGGCAGGGCAAAATTCACAAGGTAACCATGGTGACACGCAAGCCGCCCCTCGGACTGAATGGCGCGCCTGCACTTGTCGCGCAGGGGTTTGACCCGGCGTCCGTCAGCGAACCGACCAAGGTTTTCGACGGCACCGCCGAAGAGGCGATTTCGGGCTTTCCGGCCAATCTGAACGTGGCGGTCGCCCTTGGTCTGGCAGGGCCCGGCGTCGACAAGACGCATCTGGAAATCTGGGCCGATCCCACGGTTCAGCGCAATACGCATACGATTTCCGTTGTGTCTGACAGCGCCGATCTGTCACTGAAGATCGAAAACATACCGACCGAAGAGAACCCGAAAACCGGAAAGATTACGCCGCTCAGCGTCATCTCCACGCTTCGCAGATTGGCGGCACCTGTTGTCATCGGGGCATGATGCTTGAAAGGACATGGAATGATACGCAAGATTGCCGCGCTATTTCTTTTCGTTGGCCTCTTCATCGGCTCGGCGCTGGCAGATACCGCGTCAATCTTTCAGGCCGTCGACAGCGGTAATGTGCAGGCAGTCGAAGAGGTCATCTCACAAGCGGACCACCTGCTTGAGGCGAGAAACGGGGCGGGCGACACGCCGCTGCTGGTCGCCGCCCGTAAGGGTAATCTTGAGATCGTTAGCTTCTTGCTGGCCGCCGGGGCTGATGTGACTGCACTGAATGACAGCCGCCGGGACATTCTGAACATCGCAATCACCACCCGGAATCCCGAGCTGGCGAAACAGGCGCTGGAGGCTGGAGCTGACGCCACGATGGTCACTTCGATCTATCAGGGCTCTGCCCTGATCTACGGGTCAGCCAAAGGCCAGGTGGAAATTATCGAGATGTTGATTGCCGCCAACGCACCTTTGGATCGGATAAACAACATCGGCTGGACCGCGTTGCTTGAAGCGGTGATCCTGGGCGATGGCAGCCCGCCTTACGTTGAAATTGTCGAGATGCTTCTGAATGCAGGTGCCGACCGGCATATCGCCGACAAAAATGGCCTGACCCCACTGGATCACGCCCGCGCCCGTGGATTTGCAGATCTGTCGAAGCTGCTCGTAGACTAGGTGTTTGATCCCAGGTTTTGGTGGTGCCACAGCGCTGACCACGATCCGAAGCATGTACCCCAGGGGTCTCACGCGTAGGCCGTGACAGAAAGCAGGGCGGATGCGAAGAAAGAAAAGCTACACCGCCTTGGCGGATCAATTGTTCTGCACAAAACAAACTGACTGGGATGGCCCGGTTACCAAAGTCCAGATCCTAGATGATGTCCGTACCCGGCATTTTCGCCTTCAGAAAGTCGATGAACTTTTGTCTTGGACCCGGTAAATCTTCCGGTTTCCATACGGCGATGGTTTCTAGCTTTTCCGTCAGGTCGTCTATCGGAACAACCTTTACACCTGTACGCAGGTAGTTCTGCACACCTTCGGTGTGTACTGTGACACCCATCCCGCAGGCCACCAATCCGATGATGCCCGTGGTGTTGTAAGCCTCTTGAACGACTTTGGGCAGAAACCCGGCCCGGCGACACATTGGCAGCAGGTAAGATTGGAAGTGCTCCCATTCCCTGGCCGGTCCGAGGATAAACCTTTCCTGAGCCAATTCCTCAAGCCGGATGCTGTCTCGGGAGGCCAGCGGGTGAGAATCGTAGACGACGCATACGAAGCTCTCGCGTTGTACCGGCAGTTGCTGATACTCTGTTTCACCGATGGGCCCGGTAACGAAGCCAATATCAATTTCGTCGTCGCTTAGCCTTTGCAACTGGTAGATCGTCGGATCCATATGCGGGGTCAGGACGATCCCTGGTTCGCAGGCCTGAAACTCGGTCAACAGCGAAGGCAGCACCCCGCCGATGGCCATGTCCGTATAACCGATCCGCAAAGACCCGATGAGCCCCTGATGCACGTACCGGACGTTGCTGACCGCCTGATCGACGGCGTTCCATATTTCCCTGCAATCCTTCTGAAACGCCCTGCCTGCGTTTGTCAGTTCGACCTTCTTGTTGCTGCGTTCAAACAGGGTAACGCCCAGATCCGCCTCAAGATCACGAATGGCGCGGCTGAGCGCCGGTTGCGCCACGCCCAGCCCATTGGCGGCGCGACGGAAGTGCAATTCCTCGGCGACCGCCAGAAAGTACCTCAGGTGTCGAAAGCGAAAGTTAATGATAACGATCCGGCATCAAATGTGACGATATTGATATTATACATGAGATTGTGGGTCGTGTCATTGTCTCAGCACAGGAATTTGCAGGGGAGAAGGAGGAACTCATGCAACATCTTCGTTTGAAGACCCTGGCCGCATCGCTGCTTGCACTATCGATCTCGGCCACGGCAACACTTGCCGCCGAAGTGACAATGAACTTTGGATTTGGCGCACCCGAGGAATCGATCTATGGGCGCTTTGCCACGCTCTTCAAAACCAAGGTCGAAGAATATACCGATGGCTCGGTCGAAGTTAAACTGCGCTGCTGTAACCAGATTTCCAGCGAGGATGAGGCCTTCAAGGCCATGCAGCTGGGTACGGTTGACGGGTTTGTCATCACATCGAACAACGTGTCGCCCCACTGGGATCTGATGGACGTGACCGTTCTGCCCTACATGTTTCAGGATACTGCACATCTTGAGCGTGTCGTTGACGGGCCGGTGGGCGACTTCATGAAACAGGACCTGCAGGCCAAAACCAGCGTTCACCTTCTGACATTCGGTCCGGCGCTCTATCGCGATTTCTACAATTCCAAACGCCCGGTGAATACGCTGGCGGATATGGAAGGTCTGAAAATCCGCACCCCCAAGAACGAGGTGATGCTGGCCACGTTCGAAGCCCTAGGCGCCAATCCCGTGCCGCTGGCCTGGTCGGAAACACCCACTGCGCTGCAAACCGGAACCGTGGATGGTGGCGACAATGGCGCATCCTTCATCAAGGATCTCAAATTCTTTGAATTCGAGCCGCACCTTGTCATCCTCGAACATTTCGTGGCCATGATCCCTCTTTTTGCCTCGGATCATTTCATGAACCGGCTGACCGATGAGCAGCGTGAGCAGGTCATCCGCGCCGCGGCGGATGCTGGTGCCGAGTTCCGCGAGCAGGTTCAAACCGAAACGGAAGACGTGCGCAAATGGCTGGTCGAAGAGGGTGGTATGGCAATTACCTACCCCGACAAGACCGAGTTCATCGTCGCCACACAATCGGTGCGTGACGAGTTCGCCGAGAAGCGCGGGCCGGAGTTCCAGGAGCTGGTGACGAAAATCGAGGCGGCTGCGGAATAACACCGCACCGTTCGGGTCGGAAGCAGGGATGCCTCCGGCCCGGATCAGGCCGGTCCTGACCGGGGGAGGACATCATGAATGCCTTAAGATGGCTTGAGCGCCATTTCGAAGAGCTTATCTGTTGCGTCTGTCTGACGATTATCTCGGTCAGCGTTTTCGCGCAGGTTGTGGCCCGCTATGTGTTCGAAGTCGCGCTGCACTGGACGGAAGAGGTCGCCTCGATCTCGATGGTCTGGGCGGTCTATATGGGGGCTTCGCTGTGTGTGCGCGAACGGTTCCACATTCGTATCATGGTCGTGGTGTCCTCGCTGCCCCGCGGATTTGGGCGCATCACGATCTTTGCCGCCGATCTGGCCTGGGCGCTGTTCTGCGCCTTCATGATCAAGATCAGCTGGGATTATCTTGCGGTGCTTTGGAAGTTCACGTCACGTAGCCCCAGCCTCGGAATCGACCAGTTCTATCCACAATCCGTTCTGCTGTTTGGTTATGCACTGATGCTCATCCGGCTGATCCAGGTCTACGTGGATTGGTACAGGGGCGGTGCCGAAGGCCTGCCCGGAATGCTGGATGAAGATGGCGACAAAAGCCTTGAAGATGAGGAGGCGCATATATGAGCCCGCTTCTGATCCTGGCAATTGCCTTTGTCGTTTTGACGGTCATTGGTGTACCGCTGTTTGCCTCGGTGGGTCTGACCACCTTGCTGGCGCTGTTTCTGATCGACATTCCCTATACGCTGATGGCGCAGACGGGTTACTCCAGCCTGACGCCCTTTCCACTGCTGACCATCCCGCTTTTCGTTTTGGCGGGGCGGCTGATGGAGGTGGGCGGCATGGCCAACCGGATGATCGCCATCGCCACCAATCTGGTGGGGGCCTATCGCGGCTCGATGGGGCTGGTTTCGGTCTTTGCCTGCATGCTGTTTGCGGCGCTGTCCGGCTCGGGCCCGGCGACCACCGCCGCTATCGGTTCGGTCACTGTTCCGGCAATGAAGAAAGAAGGCTATGACGTGCCCTTCGCGGCCTCGATCGTGGCCAGCGCGGGGGCTTTGGGTAGCCTCATTCCGCCGTCAAACCTGCTGATCATCTACGGTCTGGTGTCCGAGACCTCGATTCCGCGTCTGTTTCTGGCCGGTGTCGTTCCCGGTATCGTCATAACGCTGCTGCTGATGGTCGTGACCTACGTCATCGCACGCCGCCGCGGCTATGGCGGGGATGGCGATCCGTTTTCCTGGGGTCCGTTCCTGAAGGCGGCCTGGGACGGCAAATGGTCGATTGGCGCACCGGTCTTGATTTTGGGCGGTATCTATGGCGGGGCCTTCACACCGACCGAGGCCGCGGGCGTGGCTGTCTTTTACTCGCTGTTCGTGGGGCTGTTCATCTACCGGGAACTGACGGTGCAAAAGGTGATCGCCGCGCTGCGCTTTACCGCGCTGCTGACCGGGATTCTGATCCTGATCACCCCGACACTGGCCTTTGGTCAGCTGACCGCCTTTTACGACGTGCCCACCGTCGTGCAGGAGGGGATCACCGCAATCACGCAGAATCCTGCCATTGTGCTGTTGCTGATCGGGATATTCTACATCTTCATCGGCACCTTCATGGAAAGCCTCGCGCAGATCGTGTTGTTCACCGCCGTGTTCCTGCCGCTGGTTACCTCGCTGGGGGTCGACCCCGTGATGTTCGGCATCTTCACCGTGATCACCTGCGAGATCGGATTCCTGACCCCGCCTCTGGGGGCCAACCTGACGGTGGCGGCGCGGATTTCCGCGATCTCGATCGAGAGGATCTCGGTCGCGGTACTGCCATTCATTCTGGCCTATGTGGTGGGGATGCTTCTGTTGATCCTGTTCCCGGACCTGACGCTGTTTCTGCCGAACTGGCTATACGGTGTCGCAAAATAGGCCTCTCGGCCTGTGAAGGAGAAGGCGTGAGCGGCCTGCCAGAGTCGCTCACGCCTGCCACTAAAAAAATCTGTAGAACCATGACTGATACAACCATTTTCAAAGCCCGCAAAATCATCACCATGGACCCCAACTGTCCCGAAGCGACGCATGTCGCGGTGCGCGATGGGCGTATTCTGGCCGTCGGCGACGAACGCTGCGCCGATGGTGTTGGGAATGTCCGCGTCGACGAGCGGCTGAGCGGTGCGGTTCTGTTGCCCGGATTTGTCGAAGGGCATGCGCATCTGATGGCAGGTGGTTTGTGGGACTACACCTATGTCGGCTATCACGACCGGACCGATCCGGACGGGCAGCATTGGCCTGGCCTGACCACCATAGAACAGGTCATCGAGGGCCTGTCGCAACAAGCGCAGAAACTTGAGCCGGGGGCGCCGCTGATTGCATGGGGCTTCGACCCGATCTTTCTGAGCGAAGAGCGGCTCAGCCGTCATCATCTGGATCGGGTCGGCACCGACCGTCCGATTCTCGTGTTCTTTTCGAACCTGCATCTGATGTGCGTGAACGGACCCGCGCTGGGCATGGCAGGATATGATTCAGACAGCAGGGTCGAAGGCGTGGTGAAAGACGCCGATGGTCAGCCCACCGGCGAGTTGCAGGAAATGGCCGCCATGTTTCCCCTGATGCGGCGGCTTGGCGTGGATTTCCGCCATCTGGCCCAGCGTGAAAGCGCGATCCGCGCCTATGGCCGCATGGCCGTGCGCGCAGGGGTCACAACCATGACCGATCTGTTTTCGACCCTGTCCGACGACGATCTGGCGGTGATGTTGCAGATCACGGCTGGCTCGGATTATCCGCTGCGGATCGTGCCGGTGCTGGGCGCGGCAGGCGGGCAGGCCGAGGAACTTGCTGCGCGGGCAAAGGCGCTTGCCGCCCAAAGCAGCGACAAGCTGCGGCTGGGGGCGGTCAAACTGCTGACCGATGGCTCTATTCAGGGCTGGACCGCACGGGTGAAATGGCCCGGCTATGTCGGTGGACAGCCCAACGGCTTGTGGAACCTTGCCCCCGACCAGATCTTTGAATTGTGCGAGGTGATGCAGCGCGAAGGCATCCAGATGCATGTTCACACCAACGGGGATGAGGCGTCCGAGGTTGCCATTGAGGCGATCGAGGCCGCCGCCCGCAAACATCCCTGGCCCGGTCACAGACATGTTCTGCAGCACTGTCAGATGATGGGCACCGATCAGTTCACCCGCTGCGCCGAGTTGGGCATTGCGGCCAACATCTTTGCCAATCACATCTGGTATTTCGGCGATCAGCACGCCGCGCTGACCATAGGCGAAGACCGGGCACGGCGCATGGATGGCTGCCGTGCAGCGCTGGATGCCGGGGTGCGTATCGCGATCCATTCGGACGCGCCGGTTACGCCGCTGGGGCCGCTCTTTACCGCGTGGTGTGCAGTGAACCGTCAAACCATGAGCGGACGGACATTGGGCGCGGCGCAGCGGATCACCACCCTTGAAGCGCTTTATGCCATCACCATGGGCGCGGCCTATACGCTGAAACTGGATGGTGAGATCGGTTCGATTGAAACCGGCAAACGCGCCGATTTCGCGGTGCTGGGCGAAGATCCCACCGCCGTGGACCCGAAGTCGCTGAAAGATGTGCCGGTTCTGGGCACAGTTTCGGGCGGCGAGGTGCATCTGACATGACTGACACGCGGCTTCCCCTGACAGTGATCGGAGGCTATCTGGGCGCCGGGAAAACCACGCTCATCAACCGGGTGTTGTCGGCAACTCACGGTCGTCGGCTGATGGTTCTGGTCAATGATTTTGGGGCAATCAACATTGACGCCGATCTGCTGGAAAGCGCAGAGGAAGACACGCTGACCCTGACCAATGGCTGCGTCTGCTGCACCATGGGCGGTGATCTGTTCATGGCGATGGCCGATGTGCTGGACCGCAACCCGCGCCCCGATCACCTGCTGATCGAGGCCAGCGGTGTGGCCGATCCGCAGAAGATCGCGAATGCGGCGCTTGCTGAACCCGACATGCGCTATGGCGGCATCGTCACCGTGGTCGACGGTCGCAATTTCTCGACCCTGACGCAGGATTCGTTGATCGGCCCGCAGGTCCGGGGTCAGATTGCCTGCGCCGATTTGCTGTATGTCTCGAAGACGGACGGACAAGAGGCCGCGCCGGCGCTGCAGGCGATCAATCCAGAGGCCGTCTTGGCGGATCCGCCCACAGCCCCGATTGAAACCCTGTTGCAGGAGTTTGGCCAGACTTTCGAGGCCCGGGGAAAACCCGCATCGCATCCGGCCTATACGCATTGGACAGGGGGTGGTGTTCGCATGTTCGGCCGGGACAGGCTGGCGAAACTGTTGCAACAGCGCCCGGACGGGCTGGTGCGGGTCAAAGGGTTTGTACGTGGTGACGATGGCATCGGCTGGCTGGTGCAGGTGGTGGGTCGCGATATCGACCTGTCCCGTACCGCGCAACCTGACAAGACACAGCTGGTGGCCATCGGGCCATCGGCGCGCGTGAACAGGGAAGACTGCGATAGCTGGTGGAACGAAAAAGCCCCGGACGTGCAGCCCGATGCCCTTTGCCACCCATCGGCAACCGATACCAAATTCAGGGAGATGGACACATGATTGAACATCTGGGTCAGATCAGCGCCCGTGCGGCAGCGCAATTCGGCACCAAAACGGCACTCATCACCGACGAGAAACGAGTCACCTTTACTGAAATCGACCGTCTGGCTTGCCAACTGGCGGGGGGCCTCGCGTCCATGGGTGTCGGCAAGGGCGATATCGTCACGCTATATTCCGCCAATTGCTGGGAATGGGTGGTCAGCTATTACGGCGTGACCAAGCTGGGCGCGGTGATCAATCCGATCAACGTGATGCTGACCCCCGAAGAGGTTCGCTATGTGGTGCAGGATTGCGGTGCCAAGATGATTATTGCCTCGCCGGAAAAAGGCGCACCTCTGGCCGGGATCGAGAACGACAGCGATGTCAAATCCGTGATCGTCTTTGGCGATGAAGCGCCTGAGGGAATGATGTCCTTTGACGCGCTTCTGGCTGCCGATCATCCGTGTCCCGAAGTGCCGGATGTCGATCCCGAAAGCCTGTCGACCATCTGCTATACCTCGGGCACCACCGGGCGGCCCAAAGGGGCGATGCAATCGCACCGCGCGGTGATCCTGAACACGTCGATGACCGCACAGATGCACCTGCGCACTGCCGATGACGTGGTGGTCAGCGCACTGCCCTGTCCGCATGTCTATGGCAACGTGGTGATGAACAGCGTGTTCTTTCTGGGTGGCACTCTGAACCTGCACGCGCTGTTTGACCCGGGGGCGGCGCTGGCCGCGATCGCCGAATACAAGGCGACGCTGTTCGAGGGTGTGCCAACCATGTACATGTACATGCTTGAACATCCCGATCTGCCGACCACTGACCTCAGCTCGCTGCGCTGTTGCACCGTGGGTGGCCAGACCATGCCCACCGCCAAAATGGAGGCGGTCGAGGAGAGTTTCGGCTGTCCACTGATCGAACTCTGGGGCATGACCGAAATCGCCGGTTTGGGCAGCACCCATCCAATCTATGGCCCCAACAAGATGGGCTCGATCGGGGTGGCGTTGCCTTATTGCGAGTTGCGGATTGCCGACAACGAGAACTATCAAAAGGCCCTGCCGCATGGTGAGGTGGGTGAATTGATGGTGCGCGGGCCGATCGTGATGATCGGCTATTTCAACGACCCCGAACGCACGGCAGAGGCGCTGGAAGATGACGGCTGGCTGCATACCGGCGATCTGGCCAAAATGGACAGCGACGGCTGTGTCTATGTGGTGGACCGCAAGAAGGACATGATCCTGACCGCTGGCTACAATGTCTACCCCGCCGAAATCGAACGGGTATTGGCACAGCATCCGGCGGTGGCGATATCCGCCGTGGGGCCGGTGCCCGACGAGCAGAAGGGCGAAATCGCCAAAGCCTATGTCGTGCTCAAAGACGGCGCGAACGCGGAAGCGGATGAAATCATTGCGTTCTGCCGCGAAACACTGGCCGCCTACAAAGTGCCGCGGGCCGTCCGTTTTGTCGATGATCTGCCCAAGACCAGCACCGGTAAAATCATGCGTCGCGAGCTGAAAACACTGGACGTTTGAGAGGATCATAAGGGCGTGCCCGACCTGACAGCATCCCAACCCTCTCTTGGTTTACCTACTGATGCTGCAAGATCATCCAATGTCTGGACTCGGAAATTTCCAACACGCAATGCTGCCCTAATTCTGGATTAGCGCGTTTTCCCATTCGGAAAGGAAATTCGTTCGCTTCAGCGTATCAAGAAACGTCATCAGAGCGGGTTCCAGTGCAATGGTTGCGTGTTCGGCACCTTGTCCTTTGCCTTGGAGCGGCGGTAAGGATTGTGCGCCATCGATTGGGCTAGATTGATACGCGACAAGATGCCGGATGAACCGTTCGGAAGCTTCAGGTTCCGGAGAGGCCCTCGACACAAATGCCGTCCGCATCATCGTTGTCGGAAAATCGGCGGGTAGCACGATCTCGAGTATATCCTGGCTTTCGGCGCGCGCTTGGGCATAACTGCCCAGAACGTTGTAGGCGACGGCAATCGTTCCATCGGTGAGATCGTCGATCATCTCGCCCGAGCAGCAATAGAGCCGCACATCAAGGCTGCCCATCACTTCCATAAGTCGCCAGAAAGTCTCGGACGCCCGCGCATCCTGCGTCGCGAAAAGATAGCCTAGCCCTGATTGGCGCACGTCGTAAGTTCCGACGCGGTTGCGAAATATTTCGGGCCGGGCGCGCAGCGCCTCGATCAGCTCTTGGCGGGATTGCGGGATCGGCTGCTCATCGAAAAACGTCCGGTTGATGACAATGGCGGCCGGTTCCGACGTAAAGGCGAAGAGGCTTTGCCTCCATTGTGCCCAAGCCGGGTGAGAGACATTCTCCAACGCCAGGGCAAACCCGTCATTTGTGAGTTTTAGCTGCAAATCCATGGCACTGGAAACCGCGATATCGAAGGCTTCTGGCATCTTCCGAACGCGCCTGTCGATATCCGCTGTTCCGGTCACCAGATACTCGATGGCAACATCTGGGTTCGCAGCGACAAATGCTTCAATCAGCGGCGAAAACAGAGACGTGTCCGTACTTGAGATGATGCGCAGCGTGGTCGATGCACTGGCTTGATTGAAGACCTGCCGATCTTCCCAATCCTGCGCCCATCCAGCGCGGCACAGGAAAACCAGGACTAAAGCGATAAGGTAACGCATGCGCCGCCTTTCGGTTGGTTTGAAAGATCAATCCTGCCACCATGAGCCGTCGCGACATCCTGCGCGATGGTCAGGCCCAGGCCGGACCCGATCGTGTCCTTCGAATTCGCGCCTCGTTGGAACCGCGTAGTCAGCGTTTCGATTTCGTGCGATAGAAAGCCGGGGCCGTGGTCGCAGATGGTAATTCGCGGTCCGGGCAGTGCAGAGACCGTAATCTCGATAGAGCTTTCGGCGGGTCCGTATTTCATCGCGTTGTCGATCAGGTTCCGTACGGCGTTCTGGATCAGGATTGGATCCCCTGAATAAGGAACGCTTGGGTCGCCCTGCAATGAAAGCGAAAGGTCTTTCATTTCCGCGACCGGCGTCAGACGCAGAACCAGATCGTGGACCAGGTCAACAAGGTCAATCGCTTCCGGCACCAGATGGTCCGCACGAAACGTGATCATCGCATGGTCCAGAAGCTGGCCCGCAGCACGAGAGCTTTCGTCGATGGCTTTAACCATCGAGCGCATCGCTTCCCGGTTTTCTTCCTTGTCAACGCGCTGCAACGTCGCCTCGGCATAGGACCGAACGGTTGCAAGAGGTGTGCGAACCCGGTGCGCCGCCTCGGCAATGAAATCCTCCGATTGGCTCAAAGAGTGATCGAGCCGCCCCATCAGGGAGTTGAGCGATGTTACCAAGGGCGCCATTTCTTGCGGAACCGGTTGCTTGAATGGGCTCAGGTCCTGTGGTCCTCGCCGCGTGACCGAGGTTGCAAGCCTGCCAAGCTGGCCAATGGTCGCCGAGCTGGCCCAGAAGGAAAGCACCGCGGCGAGAGCAAAGAAACCCACTCCTAAAAGCGCGGCGTTGCGTGATATCCGGTCAAGCGTTTCCGACAGGGCGTCTTGCGTTTGGGCGAGTACGATCTGGATTTCCGTCCGCTTGTCCGCACCGACTAAGGTGCGGCTTGCGCTGATCTGCCGAACGGCCTCGCCACGCAACTGGCTGGATTCGAAGGTCGGGCGTTTGTCCGGTAAGCTTTCAGTGAACGTCAGGTCCTCGTAGCCTGACTGGAACTCGCCGTCCCGCAGGATCGCATAGAAGACACGATCATCCGCCGGTGTGCTCAGCATTGAAAACGCGGAATAGGGCAGGTCGAGTTCGACCTCGCCACCGCGGATGGCGGCCGCGTCTAGCATCGATGTAACCGATGCTTCAAGGATGTTGTCCTGCCCCTGCTGTGCAACCTGTACGGCAAAGTTTCGCACGGCGAAGAAAAAGAGCAGGGCAAGAACTACCGCGCCTCCGATCAGTGTCAGCACCAGCCGGTTTCTGAGCGATCCGGATACGGCTGGGCTATGCATCCTGATCCAACCGATAACCCAGCCCGCGCAATGTGGTGATCCTCAGATCCGAAGACCTCAGGTGTTTTCGCAGGCGTCCGATATAAACCTCTATCGCATTCTCCGAGACATCTTCGTCAAAGGAAAACAATCGGTCGGCCAGTTTGTGCTTTGAAAATATTCGACCAGGAGCGTTGAGGAACAACTCCAGAAGACGCAGTTCGCGGTTGCGCAAGGTTACGGCCTCTCCCCCGATCGTCAAATGACCTGCAACCGGATCGAAAACGATACCACCGGCTTCTATTGTCGTCTGTGCATTGCCGGTTTTCCGGCGCAAAACGGCACGGCAGCGGGCCTCAAGCTCGGCGTGATCGAAGGGTTTGGTGACATAGTCATCCGCGCCAAGATCGAGCGAACCGATTCGATCTGAAACCTGGCTGCGGGCGGTCAGAACGATCACTGGCGTGTCGAAATCGCTGGCCCGATGCTTTTGCAGAAATGTGCGGCCGTCGCCATCCGGAAGCATGATGTCCAACAGGATCAGATCGTATTCTCCGGTTGCAACGAACGCGGAAGCATCTTCCAATTTATCTGCATGATCAATGACATGACCATCCAGGCGCATCCGCGACGCGATGGCATTCGCAAGGTCCTGGTTGTCTTCGATCAGAAGGAACTTCATCGCACCCCCAGACGAGTTTCTCTGTGTGACAGGTTGGTGTCAGGTTTACGTGCTTTCTTGACCATCAAATGAGCCGCCAAGCGGGCAATTGTCAAATGGGAGGACAAGATGTCGAATTTAAAACTGGGCCGTCGGTCCCTAATTGCGGCTGTCGCCGCCTTTGGTTTGGTAGGGCCGGTTGCGGCTGATGGTGACCAGGTTCTGGACAGCATTCACTTTCTGATCCCTGGTGGCGCAGGCGGTGGCTGGGATGGTACCGCCCGGGGCACGGGCGAAGCCCTGACCGAATCCGGGCTCGTCGGAACGGCGTCCTACGAGAACATGTCGGGTGGCGGCGGCGGCAAGGCCATCGGTTATCTGATCGAAAACGCCGACAGCAACCATGGCACGCTGATGGTCAATTCGACCCCCATCGTGATCCGATCCCTGACGGGCGTCTTTCCACATAACTTCCGCGACCTGACTTTGGTCTCGGGCACAATCGGCGATTACGCGGCGATAGTTGTGGGCAAGGATAGCCCGATCAATTCGATGGCAGACCTGATCGCCGCATTTGAAGCGGACCCACGCGCAACCGCCATTGGCGGTGGCTCGGTTCCGGGTGGCATGGACCATCTGGTTGCGGCCATGGTGATGGAAGCGGCTGGCAAGGATGCACTGGCGGTGAAATACATCCCCTATGACGCGGGTGGCAAGGCGATGGCCGCGCTGCTGTCAGGTGAGATTGCCGCCCTGTCGACCGGTTTCTCGGAAGCTGTCGATCTGGCCGACGCGGGCGAGGTGAAAATCATCGGTGTCACCTCTGATGCGCGCGTCGATGCTGCACCGGACGCGATGACGATGAAGGAACAGGGAATTGATACCACCTTTGTCAATTGGCGCGGGTTCTTTGCGGCGCCCGGGTTGCCGGATGACAAACTGGCCGTGTACCAGGAAGCCATCGCCAAGATGTATGACACGCCCGAATGGGAAGCGGTGCGTGCCCGCAACGGCTGGGTCAACATCCACAACTCGGGCGATGATTTTCTCAATTTCCTCGAAACACAGGAAAAGGCTATCGGCGATCTGATGAAGAAGCTCGGCTTCCTCTGAACGCGAGCCCGTCAGTGCGGGCTTCCGCACTGACTTACCCATACCGCAGAGGTGACGACATGGCTTTGGACCGTTGGATTGCGCTGGTACTGTTGGGCGTTTGCCTTACCTATGGCTACGCAGCCTGGTTCACGATGGACGCCAGTCTTGCCCCCTTCATGAAACGCAACCCCATCTGGCCCAGCACGTTTCCGAAAGTGCTCTCGGTTCTCGGCATACTCACCACCCTCGTTATCCTTCTGGGGTTCGAGAAAGGTGAGGCGAAAGAGGCGGATATCGACTACCACCGCCTTACGGAATACCACCTTGGTCAGGCGCTTTTGCTGCTGGGTTTGATGGTGGTCTATGCGCTCTGCCTGCGCCCGATGGGCTTTCTCATATCGACATCGGCGTTTCTGATCCTCGGCTCGTACATATTGGGTGAACGCAAATGGCATATCATGCTGCCGGTCGCCCTGATCGCGGCGTTTTCAATTTGGTTTCTTGTTCAGGAAGTGCTTGGCATCTACATGCGCCCCCTGCCGGGCTTCATCGGAGGCTGACATGCTCGAAGGATTGTTGATCGGCCTCACAACGGCCATGTCCTTGCAAAACCTGCTGATGGTTATCGCAGGCTGTCTGATCGGCACTTTCATCGGAATGCTGCCGGGCCTTGGGCCTATGTCGATCATCGCCATCATGATCCCCGTTGCCATATCGATGGGCGATCCTTCCGCGGCCCTTATCCTGCTGGCGGGTGTCTACTATGGCGCGATCTTTGGTGGCTCGACGTCCTCGATCCTGCTGAACGCGCCGGGGGTCGCGGGCACTGTCGCTTCCAGCTTTGACGGCTACCCGATGGCGCGGCAGGGTCAGGCGGGCAAGGCGTTGACGATTGCCGCCATAGCAAGCTTTGCAGGTGGGACGATAGGCGCGCTGCTTCTCATGATCTTCGCACCGGCACTCTCGTCCGTTGCGCTCCTGTTTCATTCGGCGGAGTATTTCGCGCTGATGGTGGTGGGGCTTTCCGCGATTGCAGCGTTTGCGGGCACCGGACAGGTGGCCAAGGCGATGATCATGGCCATCCTTGGGCTGATCATGGCAACGGTTGGTGAGGGCGCGCTATTCAACCTGCCACGCTTCACCATGGGCATCATGGATCTGCAATCCGGGTTCGGCTTTATCACGCTCGCCATGGCGATGTTCGCTCTGCCCGAAGCCCTGTTTCTGGTTCTGAAGCCGAAAGACCTGCAAGGTGACGATGGTGAAATCAAGGACCTCCGCATTACGGGTTCCGAGGCGAAGGCCATCGCGCCCGTGATCGGGCGGCAATCTCTGCAGGGGTTCTTTATCGGCGTTCTGCCGGGGGCGGGCGCCACGATCGCCAGTTTTCTGGGCTATGCAGTGGAACGCAATATCGCGCCGAAGCACGAACAAGATGAATTCGGCAAAGGTTCGATCAAGGGTCTTGCAGCCCCCGAGACGGCCAACAACGCTGCCTGTACCGGTTCCTTTGTGCCGCTTCTGACCCTTGGAATTCCCGGCTCGGGCACCACGGCCATCCTGCTGGGCGCGCTTATCGCTCTGAACGTCACGCCGGGGCCGCGTTTGATGATCGACGAGCCGCAGATTTTCTGGGCCGTCATCATGTCGATGTTCATCGGCAACCTCGTGCTTTTGATCCTCAACCTTCCTCTGATCCCCTACATCGCCAGAATCCTGGCGGTGCCGCGCAACTACCTGATCCCGTTCATCCTGTTTTTCACGCTGATGGGGGCCTATATCGGGCAGAACAATGCGACCGAACTGTTGTTGCTGGTTGGCTTCGGCATCTGTGCCACCGCGTTGAAATTCGAAGACTACCCGCTTGCGCCGCTGCTGATCGGCTTCATTCTGGGCGGCATGATGGAGGACAACTTCGCGCGCTCCATGCAGCTTTACGATGGCGTTGCGTTCATTTGGGAACGGCCGATGACGCTGGCGCTGTTGGTGATCGCGGCAATTCTGGTCCTGCTGCCTAGTTACCGTGCAAGGCGCGCGAAGGCCCGAGCAGAAGGCGTTGCCGAGGGCGATTAAACGCGACCTGCATAATCCAGCTGAGTTTCAATTAAAGGAGCCCACGGGCGCATCAGCGCTTGCAGTGAAAAACAGACGTTCCCTCGGTTCGCACGCCAATGGTGCAGGATTAATGAGGCCTGGCCCTAGTCCGCTTAGCGGTAATTGTGCGGTAAGCGATAAGGCATTCCGAATATTGATGCGGGCTGCGAAAACGAAGTAGTTCCTTGTCGCCAGCGGATATCCGCGGTCTTCTTCAGAGGTGGCATTGCTTCCTTCGGAAGCTCTCTTATCAATATGTTTTTGAAAGTTAAGAATTGTTAAGTATGAAACTCCGCCAACCAGATATTTCAGATGCCTCCAGCATTGCAGCAATTTCTCTTGAAGTGTGGATCGGCACCTACCTGAAACGGGGCGTAAGCGCCTTTTTCGCCGACTATGCCCCGGATGAATTCACTCCGGCGAAGATAGAGAAGCTTATTCGAGACCCCAAACAGTTCATGCTCGTTTCGCAAAACACCGAAGGGATTGACGGGTTCATTCGTGTTTCCTCGGAGAGCAAAGCGCTGGTGCCGGGATGTTCTGATGTAGAGATTTCCACTTTTTACGTTCAGCCCCGCCATCATGGTAAAGGTATTGGCAAACGCCTACTGCGCGCAGCACTACAACACTGCCGTGAAACGGCGGTTGAATCCGTTTGGCTTGCAACCAACGCTGAGAATGATCCGGCAATTGCGTTTTATCTGGCTCAGGGATTTCTGCATGTTGGCGAGACTCATTTCAAAATTGATGACGAGAAATATCTGAACAACGTTTATTCATACCAGATTTCGTGATCCCTTGTGCCAATGGAAGTCTCCATATCTGAAGCGGCAAACCGTCTCGCAATTGCGGATCGGGTTTTGGTCATCGGTTGCTCTGGCGGTGGTAAAAGTACGCTGTCGCTCAAAATCAGTGAGCGTTTCGGATTGGAATACCAATCATATGATCGCGACGTTCGCTGGTTACCGGGATGGCGCACCCGGGATCGCGACGAACAGCGCAAGATTGTCGCTGACCTGGTCAACCGGGAACGGTGGGTGATGGATGGCACAACCGTATCGACGTTTGATCTGCGTCTGCCTCGCGCCGATCTTGTGGTTTGGGTTCGGGTCCCGCGCAGAACATCTTTGTTGGGCGTAGCGCGGAGGGTGCTGGCCAACTACGGTACAGTGCGGCTGGACATGGCAGAAGGTTGTCCTGAGCAACTGCCAGATTGGGAATTTCTGAGCTATATCTGGACATTCGAGAAACGAGTAGCGCCTCGCATAGTCGCTGCGGTTGACCACATTGCGCCAACCGTACCGTTGGTGATCCTCAGGTCTCGACGTGAATTTGAGGCGCTATTCTAAATTGGACGAAGACGTCGAAGCACGCACTCAGCATGCCGTCTTACAGAGCCTCCAAAGTATGAGCCAATCCATTTCGGATGTGGTCTTCCAGCAGTCTCTTCGCCGTGTCGGCGTCTCTGGCCAAGGCGGCATCGAACATGCCCTTGTGCTCTTTGACAGCCTCTTCGCCGCGATAGGTCAGCACGAGCATCTGATAGCGTAGATATTTGTCGTAGATGATCGAGTGCAGAGACAGAAGGTTTCTGGAGTTGCAGGCCGCGATCATCGCCTGGTGAAACTCCCAATCATATCGTTTCCAGGTTTCTTTCTCGGACTCGTCGCCCTTGAGAAGCTGCTGTTCCATCAGGTGCAGTTTGTGGTGTGCGGCAACAAGGTTGCCTTCCCAATCCGTGTCGCCGTTCGCAATGGACAACTCCAACGCGTGGCATTCCAACAGAACGCGCAGTTCCGAAATCTCGGTCAGGTCTTCGCGGGAGACCGGCGTGACCAGGAAACCCCGTTGCTCGGGCGCTTCGACAAATCCGTCGCTGGCAAGCCTGTTCAGGGTTTCACGAAGTGTCGAAAGGCTTGCCGAATAGCGCTCTTTCAGGGCGTCCAGCTTCAGTTTGGAGCCGGGCTGCAACTCTCCGAAGATGATGTCCCGCTTGATGCGCTGATAGGTGTTTGCCCCGATCGTGGACGGCTGTTTCGCCATGCATTTCACCCGATATTCTTGGTTTCTTCATCCAATTAGCATTTTTTGCAGACATCAGCAATCCAAACCGATGTATGGTAAAAATAAAAATATCATACATTATTGTGGAATCGCGAAAAGCCCAATACGGTCATGTTCCAATTGGGCAATGCAGCTCAGTCGCAAACATCGGGTTCGGGGTTTCCCGAACCACCGGGAAGGAAGCAAAGTGTCTCAGAACTTTCGCATTGCCATTGTCGGCATTGGCCTTGTTGGACGCCGCCACGCAGACGCTGTCCGAGCGTTGCGCCATGTTGATCTCGTCGCGGTTGTCGATCCCAGCGACGAAGGCCGTGCCTACGCGGCTGAGCACGGGGTCGCATGCTACGAGACCCTTGAGGAAATGTTTGCCAGTCAGACGCCGGACGGGGCTGTTCTTGCGACCCCGACCACGCTTCATGTCGAACAAGGATTGACCTGTGTTCAGCATGGTTGTCCCGTTCTCGTCGAAAAGCCGATCGCCGTGGAAGCCACCGCTGCACTGGAGCTTGTCCAAGCAGCGGAGAAGGCCAATGTGCCGCTGATGGTCGGACATCATCGTCGGCACAATCCCCTGATCCGGTCGGCTAAGGAAGCCATTGTCGATGGGAAGATCGGAGATGTCCGCGCTGTCCATGCGAATTGCTGGTTCTATAAGCCCGACGGATATTTTGACGCTGCGCCCTGGCGCAAGAAACCTGGTGCGGGGCCGATCTCGGTCAATCTTGTCCATGATGTGGATCTGCTGCGGTACCTGGCCGGAGAGGTCGTGACCGTACAGGCTCAGTCAGCTGCGTCGCAACGCGGTTATGACAACGAAGATGTTGCTGGTGCGCTGTTGACGTTCGAAAGTGGGGCGATCGGGACCATAAGTGTGTCCGACAGCATCGTCGCCCCATGGAGCTGGGAGATGACGTCTCAGGAATATCCAATCTATCCGTCGACCACCGAGAGTAGCTATATGATCGGTGGCTCTCATGGGTCGTTGTCGGTCCCAGATCTTCGTTTGTGGAGTTACCAGAGTGAGCAAAGGGATTGGTGGACGCCAATCTCTTCAACCGCGCTGAAGAAGGGGTCTTCTGATCCGCTGGTCAATCAACTCAGGCACTTTGTTGAAGTTGCTCGGCATCAAGCAGAACCGATTGTGTCTGGATGGGAAGGTTTCAGGACACTTCAAGTCATTGAAGCCATTCAGAATTCCTGCAGGACTGGTGAGACTGTCAGGATAAGTAGCCTTCAGGAAATGCAGCAACAGAGACTGTAGTTAATGAAAAATATCTGATATTTTGTAAAAAATATTGCAAAATGTCCAAAATAGGTCAAAACTCAGAATCGGAAAAATGCATCATGATGTCTCAGGGAGGAGCAAAGTGATTACCAAACTTACCCGCCGGGCTGCTGTATCAGCCCTGGTTGCAACCGGTGTTCTGTTTAGCGCGACAAGTGGTGCGCTGGCGGAAGACAAAGTCCAACTTCGCCTCGCAACATCAGGATCGGAGACCGACCAGCGTTCGGTCGCCATGGCCGAGGTTTTCGCGCCAATGATCGCCGATTTTGCAAGTTATGAGCCCAGCTATAACGGCACCATCTTCGCCCAAGGGACCGAACTGGACGCTATCAGCCGTGGCAATCTGGAAATGTCGATCACCTCGGCGCAGGAACTGGCACAGTTCTTCCCCGAGTTTTCGATCTTTACTGCAGGCTATGTCCATCAGGACGCCGCGCATCAGGTGGCTGTCTTCAACGATCCCTTGATGGATGCATTCAAGCAAAAGGCCGAGGAAGAACTGGGCGTCAAACTGCTGTCGGTCATGTATCTGGGCCGTCGTCAGGTGAACCTGCGCCAGCCCAAGGACGAACTGACAGTCTCGACGCCAGCCGACTTGGAAGGCGTGAACCTGCGGATGCCGGGCACGGATGCGTGGCAGTTCCTTGGCAAAGCGCTGGGTGCCGCCCCGACACCGATGGCGTTCTCCGAGGTCTACACGGCCCTATCGACCGGTGCCGTTGATGGTCAGGATAACCCGCTGCCAACCGTGGTGGATGCCAAGTTCTATGAAGTGACCAACCAGATCATTCTGACATCGCACTTGGTCGACCTGAACTACATCGCCATCGGCAAAGAGGTTTGGGATGGGCTGACACCGGAACAGCAGGCCAAGGTTCAGGAAGCGGCAGACGCAGCGGCTGAATCGGGCCGTCAGAAACAGCTTCAGAAGGAAGAGGACCTTGTCAGCTTCCTCAAGGAGCAGGGCATGGAGGTTTACGAGCCCGACCTCGCAGCGTTCCGCGATCAGGTGCAGTCGATGTATCTTGAAAGCGAGTTCGCCGGATCATGGCCGGACGGCGTTCTGGAGCAGATCAACGCTCTGGGCAACTGAGCCCAGTAAGACAAGGGAGGGAGAACCACAATGAAAGGCTTCATAAAGGGGTTCTCCCGGCTGACCGAAGCGATTGCCGGCGGGATGCTGGCGGCAATCTTCCTGATCTTCCTTCTGCAAATTCTTCTGCGGTACTTCTTCACCCCTGCCGGTTGGACGCTTGAACTCATCGGCATCCTCTGGGTCTGGGTGATCTTCTTCAGCTGCGCGTTCATCGTGCGCGAGCGGGATCATGTGAAGTTCGACATCATCTACCTTTCGGTGCCGATGCGCGTGCGTCAGATCTTTGCGATGCTGGCCGCCGCAGCAATCGTGGTGGGCATGCTCTACAGTTTCCTGCCGACATGGGACTACATCGACTGGATGAAAATCCGCAAAACCGCGACGGTCCGCAATCCGTTCTCGGGCGAGAAGATACCGTTGCGCACCGTGTTCTCAATTTATGCGGTCTTCATGCTGGTCGTAGCAGCGCGGTATGGATGGCTGTTCTTTGACATCATGCGCAATGGGCCACCTAAAACCGAACTTGAAATGGTCGTGGGATTTAACGTGGTGGACGATCATCCCCGTGTCGACGGTGAAGACGACGAGGACGCAGGCAAATGAGTTTTGAACTTCTTTCGTGCCTGCTGGCGCTTTTTGTTTTGGCAGGTATCGGGACACCTATCGGCTATTCCATCCTGTTGGCCTCATTGGTGTATCTGGGCACCGCCGGGCTGGACGTCGCCCTTGCGGGCGAGAAGATCCTGCAAGGATTTTACAAAAGCACGATCCTGCTTGCCGTGCCTTTGTTCATCGTCGCCGCCAATATCATGAACGCAGGGTCGATCACGGACCGCCTGCTGAATTTCTGCGTCGCTGCGGTCGGCCGGTTCAAGGGCGGCCTCGGCCACGTTAACGTGGTGGCATCGCTGATCTTCTCAGGCATGTCCGGCTCGGCTGTCGCGGATGCTGCGGGCATCGGCAAGATCATCATTGAGATGATGACCAAGGATGGCCGCTACAGCCGGGGTTATGCGGCGGCGATCACGGCGGCGTCGGCGACGATTGGCCCGATCATTCCGCCCTCGATCCCGATGGTTTTGTATGCGTTGGTCTCTAAGGCCTCTATCGGGTCGCTGTTCCTAGCCGGTATTCTGCCGGGCCTGATCATGGGCGTCGTCCTGATGGCGATGAACTACTATCTGGCTGGCAAGCGTAATTTTGCGTTGGAAGAACCGGTGCCGCTGCGCGAATTGCCTGCCAAAACCGCCAACGCGTTCCCGGCGCTGCTGATGCCCGCAATCTTGCTGTACGGTATATATGGCGGCGTCACCACTCCGACCGAAGCCGCCGCCGTTGCAGCATTCTACGCCTTGCTTCTGGCCGCGTTGTTCTATCGCGCGCTGACTTTCCGGGGGCTCTATCAGGTCTTCGTGGATAGTGCCCGGTCGTCCGCTGCTGTGGGCGTCGTCATCGGTGGTGCGTTCATTCTGAACTTCATCGTCATTCAAGAGCAAATCCCGCAGTCGATCTCGGCCCTGCTGGAGGGCTCGGACGTCAGCCCGATTGTGTTCCTGATCCTCGTCAATCTGCTGATCCTCGCGCTGGGCTGCGTTTTGGACGCGACGACGATCATTCTGGTCATCGTGCCCCTGTTCATTCCCACCTGCGAGGCGCTTGGGATCGATCTGGTGCATTTCGGAGTGTTGGTCGTCGTGAACTCGATGATCGGCCTGATCACACCTCCTTATGGCATTTTGCTCTTTGTGATCAACGCCGTGACGGACATTCCGCTGCGCGAAATCATCTCGGAAATCTGGGCCTTCTTGGCGGTGCTCATCTTCGCTTTGGTGATCATGATGCTGATGCCCGATCTGGTCCTGTGGCTGCCACGTCTGTTTGGATATCAGGGATGATGTGTCTCTCGGTTTCGACAACATCGATCCCCGGTGATCTGGCCGACAAACTGCAGGCCATCGCCGGGGCCGGATTTAACGGCGTCGAACTACACGAACCGGATTTGACCGCTTTCGACGGGCCGCCATCGCGAATCCGGGATATTGCATCGGACCTCGGCCTGAAGATTTGCCTGCTTCAACCCTTCCATAACCTTGAAGGACAGCCCAATGCCGGGCGGGAGCGCGCCTTTGATCGGCTGAAGCGCAAACTCGACCTGATGAACGAGTTGGGAACGGACTTGCTGCTCATCGGGTCTGCCTTCGAGGTCGATGCCGCTGCCACCGAAGAACAGGTCATCGCAGACCTTGCCGAGGCAGCCGAGATCGCGAAACAGATGGGTCTGCGTCTGGCCTATATGGGCTTGCCATGGTCGGATCTTATTCACTCGGACGCGCAGGCGCTGCGCATTGTCGAGGCGATTGACAGCCCTCATTTGGGGTTGGCCTTGAATTCCTTCTTCTCGCTTGCCGACGGGTCCAAACCTGCCCGCCTTCGGGACATTCCCGGAGAGCGGCTGTTCCATGTGCAACTGTCCGATGCACCCCGGCTTGAGATGGATATACGTCGGCTCAAACGGCATTTCGGGCTTCTGCCAGGGCTTGGGTCGCTGAACCTAGCGGGTTTCGTGCGGGTATTGTCCCGCGCCGGATACAAAGGGCCCTGGTCCATTGCGCGTGTTAACGAAGCGGCACCGCAACCCGGTGGCCGAACACTGGCCCGAGACAGCTACAGGTCGCTGGTGAACCT
>NZ_JALCBM010000137.1:0-2379 GCF_028066395.1 Ruegeria sp.
TTGGGGTCAGGGTCAGGCTGATTTCAGCCTTGGTGCCATACCGCACCGCGTTGCCGATCAGATTTTCCACCGCGCGCCGCATGGCGGTCGGGCGCAGCATGGCGCTGCCCTCGCCCTCGACCGAGATCAATGTCACCGCATGCCCGGCGCGCCGCGCGTCCTCGACGATGCCACGCAGCCAGATCTCGGGGTTGACCTCTTCGGGGTCGGATTCCGAGGCGCCGCGGGTGAACTCCAGAAACGCATCCAGCAGGGATTGCATTTCGTCCACATCCTTGAGCAGCGGCTGTGCCTCATCCTCGGGCAGCAGCGACAGGCCCAGTTTCATCCGCGTCAACGGAGTGCGCAGGTCATGGCTGACCCCCGACAGCATCAGCGTGCGCTGTTCGATCTGCCGCTCGATCCGAGCGCGCATGTCCAGAAAGGCATTGCCGGCCGCACGCACCTCGATCGCGCCATTGGGCGTATAGGGCACCACCCTGCCCCGGCCAAAGGCTTGCGCGGCATCGGCCAGCCGAGTGATCGGACGCAACTGATTGCGCATGTAAAGGAACGAGATCGTGGTCATCAGCACCGCAAAGAAGACCATCGTCACGATCAACTGATGCGGCGCGACAGGCGACAGACGCCTGCGGTCGAACCCCAGTTCCAGAATCCCCAGATCGGTCTCAAGATACAGCCGCACCTCTTTGCTGCTGGGCAGCGCCACGGCGATGGATTGCGGCACCAACTGGCGCATATTGGCCCGGACCTGCGGGGCAATGAAGTCATGCCAGCGGCGGGTGCCCTCGTCGATCCCCTCATCGGGTTGCAGGAACCGGGCCGACATCCCCAGCGCCGCCAGTTCGGGCCGGATCGCCGCCAGTGCCTGAATTTGGGTGTCCGTCCCTTGCATGGTGTTCAGAACCAGCGCAACCTCGCGCGAGGCAGTCTGAGTCATCTGCCGCGTCACCTCCTCAAGATGTTTCTGCAGAAACGCGATGGCAACGACCAGCAGGACCACCAGAACCGGCACCACGAGAATCAGCGCCGCACGGGCATACAGGCTGCGGGGCATATAGGGTTTGAGCCATTGCGACGACATGCGCTAAACCTAGCGGGCCGTCTGGGTAAGAGGAAGAGGTGACGATGCAGGCCCCCGACAATTTCAACCCTGTCCCCGGACAGGCCATGACGCTGGCCCCCGGGTTGCGACGGATTGTGGCGCCGAACCCCTCGCCCATGACCTATCGCGGGACGAACACCTATCTGCTGGGCGACCGCGACATCGCGGTGATCGACCCCGGCCCGCTGATCGAGGCGCATCTGGACGCGATCCTGAACGCTTTGGAGCCCGGGCAGCGGATCAGCCACATTCTGGTGACCCACAGCCATCTGGATCACTCTCCCCTCGCCGCGCCGCTGTCGCACCGCACCGGTGCGCCGGTTCTGGCCTTCGGGGGGCCGCAGGCTGGCCGCAGCGCCATCATGACCCGTTTGGCGCAGCAAGGTCTGGCTGGCGGGGGTGAGGGCATCGATTCGGAGTTCCGCCCAGATCAGGAGGTCTCGGACGGTCAAATGATCGAAGGTGACGACTGGACGCTGGAGGTGATCCATACGCCCGGCCATCTGGGCAATCACATCGCGCTGGCCTGGGGCGATACCTGCTTCACCGCCGATCATGTGATGGGCTGGGCCAGTTCTCTGGTCTCACCTCCCGATGGCGATCTGACCGATTTCATGGCCGCCTGCTACCGGCTGCGCGAACGGGACTGGTCGGTGTTTCACCCAGGTCATGGCGCGCCAGTGACCGACCCGACCGCGCGACTAGATTGGCTGATCAACCACCGTCTGGGGCGCGAGGCACAGATCCTGACCGCTCTGGACGATACTCCCGCAACCGCACAGGATCTGGCGCGCCGGATATATACCGAAACACCCGAGGCGCTGCTGCCCGCCGCCGAACGCAATGTCTTTGCCCATCTTGTTGACCTGACAGGGAAATCCCGTGTCGCTGCGATTGGAGACCTGTCAGCTACCGCGCAATTTCGACGCTTGAGCTAGGGGCGGAAAAATTTTTGCGCCCTCATGCGCTTCTACTCTGGACTGCGAAAATCGAGGTTGCTATACGCGCCCTCAGTTCCGGCGTAGCTCAGCGGTAGAGCAGTTGACTGTTAATCAATTGGTCGTAGGTTCGATCCCTACCGCCGGAGCCAAAATCCCTCAAAATCGTCCTTGCCCCTCAGACCCGAAGTGTACGCTCACGACCGGGTGAGTTTTTTCGTCGAAAAAACTCGGCGCGCCCTCTGGACGGCGGGAAATCAGATTGCTATACGGCGCGAACCGTTCCGGCGTAGCTCAGCGGTAGAGCAGTTGACTGTTAATCAATTGGTCGTAGGT
>NZ_JALCBM010000137.1:2479-2762 GCF_028066395.1 Ruegeria sp.
TCGATCCCTACCGCCGGAGCCAAAATCCCAAAGCCTCACCCCATCAGGGCGTCCTTGAAATCGTCGCGCAATGTGCGTTTCAGGATTTTCCCCGTCGCATTCAGCGGCAGCGCGTCCACAAAGACCACCTTGTCCGGCACCTGCCATTTGGCGATCTTACCATCGTAGAAATCCAGCAATTCCTGCTCGGACGGGTCCTCACCCTCGGCCCTGACGGCGACCAGCAAGGGGCGTTCATCCCATTTCGGGTGCGGCACACCGACCACGGCGGCGGTGGCCAGTT
>NZ_JALCBM010000051.1:0-11242 GCF_028066395.1 Ruegeria sp.
CCGCCATTCATCAGCAGTTCCAGATCGCAGATCTGGCGCGGGCTCAGATCCCAGCTGGTCAGATCGGCGGCCTCAACCTTCAGTTTCTGGGCCGATTCATAGGAAACATACAGTTCGGGGATGGGGGCCAGGTTGCTTAACATCGTCATCAGAATACTCTTGTCGCAGTGTCGATTTACTGGTGGGTCTTTGGGGCTTGTCCGGCATGTGCCCTGACCGTGTGCCAAAGTCCACCAGCACCGGGGAAACAAAGGACGATATGCGTGGTTTTTTTCGGGAAGGGAAGGATTTTCCAGCCTTTTCCGCGAAAAGCGACCGTGGTTCTGCGAAACAGCAACAATCCGCTTAGCCTGAGTATATGTGTTCCTCACCGTGAACCGACGGATCGAGGTCGGCGGCCCGGGTCACGGGCAAGGCCGGAACCGGCCGGGTGACGCCGCGCAACTGGAACAGGCGGATGTCTTCGGTCCTTACGGTGACATCAGCGGCCTGCAGCAATTCGTCCGAGACCAGCAGTTCCACACCCAGCGCCTTGGTCTCGCTTTCCAGACGGCTGGCGACGTTGACTGCATCGCCGATGATCGTGCGTGCGGCATGGCCCGCCGCGCCGATCTCGCCCAGAACCAGATCGCCCAGATGCAGCCCCATGCCGATCCTGATCCGCGGGCTGCCCTCGGCCTCCAGTTGCTGATTGAACCGATCCAGCGCGTGGCTGATATCGATCGCCGCATTCAGCCCGGCCCGGGCCGAACTGGCCGCGTCGGGTTTTTCGAACACTGCCAGCAGCCCGTCGCCCATGTATTTATCGACCACGCCGCCCTCGTCGGTGATGGCCGGAACAATGGCGTCGAAGAACCGGTTCAGCAGAAAGACGATATCATAGGGCAATTGCCCCGTTGTGCGGGCGGTAAAGCCGCGCATGTCCAGAAACAGAACCGCCAGCTGCCGTTCCTGCCCCTGACTGGCATGGGCACGGTTGAGGCCACCGTCAGGGCGGAACACCCGGAACACGGTGACCGGCTCGGTCGGGCGAATCTGGCAGGCCAGCCGGGTCTGGGGCGAGGCCCCGACGGCGGCCAGACTGCGCGCCTCGACATCGCTGGGTGGGGGGAGCTGATCGGCGCCATCCTCGACAATCACCCGGCAGGTGGTGCAGCGCCCCTTGCCGCCGCACAGCGCCGTGTGCGGGATGCCTCTGGCCTGCGACATTTCCAGCAGGGTCATGCCTTTTTCGGCCACGGTATCCGGGCCGTTCACATATCGCACGCGCACCGAATGTCGGCGCCGCCACAGCTTGCGCCCCAGATAGATCAGCCCGACCAGAACAAGCGACGCCCAGAAGGTGGTCAGTGCGTTTTCCCTGACGACATTCATGGCCTGAAACTGCTCGGATGTGGGCCAGTTGTAATGTTCGATATACTGGCTGCGCAGCTCTTCGATGGCGAAATCCGCCCAGATGCGCCGCCCTTCGGTCAGCAGCCCGGCCATGGCAAAGGCGGGGATGAATACGGCGACGCCGATCAGATAGGGCACGATCTGCCGCCACCAACTGGTCAGGCGCAGCCACATGTGCAGCCCGATACAGCCATGTATCCAGACCACGAACAGCAGCAGGCTCTGTTTCCAGATCGCATCGTTCGGCCACATCAGAATGATGATATAGCCCATCTCATCATTGATATTGTAAATCTCGTTGGCGTAACGGGTGTGAACGATATGGCTGATCAGTTGCAGTGGAATCAGCAGGCCCAGAACCGCCTGCAAGGCGACGCTGAATGGCATGCGCAGGGTGCGGCGACGGGCCAGCGACAGCAGCGCCAGCCCGGCATGGGTCAGCAAGGCGGCATAAAGGATGACGGTGCCGATCCCGTGCCGTGTGACCGTGGTTCGCGTGTCCTGCATTCCGTGCAGGAAATCGGTATGAAACAGGCCAAGGCCGATATTGATAAAGTGGAAAAACGCATAGGCGAACAGGATCAGGCCGCTGCCGATCCTAAGCCGGGTCTCCCACCCGCCGCGCCAAAGTGCGTTGTCCAATACCGCCACCCGCAGATGCCTGAAGTTGTACGAGTGTGCGGCCCTGCTATCTGGCGGTCAAGTCAGGGCCCGGTCCCAAAACGGTGAGAACCGGGCAAATTGCGCCTTGGACGGGCAGATATGCGCCAATCCTGCTGGTGACTTAGTCCTGTTCCGCCAGAAAGCGTTCCGCATCCAGCGCGGCCATGCAGCCCATCCCGGCGCTGGTGACGGCCTGACGGTAGACATGGTCGGTCAGATCGCCTGCGGCAAAGACACCGGGGACCGAGGTCTCGGTCGTGCCGGGTTTGGTCACCACATAACCGCCCATATGGGTGTCCAGCGTGTCCTTGACCAACTCATTCGCGGGGGCGTGGCCGATGGCGACAAAGACGCCCTTGCAGGGGATCTCGGTGATCTCGCCGGTTTTGACATTTTTGACCCGCACACCTTCGACACCCAGCGGCGCATCGGTGCCGATCACCTCATCCAGTTCGTGGAACCACAGCGGCTCGATCTTGTCGTTCTTCAGCAAGCGGTCCTGCAGGATTTTCTCGGCCCGCAATTCATCCCGGCGGTGGATCAGGGTGACCTTGCTGGCGAAGTTGGTCAGAAACAGCGCCTCTTCCACGGCGGTGTTGCCGCCGCCGATCACAACGATTTCCTGCCCGCGATAGAAGAACCCGTCGCAGGTGGCGCAGGCGGATACGCCAAAGCCCTTGAATTTCTCTTCCGACGGCAGGCCCAGCCACTTGGCGCGGGCGCCGGTGGCCAGAATGACCGCGTCGGCCGTGTAGGTGGTGCCACTGTCCCCCTTGGCGGTGAAGGGGCGTTGGCTGAGGTCCAGATCGCTGATGATGTCGCCGATCACCTCACAGCCCATGGCTTTGGCGTGGTCCTGCATGCGGACCATCAGGTCGGGGCCCTGCACCTCGGTATCGCCGGGCCAGTTTTCGACCTCGGTCGTGGTGGTCAACTGGCCGCCGGGCTCGATCCCCTGCACCAGAATCGGTTCCAGCATCGCGCGGCTTGCATAGACGCCGGCCGTGTATCCGGCCGGGCCTGACCCAATGATCAGAACCCGGGTGTGTCGTGTGTCGGCCATGGTACCCTCAACTCAATCTGCCTCGACGGACATGTTGTCCGTGCGCTTGGATATAGCGATCGGGGGGCAGGGCTTAAACCCCTTTCCTGCGGGCACCCGGATATGCGTATGGGATCAGGCAGCCGGGGCTGAAATCCGTTGAGAATAAAGAATATTGCGTATGCGCGAAACATTATTGCGCATTTCCGGCCTGCTGTTATAACAACCGAAAAAATCACGGAGCATAAGATGGTCACGACCCGGCTGGATGAGATTGACCGCAAGATTCTGGCAGAGTTGCAGGCAGACGGTCGCATGACCAATGTCGAACTGGCCAAACGCGTCGGAATCTCGGCCCCGCCCTGCCTGCGCCGGGTGCGCACGCTTGAGGAATCGGGCTTTATCCGCGGCTACCACGCCGAGGTGAATGCCCGCGAACTGGGATTCGAGGTGCAGGTCTTTGCCATGGTCGGGCTGGAAAGTCAGGCCGAATCCGAACTCAGCGCTTTTGAAGAGCGCTGCCGCGAATGGCCGCTGGTCCGGGAATGCCACATGCTGAACGGCGAGGTGGATTTCATCCTGAAATGCGTTGCACCCGATCTCAGCAGTTTTCAGCAGTTTCTGACGGGTGAGCTGCTGACCACGCCGAACGTGGCCAGCGTCAAGACCTCACTGGTTATCCGAGGCGCAAAAGACGAGCCAGGCGTGCCATTTGACGTCCTGGAAGACCGGATGAACCGTACGGCCTGATCCCCATCGCCGCATTGCTTGCGCAACACGGTCGCAGAAATGCGACCACGGTCAGGGAAAAGACCCATAAAAGAATGATCTGCATGATGCCCCCACACTTGCAGTAATCGTTAATCAACTTACGCCGTAATTGCGTCGATCTCTCCGTCACCGGCACGCGGATACAGAAGCGGACCGAAATCACTCAGCGATTCTATATGTGAGAATAAATTCAGATAAATAGAACGCAAGGATTGGCTGATCATCCGGGCCGCATTTATGCCGGGGTGGTAGGTTTCGAACTCCAGCCCATCGACGCGAATCACGGAATGGCGCGGCAGGCAGATGTGAAACAGCTCGACCGGGGTCGGGGGCAGGGTTTCAATCACGTTCATGCCGTCCTGAAATTCGTGAACCGGGGTCAGCATCGGCTGGCCTCCGTTGAGATGGCGCAGATGCGCAGGCGTGCCCAGCAGACGCGCCGACGGTCCGGTGATCACACCCGACATCGGCTTTTGCATGCCAAACGTGTCGGCCATGATGCGGGTCAGCGGACGGGTGCGCCCCCGCGAATCCTCACGCCCCGGGATCAACGTGACCGAGCCTTTCCACAATACTGGTTGCGAGGTTCCGTCCTGTGTCAGCACGGTGTCACCGGGCAGCAGGTCCTCGATCGCCATCGGCCCTTGTTCGGTTTCAACAACCGAGCCGCGGGTGAAGGCACAGAAGGCGTCCTCGAACATGGGTAGCGCCGGTGCGATATGGCGGTTTTGCGAGATATCCCCGTTGGGCAGCAAGGTGCTGACCTCATAGCGCCGCAACTGCGCCTTTTGCTTGGTTCCCGGCCTGGGCGCTTCGCGCAGAATGGCTGAAGTACCGATGGCGTTCTGAGCCGCCCGGGTCAGTGAATTTGGAATAGTCATTTATATTCCGTCCCCTCTCAAACTCTGAATTGGCGCGCTGAACCCCCGTGCATGCATGCCAACCAGCTGTGTTCTTTGCCCGAATGGTGGGGTCTTGTCTGACCGGTTGCCGCAGTGGCCCCGTGTCATGAAAGAAAACCGTATTGAACTGGTCAAAACTTTGACCCCCCAGGCAAACTCGCAACTCGCGGGCGAAAATTACCCACGTACATATGCTCCGATACAAAGCCACAAACCCCTCTGCAGCAGCACACGCCAGAGCCGGAGCATCACCGGCGTGCGGATATTTACGTTGCGGGACCGGCAGCTTTGGTCCCGTGGTGTCTTCTGTATCAGCGGCGTGCGGCCAGACGGCGCGCGACCCTCACAGAATTGCTGGAAACCCGCTTCCAGGGCATTTCAGGTTCCTGATCCCGAACAGCCGCCATGACAGCGCTGAGAAAGCGTGATTTCGTCTTCATATTCGTGTCCTGCTCTTTGGGGATTACGACCCCAGTTATTCCTTTAGATCCCTACCGTGACGCGGGTTTGCGGCGCGGATAAGGCCCATCCGGGATGAATTCAGGACAAAATGAAGGTTGTGTGTACCTCTTTCTTAACCAGATCAGGCGGTTCAGAGAACAGAACCGGATAACCACCTGAGTACTCGTGAAAACTTGAAACGATTCTGACTCTCATAAACACAAACAATGTGGCGGAATCTGGGCAAAGCTGCCTTATTTCGGTCCAGAACTACAATCTGATTGCAGAAATAAGGCGGCCATAGTCGGCTTCTTTGGCATGGGTTGACCGGCGGTAGGAATAAAACCGGTCCGGGTCCGAATATGTGCAGTGCCGCGTCCATTCCGCCTGTCCGACACCGGCCTCGCGCAGCCGGTGCAAGCCGAAGGCGGGCAGGTCGAATTGCAGCCGATCCCCCTGCCCATTGGCGAAGAAACGAGTGTTATCGGGGGTGTCTGCCACAAAATCGTCCAGAAACTCGGGTCCGACCTCATAGGCTGATTGGGAAATCGAAGGGCCGATCACGGCCGAGATGTTCTCCCGCTGCGCGCCCAACGCCTCCATCGCCTCCAATGTGGCTTCCAGCACGCCGTCCAGCGCGCCCCGCCATCCGGCATGGGCGGCGCCGATCACATTTGCGTCAGAATCGGCGAATAGGACCGGCTGGCAATCGGCGGTCAGGATGGTCAACGCCAGACCCGGGGTCGCAGTGACCACGGCGTCGGCTTTTGGCTTGTCGCCGTTTATGGGCGCCTCGACCGTCAAAACCGTCGGTGAATGCACCTGATGCACGCCGACCAGCGCCTCGGACGGCACATCCATAGCTTCGGCCACGCGGCTGCGGTTCAACGCGACCGCCTCGGTCTGGTCCGAGGAGCCGTGCCCGCAGTTCAGCCCTGCGAAGATGCCGGACGACGCGCCGCCGCGGCGGGTGAAGAACCCGTGGCGCACAGGCGACAGCAGGTCCGAGGTCAGAATTTCCAGTGTCATGGTTCCAGTCCCGGTGGCGGCGCTGCGGTGGAAGGGTAGAGTCCCAGCACCTTGAACAGGTTTCCCATTTCATCGGGATGCGTCAACCGTCGATGTGCGGCGATCACCGTGTCGCGAGCCTTACCGTCCGCATCGGCCAGCGCCTGTGCTCGCGTCGTGATGCCCAGTCGCTCCAGAAACACGCCCTGCGGGGTCAACCGTGTATGGGCGCACCCCGCGGCCTTGGCTGCCCGCGTCAGAGGTTCGAAATCCACATGGGCGGTCAGATCGGCCTGACCCGGGTGTGCCAGCGGATCGGCGGTTTCATGCGCGCGCAGGGCCTGAAAGGTGTCGCCCAGCGAATGCCAGTCGCCATAATCGATGATCAGTGCTGCGCCGCCGTTGGATGTGATGCGTCTGGCGACCTCGGTCAGAATCGGCAGGGCGGGGGCGCAGATCTCGACCAGATCACCGTCCTGAGTGTCCTCCAGCCGATGCGTCAGTGCCACCTGTGGGGCTTGCGCCCCCAGTCCGAAGGTCAGCGTATCGCCGTCCGCCCCGATCAGCCGTTCGCGCCAGCCGTCGCCGTCGCGCAGGAACTGGCGGATGGGCAGGGCGTCGAAGAATTCGTTCGCAACCAGAAACAGGGGCAGGTCGGGCAGATCGGTGATTGTGTCGACCCATCGGGGCGCGTGATCGCGCAGCGTTTCGACCTGAACCGCGCGCAGGGTCGGCGAGGCGTCAAGCAGCACAACCTGCGCCGCGTCGTGAAACCCCGGCACACCGCGCGTGGCCCGCAGGATGTCGCCCATCAATGTCCCGCGCCCCGGACCCAGCTCGGCCAGCGCGAACTGCGACGGACGCCCCTGATCCAGCCAGCTTTGCGCCAGACACAGGCCGATCAACTCGCCGAACATCTGGCTGATTTCGGGTGCGGTGATGAAATCCCCCTGCACGCCTAGCGGATCACGGGTGGCGTAATAGCCGAATTCGGGATGCAGCAGACATTCGGACATGTAGTCGGCGACGCTCATGGGGCCATCCAGCCGGATGCGGGCCTGCAGATGGTCCAGCAGGCTCATGCCGTGCGCCGAGCCCTTAACGCGAACCACAGGCCGAGGGCGATCATCGGCAGCGACAGAGCCTGTCCCATGGTCAGGCCATAACCGCCCACATGCCAGGCCAGCCCCAGCGGATTACCGGGTGAGACGAACTGTGCATCCGGTTGGCGAAAAAACTCGACCACAAAGCGCGAGGCGCCGTATCCGGCCAGAAACAGCCCCATGATCAGGCCGGGCCGCTGGAATGCGCCGCGCCGATAGACCAGCCACAGCAGCAGGGCGCCCAGCAGCAGGCCCTCCAACGCGGCCTCATACAGTTGCGAGGGGTGTCGCGCGCACATGCCCGCAACAACGCCGGGGCAATCCTGCGCCGCCATGCCGGGGAAGATCACCGCCCATGGCAGCTCGGACGGGCGGCCCCACAGCTCGGCATTCACGAAATTCGCCAGCCGTCCCAGCAACAGCCCGGGCGGCACCGTATAGGCGACCAGATCGCCCAGCGACAGGATCGCGATTTTGTGGCGGCGCGCATACAGGTAAGACGCAAGGATCACCCCCAACAGGCCACCGTGAAAGGCCATGCCGCCCTGCCAGACCTGCACGATCTCGGCGGGATGCGACAGATAATAAGAGGGCTGGTAGAACAGCACAAAGCCCAGCCGCCCGCCCAAAATGACGCCGATGATGATCCAGGTAACCAGATCCTCGACCTGCTCCGGCTTCATCGGCGGCGTCTGATTCTGCCACAAGGCCGGACGCAGCAGCGCCATCATGGCCATGCGCCAGGCAATCAGGATGCCAGCGATGTAGGCCAGGGCATACCACCTCAGGGCGAACTCCATCCCGAACAATGAGATCGAGAACAATTCGGGCGACAGATCGGGGAAATTCAGAACAGCCTGCATGTGCGTCTCATTGCCCGGGGTTTGCAGGGCAAGTCAACCTTGAGCCCGCGCCATTCTTTACCCATATAGGGGTCAACCGCGATATCGGAGTTAAACCCATGCAAACCCGCAACAAGATCCTCGACGATGTTTCCCAACTTATGACCAACGCCATGGGCGTGGCGCAGGGCGCACGGGAAGAGGCCGAGAATGCGATGAAGTCGATGATCGACCGCTGGCTGGCCGACCGCGATTTCGTCACGCGCGAGGAATTTGATGCCGTCCGCGCCATGGCCCAGAAAGCGCGCGAGGAAAACGCAGCGCTTGAGGCGCGCATCGCCGCGCTTGAGGCGAAACTGGACAAATAACGCGCCACTACCTGAAATTTCGGGACAACAACATCCAACGCGCAATCCGATGCCGGATTGTGCGGTGGGGTGCAGTTTGACGCATCGCGGAATTTAATCAAGACAAAGCTGCTCGGGTCGCCAATATTTTGACCTCCGTTGCCAGCTGTCCACAACTTATTGCTGTTATCCCCAATAAATAGGGTTGCCAGAACCCTGCTCGCATCGCACCATATTTAGTACAGGCAGACGGGTAAGCCCCGGCTTGTAGATAAAGCAACTAGCGCTGGGGCGCTGCCAGCCCTGAAATGCTAGAGATGAGTGAGGTGGCATTATGGCCCTTTCCGAGCAGTTTCTCGAAGAAGACCTTCATCCAATCGACATCGTTGAACATCTGGCCGAACATCACGACTGGGATTTTGATCGCATCGGGGATGATCAGATCGCTATGGCCGTCGAAGGCCAGTGGCGCACCTATTCGATCACGCTGGCCTGGTCCAACTATGACGAAACCCTGCGGATGGTCTGTTCATTCGAGATGGAGCCGCCAAAGGATCGCGATGCCGAACTGTATGAGTTGCTCAACAAGATGAATGATCAGTGCTGGGCAGGGGCGTTCACCTACTGGGCCAATCAAAAGCTGATGGTCTATCGCTATGGTCTGGTTCTGGCCGGTGGCCAGATGGCCAGCCCGGAACAGATCGACACCATGATCAGCGCCGCCGTGCTGAGCGCCGAGCGTTACTATCCCGCGATCCAATTGGTGACCTGGGGCAATCGCAGCCCCGAAGACGCGATGCAAGTCGCCATTGCAGAGGCCTACGGCCGCGCGTAAAGCTTTGCCCCGAACCGGTATGTGAAGGGGAGGGGCAATCATGGACATGTCACGTGTCGCTGAACAGGGGCTTGTGCTTTTGGGCTGCGGCAAGATGGGATCGGCCATGCTCGCCGGATGGTTGGAGCATGGCCTTCCTGCGTCCTCGGTCTGGGTGATCGATCCGTACCCCTCGGATTGGTTGAAGGCGCTGGGCGTCAACATCAACACAGCCCTGCCCGAAGCACCCGCCGTTGTGCTGGTGGCCGTCAAGCCGCAGATGATGGGTGAGGCCCTGCCCGCGATCAAGGCACTGGGCGGGGGTGGTAGCCTGTTCATTTCGGTCGCTGCTGGCACGTCGATTGCCACGTTCGAAGGCGTGCTGGGCGAAGGCACTCCCATTGTGCGCGCCATGCCGAACACGCCCGCCGCGATCCGGCAGGGGATCACGGCGCTGATCGGGAACGCGGTAAGCTCGGATGCGGATGTGGCCATGGCCGAAAACCTGCTATCCGCGATTGGCGAGACCGTCCGGTTGCAGGATGAGGCGCAGATGGACGCGGTCACCGGCCTCAGCGGATCGGGTCCGGCTTATGTCTTCCACCTGATTGAAACTTTGGCTCAGGCGGGAGAGGCGCACGGGCTACCGCATGAATTGGCGATGAAGCTGGCCAAATCCACCGTAGCCGGGGCCGGGGCGCTGGCCATGGCGTCCGAGGAAGACCCCTCGCAACTGCGCATCAACGTGACCTCTCCCAACGGCACCACGCAAGCCGCGCTTGAGGTGTTGATGCACGAAGAACAGGGCTTCCCCGATCTACTGCACCGCGCCGTCAAGGCCGCGACCAACCGATCCAAGGAGCTTTCGCGTGAGTGAGATCAGCTTTGACGACTTCCTCAAGGTCGATATCCGCGTGGGTGAGGTGATCCGCGCCGAACCCTTCCCCGAGGCCCGCAAACCCGCAATCAAGATGTGGATCGACTTTGGCGATGAGATTGGCGAGCGGAAGACCTCGGCCCAGATCACCGCGCATTACGATCCCTCGACGCTGATCGGCAAACAGGTGATGGCGGTGGTCAACTTCCCGCCGCGCCAGATCGGTAAGTTCATGTCCGAGGTGCTGGTGCTGGGCCTGCCCGATGACAGCGGTGAGATCGTTTTGATCGGCCCGGATGGTGAGGTTCCCATCGGCGGAAGGATGCATTGATGAGGTTGCTGATTGCCCGCCCGATGACCGAAGCAGTCGAGGCCCGCGCCCGCGCGGAGTTCGACGTCGAAATCCGCAGCAGCACGCAGCCGCTGAGTGATGAGGAAATGCGCCGTGCGCTGACCGAGTTCGACGTGGTTGTGCCCACGCTGGGTGACCAATTCTCGGCGCAGGTTTTCGCGGACGTCCCCGCGCCACGCTGCAGATTGCTGGCCAATTTCGGCGTCGGTTACAACCATATCGACGTGCAGGCTGCCCGGGCTGCTGGCCTGCAAGTGACCAACACCCCCGGCGCGGTCACGGATGCAACGGCGGACATTGCCATGACCTTGCTGCTGTCCACCGCCCGCCGCGCGGGTGAGGGCGAGCGGTTGGTGCGCAAAGGTGAATGGCAGGGATGGCATCCGACTCAGATGCTGGGGCATCACGTGACGGGCAAGACGGTGGGCATCGTCGGCATGGGGCGGATCGGTCAGGCCATCGCCCGGCGTTGCCATTTCGGCTTTGGCATGCAGATCGCTTATCAATCCCGCAGCCCCAAGGACTTGGATTTCCCGGCGGACTACATCCCCGACCTTGGGGCATTGGCCGCTGCCGTTGATTTCCTCGCAATCGCTGTTCCGGGTGGTGCGGATACCCGTCATCTGATCGACGCAAAAGTGCTGGAGGCAATGAATCCTTCAGCCATCCTGATCAACATCGCACG
>NZ_JALCBM010000051.1:11342-25144 GCF_028066395.1 Ruegeria sp.
ACGCAAAAGTGCTGGAGGCAATGAATCCTTCAGCCATCCTGATCAACATCGCACGTGGAGAGGTGGTGGACGAGGCCGCCTTGATCTCTGCCCTCCAAACCGGGCAGATCGCAGGTGCCGGGCTGGACGTCTACGAATTCGAGCCCGCCGTTCCGCAAACCCTGCGTGACATGGAAAACGTGACATTGCTGCCGCATCTGGGCACCGCAACCGAAGAGGTGCGCACCGATATGGGGCATATGGCATTGAACAATGTCGCGGCCTTTGTCGCCGGACGCCCTCTGCCGAACCCGGTCTAGCTGCCCACAGCCTCGCGCCAGTGTCTGCGGCAGAGCGAGACATAGGTCTCGTTTCCGCCAATCTGCACCTGCGCGCCTTCGGTCAGCGGGTTGCCGTTTTCGTCCTGCCGGATCACCATTGTGGCCTTACGCCCGCATGCGCAGATGGTGCGCACCTCGCGCATCTCATCCGCCAGCGCCAGCAGGGTGGCCGAGCCTGGAAACAGCTTGCCCCGGAAATCCACGCGCAGCCCGTAGGCCAGCACCGGAACGCGCAAATCGTCCACCGCACGGGCCAGTTGCCAGACCTGATCTTCGGTCAGAAACTGCGCCTCATCCACGAAAACGCAGGCCAGTGATTCCCGCGCCAGCCGATTCTCGATCATGTCGAACACGTTATCGGTGGGGTGAAAGATGTCGGCCTGCTCGGATATCCCGATCCGCGAGGCGATCCGCCCGGACCCGGCCCGGCCATCAATGGCCGCCGTCATCAGATAGGTCTTCATGCCGCGTTCGCGATAGTTATGCGACGCCTGCAGCAACACGGTCGATTTGCCCGCGTTCATGGTGGAATAGTTGAAATACAGCTTGGCCATGTCGCGGGTCTAGAACGCACGGACGCGCGGGGCAAGCCATCAGTTTGCCGGACGAAAGCCAAAGGAAAGCGGCGCCGCTGCTGCAAACAGACAGGGTCGAGCAGATGCTCTTGGGGATGGAGAACCCCGTTTTCACAACAGCGGCACCTTGGCCAACATGAGGCCATTAACGGCAGGGCTGAATACTGCCCCACTACCACTCATTACCGGCACGAACGGCCGCCACTCACTCACAAAGTCCCTGCATATCCGAGGGATAGTCAATTTATGCCATTTCAATTATGAATCGAATATGGGAAATTTTCCTACCCATTCCCCTGCACGGACAGGCGGGGGACAAAAGTACAGGTAACAAAGGGAGCGTTATGGCAGATATCGGGGCCTATCTGAAAAAGCATACTGAAGCATTGGTTAAGGATGTCGGAATCGAAGCCGCGTGCGAGATTACGGGGAAATCCAAAGCCACCTTGGGGCGCTATTATTCCGACAATGCGGAACATTCCGACCGGTTTATGCCGGTAGATGCCGTGGCACGGTTGGAAAATGCATCATCTTATCCGCATGTGACGTCGGCATTGGCGGATTTACGCAACATCACGTTGTCTTATGACGGGCGCAATTCGGACAGCCCACGCACCGGCGGCGTGAACTCCGACGTCATCGCATTAAGCCAGCGGTTCGCGATGTTGATGACCGAATATCAGGCCGCCATCGAGGATGGAATCATCACCGTCAACGAAGCCAAACGCCTGTTGAAAGAGACCAGCCTGCTGCAACAGGTGCTGATCGAGATGAAATTGCATCTGGAAGAGGAAAGCGTAAGCTGAAATCCGCCGCTCGGCCCCCGGAAACTTTGATGGTTTCCGGCCCGATCGCAGTGAATGACATCAGATGCGCTGCAGGGGTCGTTTTTCCTGTTCCTGCCCTGTGCTGAAACTGAAACGGCTGTTCCGTGACCGACCGTTACCCGTGCCGTTTGACGATCACCGACCCCACCGAATACCCCGCGCCGAATGAGCAGATCAGCCCGATATCGCCAGTCTGCAAATCATCCGAATATTTCGAAAAGGCGATGATCGACCCGGCCGAGGACGTGTTGGCGTAATCCTGCAGGATATTGGGCTGCTCGCCCGTTTCCGGTTCGCGGCCCAGAACCTTTTTGCCGATGAAATCATTCATCGTCTTGTTCGCCTGATGCAGCCACAGGCGTTTCAGATCATTGCTTTCCACGCCTTCGGCCTGCATGTGATCGCTGATGTGTTTGCTGACCATCGGCAGCACTTCCTTGAACACTTTCCGGCCGTTTTGCATGAACTGCATGTCCCGCCGATCAATCAGCCCGTCAGGGCGCGAGCGTCTGAGGAACCCGTTGTTGTTCCGGATATTGTTGGAGAACTCTGTGGCACAACGGGTTGAGAGGATCTCGAAATGCGGGCCTGTGGCATCGTCGATCCGTTCGATCAACGTGGCGGTGGCCACGTCGCCGAAAATGAAATGACAATCGCGGTCACGCCATTCCAGATGGCCCGAGCAGATCTCGGGGTTCACTACCAGCGCCGCCCGGACCGAGCCCGACCGAACCATATCCGCCGCCGCCTGTATTCCGAACGTGGCCGAGGAGCAGGCCACGTTCATGTCAAACCCGAACCCCTTGATCCCCAGCGCCTGCTGAATCTCGATGGCGACGGCCGGATAGGCCCGTTCGTGATTGGACGCGGCGCAGATCACCAAATCCACATCCGTTGCCTGACGACCGGCCTGCGCCAGTGCCTTTTGACAGGCGTCCACCGCCATTTCGGTCATGATGCCGGGCTCGTCATCGCTGCGTTGGCGCAGGGCGGGATGCATGATGTCAGGGTCCAGCACCCCGGATTTGTCCATCACATAGCGGTTTTCGATGCCTGATGCCTTGACGATGAACTCTTCCGAGGAATGCTGCATCGGTTCCATTTGTCCGGCGGCAATGGCCTCGGCGTTTTCAGCGTTCTGGCGGTCGGCATAGGCGTTGAAAACCTCAACAAGCTCCGCATTTGTGATGACGTTCTGCGGCGTGAAAACTCCGGTACCGGTGATGGCGGGCGTATACATGATGGGTCCTGAATGTTTTGATCCGAATAAAATGCAGTCACAACGGCGTTTGATCAAGACAGGGTGACCCAAGGGAACTGGTGCGGCAGGCCACAAAAAAAGCCCCGGCATCAGGGCCGGGGCTTTGAATTGTGATCTTTTGGGGCTTAGCCCTGCAGGGATTTCACCGCGACGTCCTCTTCGGCCTGCGCCTTGATCGCCAGGGCGGCGGCATTTGCCGCGGCGGCGGTGGTAAAATACGGGATCTTGTCATAAAGCGCGATGGAACGGATGGCCTTGCTGTCCTCGACCGCCTGTGCGCCTTCGGTGGTGTTCATCACCAGCTGCACCTGACCGTCCTTCAGCATATCGACCACGTCCGGGCGCCCTTCATAAACCTTGTTCACCACCTCGCAGGCCACGCCCTGATCGGCCAGCCAACTTTGCGTGCCGCGGGTCGCAACCAGGGTAAAGCCCTGTCCCACCAGCACCTGCGCGGCCTCAAGCATCGCCCGACCCTTGTCCGCATCCTTGATCGAGATAAAGGCCCGGCCCGAGGATGGCAGCACCATACCCGCGCCCATCTGCGCCTTGAGGAAGGCGCGGGGGAAGTCGCGATCCCAGCCCATCACCTCACCGGTTGAGCGCATCTCGGGGCCCAGAATGGTGTCGACGCCGGGGAAGCGGGCAAAGGGCAGCACGGCCTCTTTCACCGAGAACCACGGCATGTTCGGATCGGCCAGTGTCATCTGGTCGGCGATCTTGGTGTCGTCCACCGTCTTGTAGGGCGGGCGTTTGGGGAAGTTTGCCAGTTTCTCACCCGCCATGACGCGCGCAGCGATAGATGCAATGGCGCTGTCGGTCGCCTTGGCCACGAAGGGCACGGTGCGGCTGGCGCGGGGGTTGACCTCGATCAGATAGATATCGCCATCCTTGATTGCAAACTGCACGTTCATCAGGCCGACAACGTTCAGCGCCTTGGCCAGCTTGTGGGCCTGATCTTCGATCTCGGCCAGAATGTCCTTGGACAGCGAATAGGGCGGCAGGGAACAGGCGCTGTCGCCCGAGTGCACGCCAGCCTCTTCGATATGCTGCATGATGCCCGCGACATGGACGTCCGTGCCGTCACAGAGCGCATCCACGTCCAGTTCGACTGCACCGGCCAGATAGCTGTCCAGCAGAACGGGGCTGTCACCCGAAACCACCACGGCCTCGTTGATATAGCGTTTCAGCTGATCCATATCCCGCACGATTTCCATCGCACGACCGCCCAGCACGTAAGAGGGGCGGATCACCAGCGGGAAGCCGATCTCATCTGCGATGGCCAGCGCCTGTTCGTCAGTCGAGGCGATGCCGTTGCGGGGCTGTTTCAGACCCAGATCGTTGACCAGCGCCTGGAACCGTTCGCGGTCTTCGGCAAGGTCGATGGCGTCCGGCGTGGTGCCGAGGATCGGAATGCCTTCGGCCTCAAGCGCGTTGGCCAGTTTCAGCGGGGTCTGACCGCCGAACTGAACGATCACACCGTGCAGCGTGCCGTTTTCCTGTTCTTTCGTCAGGATTTCCATGACGTGTTCGAAGGTCAGCGGTTCGAAATACAGTCGATCCGAGGTGTCATAGTCGGTCGAGACCGTCTCGGGGTTGCAGTTGACCATGATGGTCTCATACCCCGCCTCGGTCAGGGCGAAACAGGCGTGGCAGCAGCAATAGTCGAACTCGATCCCCTGACCGATCCGGTTCGGGCCACCGCCGAGGATGACGACCTTTTTGCGATCACTCGGACGCGCCTCGCATTCGACCTCACCCATCATCGGGGCCTCATAGGTCGAGTACATATAGGGCGTCTGCGCCTCGAACTCAGCCGCGCAGGTGTCGATGCGTTTGAACACGGCGTTGACGCCAAGGTTGCGGCGGGCGCGGCGCACATTGTCTTCATCGCGGCCGGTCAGATTGCCCAGACGCGCATCCGTGAAGCCCAGCATTTTCAGCTTGCGGATACCGTCCTCGGTTACCGGCAGGCCGTCTTTACGGACCTGACGCTCGGCCTCGATGATTTCACGGATGCGGGCGAGGAACCACGGGTCGAACTTGGTGACGCCGAAAATCTCGTCATCGGTCAGACCGTGACGCATGGCCTGCGCGATGGTGCGCAGACGGTCGGGGGTCTGCTGGCTGATTGCCTTGATCACGGCGGCCTTGTCGTCGGCCTCGTCCCACACACCCACGTTCAGGCCGGGGATTTCAACCTCATCAAAGCCGGTCAGGCCCGATTCCATCGACGCCAGCGCCTTTTGCATCGATTCGTGGATGGTGCGGCCAATGGACATCGCCTCACCCACCGATTTCATCGCGGTGGTCAGGTAGGGTTCGGAACCGGGGAATTTCTCGAACGCGAATTTCGGGATTTTGGTGACAACATAGTCGATGGTCGGCTCGAACGAGGCGGGCGTGACCTTGGTGATGTCATTGTCCAACTCATCCAGCGTATAGCCCACGGCCAGTTTCGCGGCGATCTTGGCAATCGGGAAACCGGTTGCCTTGGAGGCCAGCGCCGAGGACCGCGACACGCGCGGGTTCATCTCGATCACAACCATACGGCCATCGACCGGGTTGATCGCCCATTGCACGTTCGATCCGCCGGTTTCGACGCCGATCTCGCGCAGCACGGCAATCGAGTGATTGCGCATGATCTGGTATTCTTTGTCGGTCAGCGTCAGGGCCGGGGCCACGGTGATCGAGTCACCCGTATGCACACCCATCGGATCGACGTTTTCAATCGAACAGACGATGATGGCGTTGTCGGCGGTGTCGCGCACCACCTCCATCTCGTATTCTTTCCAGCCCAGCAGGCTTTCGTCGATCAGGATCTGGCCTACGGGTGAGGCATCCATGCCGGTACGGCAAATGTGGATATAATCCTCGCGGTTATAGGCCACGCCGCCGCCGGTGCCGCCCAATGTAAAGGCCGGGCGGATGATGGCGGGCAGGCCCACCGTCTCAAGGGTTTCCAGCGCCAGCGCCACACCGGCGTCGAGGTCTTTCTTGCCGGTGTCATCCTTGGGCGCCGTCACGATCTCGGCCTTGGGGTTTTCGATGCCTAGACGGTCCATCGCCTCGCGGAACAGGGCGCGGTCTTCGGCCATTTCGATGGCATCGCGCTTGGCACCGATCATCTCGACGCCGAATTTCTCAAGCACACCCATCTCTTCCAGTGCCAGCGAGGTGTTCAGGCCGGTCTGCCCGCCCATGGTGGGTAGCAGCGCGTCGGGGCGTTCTTTCTCGATGATCTTGGCGACCACTTCGGGGGTGATTGGCTCGATATAGGTGGCATCCGCCAGACCGGGGTCGGTCATGATAGTGGCGGGGTTCGAGTTCACCAGAATGACCCGGTAACCTTCTTCCCGCAGCGCCTTGCAGGCCTGTGCACCGGAATAGTCGAACTCGCAGGCCTGACCAATAACAATGGGGCCCGCCCCGATGATCATGATCGACTGGATGTCGGTTCTTCTCGGCATGGCCTTGTTCCTTCGATTGTCCGCGAGTCAGGGCACCGCCCAAGCGCCCAAATTGTCGTGCGTTATAGGGACCACGCGAAAAGGTGCAAGGGGGATCGGAAACCGGGGCGAAATTGCCGCTTTCCTCTCTTTCCCTCGGCGCCGTATTCTTTATACCGCGCGGGACGGCAAATGAGGATGCAGTTGCGTATTCGTTTCGATCAGGGGCCGGCGGGCCGGGGAACCCGGTTCGAACGCCCGTCTCATATCATCCGCGCGGACCGGGCGGAAGACGTGCCCCAGGCTTTGGCGGCGCTGGATGAGGCGCGCGCGGACGGTGCTTGGTTGGCCGGATACGCGAGTTACGAGCTGGGCTATACGCTGGAACCGCGTCTGGCCGAGCGTTTGCCGGAAGGCCGCCGCCTGCCGCTCATGTGCTTTGGTGTCTATGACGCGCCGGATCGGGTTGCGTTGCCGAAACCCTATGGTGGGGTGTCCGGTTTCACCCCCCGCTGGGATGAAGCGCGCTATTCGGACGCATTCCGCGCCGTGCATGACGCAATCGGGGCAGGGGACATCTATCAGGCCAACCTGACCTTCCCGATTGACTTGACCATCACCGGCGACAGTGCCGCGCTTTATGCCGCGCTGGCGGCGGGGCAGCCGGTCGGCCACGGCGCATTGGTGCAGCAGGACGGCCTGCCCGATCTGCTCAGCCGCTCGCCCGAGTTGTTTTTTCGCACCGATGCGGATGGGCAGATCGAGACCCGCCCGATGAAGGGCACCCAACCGCGCAGCGAGGACCCGGCAGAGGATGCGCGTCGCCGCGCGTTTCTGAGCACGGATGACAAGAACCGGGCCGAGAACCTGATGATCGTCGATCTGTTGCGTAACGATATCAGCCGTGTGGCTTTGCCGGGCTCGGTGCATGTGCCCGAGCTGTTCAAGGTCGAAACCTATGCGACGGTGCATCAGATGGTCTCGCTGGTGCGGGCGCAACTGCACAAAGGGGCCGGGCTGTCGGATATTCTGACGGCTTTGTTCCCTTGTGGCTCGATCACCGGGGCACCCAAGATCCGCGCAATGGAGATTCTGTCCGATCTCGAACCATGGCCGCGCGACATCTACTGCGGCACCATCGGCTGGGCGGCACCTGACGGCCGGTCGGAATTCAACGTGGCCATCCGCACCCTGATGGTCGAAGACGGCACCGCAACCCTGAATGTGGGCGGCGGCGTGGTCTGGGACAGCACCGCCCCATCAGAATATGAGGAGGCGCTATGGAAAGCCCGCTTCGCCCGCCACCTGAGCCTGATTTCCGCCTGATCGAAACACTGGCCTTCCGGCCGGGGCAGGGCTTTATTCGGCAAGACCGCCATCTGGCCCGCATGGCCCGGTCGGCAGAGGCGTTTGGCATTCCCTTCGATGTGTCTTTGGCGGTTGAAGCGCTGAATGCGGCTGCGGGCGACGCGCCGCTGCGGTGCCGCTTGACGCTGGATGCTGCCGGGCAGTTTGATCTGACGACGGGCACGCTGATCGCCAACCCGCCCTTCTGGCGAGTGGCCGTTGCCGAGCCGCGCCTAGATGCGGCGGATATCTGGCTGCGCCACAAGACGACCCGTCGCGCGCAGTATGACTCTGCCCGTGCGGGCCTGCCGCAGGGCGTGGACGAATTGCTGTTCCTCAACACCCGAGGGGAACTGTGCGAAGGCACGATCACCAACCTGTTTCTGGACATGCCCAATGGCCGCCGCCTGACCCCTGCGCTGTCCAGCGGCCTGCTGCCGGGCATTATGCGCGAGGAACTGCTGGATCAACACAAAGTGACCGAGGCCGTGCTGACCTTGACCGACCTGCGCAATGCGCGAACCATTCACCTTGGCAATTCCCTGCGAGGGCTGATCCGGGCGGAGCTTGTGATATCGTGACTATTCAAGACGATCGGGCTACGGCCCCGGCAACTCATTTGCGGCTGCGGCTGGAATTCGGGCTGTTTTTCATCGCGGTGCCGGTGCTGATCGCGGTGCTGTTTCCACCCGACTGGATGTTCCCCTCGCTGTTTTCATTCACCGCGCTGGGCATCATCCTGCTGCATGTCACGCCCGGTTTTTCCTGGGCCGAACTGCGCCAAGGCTGGCGCACCTGGTCCTGGGGCGAGGTTGCGGCGTTTACTCTGCTGATGGCCGCAATCTGTTCGGCTATCGTGCTGATAATGCGGCCAGATGCGGCCTTTGGCCTGCTGTTGCACAGGCCAGAGCTACTGGCCATGATCTGGATCGGCTACCCGCTGGCCTCGGCCCTGCCGCAGGAACTGCTGTTCCGGTCACTGTTCTTTCGCCGCTACCATGCGATCCTGCCTGACGGGCGCGCCGCCTGTCTGCTGAACGCTGCGCTGTTTTCGCTGGCGCATCTTATGTATTGGAGCTGGATCGTCGCCCTTATGACCTTTGGCGGCGGGCTGCTGTTTTCCTGGGCCTACCGGCAACGCGGATCGTTTTTCTACGCCGTCCTGCTGCACGCCATCGCGGGCAATATCATCTTTGCCGCGGGCCTTGGTGTCTATTTCTATTCCGGCAACGTGCAAAGGCCGTTTTGACGGTGCGACCTGCCTTGACTTTCCAAGCCTGACAGGGTGTATCGGCGCGACGAATTCTGCGCCCGAAGGGATATGATCCATGCACGCCTATCGCAGCCACACCTGCGCCGCCTTGACCGCCGCCAATGTCGGTGAAACCGTCCGCCTGTCCGGCTGGGTGCATCGGGTGCGAGATCACGGTGGCGTGCTGTTCATCGACCTGCGGGACCATTTCGGCGTGACGCAAGTGCTGTGCGATGGCGACAGCGCGGCTTTTGCCGAGTTGGAGAAGGTGCGGTCCGAGTGGTGTATCCGCATCGACGGCACCGTCAAGGCGCGCGACCCGGAACTGGTGAACCCGAAACTGCCCACCGGCGAGATCGAGGTTTACGTGCGCGAGTTGGAAGTGCTGGGTGCGGCTGACGAACTGCCGTTGATGGTGTTCGGCGATCAGGAATACCCCGAGGAAACCCGTCTGCGCTATCGCTATCTGGACCTGCGCCGCGAGGCGATGCAGCAGAACATGACCCTGCGCTCGGACGTTGTGGCATCCATGCGCCGCCGTATGTGGGATCAGGGGTTCCGGGAATATCAGTCGCCGATCATCACCGCCTCGTCGCCCGAAGGCGCGCGCGACTTTCTGGTGCCCTCGCGCCTGCATCCCGGCAAGTTCTACGCGCTGCCGCAGGCCCCGCAGCAGTTTAAACAGCTGATCATGGTGTCGGGCTTCGACAAGTATTTCCAGATCGCGCCCTGTTTCCGGGACGAAGACCCGCGTGCCGACCGCTCGCCGACCGATTTCTACCAGCTTGACCTTGAGATGTCCTTTGTCGAGCAGCAGGACGTGTTCGACACCATCCAGCCCGTTCTGACCGGAGTGTTCGAAGAGTTTGGCGGCGGCCGCAAGGTCGATCAGGACTGGCCGCAGATTTCCTACAAGGATGCAGCCCTGTGGTATGGCACCGACAAGCCTGACCTGCGCAATCCTATTAAAATGCAAGTGGTCTCCGACCACTTCCGCGATAGTGGCTTTGCGATTTTCGCAAAGCTGTTGGAGCAGGAAGGCACCGAGATTCGCGCCATCCCCGCGCCGACTGGCGGCAGTCGCAAGTTCTGTGACCGCATGAACGCCTTTGCTCAGAAAGAGGGTCTGCCCGGCATGGGCTATATCTTCTGGCGCGATCAGGGCGAAGGGATGGAGGCCGCAGGCCCGCTGGCCAAGAACATCGGTCCCGAACGCACCGAGGCTATCCGTCAGCAACTGGGCTTGGGTGTCGGCGATGCGGCGTTCTTCCTGGGCGGCAAGCCGAAAGCCTTTGAAAAGGTTGCAGGCAAAGCGCGTGACGTGATCGGCGAGGAACTGGGACTGACCGAGAAAGACCGTTTCGCCTTTGCATGGATCGTCGATTTCCCGATCTACGAACAGGACGAGGAAACTGGCGCAATTGATTTCGAACACAACCCGTTTTCGATGCCGCAGGGCGGTATGGAAGCGCTGCAAGGCAACCCTCTGGACGTGCGGGGCTATCAATACGATCTGGCCTGTAACGGGTATGAGCTGGTCTCGGGCGCGATCCGGAACCATAAGCCCGAGATCATGTTGAAAGCCTTCGAACTGGCAGGCTATGGCGAGGATGAGGTCAAATCCCGCTTTGGCGCCCTGTTCAATGCGTTCCACTATGGCGCTCCGCCGCACGGCGGTTGTGCTGCGGGCATCGACCGGATCGTGATGCTGCTGGCCGATGAGGCCAACATTCGCGAGGTCATGATGTTCCCGATGAACCAGCGTGCCGAGGATTTGATGATGGACGCCCCATCCGATCCGACCTCGGATCAGTTGATGGAGCTTGGTCTTCGGATCATCCCGCAGGATTAATCGAAACCGCCCGCCTTGTGCGGGCGGTTTTCGTTTGTGAGCCCTGTATCCCGGCCGAACCCGGAAAACTTACCCGTCAAACGGAACCACCGGCGCGCCGAAACGCTGCCGGTTGGCGCGGATGCTTTGGGCAGCGCGCCGGGTTTTCCGGTAGCCCCAAAGGCTCAGCAGGGTTGCGCTGACGAAGAAAACCGTCGCCATGTCAGATCGCCTCCTGCCGTTGCAGGCGGTTTTGCACCAGCCCGGCGACCCGGGCGGCCTGTGCTGTGACCGGCGCGCCGTGGGCCCGGGACTTGGCCAGTTGTTGCGCTGCTTCGGCCAGCACCGGGTCTTGCGCATCGCGGGCCACGCCGCGCAGAAACTGGGCGGCGTAGTCCAGCGTGCGGTGATCGGTGGAATTGCTTAGCACATCGGCGATGTGAACCATGTCATCCTGATAGGCCAGCGGGTCGGGGCGGATGACATCGTCCCGAACCGTGTTCAATCCGCCGGGGCGGCGATCTTCGGGCAAAAGCTCCAGTATCGAGGTCTGGAAATAGGCCAGCGAGGTCAGCGGTTTGGCCAGAAACCCATCAGCACCCGCGCGCATGGCCAACCCGCGCGCCTCATCATCGCCGGACAGCCCCATGATGACCCCGATCCGGGGCATCGCCACCGTCAGTTCGGCAATCAGGTCGGCGCCAGAGCCGTCCGGCAGCCCCATATCCACGATGATGACCGAGGGGCGGTAGATCTGCAGATGCCGCCGCGCCGATTTCAGGCAATCCGCCCGTCGGATGCGCGCGCCGCTGTGCAGGCACATCAGACGGATGGCGTCGCAGGCATAGCGGCTGTCTTCGACCACAAGAATGGTCTGGCCCAGCAAGGGCCGCAGCGCGGTGGCGGTTGGGGCGGTCAGCGTTCCCGAATCGTCCATGGCAGAACTCCTATTCAGCAGATGCCTCACGCTAGGAACTTCTGGCTAACACCGGGTTAACGCGCGTTTTGGCGCACTTGCCCTTTGCCGGGTCTGCCCCCATAACCCCTGCAACGCATACCAAAGGAGAGCCCCATGATCGGTCGCCTGAACCATGTTGCCATCGCTGTGCCTGACCTTGAGGCCGCCTCGGCGCAATACCGTAACGCGCTGGGTGCCAAGGTCGGTGCGCCGCAGGATGAGCCAGATCATGGCGTTACCGTGGTGTTCATCGAACTGCCCAACACCAAGATCGAATTGTTGTACCCGTTGGGTGAGAACAGCCCGATTCAAGGCTTTCTGGACAAAAACCCCGCGGGCGGCATTCACCATGTCTGCTATGAGGTCGAGGATATCATCGCCGCGCGCGACCACCTGCAAGAGACCGGCGCGCGGGTTCTGGGCACGGGTGAACCCAAGATTGGCGCCCATGGCAAGCCGGTGTTGTTCCTGCATCCCAAGGACTTCAACGGCTGTCTGGTCGAGCTGGAGCAGGTCTGACCATGACGATCACTGCCGCTCTGGTCCTGTTTGCCGTTATCTGGTTTTTGACCCTGCTGGTCATCCTGCCGATACGGATCAAGACCCAAGGCGATCTGGGAGAGATCGTGCCGGGCACCCATGCCGGGGCGCCCGAAGTGCATCACATGAAGAAAAAGCTGTGGATCACCACGGGGGTTTCAGCGGTGCTGTGGGCGATCATCGCCGGGATCATCATCTCTGGCGTGATCTCGGTGCGCGATTTCGATTGGCTCAATCAATTGGAGCCGCGCGAGTAAGCAGTTTCTCCCGATAGTGCGTGGTAGATATGCGTGAAAGTCGCCGCGCCCAGGATCGGGATCACCAGATTGACCAGCGGGATCGACAGCGGGATAGCCATCAGCGTCCCGGCAGCCCAGATGGTGGTGACGTGCTTGGCCCGCAGCTTGCGCGCACCGTCACGTCCCAGCCGCCGCATCGCCGCCAGCGTGAAATACTCTCGCCCCAGCAGGAACCCGTTCATCGCCCAGAAGATAAACGGCGCAAGCGGGGTGAAGATCACATAGAGGATCAGCGCCAGCAGGTTGGCCGCGATCAGCACGCCCAAAAAAGTGACCGTATCGGATAGGGCATCGCCAAAGGACACGCCCGGCACCGCAGGCAGGGTGGGATAGTGCCTGTCTTCGACCGCCTGCGCCACCTCGTCCAGAAACATCGAGGTGATGGCCGAGGCCACCGGCACCATCAGGAATACCGGCAGCACCAGAACCAAAGCAATCCCGGAATAGTTCAGGACGTCATTCAGCCACGGCACTGCACCGATGAAGGGCAGCGAAATCTCATTGCCCGACAGCCAGTTGATCAGCCAGATCGCGCCTGCACAGGCAACGACCAGCAACAGGATCGTCAGGCCGATGCCGCGCCACAGGACACCGCGGAATCTGGGATCTCCGATCTGGCCGAGCGCGGCGAAAAAGGCGTTGAGGATGATCATTCCGCAACCCAACTGGTGATCGCCGCCACATCCGGGCGGGGGCGTTCGGGCGGGGCGACGCTTTCGGTTGCGATATGGATCAGCCCGGCGACACGTTCGTTTTCCGCCAGACCAAAGGCCCGTTCACAGAATGTGCGGTCATGGGTTTGCCAGCCAGACAGCCAGTTTGCCCCCCATCCCGCCGCCAGCGCCGCGTTCAGCAGGGCAAGGCAGACGGCGCCTGCGGAATAGGTCTGCTCGATCGCGGGGATCTTGTCTGAGGGTTTCTGAACCTCAATCACCGCCACCGCCAGATGGCCCATGTCGAACTGGCTGCGCGCCTTTGCGATATCCTCGGGGCTTTTGCCCAGCTCGGTCCCGCGTTCTTCGGTCAGATGCGCCAGCCGCGCCATGGCGCCGTTTTCCAGCACGATGAATCGCCAGGGTTCCAGCTTGCCATGATCGGGGCTGCGCGCGGCGGCGGTCAGCAGGGGCAGCAGCTCATCCCGCG
>NZ_JALCBM010000051.1:25244-31425 GCF_028066395.1 Ruegeria sp.
CCATGATCGGGGCTGCGCGCGGCGGCGGTCAGCAGGGGCAGCAGCTCATCCCGCGAAGGCGCCGGGGCCACCAGCGTCTTGGCCGGGCGGGACCGGCGGTTTTGCAGAAAGTCCAGCGCGGCGGGCGAGTTGAGCGACATATGTTAACTTCCTTTACATGATTCAAATCTATCTCGGTCGGGCAGGGCCCGGTTTCAAGGGCGACCTGACGAGAAAGGAGACGGATTTTCAACCGGAAAACTGACGCAAGCGCATCCGGGTTTAGCGGTCACGCCCGGTTTCGCGGACCTGATAGACGCCCTCGGGCAGATCCAGCGCGGCGGCCAGATCGCGGACCTGTTCCGGCGACAGGGTGATCTTCTGCACCGTGTCCGTGCGTGGGTCCAACTGCTCCAGCGTGACACATTCGGCGAAACTGTTGATAACGACATCCTCTTGCAAAGGCTTGGGGCCTTCATCCACCAGAGTAATGACGGTCGAGTCGAATTCATGCTCAATCGAAAACATGGGGGCAGAGTGCCGGGGCAAGGCCGGTATTGCAACCCGCCAAAGACCAATTCGATGGCTGGCCCCGCCGGAATTGCCGCGCTATGCTGGCCTGCCGGCAGGGAGATGGAAAGGAACTGAAATGCGCCGCCTAGCACCGATGCTGGCCCTGTTGCTGGCGGCCTGCGTGTCCCCCAGATTGGTGGCCGTATCGGCCGAGGACTGGCAACCGGACGCGCCCGACATGCAGGCCATGGCCCGCGAGTTCACCGATGTCAGCCGCAAGGTCAGCAATGCCGCCCGGACCGAGTGCAACCGGCGCACCACTGCCGTCAATTGCGATTTTGTTGTTTTGGTCGATCTGGACCCGCGCGCGCCTGCGAATGCGTTTCAGACGCTGGATGACAAGGGCCGCCCGGTCATCATCTTCACGCAATCCATGATCCGGTCGACGCTGAACGCGGATGAGGTTGCTTTTGTCATGGGGCACGAGGCGGCGCATCACGTGCTGAACCACATCGCCCGGCAGGCCCAGAACGCCAAGGACGGCGCCCGCAGTTTCGGCGACCGCGCGCGCGCGCTGGGCGAGGACGCCGCTGCTATTGAGGCGGCGCAGGAGTTGGGGGCCGAGGTTGGGGTTCAAAGCTATGCCCGGGAATTTGAGCTTGAGGCTGACCAGCTAGGAACGATCATCACATACAGGTCCGGCTATAACCCGCTGATTGGCGCCAAATACTTTGCGCGCATACCGGACCCCGGCGACCAGTTTTTTGCCACGCATCCCCCCAATGCGCAGCGTGTTCAGATGGTGCTGCAAACGGCGGCAGGGCTGGGGGTGACGCAATGACCGAACTGACCTGTCTGGGGGTGGTTCTCAGCGACCGGGGATCGAAATATGCGGTGACCGGCGCGCGCGTGACCAGCCGCGCGGATGTGGACGCGGTGCTGGCGCAGCTGAAGACCGAAAAAGCCTACGCCAAGGCCACCCACAACACCTGGGCGGCGCAACTGCCGACAGGGGCTCTCAAGGCCGATGACGGGGAAACCGGGGCCGGGATGGTCATCCTGCGGATGATGCAGCGTGCCGGGCTTGAGGATCACGTTGTCATCGTAACCCGCTGGTACGGTGGCAAGAAACTGGGCGGAGACCGTTTTCGCCGGGTACAGGACGCCACCCGCGCCTATCTGGATCATCTGGAAACCGGACCTTGACCTGAGTCAAAGGCGGCCATTTCCCGCTGCGGTATCCTGTTTGCAATCGCGAAACAGAAAGGAAACCGCATGTCCCGACAGGAAATCCTGCGCCACCACGCCGGTTTGGTGGACAACATGGCCGCCAGCCTTGGGGTCGATCTGGAAGAAGCCGCCATCGCCGGTGCGTTGCGCGTGGATGAAATCTCGGACGCTGTGTTGCGCTGCGCCGATTGCCCCAATCCCGGCCATTGCGAAGCGATGCTGTCGCAACGGTTGCATCAGCCCGATGCGCCCGAATATTGCCGCAACCGCGATCTTATGGGCCGCTTGCAACCGTAACGGACGAGAGAAATGCCCCGCCTCGGACAGCTGATGACACATCTGCGTCTGGTCCTGCGCATGGGGCAGGCCACCGGAACCGACATCGTGGCGGCACACCGCGCGGGGCAGTTAAGCCAGAGCGATTGGGCCGAGATGGTACAGTATTGCCGGGGCTGCGAATGGGCCAGCACCTGCCCCGATTGGCTGGACGATAACGAAACCGCGCCAGAGGCCCCCTGTACCTGCCCCAACCGGCACCGTTTTGCCGCGCTTCGGGCCAAACACGCGCGGGTCGCCTGATGCCCCGCCGCCCGCTTGGAGATATCGAAAAGCACTTTTGGCTGACACGGTCCGTCGCCCGCTGCATGGGCCTGTCCCTGAGCGAGGCGATGGCCGAGGGCAAGCTGTCTGCGCAAGATTACGCCGAGATGGTCACCCGTTGCCGCGCCGCTGAATGCAGTGAACCCTGTCAGGCCTGGCTGGCGCTGCGGCAAGCCCGTGCCGAAACCGCACCGGATTTCTGCGTCAACGCCGGCAAGCTCAACGAACTGACCTGACGCTCAGAGTTTGGAGTGGCTGCCATCGCAAAGTGGTGACTTGGACGAATGTTTGCACCCGCAAAAGAACACCTTCTTGCTGGCCTCAGCCGTGTATTTCACCGGCTCCAACCCCGTGCCCTTATGTGATCCATCGCAGAAGGGCTGTTTTTGCGACTTGCCGCAGGCGCACCAGAAATAGTTTTTGCCCTCGGTCACCTCGACCGGATAGGGGGATTTCTGGGTGATGATCGGGGCGTCTGACATGTGGCTACTCCGTCTTTGGCTGATGTCAGGGGTAATGATTAGGGCAAATTCAGCAAAAGAACAGCCCATCGGGGTGCGTTGCACAGGCGTGGTTTTGCCTTTGAACACAAGGAAGTGATGAACCGAGTTGCCATAGGGTTGAGTAACCCCTATTCTGATTCTGGCCCCGAAAAACTGGGCAATATCAGAAAAGTATTAGAGGATTGAAGGACATGAAACTCAAATTCGCTGCCATCTGCGCTACCGCTGTTGTGCTGGGTGCCTGCGCGCAGCAGGAAGAGCCGACCCCCGTTTATGTTCAGCCAAGCTATGACAAGCATGGCGCGCCCAGCTGTTCCGCCGGGTACGCGCTGGCCACGACCGAAGCCGGTCAGACCGTCTGTAACCCGGTCGCCCAATAAGCCTTTCGCAGGCGGTTCCATCGGGGCCGCCTGCAAAGCTTTCTTTGACAGACCGCCCCCGGGGCGGTTTTTTGTTGTGTAGGGCCGCGGAGTGCGCCGTGCAGGTTTCAGTATCGGAGCGTTGTCAGATGAAAAACTTCTTTGTTCGGCTCAAGGACCGCACAAGGTGGAGCTGGCAGGGCCTGACCGCAACATACCAAGAGGAATATTCGTTCCGCGTCTGGGTCTGGCTGAACCTGATCTCGGCCATACTGGCCGTGCTCCTGCCGATCTCCGACAGCTTACGGGCCTTGATTCTGGCGCTGGGCCTGCTGGTTCTGGTGGCCGAGCTGTTCAACACTGCCATTGAACGCGCGGTAGATCATACCTCGACCGAACATCACAAACTGGCGGGTCAGGCCAAGGACGCCGCCAGCGCGGCGGTTGCTTTGACCGCCGTCGCTGCCGGGATTGCCTGGGTCGTGGCGCTTGTGGGACTAACCTGAGCTTTCGGGCGTAATCCCCAGATAGATCAGGCCAACTTTCCCCACAGATCATATTCCCCGGCCTCATCAACCTCGACCGTTACGATGTCGCCGGGTTTCAGACCTTCGAATCCCTCGTCAATGAACAGGTTGCCATCAATCTCGGGCGCGTCGGCCTTGGTGCGGCAGGTGGCGGCTTCGTCATCGACCTCGTCAACGATGACCTGCAGGGTCTGGCTCACCTTGGCGGCCAGCTTGGCCTCGGAAATCGCCTGCGCCTTTTCCATGAAGCGGTTCCAGCGGTCCTGTTTGACCTCGGCCGGAACATGATCGGGTAGGTCGTTCGACCGTGCGCCATCGACGTTTTCGTATTGAAAACAGCCGACACGATCCAGTTGAGCCTCATCCATCCAGTCCAGCAGGGTCTGGAACTCGGCCTCGGTTTCGCCCGGATAACCCACGATGAAGGTGGATCGCAGGGTGATGTCCGGGCAGATCGCGCGCCACGCGGCGATTTCGTCCAGCGTCTTGGCCGCTGCCGCCGGGCGGGCCATACGTTTCAGAACGTCCCTATGGGCGTGCTGGAACGGGATATCCAGATAGGGCAATACATTGCAGCCCGCATCCGCCATCAGCGGGATCAACTCGCGCACATGCGGGTAGGGGTAGACATAGTGCAGGCGAATCCAAGCCTCCATCTGCCCCAGTTCGCGCGCCAGATCGGTGATGTGGCTGCGCACCTCGCCGTCTTTCCACGGGTTCAGATCGTATTTCCGATCCAGCCCATAGGCCGAGGTATCCTGCGAAATCACCAGTAATTCGCGTACGCCCGAGGTGACCAGCTTCTCGGCCTCACGCAGCACTGCATGGGCCGGACGGCTGGCCAGTTTGCCACGCATGTCGGGGATGATGCAGAACTTGCACTTGTGGTTACAGCCCTCGGATATCTTGAGGTAACTGTAATGGCGCGGGGTCAGTTTCACGCCGCTGGCGGGCAGCAGGTCCACGAACGGGTCCGGGTCGGGGGGGACGGCGGAATGCACCGCGTCCAGCACCTGTTCATACTGGTGCGGGCCGGTGACCGCCAGAATGCGTGGATGATGCTCGCGGATATAGTCCGGGTCTGCGCCCAGACACCCCGTGACGATGACCTTGCCGTTTTCCACCAGCGCCTCGCCAATCGCCTCAAGCGATTCGGCCTTGGCGCTGTCGAGAAAACCGCAGGTGTTCACAATCACGGCATCGGCACCGGAGTAATCGGGCGAGATGCCATAGCCCTCGGCCCGCAGACGGGTCAGAATACGCTCACTATCCACCAACGCCTTGGGGCAGCCCAAAGACACCATGCCAAGGGTCGGCTGGTCCTGTCGGGGCGCGTCAGAGATCCGGGCGGCAGGCGCCAGGTCGGGGCGGAGGTTCGGCGGGTTCGTACTCATGGCGCGGCATATAGTGGGGAAAGCTTCCCCTTGCAAATGCCGCCCGCGCAGGGCTGACTTAGGGTTGAGCAGACAGGCCCAGACGACAGGTGGCGAAACATGAAGTGGCTGATACGGATTCTATTCATTCTGGTTGCGGTTTTCGGACTGGTTCTGGGGGCCTTGCTGCTGATGCCCGGCGACAAGCTGGGCGCGATTCTGGCCGAACAGGTCAAGACGCAGACCGGGCGTGACCTGACCCTTTCGGGGGATGTCAGCCTGTCCTTCTGGCCGGTTCTGGGGATGGAAACGGGGCCTGTTACCTTTGGCAACGCCGAATGGGCCGGGTCCGAACCGATGCTGAGCGCCCAGAGCCTTGCGGTGGGCGTCGATGCCTCGGCCCTGCTAGGCGGGGATATCCGGATCAAGCGGGTTCTGGCCGACAACCCGGTGCTGCGGCTGGAGTTGAACGATGGCCGTGGCAATTGGGAACTGACGGCCCCCGTTTCAACGACCCAGCCCGCGGCGGTCAGCGGCGCGGCCCCGAGCAGCGGCGCGATCACGCTGGAGCGGCTGGAACTGACCAATGCCCGGCTGATCTATGTTGAAAACGGCCAGATACGGATGGATTTCGCCGATGTCGATCTGTCTGCCCGCTGGCCCGAGGTCTCGGCCCCGATGCAGATGCAGGCCAGCATGCCGGTCACCGGCGGCGCGGTGAATGTGGACCTGACGATCCCCGACCTGCCCGCCTTTGCAACCGGCAGCGTCACATCACTGGTGCTGAACATGACGGCGCCGGGTGGTGCGTTCAATTATGCCGGGCGGGTCAATCTGGCCGGAGAGATGGATGGCAAGATCGATGTGAAATCCTCGGACACCGACCGGATGCTGGCCGCGTTCGGGCAGGGCGGTGTCTCTGTACCGCAGGGGCTGGGCAAGGTCGCCGAGGTGACCGGCCAGATAACCTATACCAGCGATGGCCGGATTTCCCTGCGCGATATGGTGGCGGTTCTGGATCAGAACCGGGTGAGCGGAGAGGCCGATATCCAGATTGCCGCAACCCCGCAGATCACCGCGCGCCTGAACGCGGGCGA
>NZ_JALCBM010000051.1:31525-33468 GCF_028066395.1 Ruegeria sp.
GCGGTATTGGAAATGCATCCGGCGACGCTGTTTTCCGGTCAGTTGAACGGGCAGGTCGTGGCCAATAACCGCAACGGATTGTCGGTTGGAGGGGATCTGAAGGCCGATGGTATCGACATCCGGCAAGCATTGGTCGCGCTGGGTGGGATCGAGCGGTTCTCGGGCACCGGATCGGGTGCGTTGTCGTTTCTGGGTGTTGGCCAGAGCGAGGATCAGATCATGCGCTCGCTCAGCGGCAAGGGGAATATCAATGTCGGCAGCGGCGTGATCTCGGGCTTTGATCTGGATCGGCTGATGGGGCGCGGCACTGGGTCCGGCGGGACGACCGTGTTCAACAGCCTCAGCGCCAGTTTCACCATGGATGGCGGCAATCTGAACAATAATGACCTGCTGATGCAGTTGGACAATTTCCGCGCCGACGGGGCCGGGCGCGTTGGTCTGGGCGCGCGTGATATCGACTATCTGTTCACCCCGGTCGCCTTGCGGCCCAATTCCGGTGAGGGGATTTCTGTGCCCGTGCGCATTCAGGGACCATGGAGCAACCCGTCGATCAAGCCCGACCTTACCAAGGTCATCGAGGCCGCTGCCGAGGGTAAGCTCAAGGCATTGGAGGATGGTGCCAAGCAGCAGGTGCTGGACAAGGTCGGCGATGAGCTGAACACCGGCATCACCGATACCGGGCAGATCGAAGACGCCCTCAAGAACAAGCTTGAGGACGAGGCCAAGAAGGGTCTGCTGAAACTGTTTGGTGGAGACTAGGGGGCAGGCCGCCCCCTAAGTTCAGATGGTCTGATCGTAGTCGCCAACGCCGGGCTCGGTACGGATCACCGCGTCGATCTCGGCGAAAATGGCGCGCATCTCTGCCTCGCTGTCGCTGCTTTCGCAAACCACAACCAGATTTGGTGTGTTCGAGGACGCCCGCACCAGACCCCAGCTGCCATTGTCCAGAATGACCCGTGCGCCGTTGACCGTGACCACCTCTTTGATCGCGCGTCCGGCAAAGCTGTCGCCCGCCTCGGCCTTGGCGACCAGCTTGTCCACCAGCCGTTGCAGGATGTCGTATTTCTCGGTGTCGGCGGCATAGGGCGACATGGTGGGGGTGGACCATGTTTTTGGCAGGGCCTTGCGCAGGTCCGACATGCTCTGATTCGGGTTGCGGTCCATCAGCTTGCAGATTTCCACCGCCACGCGCATGCCGCAGTCATAGCCGCGCCCGATGGGCTCGGCCAGAAAGTAGTGACCCGATTTCTCGAACCCTGCCAGCGCGCCGATTTCCTTGACGCGGCGTTTCATATGGCTGTGGCCGGTTTTCCAGTAATCGGCCTTGACGCCATGGGCCTGCAATTCGGGATCGCTGGCGAACAGGCCGGTGGATTTCACATCGGCGACAAAGGTGGCACCCGGATGCAGCTTGGCCAGATCGCGGGCCATGATGACACCCACCTTGTCGGCGAAAATCTCTTCGCCCTCATTATCAACGACACCGCAGCGATCACCATCGCCGTCAAATCCCAGCGCCAGATCGGCGCCGCTGGATTTCACCGTGCCGGCCATGTCATGCAACATTTCCATGGCCTCGGGGTTGGGGTTGTAGCTGGGGAAAGTATAGTCCAGCCGGTTGTGGCTGGGCACAATCTCAACGCCCATACGCTCGAAAATCTCGGGCGCGAAGGCCGATGCGGTGCCGTTGCCGGTGGCGCACACCACCTTGAGCGGGCGGGACATTTTGAAATCGCCGATCAGATCGTCGATATAGGCCTCGCGCACGCCATCCACGAATTCGTAAGACCCGCCCGCGCGCGCCTGACCTTCGCCATTCAGGACAATGTCGCGCAGTTCGGCCATCTCGTCGGGGCCGTGGGTCAGGGGGCGTTCAAAGCCCATCTTTACCCCGGTCCAGCCGTTGGGGTTGTGGCTGGCGGTCACCATCGCCACAGCAGGCA
>NZ_JALCBM010000002.1:0-16269 GCF_028066395.1 Ruegeria sp.
TCGGTCACGTGCCAGCGCACGCGGACGCGGCTGGCCTGTTCGATGTCCTGCAACAGGCTTGTCACCTCGGCCCGGCCCAAGGGCTGATCACTCGCCGCGCCAAAAGCCACCCGAAAAAAGCGGATCTTGGCCCCGGCGCTGCCGACACTGCCCGAGATCAGCTCCATCTCGGGGCCTTGCGAGCCGCCCACCATCTCCAACAGTTCCAGCCCATTGGTGATCGCGCCGATCGGGCTGATCAGATCGTGGCAGATCCGGGAACCGATCAACTCGGCAAGGTTGACGTCTGAGCCGCCCATGCGTACCTCCTGCTGCATCTGCCGCCGGACCGGAGCCCCGACATGACAGACCTCAATGCCATTCTTGCACCGGGCATGTATGTCCGCCACCCGGATTTCCCCGATTGGGGCGTCGGACAGGTTCAGTCCAACATCGCAGGCAAGATCACCGTGAACTTTCGCGAGCAGGGGAAAGTGGTAATCGACGGAACGCGCATCGCCCTGATGCCGGTCTTTGATCCGTGAAACTGGTTTAGAAAAGGTTAACAACCTTGGCCAGAGCAGACTTATTGCCATACCCCCGAATTCTGCGCTATCAGCGCGCAGATCAAACAGCGGAACTGCCCCTTTGATGCCGGATTCTGGCCCCTCATTCACCGTCAAACTGGCCGAGACCGAGGCCGAACTGCGCGCCGCGCAGCGCTTGCGATATGAGGTGTTCGTGCGGGAACTCGGCGGTGGTGGAGACATGGTCGATCACGAGGCCGGGCTAGAGCAGGACCGGTTCGATCCCTATTTCGACCATATGCTGGCCTATGATGACGCTACCGGCGAAGTTGTGGGCGTTTACAGGCTGTTACCGGGCGAACGTGCAGTGGAACTGGGGCAGTTCTATTCTGAAGATGAATATGATCTGACGGTTCTGAAACAGAGCGGTCGCAAGCTGCTGGAGTTGGGCCGGTCCTGCCTGCATCGCGATTATCGGGGCGGCACAGCGATGTATCACCTGTGGAACGGGCTGGCCCGCTATGTCACCGACCGCGAGATCGAGGTGCTGTTCGGCGTCGCCAGTTTCCACGGCACCGATGTGACCGAACTGGCGCAGCCCTTGTCAATGCTGCATCACAACCACCTTGCGCCGCCTGATCTGCGGGTGCGGGCGCAGCCCAGCGTGTATCAACCCATGAACCTTGTGGCACCGGACGCTCTGGACCGGCGCGCGGCGATGGTTCAGGTGCCCGCGCTGATCAAAGCCTATCTGCGTCTGGGCGGTTTCGTGGGCGAGGGCGCCTTTATCGACCACGCTTTTAACACCACCGATGTGTGTCTGATCCTGGACACCACCCGCATGAACGACCGGCAAAGGCGCATCTATGGCGGAGCGTAGCCCGGTGACCGATCCGCTCTGGACCAGTGAGGACGCGCCGGATCCGGTCGAACTGGGCCTACTGGGCTGGGCTCTGGTGATCCTGCGCGGCGTCCCGCTGGCGCTGCTGGTCTTTGGCGGACTGTTCGTGCTGCTGACCCTCCGCCTGATCGAACGTCCCTTGTTCGGCGTACAGCGCCCGATCACACCCTTCATCACACAATTTGTCTGCCGCAACGCGTTTCGCATTCTGGGCATGGGCTTTCGCAGCTCGGGCCAGTTGATGCGCGAACGGGGGGCGGTGGTGGCCAATCATACCTCATGGCTGGATATCTTTGCGCTGAACGCGCGCAAACGGGTTTATTTCGTCTCAAAAGCCGAGGTGGCGCAATGGCCCGGCATCGGCTGGCTGGCCCGCGCCACCGGAACCGTGTTCATCGAACGTGACCGCAAGAAGGCGCGTGAACAGACGAAGATTTTCGAAACCCGCCTGAAAGCCGGGCACAAGCTGTTGTTCTTTCCCGAGGGCACCTCGACCGATGGATTGCGGGTTTTACCATTCAAATCAACGCTTTTCGCGGCGTTCTTTGCGGACGGATTGCGGGAATTCATGTATGTGCAGCCGGTGTCGGTCGTCTTTCACGCCCCCAAAGGCCAGCCTGACCGGTTCTATGGCTGGTGGGGCGACATGGATTTCGCGCCGCATCTGCTGAAAGCCCTGGGCGCGCGGCGGCAAGGTACGGTCGAGCTGATCTACCATGCGCCCGCGAAGGTCAGTGACTTTGCCGACCGCAAGGCGCTGGCCGCCCATTGCGAAGAGGCGGTGCGCCACGCTCACCGCTTGGCGCGGCTTGAAAAATAAGGGCATTTGGCCCTTGCACTGCCATCAAACCTGCCGTATACGCGCGCCATTCAAACCCGCAGGCGGGGTTTGGGCTTTTTGAGGGAGACATCCTTATCAGGCCCGCCGGTTGGAGCATCCGCTTCTTTCACCCCCGCCCAGGCGTAAACCGGAAAAGGAAAATAGCATGGCTCTTCCCGAGTTCACCATGCGTCAGCTGCTGGAAGCTGGCGTTCACTTTGGTCACCAGACACAGCGTTGGAATCCCCGCATGGGCCCGTTCATCTACGGCTCGCGCAATGGCATCCACATCATGGACCTGACCCAGACCGTTCCGATGCTGGATCAGGCGCTGCAGGCCGTTCGTGACACCGTCGCAAAAGGCGGCCGCGTTCTGTTCGTTGGCACCAAGCGTCAGGCAGCTCAGCCGATCGCAGATGCCGCTGAGAAGTCGGCGCAGTACTTCATGAACCACCGCTGGCTGGGCGGCACGCTGACCAACTGGAAAACCGTTTCCCAGTCGATCAATCGTCTGAACCAGATCGATGAAGCGATGGAATCGGGCGCCGAGGGCCTGACCAAGAAAGAGCGTCTGGGCATGGAGCGTGACCAGGCCAAGCTGCAGGCATCGCTGGGCGGTATCCGCGAAATGGGCGGCGTTCCGGACCTGCTGTTCGTCATCGACGTCAAGAAAGAAGCACTGGCCATCGCCGAAGCCAACAAGCTGGGTATCCCGGTTGTGGCTGTTGTCGACACCAACTGCTCGCCCGATGGTGTGGATTACATCATCCCTGGCAATGACGACGCAGCGCGCGCAATCGCTCTGTACTGCGATCTGGCCGCACGCGCCGCTCTGGACGGCATGACCGCTCAGATGGGTGCAGCAGGCGTTGACCTGGGCGCATTCGAAGAAGCACCGGTTGAAGAAGTCGTTGCTGAAGAAGCCCCCGCCGAAGCAGAAACTGCATCGGAAACGCCGGCCGAAGCGTAAGCTGCCCGTCACGTAATTGACATATGGGGCAGGGTAGACCTGCCCCTATTCCGTTTGAATTGAGGAGAGCCAAGAGATGGCAATCACAGCAGCAATGGTGAAAGAACTGCGCGACGCAACCGGCGCAGGCATGATGGACGCGAAAAAAGCGCTGACCGAAACCGGCGGCAACATGGACGAAGCCGTTGACTGGCTGCGCACCAAAGGTCTGGCCAAGGCGGCAAAGAAATCAGGCCGTACCGCAGCCGAAGGTCTGGTGGCCGTTCACGTCAACGGCGGCAACGGTGTTGCTGTCGAAGTGAACTCGGAAACCGACTTCGTTGCGAAAAACGCTGAATTCCAGGAGATGGTTGGCAAGATCGCTTATGCCGCTGAAGGCGTTGCTGATGTTGACGCTCTGCTGGCCGCTGATCTGGGTGGCAAGAACGTTGCCGACACCCTGACCGACAAGATCGCCACCATTGGCGAAAACATGTCGGTGCGCCGCATGTCGAAACTGTCGGGCGACACCGTTGTGTCCTACGTCCACAACGCCGCCACCAGCGGCATGGGCAAAATCGGCGTTCTGGTTGCTCTGTCCGGTGGTGACGAAGCCATCGGCAAGCAGATCGCGATGCACATCGCGGCCGTGAACCCGGCGGCCCTGTCCGAGGCGGACATGGACCCGGCAGTTGTCGAGAAGGAAAAGCAGGTTCAGATGGACATCGCCCGCGAATCCGGCAAGCCGGAGCAGGTGATCGAGAAGATGATCGTTGGCCGCATGAAGAAATTCGTGGCGGAATCGACTCTGCTGAACCAGCAATTCGTCGTGAACCCCGACCTGACCGTTGAAGCCGCTGCCAAAGAGGCCGGCGCCACCATCACCGGTTTCGTGCGTCTGGAAGTTGGCGAAGGCATCGTGGTCGAAAAAGAAGACTTCGCAGCCGAGGTCGCCAAGGCCGCTCAGGGCTAAGGTTGAAACGGCCCTCGCAAGGGGGCCGCTTTACACATGTCAAAGCCGGTCGCGTTCTGCGTGACCGGCTTTTTGATTCTCATGACCTGCTGTGGGCCAAACCGCTGCGGATGTAAGGGAGAGAGACTGGAGGGCCCCGCATGATGGGGATGGTCGAGGCCCTCCAAATTTCCAACCCAGGTACGCGGACGAATAAACGCCCCTGTGTCAGACCGATCGGAGAGCCCTGTTATTGCAAAGATCCGATCACATGTTCCCTGGCTAAAGCCACCACTCACGGAACATTAACACTTTGCAATTTTAGGGGTAGATTTGGAAAGTCATGTATTCCTTACCTAGGGTCAACTGATGCGATTTCGCGTCAACCGCCCCGGGTGTCAGGCCTCCATCACGAACATCTGGTTCTGCAGTGACGCCTTCAGAACGGCCTGTGCGGTGGTCTCGACGCTCAGCGCTTCGCGCGCAAGACGCAGATGTTTTTCAACGGTGGCCGAGGTCAGGCCCATCAGCAGCGCGATATCCTGCGTCGTCTTGCCGTCACCCACCCATTGCAGCGCCTCGCGCTGACGCTTGGTCAGGGCCCGGTTCGGCGCGTTATAGGGCAGGGTGAGGATTTTCAGATGCGCCATGTTGTTCATCAGCAGGATGTCCTCACCATGCTTGTCCCAGATCGCATCAATCTGATCCTGCGTCTTGTCGCCATAATGCGCCATCGAAATCGCGCCCTTGGACCGCATCGAGACCGAGGTGAAGCTGATCGTGAACCCGACGGATGCCCCTTTGGCGCGATTGAATTCGTAGACCTGCCGCTCCTCTTCGGTCATGGTGCCGCTGGACATGGCTTCGTTGATCATGCGCCAGCTTGCGGCGCCTTCGTTCTGCAGCGCCCATTTCAGCATCGGCGCGTTGAAATACAGCCCCCGACGCAGGAACCCATCCAGATAGTCCTGACAATGGTTGGTCAGGATCACAAAATCCTCGGGGTCACCCAGCGAGGTTTCGGTGCGGTATTGCGTATAGCCGTAAAGCAGCCGGTCGAACCCGTATTGCGCCATCTGGCGGCAATGTGCATCCCAAAGCTCTTCCAGCGTCTTCGCGTAGCTTAGAAAGTTGAGATACTCGGACAGGTTCATCCCGCGCCCTCCTTCCGCAAATGCGCCGCAAGCGCATCCAGCGCCAGAACATAGCTGGTGGCGCCAAATCCGCAGATCTGACCGATCGCCACCGGCGCGATGTAAGACTTGTGGCGAAAGGGCTCGCGCGCGTGAATGTTGGACAGATGCACCTCGACGACCGGCACGGCGGCCGAAGAAATCGCATCCATCAGCGCCACCGATGTATGGGTATACGCGCCCGCGTTCAGAACGATCCCGTCCTGTGCGTCACGGGCTGCATGGATGGCGTCGATCAGCGCGCCTTCGTGATTGGATTGGAAATGCGTCACGGTCTGTCCATTGGACTTGCCATGGGACACGCATAATTCTTCAATCATCTGTAACGTGGTGCGGCCATAAACCTCGGGCTGGCGGGTGCCCAGAAGGTTCAGGTTCGGGCCATTCAAAACCAGGATGTTCTGCATTTCTTCACTATCCCCATTATCCTGTTTTCATAAACCCGATTGCCAGAGGCGTCCAGCCGCGACTGCTCTTATGACGCGAGCATTGATGCCGTATGATGTCTTGTTTCCGAGAGATTGGGTATAATCTTAATCACACAAGCCAGGGGCGACCCTCAACTTAACCGATAGCCTGATGGCCAGGCCGGTTTCGTGACGCAGAGTAATCCCGGGATTGACTTGCGCCACGCACGCCAAAAGCGTTGGATTAGAGCCACATCAAACATAACCCGCCGCCCAAGAAGGAATGACCATGACGCCCGAGACCCTGTTTTCGCTGACCGGAAAAACAGCGCTGGTGACCGGAGGGGCCACCGGAATCGGTCGGATGGCGGCCGAGGCATTTGTGCGGGCCGGGGCGCATGTGCTGATCGCCTCGCGCAAGGGCGATGCCTGTCAGGCCGTCGCGACCGAGTTGAACGCGCTGGACGCGCCGGGTTCTGCCGAAGGATTCGCCGGTGATCTGGGCAGCGAAGCCGGGATAGATGCTTTGGTTGATCAGGTGAATAGCCGTGTGAAAACCCTTGATATCCTGATGAATAATGCAGGTTTGACCTGGGGTGCGCCCATGGGGCAATTCCCCTATGACGCCTGGGACAAGGTCATGTCGGTGAACGTCGCCGGGATCTTCCACCTGACGCAGAAATTGCTGCCCCTGTTGATGGCCTCGGCCGAGGATGAAAACCCCGCCCGGGTCATCAATGTCGCCTCGGTCATGGGAGAAGCGCCCATGGGTGACGGCGCCTACAGCTATTCGGCGTCCAAAGCGGCGGTGATCCATCTGACCAAGATCATGGCGAAGGAACTGGCGCCGTATCGGATCACGGTCAACGCCCTCGCGCCGGGGCCGTTCGTGTCCAAGATGACTGCTTTTGCCACCGCCAATCCCGAAACCCGCAAAAAGGTCGGGCAGGGCGTCCCACTGGGCCGTGTAGGCCGGGATGAAGACATCGCCGGCTGCGTGTTGTTCCTGTCCGGGCAGGGCGGCAGCTATGTCACCGGCGCGGTCATCCCGGTCTCGGGCGGGATCAATGTGCAAAGCGGCGGCAATATCTTTGCCGATGCGCTGTGACAGGTTTATATCATGGCCTCGGAAAAAACATTTAATTTAAATGCAGTAGACGACTACCTTAAATCACATCTCGCGGATTATGAGGGGCCGCTGGACGCCACGAAATTCACCGGCGGCCAATCCAACCCCACCTATCTTTTGCAAACACCGGGCAAGAGTTACGTCCTGCGCCGCAAACCGCCCGGGGTGCTGCTGAAATCCGCACATGCGGTCGAGCGTGAGTTCCGCGTCCAACAGGCGCTGTCCGGCAGTCGGGTTCCGGTGCCCGAGATGTACCTGCTCTGCGAAGATGACAGTGTCATCGGATCTGCCTTTTACGTGATGGAGCATCTGCCCGGACGCGGTTTTCCCGAGCCCTTGATGAAGGGCGACAGCAACACCACACGGGCCGGGATCGTGGACGAAATGAACCGGGTGCTGGCCGCGCTGCACGAGGTGGATATCGACGCTATCGGCCTGTCCGATTACGGGCCACCGGGTAATTATTACGAGCGTCAGATCGCCCGTTGGACCCAACAGTACCGCGCGGCTGAGACAGAACAGATTGCGGATATGGACAGTCTGATTTCGGCACTGGAACGCTCGGTCCCCGCGGATGACGGGCAGCGAACGCTGGTGCATGGCGATTTCCGCATCGACAATCTGCTGTTCCATCAAAACAGCACGTGCTGCGTCGGTGTGCTGGATTGGGAGCTTTCGACAATCGGGCACCCCTATGCCGATCTGGCTGCCGTGATCATGCAATGGCAGATGCCACCGGGCAAGGAAGGGCGTGGCCTGGCTGGGGTCGATCGCGTCAATCTGGGCCTGCCTTCGGATCAACAGTTCATCGCAAGCTATTGCGTGAGAAGAGGGCTGGACCGGATTGATAACTTTGGATTTTATCTGGCGTTCACATTCTTCCGCATGGCTGGCATTCTGCAAGGCGTGTACAAGCGTGCGCTGGATGGCAACGCGTCAGACCCCGATCGCGCGCGGGCGTTCGGCAGCTATGTGCCGCTGTTTGCACGGCATGGATTGGATGCGCTGAACGGTTAGGTCCGCGAAAGCTCCAACTCCAGATTGGCGAGGCTGTTCTTGCCGAAAAACATCTCAGGCCCGGCAAACATCGTCGGCACGCCGAAAACGCCCGACCGCACCGCCGCCTTGCTCTGATCCTTCAGCTGCTGCTTGATTTCGGCATCTCCCAATGCCTCACGTATTTTGCGTGCGGGCAAGTCATTTTCCCGCACGACATCCATCAGGACATTCACATCATCGATCTTTTGCCCATGCACCCAGATCGCATCAAATACAGCGTCTATATACTTGACCTCCCACGGCTTTCCCTGCGCAAACACCGCGCCACGCATGGCAAATTTGGTGTTGGGCGGGAAATGCGGGCTCATGTGAAAACTGATCCCCCGACGGCGGGCAAAACGGTGCAGGTCATGGGTCAGATACGCGGTTTTCTGGCGGTTCTCGGAAAAGGCCTGAAACGGGCTTTGGTTATGGGTCGCCTTGAAAACGATGCTCAGCAGGACCGGGTTATAGGTCAGCGCCACACCATGACGCTCTGCCAGATCGGGCAGGACCTTATGCGCCAGATAGGCGTTGGGACTGCTAAAATCATACATGAAACCAATAGGCTGCGTCATGATGTTTCTCCGGATCAATAACGGTGCAAAGGCGAATCTGTTCCACCCACAGTTTAACAGGGCGCAGGGCCTCTCTCAGAGTTTTCCACGCTTCAGCGCGGATTTCTGCTGTCGTTTCCGACCCCGGCGCGGCAGTATCGCAAAAACACATGCCGGAGCCGAAATATGGGATTTGACCCGACAGCCCTGAACCATCTGCAAGATTGGATGCACCGATACGTGGCGGAACGGAAATACCCCGGCAGCGCGCTATTGATCAGGCAGCACGGGCAAGAGGCGTTTTTTCACAGTTGCGGGCAGCGCGACGTTGAAAACGACCTGCCGTTCGAACGGGACACGGTTGCGCGGATTTATTCGATGACCAAACCCGTGACCTCGGTCGCGCTGATGATGCTGGCAGAGCGCGGGCTGGTGCATCTGGACGCGCCGGTCTCTGACTTTCTGCCCGCGTTTCAATCCATGCAGGCGTTGATCCCCGGTGCGGAAAGCCTGGATCAAACCGAGGATGCGGCCACACCAACCCTGCATCAGATGCTGACCCATACAAGCGGCCTCAGCTATCCGTTCAATCCCGGTCTTCTGCCGCAAGAAATGGACAGACTCGATCTGATTTTTTCGCCTGATCAAGGGCCTTTGGCCGATCGGGTTGATCTGCTTGCCACCCTGCCACTGGCGTTTCAGCCCGGCACACGTTGGGAGTATTCAACCGGTATTGATGTCATTGGCCGCGTGGTCGAAATCATCTCGGGCCAGCCACTGGATCGCTTTTTTGCGGATCAGATTTTCGCGCCGCTTGGGATGACGGAAACCGGGTTTTCGGTGCCACCGGGGGCAGGGGACCGGTTCGCGTCGCTTTATACCCCATTGGAGGGTGATGCGATGGCCCTAAACACCGCGCGCCAAGGGGGTGAAACGCTGCGTCTGGTTGATGCCGCCGGTTCATCCCCGTTCGAAGCGGCCACCACGTTTTCCGGCGGCGGTGGGCTGGTCGGCACGATTGACGATTACAGCCGATTTGCCGAGATGCTGCGCAACAAGGGAACCGGAAACGGCGCCCGATTGCTGGGACCGAAGACCACAGAATACATGCTGTGCAATCACTTACCGGGCGACATTGCATCGATGGGACCGCAGAGTTTCGCCGAACAACCCATGCAAGGCACCGGGTTCGGCATCGGCGGATCGGTGGTTCTGAACCCGGGCCGGTTGGGTGCGCCATCCTCGGTGGGCGATTTCGGCTGGGGCGGTATGGCCTCAACCTTTTTCTGGATCGACCCGGTCAACGATCTGACAACCGTGTTTTTCACGCAGCTTTCCCCTTCCAGTTCGTATCCCTCGCGGGCCGAACTGCGCTCCCTTGTCCTCGGAGGATTGGTGGGATGACCGAAGCCGAACGCATTCTGCTGGACCTGCTGAATATCGAACCGCTTGAGGTCGATCTGTTTCGCGGCACCGGATCGGGTGGCGAAACGCCCACGCGGATTTTTGGCGGTCAGGTGATCGCACAGGCCCTTGCGGCCGCTTACCGAACTGTCGATCAGCGCCTGTGCCACTCGCTGCACGCCTATTTCATCCGCCCCGGCGACCCGGAGATTCCGGTGATCTATCAAGTGGATCGCGCAAGGGACGGAGGCTCTTTCACCACGCGGCGGGTTGTTGCCATTCAACATGGAAAACAGATCCTGAACATGTCCGCATCGTTCCACGTGCAGGATGACGGTTGGGATCACCAGCACCCGATGCCTGATATTGCCGGGCCGGAACATCACCCATCGCGTGAGGAATTGCGGCAGAAATACCTGCCGCGCGTGCCCGAACGGTTGCGGTCCGAACTGCTGCGCGAGCGGCCCATCGAAGTGCGCGAAGTCGCACCGTTGGACGTCTTCACGCCGGAAAAATCAAATGATCGCAATAGCCTGTGGTTCCGAATGAAAGCGGCCGATCAAGCCGATACGGTCACGCAACATCTGCTGCTGGCATATGCCTCGGACATGAGCCTGCTGAGTTCCGGGATGCGGCCGCACGGGCTCAGCTGGTTTTCCGGTGAAATCAATGGCGCCAGTCTGGATCATGCGCTTTGGTTCCATGCGCCGGTGTGGTTTCAGAACTGGCATCTGTATTCGATGGAATCGCCATGGACGGGGCAGGGGCGTAGTTTTAACCGAGGCTCCATCTTTGCGCAGGACGGCACATTGGTTGCCTCGGTCGCGCAGGAAGGCCTGCTGCGGCCTGCGCGCAAGAAATCTTAGGAATCGCCTGTAAAGCGTTGATTTAAATTCTGCATCCCCGTGATCCAACGATCATAGTCGGACGTCTTGAGCTGCATGTAATCCGAAACCTGCGGATGCGGCAAAACCAGAAACCGTTCCCGAGCGATAGCCTCGACACAGGCCTGTGCCACGTCATCAGGCTCTAACATGCCATCAATTGCCGCGACCGAGTCCTCATGCCCACGCGTCATCAGCGACCGCACGGCCTGTGGGCACAATACCGAAACTTTGATGCCTTGATTGCCATAAGTCAGCGCCAGCCATTCCGCCAAACCCACGGCTGCGTGTTTCGTCACCGCATATGGTGCCGCGCCGGGCTGATTGAGCAACCCAGCCGCCGAGGCCGTGATCAGCAGATAACCGGACCCGCGCGCAACCATCCTCGGCATCAGATGGCGCGCGGTCCAGACATGGGACATCACGTTGATCTTCCAGATCCGATCCCAATCATCATCCGACACATCAACACCGCCAAGGGTCAGAATCCCGGCATTGGCGCAAAACAGATCGATCGTGCCGAACGAGCTTTCGACCGTTTCGATCAGAGATTGGATGTCATCCTCGCACGAGACATCACAATGCAGCGCATGACCGCCAATCGCAGACGCAACGCGGGACGCTCCGGGCAGGTCGATATCGGAACAGACAACACGCGCGCCATCCTTGGCGAAGCGTTCAGCCAGACCTTTGCCGATTCCGTCGGCTGCACCGGTCACCACAACGGTTTTGTCTTGTAGCTGCATTGCAAACATCCGTGTCAGATGAATTCACAATGCAGCGTAACATCCTGAGAACACGCCGCCAATGCGGTTGGCATGGCGGCGTATATTTGGATAATTATTTTACATAATACCAATTACACGATTTTTAGTAGAACGCCTGCAACCCGGTCTGCGCGCGCCCCAGGATCAGCGCGTGCACGTCATGGGTCCCCTCATAGGTGTTCACCGTCTCAAGGTTGATCATGTGACGCACAACCTGGAATTCCAGGCTGATGCCGTTGCCGCCATGCATGTCACGGGCATGCCGCGCGATCTCCAACGCTTTGCCGCAATTGTTGCGCTTGACGATCGAGATCATCTCGGGCGCCGCTTCGGCCTGATCCATCAGGCGACCAACGCGCAGGCTGGCCTGCAGGCCCAATGCGATCTCGGTCTGCATATCGGCCAGTTTCTTCTGAAACAACTGGGTCTGCGCCAGCGGACGGTTGAACTGTTTGCGATCCAGACCGTATTGCCGCGCCGCGTGCCAACACGCCTCGGCAGCGCCCATGGTGCCCCAACTGATGCCGTAGCGCGCGCGGTTCAGGCAACCGAACGGACCTTTCAAGCCCTGCACATGCGGCAGCAAGGCACCCTCGCCCACTTCGACGCCGTCCAGAACGATCTCTCCGGTGATCGAGGCGCGCAGGCTCAGCTTGTTTTCGATCTTGGGCGCGCTCAGCCCCTTGGTGCCTTTGTCCAGAACAAAGCCGCGGATTTTGCCGTCATGGGCGTCGGACTTGGCCCAGACGACAAAGACATCGGCAATCGGGCTGTTTGAAATCCACATCTTGCTGCCGGTCAGGCGATAGCCGCCGTCGATCTTTTCGGCGCGGGTTTTCATCCCGGCGGGGTCCGACCCCGCATCCGGTTCGGTCAGGCCGAAACAGCCAATCCATTCGCCACTGGCCAGTTTCGGCAGATATTTGCGGCGTTGTTCTTCCGAGCCATACGCATAGATCGGATACATCACCAGAGAGCTTTGGACAGACATCATCGACCGGTAACCGCTGTCCACACGCTCAACCTCGCGCGCGACAAGGCCGTAGGTTACGTAGCCCGCGCCTATGCCGCCATATTCCTCGGGAAGCGTGGTGCCCAGCAGGCCCATTTCGCCCATTTCGCGGAAAATCTCGGGGTCGGTTTCTTCTTTCTGGAACGCCTCGGTCACGCGCGGCTGCAGTTTCTCCTGCGCGTAACTGCGGGCGCTTTCGGCGATCAGACGTTCATCCTCTTCCAACTGATCGTGCAGGCGGAACGGGTCATCCCAGGCAAAGGAACCCAGATCAGGCTTGTCTTTGGCGCGCAGGGTCGGTTTGGGGTCGGGGGCGTTCATGGCATGTCTCCTGTAAAAGGCGGTTGCGCGCAGCTTAATCTGAGTTTCTTGCAAAAAACAGCGAGACATTCTCAAGTTTTCATGACTAAAACGCATAGATGAGACCGAACCGCCCTATCCTGCCCTCAATCACGGCCCTGCGCGCGTTAGAGGCGCTGGACCGTCTCGGCTCGGCCTCGGCTGTGGCTGACGAGATGGCCCTGACCCAAAGCGCGGTCAGTCGTCAATTGCAGACGCTTGAGGCGCAATTGGGTGCTGAACTGATCCAGCGCGACCGCAAGCGGTTGTCGCTGACGCCCGCCGGGCAGGATTACGTGCAGGAGGTTCGATCCGCGCTGGCCCAGATCGCACAAGCCGCGTTGAAACTGCATGTGGCCCCGGCCGGAGGGATGGTTAATCTGGCCATCCTGCCCACCTTCGGGATGCGTTGGCTGGTGCCACGCCTGCCCGATTTCGCGCGGCGTCATCCGGATGTCACGATCAACATGACCACGCGGCTGCGCCCGTTCAGCTTTACCGCCGAACCCTTTGATGCGGCGCTGCATTTTGGTGAACCGGACTGGCCCGGCACCGACCGGCTGCTGTTGCAGGTGGAACGGGTCATTCCGGTCTGCGCGCCCGCGCTGCTGCCGAGCGGCACCCCGGCCTCCCCCCGGGACTTGCTGAAACTGCCGCTGCTGCACATTCAGACCCGCCCGCGCGCCTGGCAGCAATGGTTCCGGCAGATGGGAGTCGATCATCCCGACCCCCTGCCCGGCACTGTTTACGATCAGTTCACCACGATCAATCAGGCCGCGTTGCACGGATTGGGAGTGGCCTTGCTGCCGAATTATCTGGTCGAACAGGACCTTGCCACCGGCGCCCTGACAGCAGCGTTTTCCGATAGCGTCGAGACGCTGGGCGCATACTATCTGGTCTGGCCGCACGAGAAATCCGAGGACCCGGCACTGCGTGAATTCCGCCACTGGCTGTCTGGGCAGGCCCAAAGCGAAGAGGCCCTGCCCCGGTAACCTCTACCCCAACGCGTATCCAGCGCCGCGCACGGTGCGAATCGGGTCCGCGCCGCCATGCTGGGTCAGCGCCTTGCGCAACCGTCCGATATGTACGTCCACCGTGCGCGTATCGACATAGATATCGCGGCCCCAGACCCGGTCCAGCAACTGGTCCCGGCTCCAGACACGGCCCGGCTTTTCCATGAAGGTGCTCAGCAGGCGGAACTCGGTCGGGCCCAGTTTCAGCGGCTGATCGCCCCGGCTGACCTTGTGGGTCTCGGCATCCAGAATGATATCGTCGAACTCCAGCCGCAGCCCCACCGTCGCGGGTCGCACCCGGCGCAGCTGAGTGCGGACACGGGCCATCAATTCGACCACCGAATAGGGTTTGACCACATAGTCATCCGCCCCGGTTTCCAGCCCCCGCACCTTGTCGACCTCTTCGGATCGGGCCGACAGCATGATGATCGGAATCGCACGGGTATCGGGACGGGTTTTCAGACGGCGACAGACCTCGATCCCGCTGAGATTGGGCATCATCCAGTCCAGCACGATGATGTCGGGGCTGTCTTCATCGACCAGCAGCAGCGCCTCGTCCCCGCTGGTGGCTTTGGACACGCGAAAGCCTTCGGCTTCGAGGTTGTAGGCCAGCACTTCACGCTGGGCCAGCTCGTCCTCGACCACCAGAACCGTCGGTTGATCGGCAGACATGATCCCTATCCCTTATGCGGTTTGCGAGGTGATATCGGCCTTGGGCCGCGCCTCGGTCGGGCGTTCGCCGGTAACCAGATAGACGACCTGCTCGGCAATGGCGGTGACGTGGTCGCCCATCCGTTCGATGTTCTTGGCAATGAAATGCAGATGCATGCAGGCCGAGATATTGCGCGGGTCCTCGGCCATGAAGGTCAGGAATTCACGGAACAGGCCATTATACATCTGGTCGACCTCCTCATCGCGTTCGATCACGTCCGAGGCCAGTTCGGCATCGCGCTGAATATAGGCGTCCAGCGCGTCGCGCAGCATCCGTTCAACCTCGCGCGCCATGCGGCGCAGGGCGGCGGCGCTGCCGTTGATCTCGCTTGCCTCGACCAGAACCGTGGTGCGCTTGGCGATGTTCTTGGAGTAATCGCCGATCCGTTCAAGGTTCGCGGACACCTTGAGGACCGACAGAACCAGCCGCAAATCGCCCGCCGTGGGCGCGCGCAGGGCGATCAGCCGGGCGGTTTCCTCGTTGATCAGATCCTCCAGCGCGTCGATGGCCTTGTCGCCCTGCCGCACCTCTTGTGCCAGTTCGTGATCGCGGGTCTCCAGCGAGCGGGCGGCGTTCATGATCGCGGCCTCGACCAGCCCGCCCATCTTCATGATATGGGCCTGAATGGCTTCGAGATCCCGGTCGAAGGCGGATGCAATATGTTGTTCGGTCATATCCAGATCCTTTGGTTCAGCCGATCCGGCCGGTGATATAGCTTTCGGTGCGCGGGTCTTCGGGGTTGGTGAAAATCTGTCCCGTCTCGCCGAACTCGACCAGATTGCCCAGATGGAAGAACGCGGTCTTCTGACTGACCCGCGCGGCCTGCTGCATAGAGTGGGTCACGATCACCACCGAATAGCGCGTGCGCAGCTCGTCAATCAGCTCCTCGACCTGCGCCGTGGCAATCGGATCCAAGGCCGAACAGGGTTCGTCCATCAACAGAACCTCGGGCTCGGTGGCCACGGCACGGGCGATGCACAGGCGCTGTTGCTGACCGCCCGACAGACCGGTTCCGGGGGCATCCAGACGGTCCTTGACCTCATCCCAGATGGCTCCGCGACGCAGGGATTTCTCAACAATCTCGTCCAGTTCCGCCTTGTTCTTGGCAAGGCCGTGGATGCGCGGGCCATAGGCCACGTTGTCATAGATCGATTTGGGGAACGGGTTGGGCTTCTGGAACACCATGCCCACCTTGGCACGCAGTTGCACCGGGTCGACGCGTTTGTCATAGATATCCTCGCCATCCAGCAGGATATCGCCCGTAACCCGGCAGATGTCGATCGTGTCGTTCATCCGGTTCAGGCAGCGCAGAAAGGTGGACTTGCCGCAGCCCGAGGGGCCGATGAAGGCGGTGACGGTCTTGTCCTCGATCTCGACATTCACGTCCTTGATGGCGTGGGTTTCGCCGTAATAGACCTGAACATTCTTCGCGGCGATCTTGATAGCTGCTGAGTCCACGTCTCTCTCCAATAAGGTCATATCGTTCATCATAGCCCCCATTTACCAGCGGCGTTCAAAGCGGCGGCGCAGGATCACCGCGATGGTGTTCATTGTCACGAGGAAGATCAACAGGATGATGATGCCCCCCCATGCGCGTTCGTAAAAGGCCGGATCGGCGCGTTTCGACCATTCATAGATCTGCGCCGGCATGGCCGAGTTGGGCGACAGAAAGCCCGCAACAATCCC
>NZ_JALCBM010000002.1:16369-30886 GCF_028066395.1 Ruegeria sp.
GTCATCAGCGTCAGCACCAGACCACCCACCAGCGGGGCCGAGGTCGGCAGGTGCATGTAGTTGATGAACACGGCCAGCCCCAGAATACCAAACACGATGGACGGCACGGCGGCCAGGTTCGAGATATTGACCTCGATAATATCGGTCAGCCGGTTCTGCGGCGCGAATTCTTCCAGATAGATCGAAGCCGCAACCCCGATGGGCAGCGCCAGCGCCAGCACCACGAACATCATGAACAGCGAGCCCAGCATGGAAACACCGATCCCCGCCGCCTCGGGCCGTTGGTCAGAGGCATCGGCACCGAAGATGAAGCTGGGGTTGAACGCCTTGTAAAGAACGCCCGCATCGCGCAGTTGATCGACGAAATCCAGCTGCGCGACCGAGATGCTCTTGTCATTGGCAATGGATGCGCGCGTTACGCGGCCCTTGATATAGCCATCCACCCGACTGTTGGTCAGAAAGCGAAAGCTGATTGTCTCGCCGATCTTGCCGGGGTTGGCGATCACATAGTTCCGCAGCTCGGCTTGTGCCGCCTTGGACAGGATTTTTCCCATCTGCTTGGCGCTCAGGTCGGTCTGGATGCCCAGTGCCTCGACCTCGGTCTTCAGCGCATCCGCAATTAGCGGCGCGTAGCCGAAGGTCGAGACCTTCTTGATGTCCTCAATGTTGCGATTGCCCTTCTTGTCCAGCTTGTCGGCGCGCAAGGTTACGTCCAGTTCCAGATAGGTCTGCTGGAAGGCTCCGGTGCCTGCGGTCACGATATTGGTGACCAGCACGACCAGCATCAGCAGGCCGACCCCGATGGCGGCGATGCCGTACATCTTGAACCGGCTCTCGGCCGCGTTGCGCCGCTTGGTGCGGGCGTCCTGTTCGAACAGGGACCCGCCCTTGCGCGCATTTGCGGGAGATTGGGATTGATCGGTCATTCGTACTGCTCCCGATATTTGCGCACGACGTAGAGGGCGAGGATGTTCAGCCCCAGCGTGATGACGAACAGGGTCAGACCCAGCGCGAAGGCCACCAGCGTTTCGGGGCTGGCGAAATCGGTATCGCCGGTCAACTGGCTGACGATGCGGGTGGTGATGGTGGTCATCGCCTCGAACGGGTTGCCCGAGAATTTGGCGATAGCACCGGCGGCCATGACAACAATCATCGTCTCGCCAATGGCACGGCTGGCGGCCAGCAGAATCGCGCCCACGATACCGGGCAGCGCGGCGGGCAGAACCACCTGACGCACGGTTTCCGAATGCGTTGCGCCCAAACCCAGCGAGCCGTCACGCATCGCCTGCGGCACCGCGTTGATGATGTCATCGGACAGTGAGGATACGAACGGGATCAGCATGATCCCCATCACAAGCCCGGCAGTCAGCACCGCGTTAGAGCTGGCCATCCAGCCCACACCCAGCGCCCCACCCTGCCCGAACAGCGCCACCAGCGCCGGGCCGACCGTCAGCAGGGCAAACAGGCCGTAAACGATGGTGGGAATACCGGCCAAAATCTCCAACAGGGGCTTAGCGATCGCCCGCGTCGCGCCCGAGGCGTATTCTGACAGATAAATGGCAGCAAACAGCCCGATCGGCACCGCCACCAGCAGCGCGATCAGCGAAATATAAAGCGTGCCCCACAACAGCGGCAGGATCGACAGCTCACTGCCACCCCGGAAATTCGGGGCCCAGGTGCTGCCGAAGAAGAAGTCTTTCCACGAGTGCATCTGGAAGAAATTCATCGTCTCGAACAGCATCGACAGGACAATGCCCACCGTGGTCAGGATCGCGATAGAAGCCGCCAGCAGCAGCAGGGCCAGTATTCCCTGCTCCACCACATTGCGGGCGCGGAATTCCTTGTGGGTGCGGATATAGGCAAAGGCAGCCCCCAGCAGTGCCACCAGCAGAACCACCGCCTGCATCGCGACCTCTCCGACCGCGTTCATGCTGCGATAGGATTGCGCGGCTTGCAGGACGGGGCGGGTGATCTCTTGCGTCAGGACCTGCCCGGCGTCCTTCAGGGCCGCCGTCAACGTGTCAATGTCAGCCTCCGCATCGCGGGCCACAGCGTCAGACAGCGCCCCAGACGCCACCGCGCCATCCAGACCGTCTGCCACGCGGCGGACCTCGCTCATGACCAAACCGCGGTCGGACCCGTCAGGGATAGCCTGATCCGGGATCATGCCCGAAACCGTCCCGTTGACGACCAGAGGCTGCACCAGCAGCCAGACGATCAGCACCCCCAGGGCCGGAACCAGCGCCGTCAGTGCAACGTTATAGCCATAGTAGGATGGCAAAGAATGCAATTGCCGGGCGTTTCCACCCGCACTTGCCAATGCACGGGACCGGCCCGAGAAAAATCCAATCGCTGCCAGGGCCAGCAGGATCAGCAACAGCCAGGATATCGCCATGAGAGCTCCGTGGGGATGGCAGAGTTAGGAGTCAAAAAGAACCGGGGCGCGCATAGATCGCCCCGGTTCCACATGCAAGAGTGATCAGGAACCGCCGCCCAGAACGGTTTCATTGGCAACAGCGTCCTGAACCGTGGCCAGCTCCGGGTCCGAGACCAGACCGTATTCGGCCAGCGGGCCATCGGGGCCTGCGATCTCGTCCGCGACGAAGAACTCGGCATATTCCTTCAGGCCGGGGATCACGCCGATATGCGCTTTCTTCACGTAGAAGAACAGCGGGCGCGAGACCGGGTATTCGCCCGATGCGATGGTCTCGGTCGAGGGCACGATGTCCGACATGGTCGCGACTTGCAGCTTGTCGGTGTTGTTCTCGTAGAACGCCAGACCAAAGACGCCGATGCCGTCCTTGTTGCTGTCGATGCGGGCCAGAGTTTCAGTGTAGTCACCGTCGATATCAACCGATTTGCCGTCGGTCCGGATGGCGATGCACTGCTTTTCAGCGGCTTTCTTGTCGTCACCGGCAGCGGCCTTGAAGACGTCGAAATCGCCCAGATGCTCACACCCGGCCAGAATGACCTTGTCCTCGAAGACTTCGCGGGTGCCGTGCTTGGTGCCCGGAATGAAGGCCGCGATGGGTTGTGCGGGGAAGTTCGGGTTCACATCGGCCCAGGTCTGGTTCGGGTTGTCCACAACCGCGCCATCCACGACGATCTTGGCGGCCAGCGCCTTGTACCAGTCTTCCGGGGTGAATTCGAAGGTGTTGCCGTTGATGTCATTGGCAAAGACGATGCCGTCATAGCCGATCTGCACTTCGATGATGTCGGTCACACCATTGTCGGCACAGGCCTTGATCTCTTTTTCACGGATCTTGCGCGAGGCATTGGCCACGTCGATGGTGTTTTCGCCCACACCTTCACAGAACCGCTTCAGACCGGCCGAGGACCCGCCGGATTCAACAACCGGGGTCGGGAAGTCAAAATTCTCACCGAAGGCTTCGGCAACGATCGAGGCATAAGGCAGCACAGTCGACGAACCGGCAACCTGAACCTGATCACGTGCAACAGCCGCAGTGGCCGATACAGCCGCGATGGTCAAAGCCGAAGCCGACAGTTTTACAAAGGACATCTCAGTCTCCTTGGTACGATTTCATATGATCACCCCTATGGTGACCTCGGGCGCATCCCTATGAGTCGCGCGTAAGTCTTTTGTGACAGCTATGTAACAGTTTCATGACAAAGCCCGGGAAAACTGATCGGCAGAGGAAAAATCCGCCGGTCAGCGGGGCAGGATGACGGTGAAGACCGACCCTTTGCCCAACTCGCTTTCCACCCGCAGCCGCCCACGGTGACGGTTGATGATATGTTTGACAATCGCCAACCCCAGCCCGGTGCCCCCCAATTGGCGCGAGCGGTGGCTGTCGGCGCGGTAAAACCGCTCGGTCAGGCGCGGCAGGTGGGTGGGGTCGATGCCCGGCCCCTGATCTGCGACCTGCACCCGCACCGCTGGTCCCCGGATCGCCTTGTCGCGGTCGACGGGCAGAATGGTGATCGTGACGCTTTCACCGCCCTCACCATATTTGATCGCGTTCTCGATCAGGTTGGTGAAGACCTGCCGCAGCTGATCACTGTCACCCGGCAGGTGAACCGGGTCCGGCGGGGCGTTCAGTACCAGCGCCACCGAGGCGCCATCCCCCAGTGGACGCAAGGAATTCAGCGTCGATTGCAGCAAGCCGGTCAGGTCCACCTGCTCGGTCGGGCGCACCCGTTCCTCGCTTTCGACGCGGTTCAGTGACAACAGATCGCCCACCAACCGGTTCATCCGATTGGCCTCATCCGTCATGATCTGCAGGAACCGCTCGCGCGCGGCGGCATCCTCGCGCGCGGGGCCGCGCAGGGTTTCGATGAACCCCATCAGCGCGGTCAGCGGCGTGCGCAATTCATGGCTGACATTGGTGACGAAATCCCGGCGCATCTGGCTGGCCTGTTCCAGATGGGTCACGTCCTGAAACACCACCAGAGCGGCACCACCCTCCGCAACCGTGTTCATATAGCGGCATTCGACCTGAAACGTGGTGTCCTGCGCCCCGTCATTGGACAGGTGGCGGGTACGGGCCGGTTTTTTGCTGCGCAAACACTGCTCCAGCGCCTCGATCACCTGCGGCTGGCGCAGGATCGTGGCGTAATGGCGCCCCGTGATGTTCTGACCCAGCAGCCCCACCGCATCACCGTTTGCCGCAATGATCCGTTCCGACCGATCCACCACCAAAGCGGGCATCGGTATGGCCGAGACGCATTCATCAATCAAAACCTGAGACATGGCAGAGCCCCTGCGGATGGAACAGATTACGAAACAGGCGTCAACGTGTCCCGAAACCGGCGCATGTTGTCCTGATAATGCAACGCGCTGAGGGTGATTTTCTGCGCCGCCGCCTCATCCAACTGCCGCACCACCTTGCCCGGCGCGCCCATGACCAGTGAATTGTCGGGGATTTCCTTGCCTTCGGTGATCAGGGCCCCTGCCCCGATCAGGCAATTGCGCCCGATCTTTGCGCCGTTCAGCACGATGGCCCCCATGCCGATCAGGCTATTGTCGCCAATCGTGCAGCCATGCAGCATGACCTTGTGCCCGATGGTGCAGTTCTTGCCAATCGTCAGCGGATACCCGGCATCGATATGCATGACGCAGTTTTCCTGCACATTGCTGCCCGCGCCTACGCGAATCTCTTCATGATCGGCGCGGATTGTGCAGCCGAACCAGACCGAGGCGCCGGGTTCCAGCACCACCTTGCCAATCAGGTTGGCATCCGGGGCGACCCATGTATCGGCGTCAATCTGCGGTGCGTGCCCGTCCAACGCGTAGATGGTCATGACAGCCCCTCGAACTCGGTCTGCAACGTGCGGATATGGGTTTGCAGGCTGGGTTGCTGAATACGGCGCATCCGCTCGGCGCTGACGATGGTTTTCAGTTTTTCTTCGGTGGCGTCCAGATCGTCATTGATCAGGACGTAATCGTAATAGCCCCAATGGCTGATCTCATCCCAGCTTTTCAGCATCCGCTTGGCGATCACATCGTCGCTGTCCTGCCCGCGCGTCTCCAACCGTCGCCGCAATTCGCGGATCGAGGGCGGCAGGATGAAGATCGACAGCGCGTGTTTACCCAGGTCCGAGTTCCTGATCTGCACCTCGCCCTGCCAATCAACATCGAACAGCACGTCGCGCCCCTGATTGATCGAGTCGCGCACCGGCCCGGCGGGCGAGCCGTAGAAGTTGCCGAAGACGTGGGCGTGTTCCAGCATCTGCCCGTCGGCTACCTGCTGTTTGAAAGTGTCTTCGGACAGGAAGTAATATTCGCGCCCATGCTCTTCACCGGGGCGCGGGGCGCGGGTGGTGGCCGAAACCGAAAACTCCAGCCCGCTGTCCCATTGCATCAGCCGTCGCGCCAGCGTGGATTTACCCGCGCCCGAGGGCGAGGACAGGATGATCAATAGACCTCGGCGATCCGCCATATGTGTGCTTTCCATCTGTTATTCCACGTTCTGCACTTGCTCGCGCATCTGATCGATGACCGCCTTCAGCTCTAACCCGACCGAGGTCAACTCGGCATTCTGGGATTTCGAACAGAGCGTGTTGGCCTCACGGTTGAATTCTTGCGTCAGGAAATCCAGCTTGCGTCCGACGGGGCCGTCCTGCGCCAGCAGCGCCCGTGCGGTGGTGACATGGGCGGCCAGACGGTCGATTTCCTCGGTAATGTCGGCCTTGACCGCGATCAGAGCCAGTTCCTGCGCCACCCGGTCGGGATCGGCACCCTGGGCGTTGTCCAGCACGCGGGCAAGGTTGTCGCGCAGGTTTTGCGCCATCTCATCCCGGCGCTGTTCGGCCAGTGCTGCGGCCTGATCAGTTAGCGTGGCGATCTGGTCCAGTTGCGCGTTCAGGATGTCGGCCAGTGCCTGCCCCTCGGTTTGGCGCATGGTCAGGAAGTCGGCCAATAGCCCTTTGAATTCCGTTCTTAGCTGCGCAACCAATGGCGCCGGATCGTCGTCTTCATTTCCGGCATCCATCATGCCTTTCAGCCCCAGAAGATCGCTGGCCCGCGACGGGGTTAGGGCCAGCCCCTGCGCGGCGGCCATCGTCTCGGTCTGCGCCAGCGCGGCCAGCGCCGCTTGCATCGCCGAGGCGTTCAATTGCAATTCGGTCGCGCTTTCTTCGCGGGTGACACGCAGCGACAGGGTGACATTGCCGCGCCCGACAGCGCCGGACAGATCGGATCGCAGGGCGGCTTCAAGCCCGGTCAGCCAGTCGGGCACCCGCAGGCGCATATCCAGCCCCTTGCCGTTGACGCTGCGCAGCTCCCAGCTCCAGCTATGGGGGCCCAACGCGCCTTTGCCTGACGCGAAACCGGTCATGGATTTGATCATGCCTGCCCTTTCCATCCTGCGGCGCACTTGCCGCACCTAATGCCATCGCCTGCCCGGGGGCAAGACCTTGCTTATTGCGCGCGTCCGCGACGGAAGTTAACCATTCGTTAAAGAATTCCTCCAAAATTGTATTAACCCGTGCCAATCTTGTGGTCACACCGGCTGGTGTGTCGCCGTTCTGCCCATTACACGGCATTTTAGACAAATCGCGGCGGATTGACGTTAGGGTGATGAAAATGAAAAGTTTTTTCGGGACTGGTTCCGGCTCGAATTTTGGGAAGATCGTTGCAATGGATCGCTTTGACAGTGGGCGCAGCCTGTCCCCCATCCGTCAGGCCGAAGCGTATTGGACCGCGTTGCTGACCGGCGACGGCGTGCCGATGCGGTCACAGATCGACCCGCGCGGGCTGGAGAATATTCTGGAATATACCTTCATCCTGGAACGCATCGCACCGGGGCTCGCGCGGTTTCGTCTGGCGGGCAGCCACCTGAACAAACTGGCCGGGATGGAGGTGCGCGGCATGCCGCTGACTGCCTTTTTCGAAGCTGGCGCGCGGGATGAGGTGAAGACCCATCTGGAACAGGTGTTCTCGGCCCCCGCCGTGACCGAGTTGAGCGTGATCTCATCCGGAAATCTGGGCCGCGCGCGCTTGCAGGCGCGGATGATTCTGCTGCCGCTGAAAAGCGATCTGGGCGATGTCAGCCGCATTCTGGGTGTGATGGTCAGCGATGGCACCATTGGCACCACGCCGCGCCGCTTCACCATCTCTGACAGTCGGGTGCGCAAAGTGGCCGATGTTCAACTGCCGCCAAAACCTGCGCCGAACAAGGTTGCCGGGTTTGCTGAGGATCAGGAGGGGTTCGAACCCCGCAAACCGCATCTGCGGCTGGTCTCGTCCCGCGACGATTGACCAAAGAAAAACGGCGGGCACTCAAGGCCCGCCGTTCTGCAGTCATGAACCTACGGATCAGCTGGCCGCGCGCTTCTTGCGGTCGCGGCGCAGGTTGGTCAGCTCTTCGGCCACCAGGAAGGCCAGCTCCAGCGATTGCGAGGCGTTCAGGCGCGGGTCGCAGGCGGTGTGGTAACGATCCGACAGATCCTCTTCGGTCACGGCACGCACGCCGCCGGTGCATTCGGTGACGTCCAGACCGGTCATCTCGAAATGCACACCGCCGGGGATGGTGCCCTCGGCCTGATGCACACCGAAGAAGTCGCGCACCTCACGTAGCACCGAATCGAAGGGCCGGGTCTTGTAGCCGGTGGCCGATTTGATCGTGTTGCCATGCATCGGGTCGCAGACCCAGGTCACCTTGGCACCCTCTTCCTTCACGGCCTTGACCAGACGCGGCAGATGCTCACCCGCCTTGCCGGCACCGAAACGCGCGATCAGGGTCAGGCGACCCTCTTCGTTTTCGGGGTTCAGCTTGGACATCAGCACCTTGAGGTCCTCGGCCGTGGTGGTCGGGCCGCATTTCAGACCGATCGGGTTCTGCACGCCACGGCAGAATTCCACATGCGCGCCGTCAGGCTGACGGGTGCGGTCGCCGATCCAGATCATGTGACCCGACCCGGCAAGCCAGTTGCCCGAGGTCGAATCCATCCGCGTCAGCGCCTCTTCATATTCCAGCAGCAGCCCTTCGTGGCTGGTGTAGAATTCAACGGTCGAGAATTCATGCGTGGTGTCCGCCGTGATCCCCGCAGCCCCCATGAAATCGATGCTGTCCTGAATGCGATCAGCGATTTCCGAATACTTCTGTTCGTCCTGTTCGTCGGTAAAGCCAAGCGTCCAGGCGTGGACGCGGCTCATATCCGCGAAACCCCCGGTCGAGAAAGCGCGCAGCAGGTTCAGCGTCGCTGCCGCCTGCGTGTAGGCCTGCAGCATTTTCTGCGGGTTCGGAATGCGGGCCTCGGGCGTGAAGGCCAGTTCGTTGATGATGTCACCACGGTAGCTGGGCAGTTCCACACCATCGACCACTTCGGTCGGCGCACTGCGCGGCTTGGCGAACTGACCGGCCATGCGGCCCACTTTGACCACTGGCACCTTGGCGCCATAGGTCAGCACCATCGCCATCTGCAGCATCACCTTGAACGTGTCGCGGATCGCGTCCGCGCTGAACTGTTCAAAGCTTTCGGCACAATCGCCGCCTTGCAGCAGGAAGGCCTCACCCCGGCCAGCCGCGCCCAGATGTTGTTTCAGACGCCGCGCCTCGCCCGCAAAAACCAGCGGGGGATACTGCGAAAGCTGCGCCTCAACCTTGGCCAGTGCGGCCGGGTCGGTATAGTCGGGCATCTGAACCCGCGGCTTGTTGCGCCAGTTCGATTTTTGCCACTCGGTCATAGCTTGGATCTCCGCTGAGGTATTTCAGGTGGTCTCTATACAAAATGCATCGATGAGAGGCCATATCCCATTTGCGCCTCTTGACGCCGCAAACAAGCTTTGAGCATGGTGTCTGGCAATTCCACCGACCCGCACGGGCCGGTCCGAACCGAATCAAGGACAGTGCGCCATGCAAGAGCAACGCCAAGTTGTCACTGTGGATAACGATACCACAAAGCCGAAAAGTTTTGTCTTTGTCCTGCTGGACAAGTTCTCGCTGCTGTCTTTCGCCTCGGCGCTGGACAGCCTGCGGATCGCCAACCGCATGTCCGACCGCGAGCTTTACACATGGACGCTGGCCGGTGAAGGCGGCGATCTGGTGAAATGTTCCGCCGGAACCACCTTCAAGCTGGATTGCGACCTGAATGAGCTGCAGCGGGATCAGGTCGTGCTGGTCTGCGGCGGGGTCGAGGTTCAGGCGGCCACCACCAAAAAGGTGCTGAACTGGCTGCGCCGCGAGGCCCGCAAGGGGTTGAAGATCGGCGGGCTGTGTACTGCCGCCTATACGCTGGCCAAGGCCGGGTTGCTTGAGGGCAAGCGGGCCACGATCCACTGGGAAAACTCGGACAGTTTCTCCGAGGAATTCGATACGGTCGAGCTGACCAAATCGGTGTTCCAGATCGACGGCAACCGGATGACCACGGCGGGCGGGACCTCGTCCATCGACCTGATGCTGAAACTGATCGCCGAAGATTACGGCGAGGATCTGGCCAATGCGGTGGCCGATCAGATGATCTATTCCTCGATCCGCACCGATCAGGACACCCAGCGCCTGTCGACCCCCACCCGGATCGGCGTCCGTCATCCCAAGCTGAGCCAGGTTATCCTGATGATGGAAAAGAACATCGAAGAGCCGATTTCACCGTCGGTTCTGGCCAAGGATGTGGGCATGTCCACCCGCCAGTTGGAACGCCTGTTCCGCCGCTACCTGAGCCGCTCGCCCAAGCGCTATTACATGGAACTGCGCCTGCACAAGGCGCGCAACCTGCTGATGCAAACGGATATGAGCGTGATCAACGTGGCGCTGGCCTGCGGTTTTGCCTCGCCCAGCCATTTCTCGAAATGCTACCGGGCACATTACAACACCACGCCTTATCGCGAACGCGGGGCGCAGGCGGGTCGGTTGTCGGTCTGACCGCGCGACCGAACCCCTTAAAGCTCTTTGGCGAAGAAATGCAGATGAGGCCGCAACATCGGCTGGTCGATATATGTTGTCGTCTCGATCGGTTCATCCAGTTCAACAAATCCAAGCTTTGGGTATAGATCCCGCATCTCGATATTGGGGGTCAGCGTGTCGGCGATCAGCCGTTTCAATCCCATGTCTCGCGCAACCTGTTCCCGTGCTTCGATCAAAGCGCGCCCGGTGCCCGTACCCCGGGCCGTGTCCGAGACGAACACCCTCTTGAGCTCACCGGTATGCTCGTCGAACCGCCTCATCATCCCGCAGCCGACGATTTCACCGGTCGTCTTTCTTGCCACGAGCAGACAGCCATTGGGCGGCAGATAATCTTCGGCATTTGTCCAGAACTCTTCCAACGCGCTCTGCGGTGCTGCGGGATCGATCTCGAACCCCATGTCCTGCATGCGTTGAACGATAACCGCATAATATTGAGACAGTATTCCATTCAGATCATCCTTGGGCGGCAGATGTTCACAATGCTCGATTTCAAACGCGCTCATTCAGAATACTCCAATCCACTAAAACCAAAACCAGTTGAATTCACGTCAAAGACGCTTAAGGAATCTATCAAAGAGGTTAGGCAAAAACCACTATTGCGGGGTCATCCGGTAGATCGCCCCCTGCCCGACCGAAATGAACCAGATCGACCCGTCCGGGGCCTCGACGATATCGCGGACGCGTTCGGTCTCGGGGCCATCGATCTGCTCAACCTCGCGCAGCGGCGACCCGGACAGCCGGGCGATATAGTCGAATTTCAGCGAACCCACAAAGATGTCGCCTTTCCAGTCCGGCCACAGCTTTCCGGAATAGACCAGCAACCCGGACGGGGCGATGGAGGGGTCCCAGTAATATTCCGGCTGCTGCATGCCGGGTTTGGCGTTGCCTTCCCCGATCTTCTGGCCCGAATAATGCACGCCATAGGAAATCACCGGCCAGCCGTAATTGGCACCCGGGCGCACCAGATTGACCTCATCCCCGCCCTTGGCACCATGTTCAGACACCCAAAGCCGCCCCTGCGCGTCCAGCCCCGCCCCTTGCGGGTTGCGATGGCCATAAGACCAGATTTCGGGCCGCACCGAGGAGTCGCCGATGAACGGATTATCAACAGGCACCGTCCCATCCCGGTTGACCCGAATGACCGAGCCCATATGGGTTCCCAAATCCTGCGCCGAGGGACGGTCGCCTCGATCCCCGATGGTCAGAAACAGGGTGCCATCCGCGCCCTCAACCACGCGAGAGCCGAAATGCCGACCGCCAGAGCCGCCGGGGATCGCCTCGAAAACAATGCGCAGATTGGTCAGGCGTTTGCCGTTTTCCGACAGGCGCGCCACCGCAAGGGCAGTTCCGGCACCATTCTGTTGCGGTTTGGAGAAGGTCAGGAACACTTCGCGGCTTTGCTTGAAATCGCGGGCGACGGTGACGTCCAGCAACCCGCCCTGCCCATTTGCCGCAACCTTGGGCGCGCCCTTGACCCAGCTGATTTCCCCATCCGCCACATACAGCAGCTCTCCGTCCCGTTCAGTCACCAGAAACGCCCCATCCGGCAGAATGCCGATGGCCCAGGGGGTATCGAGGCCGCCAACCATCCGTGTCAGGGTGACCGGCCCGAGCGAGCTGCGCAGCTGATCGGCCACCACCGCGCCCACGGCGACCAGAAACGCAAGCAATACGGCCAGTCTGAACATCTTCATTCTCCACGGGTTTTTCGGCGATTTGACCCCAACAGACCAGATAGCGCTGGATCAGAAAAGCCAACTCTTCGTTAGGACTTTTCTTTTCCGGGCAGCTTGCCTAGGGTCTTGCCCAGAACGAATACGTTCATAACAGGGAGTAACCGTATGAAAAAGCTGCTTACTGCTACCGCAGCAACCGCCTTGCTGGCGGGCACCGCAATGGCCGATGATGTCAAACTGGGCATTCTGTTCGGCTTCACCGGTCCGATTGAATCGCTGGCCCCGGCCATGGGCTCCGGCGCCGAAATGGCAATGGCCGAGGTCACCGAATCCGGCAAACTGCTGGACGGTGCGACCGTGGTTGGCACCCGCGCCGATACCGGCTGTATCGACAATGGTCTGTCGACCTCAAACGGGGAACGCATGATCGCTGATGGCGTGGCTGGCATCATTGGCGGCGACTGCTCGGGCGTGACCGGCGCGATCCTGCAGAACGTCGCTATTCCGAATGGCATGGTGATGATCTCGCCTTCGGCCACCTCGCCGGGTCTGTCGACCATGGAAGACAACGGGTTGTTCTTCCGCACCGCACCGTCGGATGCGCGTGAAGGTCAGGTGATGGCTGACATTCTGAACGATCGCGGCATCTCCTCGATCGCGCTGACCTATACCAACAACGACTATGGCAAGGGTCTGGCGGATGCGATCCAGTCCTCGTTCGAGGCGTCGGGCGGTGAAGTGACCATCGTGGCCGCGCACGAAGACGGCAAGGCCGACTATTCCGCCGAAGTGGGTGCGCTGGCCTCGGCCGGTGGCGACATTCTGGTGGTCGCGGGCTATCTGGACCAGGGCGGTCTGGGCATCATCCAGTCGGCGCTGGACAGCGGTGCGTTTGACACGTTCGGTCTGCCCGGTGGCATGATCGGTGACTCGCTGCCTGCCAATGTGGGGCCTGACCTGAACGGCTCGTTCGGTCAGATCGCCGGTTCGGGCGGCGAAGGGGCCGAGAAGTATTTCGCCATGGCAGAGGCTGCAGGCTTTGACGGCTCGTCACCCTATTCGCCGGAATCCTATGACGCGGCGGCATTGTTCATGCTGGCCATGCAGGCCGCAGGCTCGACCAACCCTGCCGATTACGGTGCCAAGGTGATGGATGTGGCCAACGCTCCGGGTGAGAAAATCTATCCCGGTGAACTGGCCAAAGGTCTGGAACTGCTGGCCGCAGGCCAGGACATCGACTATGTCGGCGCCTCGGGCGTTGAACTGATCGGCCCGGGCGAAAGCGCCGGTTCCTATCGCGAGATCGAGGTCACCGACGGCGAGAACAAGACCGTCAACTTCCGTTGATCCTGCGTCATCAATCATAAAAACAAGCAGCCCGGGCCTTGTGTCCGGGCTGTTTCAATGAGAAAAACCCGCACCTCTTTTTGAGGGATGGGGATAGTTGGCACACCAAAAACGGTGGCAGGGGATAACATGATCGTCGTCGAAGACGTGCATAAGCATTTCGGCGGTTTTCACGCGGTGGACGGGGCCTCGCTGGAAATCGAAAAAGGGTCGATCACCGGCCTGATCGGGCCGAACGGGGCGGGAAAGACCACTCTGTTCAATGTGATCGCGGGGGTTTTGCCTCCGACCTCGGGGCGCGTGTTCATGGATGGTGAGGATATCACCGGCCTGCCGCCGCATGATCTGTTCCACAAGGGTCTGCTGCGCACCTTCCAGATCGCGCATGAGTTTTCCTCAATGTCCTGCCGCGAGAACCTGATGATGGTGCCCGGTGCGCAATCGGGTGAATCGTTGTGGAACACCTGGTTCGGGCGCAAGCGTATCGCGGATGAGGAACGTGCGCTGAAGGCCAAGGCCGATGAGGTGCTGGAGTTTCTGACCATCGAACATCTGGCCGATCACAAGGCGGGTCAGGTCTCGGGCGGGCAGAAGAAACTGCTGGAGCTTGGCCGCACCATGATGGTCGATGCCAAGATCGTGTTTCTGGACGAGGTCGGCGCGGGCGTGAACCGCACCCTGCTGATGACCATCGCCGACACCATCCTGCGTCTGAACAAGGAACGCGGCTATACGTTTGTTGTGATCGAGCACGACATGGATTTCATCGGCAAGATTTGCGATCCGGTCATCTGTATGGCCGAGGGCAAGGTTCTGGCCGAAGGCACCTTGGATGAGATCAAGGCCAATGAGCATGTGATCGAAGCCTATCTGGGCACCGGGTTGAAGAATAAGGACAAGCTGGAGGCCGGGGCGTGAGTTCTGTTGTTCAGTTGTGCGCCTGCGGCGCGCTTGATCATTCAGGATGGGGGCTCTGCCCCCAAAGCCCCCGGGATATTTTCTGGCCAGATGAAGAGGGATCCTGAGTGATGGGTGAGCCGTTTTTGATTGGTGACACCATGACCGGTGGGTATGGCAAGGGGCCGGATATTCTGCATGAGTGCACGATTGCCGTGGACAAGGGTGAGATC
>NZ_JALCBM010000002.1:30986-57400 GCF_028066395.1 Ruegeria sp.
CTGTTCGACCGGATCATCGAGGTGTCGCGCACCGGGTTGCCGATCCTGATGGTGGAGCAGAATGCCCGTCAGGCGCTTGAAATTGCGGACAAAGGGTATGTTCTGGTGCAGGGGCGGAATGCCTTTTCCGGCACCGGCAAGGAACTGCTGGCCGATCCGGAGGTTCGGAAGAGTTTCCTCGGGGGCTGAGGGGAAGTAAATCGGCACTCTGACAGGCTCAGGTGCGCTTGAAGCGACCTCAGACCGTTCCTGTTCGCGCGTTTCGGCACGACCTTCAACATATATCCCCGCGTCCCAAGATTTTCACGGCGCGGCTGCAATCCGGTCACATTGTCCCTTTAGCGCCTCGGCGCAGGAAGGAAGTGATGTCACGGTTAGGGCCTTCAGGCACCCCGTGACGCTGGCGGGCCTTCTGCAACAAGAACCATAATTCAGGACGAACAATGAAAAAATGGATTTGCGTGGCTGCGGCCACCCTGTTCGCGACCGCATCTTATGCGGAAGAAAAGGCATTTACCTGCGTGTCGGATCGCGATGGCAGCGAGGTGCGGCTGAGCCGTGCGGCCGAGGGCGACAAGGGCCGTATCGAGACCAAGGACATGGCGGAAGATGCGATGGTCTTCAAAGGCGTTGGTAACATGACGTTCGTATATATCGAGGGCACAAGCGTCATGACCTTCGTCGTGAACTATGATGACATGTCATATGATCTGTCGATCAAGGGGCCCGGTGCGGGCACGGATCGTGGCGCCTGCCAGGAAACCAATGCCTGAACCAACAGTTATATCTGGATATATCAAGAGGTTGTGATGATACCTTACATCCTCTTTCCTCAGCCCAAAGCTGACTTAGGTGTGGGTCAGCGGCCCCAGACCCAGCCGCCGACTATCACTTGAAATTCCGCCTGACTCATGGGGTTCTGTGGGTCCGGCGGCCAGAACAAAGGTACCCCCGATGAAGAAACTGATTGCGCTGACGCTTGCTGCCGCCCTGCCCTCACTTGCCTATGCGGCGGATGGCGGACCTCTGGACGGGGCTGATTTCGTGGTGATCTGCGTCTCGGACAAGGACGGTGGCACGGTCACGCTGGCGCGGTCGGGGGCGACGGATACCGGCTTTATCGACGCCGACAAAATCCGGGGCGAGGCCAAGATCCTGCCGGGCGTCAACTCGCTGACCTTTTTGCATATCAAGGATCAGGACGTGGTCACCTTTGTGGTGGATTTCGAAGACCTAAGCTATGACATGTCGATCAAGGGCCAGCATGTGGCCAATGACCGGGGTACATGTCAGGACCCGGTGAGCTAAGCGGGCAACATCCCCCACTGACCCAAGGGCATATGGTAAAAAAGAGGACACATATTGTTGTGTCCTTCTTTATCGTCATGCCATAAAGCCGCACGGGGACAGTGGGAAGAATTCATGGACTTACTAAACGCGTTAGTCGCCTTGGCTAACTTTGTCATCGTGCCAGCGGTTGCTTATGGCAGTCAGCTGGCGCTGGGTGCGCTGGGCGTGACCCTGATCTACGGCATCCTGCGATTTTCGAACTTTGCCCATGGCGACACGATGGCTTTTGGCGCGATGCTCGCCGTGCTGGTGACATGGGCGCTGCAGGCCGCCGGGGTCAGTTTCGGGCCGCTGCCAACCGCCCTGCTGGCGCTGCCTTTTGCCATTCTGGGCTGTATCATTCTGGTGCTGATCACCGACCGGCTGGTCTATCGCTTTTACCGGGAACAAAAGGCCAAGCCGGTCATTCTGGTGATCGTGTCGATGGGCGTGATGTTCATCATGAACGGGCTGGTGCGGTTCATCATTGGACCCGATGATCAGAGGTTCTCTGACGGCGCGCGGTTCATTGTTTCGGCCCGTGATTTCAAGGCGATGACCGGGCTGCGGGAGGGGTTGGCGATCAAGACCTCACAAGGCATCACCGTGATCGTGGCCGTTGTCGCGGTGGCGCTGCTGTTCTGGTTCCTGAACAAGACCCGCACGGGCAAGTCGATGCGCGCCTATTCCGATAACGAGGATCTGGCGCTGCTGTCCGGCATCAACCCCGAGCGTGTGGTGATGATCACCTGGATCATCGTCGCGGCACTGGCGACCACGGCGGGGGTGCTTTATGGGCTGGATAAGAGTTTCAAGCCGTTCGTCTATTTCCAGCTGCTGCTGCCGATCTTTGCCTCGGCCATCGTGGGCGGTTTGGGCAATCCGCTGGGGGCCATCGCGGGCGGGTTCATCATCGCATTCTCCGAAGTCACCATCACCTATGCGTGGAAAAAGGTGCTGACCTATGTGGCGCCGGAAAGCCTCGCACCATCAGGATTGGTGCAGTTCCTGTCCACCGATTACAAATTCGCGGTCAGCTTTGCCATCCTGCTGATTGTGCTGCTGTTTAAGCCCACGGGTCTGTTCAAGGGGAAAGTGATATGAGCGAACCCGTCAAAAATACGCTGCTGTTCGTCGTTGTTGGCGGTCTGATCCTGCTAACCGGGTTCACGCAAAGCTGGAACGCCGCCATCCTGATCCTGAACATGGGGCTGATCTCGGCCATCATGTCGATTGGGGTGAACCTGCAATGGGGGTTTGCCGGGCTGTTTAACGTCGGCGTTATGGGCTTTGTCGCGCTGGGCGGGCTGGCGGTTGTGCTGGTCTCGACCCCGCCCACGCCGGGGGCTTGGTCCGGTGGGGGCTATGGCGTGATCCTGGCGCTTTTGCTGGGTGCTGCGACGGTGGTTGCGGCGGTAATGGTGGCGCAGAAAATGCCCAAGGGGCGTGCGCAGACCTTTGCGATTATCGGCATCCTCGTCGTCGGATTCTTTGTCTACCGCGCGATCTTTGATCCCAACGTCGCTACGATTGAGGCCATCGACCCCGCCGTCGCGGGCCATCTGGGCGGCCTGAACCTGCCGGTCCTGCTGGCCTGGCCTGCGGGCGGTCTGCTGGCAGCCGGGGCAGCGTGGCTGATCGGCAAGACAGCTTTGGGTCTGCGATCCGACTATCTGGCGATTGCGACGCTGGGCATTGCCGAGATCATCATCGCGATCATGAAAAACGAGGATTGGCTGGCCCGGGGGGTCAAGAATGTCTATGGCCTGCCCCGCCCTTCACCCGTCGTGGGCTATGAGGTCGAATTGCAGCAGGACCCCGGCTTCCTCGCCCGCGCCGAATGGTTCGGGCTGGACCCGGTGACCGCCTCGACCCTGTCGGTCAAGCTGGGCTATTCGCTGCTGTTCTTGATCGTGCTGCTGGTGCTGCTGTGGATGGCGCAGATGGCGCTGAAAAGTCCCTGGGGTCGCATGATGCGCGCCATTCGCGACAACGAGGTCGCGGCCGAGGCGATGGGCAAGGACGTCACCCGCCGACACCTGCAGATCTTCGTGCTGGGTTCTGCCATCTGTGGCATCGCAGGCGCGATGATGACCACGCTGGACGGACAACTGACACCCGGCACCTACAACCCGCTGCGCTTTACCTTCCTTGTCTGGGTCATGGTGATCGTTGGCGGATCGGGCAACAATTTCGGCGCGGTTCTGGGTGCATTCCTGATCTGGTTCCTGTGGGTTCAGGTCGAACCCATCGGCTTGTGGCTGATGAACCTGATCACCGCCGGGATGTCCGATGGTAGTGGCCTGAAGGCACATCTGATCGAAAGCGCCGCGCATATGCGCCTGTTTACCATGGGTCTGATCCTGCTCATTGTTCTCAGATTCAGCCCAAGGGGGCTGATCCCCGAAAAATAGGCAGGATATCAATAATGTTAACCAAACCGCGCCATTCTATCGGCGCGGTTTCTTGTTTTGGTGGTTAAAAAAGAATAAAGGGGCATACCGCAACCACCAAACCCGCGGGACTTACTGGACGGGACCACAGCCTGTCAGGATTTAACGATCAAGATGTTGACCACAGAAAGAGCACCGTAATTCCATGAACAAACCACTCAAATCCCTTTCGCTTCTGGCCGTCTCTCTGGTCGCGCTGACCGCCTGTATTCCGACCCCCGAAGAGCTGGAGACCACACCGGTCAAGGTCAACACCCCCGAGGGCGTGGTGACCTGTCAGCTGTACCGCCATGACCGCGTCACCTGGGACCGGGCGATTGATTTCCCGGCCACCAAGATGTCGGTGCAGAAGGCGGACAGCTATTGCCGGCAGGAAGGCCTGCGCCGTCTGGGCAAATAATCACCCGCGCCCCGCCTGACGTTGCGCGGGGCGCGCGCGCCTTATCGGTTCTTGAACAACCCGCCCAGAATGCCGCGTACAATGCGGCGCCCTGTGGTGCCTTTGAGTTCCTTGATGACAGCCTGGCTCATGGCGCTGGCAAAGGTGTCTTTGCGCCGTGATAGCCGGGATGAGGACCGCCCGACCCGACTGCCGGAATAACGACGGGCCGAGGCATATTCGCGTTCCATCGGGCTTTGCTGGTCCACCACCTCTTCGGCCTCGGCAGCTGCCGCCTCTTGCGCGGCGGCATCGGCACGGGCCTGCAGGATCTCAAAGGCTGATTTGCGGTCAATCACCTGATTGTATTTGGCCCCCATCGGCGAGGCTGTCAGAATCGTCTGCCGCTCACCCTCGGTAATCGGCCCCAACTGGGACCCCGGCGGACGGATCAGGGTCCGTTGGACGATGCCGGGTATCCCCTTTTTCTGCAGCATCGAGGTCACGGCCTCTCCCACGCCCACCTCGCGAATGGCGGCTTCGGTGTCGAAATCGGGGTTCTCGCGATAGGTCTCGGCCGCCAGCCGCAGGTTCTTGCGGTCGCGCGCGGTGAAGGCGCGCAGGGCGTGTTGCACGCGGTTGCCCAACTGCCCCAGAATATCCTCGGGGATGTCCGCCGGGTTCTGGGTGATGAAATAGACGCCAACCCCCTTGGAGCGGATCAGCCGCGCCACCTGTTCCACCTTGTCGATCAGCACCTTGGGCGCGTCATCGAACAGCAGATGCGCTTCGTCAAAGAAAAACACCAGCTTGGGTTTGTCGGGGTCACCAACCTCGGGCAATTCCTCGAACAGCTCGCTCAGCAGCCACAGCAGGAAGGTCGCATAAAGACGCGGCGCGCCCATCAACTTGTCCGAGGCCAGGATATTCACCATCCCATGCCCGTTCTCATCGGTGCGCATCAGGTCGGACAGTTCCAGCGCCGGTTCACCGAACAGGTTGGTCCCGCCCTGATTTTCCAGCACCAGCAACCGCCGTTGAATGGCCCCGATCGAGGCGGTCGAAACATTGCCGTAGCGCAGCGAAAGTTGCGCGCGGTTCTCGCCGATCCAGACCAGCAGTGCCTGCAAATCCTTGAGGTCCAACAGCGGCATGCCTTCCTCGTCCGCGACGCGGAAGGCGATGTTCAGGATGCCCTCCTGCGCCTCGCTCAGCTCCATCAGGCGTGACAACAGCAGCGGTCCCATCTCGGTCACCGTGGTGCGCACCGGGTGACCCTGTTCACCGAAAAGGTCCCAGAAGGTCACCGGACAGGCCGCGTAAGAAAACTTGTCAAACCCGATCCGCGCCGCACGGTCCTGAAAGGCTTGATGCAGCTTGTGCCCAGCACTGCCCGGCAGAGCCAACCCCGACAGATCCCCTTTGACATCGGACAGGAACACCGGCACGCCCGCTTGCGAAAACCCTTCGGCCAGAATTTGCAGTGTCACGGTCTTGCCCGTCCCCGTGGCCCCGGCAATCAGCCCGTGGCGATTGGCGTATTTCAGGGCCAGCCCCTGCGCCTGCCCATAGTCCGGCCCACCGCCGCCGATGAATATCTTGTCTTGCATGAAAAACCTGTCCCAGTTCTACCGATCTGGACCAAGCATACAAAGTTAACCTTTGGCTGCGATAGTCAATTTGCCCTTGCTGCGGTTTTGCCCGTGACGGGGGCAACTTCCTCCCTGTCGACTGGCCGTGCCTTCGGGCACGGCTTTTTTTCGATCCCGCAGCGTTAAAAAACGACAAATGGCGGATTAAAATTGGTGGATAGCTGTTGACCGCCGGGGTTCGCTTTCGTAACGTCTGCGCATAACTAAGTCGGCCAGTCCGACGGGGAGATACAATTCGGGAAGGGAGCCGCTCCACCGGCTCCCTTTTCCTATTGATAAACATGAAGTTGGCCCCCGTTGTTTCGGCGGATTTCCGTTCAAATCCATGCGCAGAGGCCGGTTTGAACCTGACATTGCGGGTTTAGGGTGGTAGAGGGAAGCAAAAGCTGGATCAGCATGAAAGAGGCATTCATGATCAGGAACCTTGTCCCCCTTACCTTGGCCGCAGCAACCCTGTTGGGCACCGCCGCAATCGCGCAGGAAACGACTGAGACGCAGACCGACCAATCTCAGGCCGGAAGCGGTCTGGATCTGGGTGAAACCGGCCCCCGCGTGGGCGAGCAATATGTCAAAGAGAAATCCGGGGCCTGGAACGTGTCCTGCCTCAAGGCCGAGTCTGGTGAGGACCCCTGCGCCATGGTTCAGGTGATGAACGGCGCCCAGGGCGATCCGATTGCCGAGGTCACCGTGGGCAAGCTGCCCGCCGGTGGCGCGGCGGTGGCCTGGGCCAATGTGGTGGTCCCGCTGGAAACCCTGTTGCAGGCGCAACTGGCGATCTCGATCGATGGCGCACCGCGCAAACTGTATAATTATCACCACTGCATTCCGGTTGGCTGTCTGGCGCAGCTGGGTCTGACGCAGGGCGATATCGACGCGATGAAATCGGGCTCCAAGGCGGTTCTGTCGCTGGTTCCGGCCCGCGCGCCCGATCAGGTTCTGAACATGGATATGTCGCTGAGCGGTTTTACCGCGGCCTATGACCAACTGGGCGTCAACGTGAACTGACAGGGCGCGGCAGCACCTTTTTCAAAGCCGCCGCAAATCTGTGGCGGCTTTCTTTATGCCCGTTTCAGCGCCAGAACAGCGTTCAGACCGCCAAAGGCAAACGCGTTGCTCAGCGCAACATCGACCTTGGCCTCGCGCGCCTCGTTCGGGACCACGTCCAGCGCGCATTCCGGATCGGGTTCTTCATAGCCAATCGTGGGCGCAATCACCCCGTCGCGCAGGGCCATGATACAGGCCAGCAGTTCAACTGCACCAGTGCCGCCGATCAGGTGCCCGTGCATCGATTTGGTGGATGAGATCATCAGATCATCCGCATGCGGACCAAACACATCCGCCACAGCGGCGCATTCGGTCTTGTCATTGGCAAGCGTACCGGTGCCGTGGGCGTTGATATAGCCCACATCGCTGGCGTTCAGCCCGGCATCGGCCAGCGCCCCCGCCATTGCCCGCGCCGCGCCCTGTTTGCTGGGCATCACGATGTCCGAGGCGTCCGAGGACATGGCAAACCCCACAACCTCGCACAGGATGTCCGCGCCGCGCGCCTTGGCGTGGTCGTAATCCTCGAACACGAACACTCCGGCCCCTTCGCCCTGCACCATACCGTTGCGGTTGGCGCTGAATGGCCGGCAGGCGTCTTTGGACATGACCCGCAACCCCTCCCACGCTTTGACCCCGCCAAAGCACAGCATGGATTCCGAGCCGCCGGTGATCATCGCAGGCGCTGCCCCGCTGCGCACCATCTGAAACGCCTGCGCCATCGCGTGGTTCGAGGACGCGCAAGCGGTCGAGACCGTAAAGCTGGGGCCTTTCAGGTTATGTTCCATCGACACATGGCTGGCAGCGGCGTTGTTCATCAGTTTGGGCACCACAAAAGGATGCACCCGGTTCTTGCCGTCCTCATAGACCGACCGGTAATTGTCATCCCAGGTCGATACCCCGCCCCCGGCAGTGCCCAGCACAACGCCCGAGCGCGCGGCCAGGTCGCCGTGGAACACCAGCCCGGACTGGTCAATCGCCTCTTTCGCGGCGGTCAGGGTGAATTGGGTGAACCGGTCATACAGCGTCATCTGCTGGCGGTTGAACCGCCCTTCGGCCTCGAACCCGCGCACCTGACCGCCGATCTTGATGGCCAGCCGGTCCACATCGCGAAACTCCAGCTCAGAAATGCCGCAGCGGCCTTCGCGCATCGCCTCTAGCGTATCGGGCACCGAATGGCCCAGCGAGTTGATGGTGCCGGCCCCCGTAATGACAACGCGTTTCATCGGGGCTGTCAGACCTTTTCCGCCACAAGCTTTTCGATCCCCGCGATGATCGCCGCCACATTAGTGATGTCGAAATCCCCGGCGGTGGGCTCATTGGCGTTGAAGGGGACCGAAATGTCGAACTCTTCTTCGATGGCAAAGATGCTCTCGACCAGACCCAGGCTGTCGATGCCCAAATCTTCGAGCGTGCTGTCGGGGGTCACGTCCGAAGGCTCTAGTACGGCCTGCTCGGCGATGATTGCGATGACGCGGTCGCTGATGCTCATGTCGATCCCCTGATTGTCGCGTTGGCGATGATTTACTCGCTCGGCGGCCGTTTGAAAACCGCCTTTTTCAGCGTCTCGACGTCACGCGCCAGACGTGGCAGGCGGCGCTGCGCTTTGTAAATATCCGTGTGGCTTTCCATTTTTATGCCGGGATAGCCCATGATGACCCGTCCGGCGGGCACATTGGACAGGATTTTCGTACCGCCACCCGAAATCACACCATCGCCAATAAAGATATTGTCCACCACGCCGGTCTGGCCGCCCAGCACCACGTTGTTGCCGATCTCGACCGAGCCCGAAACCCCCGTCTGCCCGCACAGCAGACAATCGCGCCCGACCCGGGTGTTGTGCCCAACATGCACGAGGTTATCCAGTTTCGAGCCGTCGCCGATCATCGTGTTGCGGATCGTGCCGTTATCGACTGTACAGTTGGAACCAACCTCGACATCGTCGCCGATCTGCACCGCACCCAGTGAGTGGATGCGCATCCAGGTCTGCGCCTTGGCATCCCCCTGATCCCCCATGGTTTTCCGGGCGTTTTCCGCGCCCGAAACCTCGGGCGTGACATAGCTGAACCCGTCGCCGCCGATCCGCGCACCGGGTTGCGCGATGAAGCGATCACCGATGATGGCCCGGGCGCCGATGCTGACCATTTCGCGCAGCGTGGCGTTGTTGCCCAGCGTCGCATCCATACCGATGACGCAATGCGCGCCGATCACCGCGCCCTCACCAATCACCGCCCGCGCGCCCACAACGGTGAGCGGACCGATCGAGGCGCCCTCGCCAATCTCGGCAGTCGGGTCGATCACGGCGGACGGGTGAATGCCCGGTGCGATCCCCTGCCCCCGGTCCAGCATCGCGGTGATTCCCGCCATCGCCATGCGCGGACGTCCGACAAAGATCGCGGCCTCAAGGCCCAAAGCCTGCCAATCCGCGCCTTCCCACAGCACAGCCGCGCGGGCGGACCCGGCGGCCAGCGCCTCGGCATATTTCGGTGACATCGCCATGGCCAGATCGGTGGGACCGGCATCGCCGGGCTCAGCCGCGCGCAGGATGGTCAGGCCGGTCTGGCCAGCGGCTTCGGCCCCGATGGACTGGGCAATCTGTTCAACGGTGTACTGCATGCGTGGGCTTCCTTGTGGCAGGAGTCGCCCCCGTGATTACCCCTGAACGTCGGGCAGGACCACCCCTGCCTTTTGCAACGCCGCCCAGATCTTGCGATCCCGGTCATAGACATCGCGGCGATACTGCACATCGCCCTTGGGTCCGATATAGGCGGTCCGGTAAATCAGATGCACCGGGACGGGTTGTTCCAAAGGCACCGTGGTTTCCCGGCCCGAGGCCAGAACCCGTTGGAAAAACGCCTTCGGGTCCTCGCGCTGACGGGCCAGCAGGGCATAGGCAAATTCGAACGGTTGCGCCAGACGGATACAGCCATGCGAGAACGCCCGAACCTCACGCGAGAACAGGGATTTCTCAGGCGTATCATGCAGATAGATGTTGTACTTATTGGGGAACATGAACTTCACCAGCCCCAGCGCATTTCTGCTGCTGGGCGGTTGCTTCATCGCAAACGGAAAGTTCCGCGCAGTGAATTGGGTGAAATCCACAGCCGACCGGTCAACCTGCCGCCCGCTGCGGTCGGTGATCTGCAGATGGCCCACCGCGTTCGGGTTGGCTTGCAGTTTCGGCAGATATTCCTTGGTGATGATCGAGCGCGGCACATGCCAGCTGGGATTGATCACCATATGCTCCATCACGTCCGAAAACTCGGGGCTGCGGCGGTCATGAGTATTGCGGCCGATGACAGCGCGGGTTTCAAACGTCACCCGCCCTTCATCAACGATCTTAGCCGAGAAATCGGCCTGATTGACCAGAATATGCCGCGTGCCACGGTCCTCGGGCAGCCAGCGTTCGCGTTCCAACGCCACCAGCACCGATTTCAACCGGTCCGAGACCGGACGGTTCAGCTCGGTAATCGTGCCCTGGCCTGCCACCCCGTCCGAGGCCAGCCCGTGGGCGGTCTGAAAGGATTGCACCGCCGCCAGCAATGCCACGTCGAATTCGGGGCTGGCGGTCGGTTTCATATACCCCATGCGCACCAACCGGTTGCGCAGCTTTATGACATCCGGGCCTGTATCGCCCAGCTCCAGCTTGGTCACCGGCACCGTCGCGCCCCAACCGCCCTGTGTCATCAGATGTTCCAGCGCGATCTTCTGTTTCATCAATGCCCGGTATTGCGGGGTCTGCGGCGTCAGCCGTGCAATATATTGCCCCGCCGGAGCCGCCATCAGCGCCTGCAAATGCTCCAGATCCGAGCGCCGCTCGACCTTGCGGACAAGCCCTTCATCGACCTGAGACGGCGTGACAGTTCCGCCACGCAAGTCATTGGCATATTTCAGGAAAACTTGCGTCAGCTCGGCCTCGATCTGACCCAGATCACGGATCGAGCGCGCCTCTTGCATGCGGTCGGTCAGTGATTGAACATCATATCTGCCTTCGGGCAGCCCATGCAGATCGGTGGTGGACAGCGCCTTGATCAGCGCCGCGCGCCGGGCCGCATGGTCCGGAGTATCCCCAACCCAGATCGGTTCGAACCCCTGTTCGCGATAAAACGCGGCAATGCCTTTTTGCCCCTGGGTTGTCTCGGCCACGGCCAGTTGAAAGGCCGTATTTGCCGTATCGGCCCGGGCCGATGAGACAGAAACCGCAAAACAGGCGGCAACGAGAAAACTGGTACATGTCCGAAACACTGAGGGCATGGGATGTCCTTGGTTATTCAACAACTTCGTGGCCCCATTGCATGAGGCGTTCAGAAAATAATGTTGCGCCCCATCGGGGATGTCTATTCACAAATTCATCACTTAGATGCATCTTTCGCCCCGTGATGCGCGTTTGCATCGTGTGCGACGAATCTGTGCAGGCTTGCATCAATTGCGCAAAAAACTGCCGAAAATTCCCCCTTGATTTAGCAATTCTCAAAGACTCCTTGGCGGTCGAATCCAACTGTGCAATAAATCCCGCATCTGGGATGGGGAAAATTAAGAAGGCGCGCGTAACATCGTGCGCAGGCAGGAACAGTACGGGACGAACAAGAAATGACCAAGAGCAGTACCTCGGGCCTGACCCGGCGTGCCCTATTGGGCGCATTCGCAGCCACAGCCGTTGTGGCAGCCCCCACCTACTCTAACGCAGCAGGGTTCCTTCGCGGCGGCGGTGATATCCGCCGCATCCGTATGTATTCGGGCCGCACGGGCGAGCGGATCGATATGGTATATTGGGTCGATGGCAAATATATCAAGGACGCTGTCAAGGAAGTGAACCACTTCATGCGCGACTGGCGCAGCGATCAGGTCAAGCAGATGGACCTGCGCACCATCGACATCATGGCCGCATCGCACAATCTGCTGGATGCCAGCGAGCCTTATATGCTGCTGTCGGGCTATCGCTCCCCCCAGACCAACGCCATGTTGCGCTCAAAATCCCGCGGTGTTGCGCGCAATTCGCTGCACATGAAAGGTCAGGCCGCCGACCTGCGCCTGTCTTCCCGGTCCGTTTCGCAAATGGCCAAAGCCGCCATGTCCTGCCGCGCCGGTGGCGTCGGGCAGTACTACCGGTCGAACTTCGTGCATATGGATTGCGGCGACATCCGAACCTGGCGCGGCTGAACCTCTGCCCCCGTTCCGTACGTAAAACGACCCCCTCGGACCTTCTCCGCAGGGGGTAAATTTTTGCCTGACACGGGGTGTTCGTGCAGCGCATTTTTCAAAGCCGATACAAGAGAAGATGGCGCACCTGAGAGGATTCGAACCTCTGGCCTCTGCCTTCGGAGGGCAGCGCTCTATCCAGCTGAGCTACAGGTGCCTTGAGGGTTAGCTACCCTCGTTCCGGATCAGGTGCAACTGCAAATCCGCATTGCAGCCGCGCCTTTTGCCAGACGCTTATAGCCTTCCGAGAAAAAAATTGAATCGCCAATACCCTGTCATGCCTTCGGCATTCTCGGGACATTGGCGATACATTATGCGTCAGCGTTTTCTCGAAACGCTTAGGCAAACAGATCATGCGCCAGTTCCAGCGCGTCGATCAGCGTGTCGACCTCATCTGTGGTGTTGTAAAGACCAAAGCTGGCGCGGCAGGTCGCCGTGACGCCAAGATGATCCATCAGTGGTCCGGCGCAATGGTGCCCGGCTCGCACGGCCACGCCCTTTTTGTCCAGAATGGTCGAGACGTCATGGGCGTGCCCTGCCCCGTCCAGCGTAAAGCTGAAGATTGCCGCCTTGTTCGAAGTGGTGCCTTGCACTTGCAACCAGTTCAGCCCGGTCAGGCGTTGCATGGCGTAGTCTCGCAAACCGGCCTCATGCGCTGCAATCGACTCCATGCCCAGATCCATCATGTAATCCAGCGCCACGCCCATGCCGATGGTCTGCACGATACCGGGGGTTCCGGCCTCGAACTTCATGGGTGGATCATTGTAGATCACCTGATCTTTCGAGACCTCCTTGATCATGTCGCCGCCGCCGATGAAGGGGCGCATCTCGGCCATGCGGTCCGATTTGATATAGATCGCGCCGGACCCCGAGGGGCCGTAAAGCTTGTGCCCGGTGATCGCGTAAAAATCGCAGCCGATATCGGCGACATTGACCGGCATATGCACCGCGCCCTGGCTGCCATCGACCAGAACCGGCACGCCCTTGGCATGGGCGCCTTCGGTGATCGCCTTCACGTCCACCACGGTGCCCAGAACATTCGAACATTGCGTAACCGCCACCAGCTTGGTCTTCGGCCCGATCGCATCAATGACAGCCTGCGGGTCCAGATGGCCCGCCGCGTCCACATCGACCCATTTCAGCACCACGCCCTGCCGTTCGCGCAGGAAATGCCAGGGCACGATATTGGCGTGATGCTCCATCACGCTGAGGACGATCTCATCCCCGGCTTGCAGGCGTGGCATAGCCCAACCGTAAGCGACCAGATTGATCCCCTCGGTCGTGCCGGAATTCAGGACGATCTCATCCTCGTCCGGTGCGCCCAGAAACCGGGCGACGGTGCCGCGCACGGATTCGTATTTCTCGGTCGCCAGATTGGACAGGTAATGCAGCCCGCGATGGACGTTGGAATATTCATGCGCATAGGCCTGCGTCACCGCGTCGATCACCACCTGCGGTTTCTGGGCCGAGGCGCCATTGTCCAGATAGGTCAGCGGCTTGCCGTTCACCTGCCGCGACAGGATCGGAAAGTCAGAGCGGATTTTCTGCACATCGTACATGGGTCGTATTTCCCTATTCCGGCACGTTTGGAACCAACAGAAGGACAAATGGAATGGCCGCAAGCCCCGAGGCCAGGATCACCAGAAAGGATTTCCCCAGCGACCCGAACTGATGCGCCTGATTGAGGAAATGCAAGGTGATGTAAAGGCTGAAAAGGCTCATCGCAAGGATCATCGGGCGCAGCATCGCGGGCATGATCAGCACCAGTACAAAAATCGCGACCTGCGCCGCGATCTGCAGAAATTGCAGCCAGACAATCAGGGCCATGACCCCGTCGAATGTGCCTGCGCCACCGAACAGGCGACCGACCAGGAAAAAGGCACAGATGCTCAGCATCAGCGCCGCGGCCGAGATCGCCAGAACCTGCCAGACCGGATCGGGTGGAAACAGCTCGGGGTCGATGGTCTGATAGAACAGGTTCGCCGCCGACTGGACCAGCGTGTTCAGCACGACCGCCAGCGAAAACGCCAGCCACAGCACATCGCGCTTGGGGCAGTTTGCCAGAACGAACCGCGCGGCCTCGGCCGGTTTGGCCACCGTCAGAACCGCCAGGCTGCGCGCGTTGACCGGGGTCATTTCGCGCGCCTTTCCGCCTGAACAAGGCCCGAGATCCAGAACCACAGGAACACCGCAAACCAGATTGCCCCGACAAGGTTCAGCGCAGGTCCCGGTCCGATGAACCCGGCGACCAGCCCGTTCAACAGGACCAGAGGGGTCGAGGCCAGCAATGCCCAGAACAGGGCCAACCGTGCCCCGTAAGCCGTTCCCGCCCCGCCGAACAGTTTTGCCGCCAGATGCGACAGCCAGCCCAGGCAGTAAAACAGCAAGGGCAGGATGATGACCGTGCCCAGAAGGGCCCCGCCCATCTGCATGCTCAGGTCCAGCCCTTCCAGATGCGCTTTGCGGGAAAGGGCCGGCAACCGTGCGATGAAGGCGATGACGCAGAAAGACATCACCAAGGCCAGCGAGCGGTCCTCTCGCTGCCCCATATCCAGCAACCGGCGCACCACGCGCCCCGGGCCCCGATAGGTGGCCACGATATCTGCGGTGACCGGCATCAGCTGCGGCGTGCCAGCCACTCTTGCAGGCGGGATACGATGACTTCGGCCAGCGCCTCATCCTCGATCTCATCCACGGCTTCGGCCAGGAAGGCCAGCGTCAGCATGTCGGTGGCGTCCTTGGTCGGTACCCCGCGCGAGCGCAGGTAGAACAAAGCCGTCTCGTCAATCGCGCCCGAAGTCGAGCCGTGCGAACAGGCCACATCATCGGCGTAAATCTCCAGCTCGGGCTTGGCGAGGAACTGGCTGTCATCGTCCAGCAGCAGCGACTGGCTGATCTGGTAGCCGTCGGTTTTCTGAGCACCCTCTTTCACAAGGATTTTGCCCTGAAATACGCCGGTCGCGCCGTTGCGCAGAACCTTCTTGAACACCTGACGGCTTTCGCAATTCACCGCGTCATGGGTGACAAAGACCGTGTCGTCATGGTGGAACTCACCATCACCGACGCAGGCACCGGCCACATGGGCCACGGCATCATCGCCGGTCAGTTCGACCACCTGTTCGTTGCGCGTCAGCACGCCATTCACGGTCAGGGTGAAGGACTTGTAAACCGACTCGGTGCCCATACGGGTGAACATATGGGTCGCCGCGCGGCGCTGATGGTCGCGGCCCTGCGCGCGGATGTGATGCAGGGTGCCGCCATCGGCGATGTCGATCTCCATGCATTTGTTGAAGCGCGACGCCGCCGGGCCGTTTTCGAGGATCGTCACCTCGGCCCCGGATTCCACGCGGATCACATGGTGCAGGATCGCATCCGAGGTCTCGGATGCGTGACGATAGATCAGGCTGATCGGGCGCGAAGGCTTGCCGGTCACATGGATCGCCACCCCGTCCGAGGCATAGGCCGTGTTCAACGCGGCCAGCGGGCGCTGCACCGGGGTCTGGCCCCGCGCTTCCAGCACGCCGTACAATTCCTTGGCCCAGTGGATATCCTTGCAGCAGATATCCTCCAGCCGGTCGATGGAGACGCCTTCCATGGTCAGATCATCCGACGCCTCGGCGCTGAACACTCCGTCGATGAAGACGATTTTCAGCCGGTCGAACTCGTGAAACATCATCGGTTCGTCGGTTTCGAACAACGCGGCACTCGGCGCCTCGGCCGAGATCAGCGTGTCGGGCCGGGTGTATTTCCAATACTCGTCACGCCGTCCGGGCAGACCCATCTCGCGCAGACGAGCCAGCGCGGCCTCGCGCGCTTTGCGGGTGCACCCGGCATCCGGCATGGTCAGGGCGGCAAGCCGCTCTTCCGTGGCGGTCTGTTTCGCTTGCGGCAGGGCCATCAGTTCACCTCGGCCAGAATGTCGGCATAGCCGTTATGTTCCACCTCAAGCGCCAGATCAGGGCCGCCGGTCTTCACGATGCGCCCGTCGGCCATGATGTGCACCACGTCCGGTTTGATGTGATCCAGTAGGCGCTGATAGTGGGTGATCACCAGAAAGCTGCGCCCTTCGTCGCGCAGCGCATTCACGCCTTCGGACACCAGCTTCATCGCATCCACATCAAGGCCCGAGTCGGTCTCGTCCAGGATGCACATCTTGGGTTCCAGCATCGCCATCTGCAGGATTTCGTTGCGCTTTTTCTCACCGCCCGAAAAGCCCACATTGACCGGACGCTTGAGCATATCCGCGTCGATCTTCAACGATTTCGCCTTGGCCCGGATGACCTTCAGGAAATCCGCTGCCGACAGTTCGTCTTCGCCGCGCGCCTTGCGTTGCGCGTTCACGGCGGTGCGCAGGAAGGTCATGTTGCCCACGCCGGGGATTTCGACCGGATACTGGAAGGCCAGAAACAGACCAGCGGCGGCGCGTTCTTCGGGTTCCAGATCCAGCAGATCCTCGCCCTCCAAAGCGGCTGATCCGGCGGTGACCTCATACCCGTCGCGGCCCGACAGCACATAGCTGAGCGTCGACTTGCCCGACCCGTTCGGCCCCATGATCGCATGGACCTTGCCAGGTTCGACCGTCAGATCGACGCCCTTGAGGATTTCCTTTTCCTCTTCCTCAAGTTTGACGTGCAGGTTCTTGATTTCCAGCATTTTTTACCTCGTAGATACGATTGCCATCAGCGGGACGGCTTTGTTTTTGGAACCACACAGCCCGGCCTTGAGCGCCGCTGGGTAAACCGCGCTCTGCCGAGACATGTCATGGCTAATTTCAGAATTGATCAGTGCGCCGCCCCAAGCCCCCACGGGCTGGTCATGGGGCTGGCGAGAATACGCAGTCAGCCAAGCTCGATTGTCAGGGTGAACAGCTGAATGCTTTTGGGTTCGGTGTGTTTCTGGATGAACTCCACCCAGTCCGGCCCATACACATTTTCGAACCAGTCCGGATTGGCCCAGACCGCGTTGTGAAACGTGAAGGTCGTAAACATCATCCCAAGCGCGCTGGCGCTGGCAAACTCTTTGCCGTTCCCTTTCAGCAGGAAGGAAATCAGGAAGACCGCCCCGAAGGCGATGCCAAATCCGATGAAGTCCTGAGCGTTGCCCTGTGCCTGTCCCGGCAATCCGACCAGCCGATACTGGACATAGCGCGACAGAAACAGCGCGCCGACGCCCACCGCAAACGCCCCGATGAAGCCTGCCGGATAGGCGAGACGCCGCAACAGGCTGTCCCCCTGCGTTTTCGGCTTTTGCTTGGAGCTTTCCTGAACCTTTGCATTGATGCGCGCCACACGGTCCTGAAAGTCGGATTTCTGTTCTTCCATCATTTCGGCCGCCACTTGCACAAACGCTATACACGCGCCTGCCTACCAAGCGAGAATACCCAAGGCAACGCGCAATCTGAGGGTGAATGATGCCGCCCTGCCCGTCATGGGCAGATCGCGGCAACACTCGTTCGCCTCGGGAACGCGTCGTCCCGTGCAGCTCGGGGCTGGTTATGTTCAGGCAGGGCAGCATGGTGTCTTAGCCGACCGAGCCTTCAAGGCTGATCGCCACCAGTTGCTGCGCCTCCATGGCGAACTCCATCGGCAGCGCTTGCAGGACGTCCTTACAGAACCCGTTGACGACCAGTGCCACGGCCTCTTCCTCGTCCATGCCACGCTGGCGGCAATAGAACAGCTGATCGTCATCCACCTTGGATGTGGTCGCCTCATGTTCAACGCGCGATGAGTTGTTCTTGACCTCGATGTAAGGCACTGTATGCGCACCACATTTATCGCCGATCAGCAGGCTGTCACACTGCGTATAGTTACGCGAATTCTTGGCCTTCGGGTGCATCGACACCAGCCCGCGATAGGTGTTCTGCGCCTTGCCCGCGCTGATGCCTTTCGACACGATGCGCGACTTGGTGTTCTTGCCCAGATGCACCATCTTGGTGCCGGTATCGGCCTGCTGCATGTTGTTGGTGATGGCGATCGAATAGAACTCACCCTGGCTGTCATCGCCGCGCAGAATGCAGGACGGGTATTTCCAGGTCACCGCCGAGCCGGTTTCAACCTGCGTCCACATCACCTTGGACCGGTCACCCCGGCAATCGGCGCGCTTGGTCACGAAATTGTAGATACCGCCCTTGCCGTTCTCATCCCCGGGGAACCAGTTCTGAACGGTCGAGTATTTCACCTCGGCATCTTCTTCGATGATGATCTCAACCACCGCCGCGTGCAGCTGCGCGGTGTCGCGCTGCGGTGCGGTGCAGCCTTCCAGATAGGACACATACGACCCCTTGTCGGCGATGATCAGGGTGCGTTCGAACTGACCGGTGTTTTCCGCGTTGATACGGAAATAGGTGCTCAGCTCCATCGGGCAGCGCACACCCGGTGGGACATAAACAAACGAGCCGTCCGAGAACACCGCCGAGTTCAGCGTGGCATAGTAGTTGTCCGACACCGGCACGACCGAGCCGAGGTATTTCTTCACCAGCTCAGGATGCTCGCGGATCGCCTCGGAGATCGAACAGAAGATGACCCCGGCCTTCTTCAACTCGGCCTGAAAGGTGGTGCCGACGGAAACCGAGTCGAACACCGCGTCCACGGCCACCTTACGGCCTTCGGCGGGCGCATCTTCGGCGCCCTCGACCCCGGCCAGAATCATCTGTTCTTTCAGCGGGATACCCAGCTTTTCGTATGTGGCCAGCAGCTTGGGGTCGACTTCATCCAAAGACTTGGGCTTAGTCTCCATCGACTTGGGCCGGGCATAGTAATACTGGTCCTGAAAGTCGATCTTGGGATAGGTGACCATGGCCCAGTCAGGCTCATCCATCTGGGTCCAGCGTTCAAACGCGGACAAACGCCATTCGGTCATCCATTCGGGTTCGTCATTCTTCTCCGAGATCAGCCGGACAATATCCGGGTTTACGCCCTTGGGCGCATATTCCATCTCGATCTCGGTTTCCCAGCCGTATTTATACGTGCTGACCTCGCGCACCGCATCCACGGTTTCCTGATCGACACCTTCTTTTACCTGGGTCTGGTCCAAAGCGGCCATATGACACCCTCCGTCAGATCACGCGGCCCGCGCGTGATGCTTTTTCTCTTTTTCCAGCCACGTTTCGGCGAAACGCAGCACATCTTCTTTTGTCGTCTCCGGCCCCAGCGACACGCGCACCGCGCTTGCTGCTGTCAGATCGTCATAGCCCATGGCTGTCAGAACCGCGCTGGCCTTCACTTTGCCGCTGGAACAGGCCGAGCCCGCACTGATCGCAAAACCGGACAGATCCATCTGCATGACCTGCGTTTCACCCTTCCAGCCGGGTGTGGCAAAACACAGAGTATTCGGAAGCCGGTCCTGATCTTTCCCGACAAAAATAGTAGATTTGGACCCAGCCTCAAGAGCGTTTTCTAGAATATTTCTAAGTTCCGCGACTTTTTCCCAAACGCCATTTGCCAGATCGCGTGCCGCTGCTTCAGCTGCGGCCCCAAACCCCGCGATTCCAATGACATTTTCCGTACCCGAGCGGCGACCCATTTCCTGACCACCGCCTTTGATCGCAGCCGCCAGATCGGTGCCGCGTTTCATCACAACCGCGCCGATGCCCTTGGGACCGCCCAGTTTATGGGCCGAAATCAGCGCCATCTGCGCCCCCAGCCAGTTGAACGCAACGGGCAATTTGCCAAAAGCCTGCGTCGCATCCGTCACCGCCAGCCCATCCGGCAGGCGCTGCACAATGCCGGTTTCCGAATTGGCCAGTTGCAGGGTCGAGGTCGCAGGGTCCGTCACCGTCACCTGCCCTGACGCGGCAACCGCCAAGCTGCCATCACTCCACGCCCGCACCGCGTCATGTTCCACCGCCGCGCCATGCAGCCCGCGACCGGCTAAAACCAGCGCCGCGCCTTCGGTCGCACCCGAGGTAAAGACGATATCCGCGCCATCCGCCCCAAAAGCCGATGCGATCTGCGCCCGCGCCTTCTCGATCACCGCCTTGGCTGCCCGCCCTTCGGCGTGAACCGAGGACGGATTGCCCACCACATCCATCGCCGCAATCATCGCGGCGCGGGCTTCCGCCCTCAATGGGGTGGTGGCGTTATGATCCAGATAAATGCGTGTCACGGATACATCTTTTCCATCAGACTTCTTGCGGCCTGCCTTACGCCGTATGGGTTCAGTCGTCCACCACTGCAAACAGGCTGGGCACCGCGGGGCATGGGGCCAGATCGTTCTCAATCACATCCGACAACCGGGTTTGGTGCAGGAAAACATAGACATGCGCGGACAGGCTTTCCCACAGGCGGTTGGTCAGTGATTGCGCCCTGCTTCCAGACGACGCACCCGACGCGCCCGCGCCTTTTTGCATCGCATCGACGGTTTCATCCACAGCGGCCAGAATTTGCACCACGCGAATATCCGAGGCAGGACGCGCCAGCTTGTACCCGCCGCCGGGGCCACGGACCGAAGACACCAGCTCGGCCCGGCGTAGTTTCACGAACAGCTGTTCGAGATAGGGCAGCGATATGTCCTGACGCTCGGATATCTCACCCAGGGTCACCAGCTTGTCCGCCGGTTGCAGCGCAATATCGGCCAGCGCAACCATCGCATATCGACCCTTGGTAGACAGCTTCATGACATTCCCCCCACATTCCAACCGGTAAGATCAGCGCGAAAACATTGACGCCGCCGCAGCCAGTGCGTATCTCCCACTGACAGCGTTTTCGCGCGACCCAATCGTAATTAGAACCGTTCTAAGGTGCCCGACGATAACCGTCAAGTATATCCGGGGGCCAAGGCGTCAAAAAACAGGACCAATGCACACATGCCCGAGGTGATTTTTCCCGGACCCGAAGGCCGTCTGGAAGGCCGCTACCACCCGCAAAAGGAAAAAGACGCACCGATCGCCATCGTGCTGCACCCGCATCCTCAGTTCGGCGGGACCATGAACAACAAGGTGGTCTATAACTTGCATTACGCCTTCTACAACATGGGCTTCACCGTGTTGCGCTTCAATTTCCGCGGCGTTGGCCGCAGCCAGGGTGAATACGATCAGGGCGTGGGTGAGCTGAGCGATGCCGCCTCGGCGCTGGATTACCTGCAGTCGATGAACAACAACTCGAAACATTGTTGGGTCGCGGGTTTTTCCTTCGGCGCGTGGATCGGCATGCAACTGCTGATGCGCCGGCCCGAGATCACCGGGTTCATCAGCGTCTCGCCGCCTGCGAACATGTATGATTTCTCGTTCCTGGCGCCTTGCCCGTCTTCCGGTCTGATCATCAACGGATCGTCCGACCGGGTGGCCCCGCCTGCCGATACCACCGCGCTGGTCGGCAAGCTGCATGAACAAAAGGGCATCACCATCACCCATAATGAGGTCGAAGGCGCCGATCACTTCTTCCAGGATCGCCACATGGACACGCTGATGACCGATGTGACGGATTACGTGAAACGCCGCCTGACCGAGAACACGCGCTGATGTCTGACACGATCTCGACCCTTGCCGCCAAATTGGCAGAGGACACCATGAAGGTGATGGACGAAACCGGGGATGACCGGTTCTTTGTCGAGGTCGGTGAGGAGCTTGGCGCGTCCTCGCAATCACTGGAGGAAGCGTTTCTGACGGAAATCCGCGTGCGTCTGGCCGAGCGCAAGGTGCGGCGGTTTCTGGTCAAACGGCTTTCGGCGCATCGCTCGAAACTCAAGGCGATTGAAAAGAAATGACCGAACGGCTCTCCGCCCAGATCGCGTTCCTGAAACGGGCGGATGCGCTGAAAACGGTCGAGCGGGCGAACACGCTGCTGGATCAGTCCCGCCCCGAGAACTCTGCCGAACATAGCTGGCATCTGGCCTTGTGGGCGCTGGTGATGGCCCCCTTGGCCGGACCCGGGGTGCAGATCGACCGGGTGATCCGCATGTTGCTGCTGCATGATCTGGTCGAGATCATCGTCGGCGATCACCCCATTCACCTGTCCACCGACTGGACCGCCGTCGCCGAGGCCGAGCAATCCGCCGCGCGCGATCTGTTCGGCCTGTTGCCCGATGATCAGGCCAAAGACTTCATGGCCCTGTGGCAGGAGTTTGAGGCGGATGAAACCGCAGACGCCCGTTTTGCCAAGATCCTCGACCGCTGCCAGCCCTTGTTTCAGGTGCTCTGTTCGCCGCAACCGCGCGCCGATCATATCGACGTGGTACGAGGTAATCTGAACGGCGGACGCGCGGCCTATCTGGCCGAGACCTTCCCGCTGGCCCATCAGCACGCGCATGCTTTGCTGTCGGGCAGCCAACCCGAGGCCAACCCGTTCACCACCCGCCTGCCCTTTCTGACCGAGGCGGATCAGTTGAAATCGGTGATGCGCGCCTCACGCCTGATTGCCAGTGACAGGTTCGAAAACTCGGCGGAACATTCCTGGCACATCATGCTCTATGCCTGGGTGCTGGGCGAATATGGTGACGCGGGCGTGCAGATTGACCGGGTGCTGCAAATGCTTCTGCTGCACGATATCGTGGAAATCGACGCCGGAGATCACCCGATCCACGGTCAGGTCGATCACGCGGCACAGGAAGCCAAGGAACAGGCCGCCGCCCAACGCCTGTTCGGCCTGCTGCCCAAAGACCAGCGCGCGGGCTTTACCGCGCTGTGGCAGGAATTCGAAGACGCGCAATCCACTGACGCCCGCTTTGCCAAGGCCGTCGATCGGTTTCAAACCCCCATTGCCAACCTCGCCAATGGCGGTGGGTCATGGGTCGATTATGACGTGACCTATGCCCAGCTAGAGGCCCGCGTGCGCCCCGCCATAACAACCGGCGCCCTGCCCCTGTGGGATTGGCTGGACCCGCAACTGCGGAGCTATTTCGCAGCCCACGCACCTGAAACCGCCTAAAAAATGAAAAAAGGAGCCCGAAAGCTCCTTTTTTACTGACGTTTTTGACGGGTTTTCAAACTGTAATACCCGACAACTGATCAACCTTCTGGGCTGCATCCATATCGACGGACCCCCCGTCTGCAAGCCACCCCAGCACCACAATCAAAAACGACAAGACGATGACTGATTTTGCAAATGTGGTCATATCGAAACTCATTAATCAAAAAACCGAAACACTTAGACCGTCTAACACGAACCCCGGCACCCGGGATAGTCGGGTTTACCTGACCTTTGGTCAGCTCTCGCACTGATTGCAAAGGGAAAATCCCTTGCCCAGATCATGCGATCTGTGGTCAACAAAGCCGTCACCAGACAGCGAGACGGCCATGCCCAAAACCTATCTAATCCTTTTGCTGGCCGTCGCGGCCGAGACCATCGGAACCACCGCCCTTCAGGCCAGCCAACAATTCACCCGATTCTGGCCCACCGTGGTGGTCATCCTTGGATATGGCTGCGCCTTCTACCTGCTGGGCCTGACGCTAAAGGTGATGCCCGTGGGGATCGTCTATGCCATCTGGTCCGGGCTGGGCATCGCCATGATCGCGCTGATCGGATTTGTCGTCTTTGGCCAAAGGCTCGACTGGCCCGCGATCCTGGGGTTGGTGCTGATCCTGGGCGGTATTCTGGTGATTCACCTGTTTTCCGAAACCGCAAGCCACTGATCACCGGTTAGGGCTGGTATATTTCGCCGCGCCGCGTTATGCGCGCGGCAACTTCCCGTTCAAAGGCTGACCTCTCATGGACCTGCGCAATATCGCAATCATCGCTCACGTGGACCACGGCAAGACAACGCTGGTGGATGAGCTGCTTAAACAATCCGGCGCGTTCCGGGAAAATCAGGCCGTGGCGGAACGCGCCATGGACAGCAATGATCTGGAACGCGAACGCGGCATCACCATTCTGGCCAAGGCCACAAGCGTTGAATGGAAAGGCACGCGGATCAATATCGTCGATACCCCCGGCCACGCCGATTTCGGCGGCGAGGTCGAGCGTATCCTGAGCATGGTTGACGGTGTGGTTCTGCTGGTCGACGCTGCCGAAGGACCGATGCCGCAGACCAAATTCGTCACCTCCAAGGCGCTGGCGTTGGGCCTGCGCCCGATCGTGGTGCTGAACAAGGTGGACAAACCCGATGCCGAGCCCGACCGCGCGCTGGACGAATGCTTTGATCTGTTCGCCAATCTGGGCGCCGACGACAACCAGCTGGATTTCCCGGCCATGTATGCCTCGGGCCGGTCCGGCTGGGCCGATATGGAATTGGACGGTCCCCGCAAGGATCTGACCGCTTTGTTCGACCTGGTCGTCGATCACGTCCCCGCCCCGCAACAGGCCGAGCGCAAGGATGAGCCCTTCCGCATGCTGGCGACAACTCTGGGCAGCGACCCGTTCATCGGGCGCATCCTGACCGGTCGCGTGGAAAGCGGTACTCTGAAAGCGGGCGACAGCCTCAAGGCGCTCAGCCGTGACGGCACTTTGATCGAGAACTTCCGCGCCTCGAAAATCCTGGCCTTCCGGGGTCTGGCGCAACAGCCCATCGACGTGGCCGAGGCCGGCGACATCGTCACCATCGCGGGTATGAGCAAGGCCACCGTGGCGGATTCGCTGGTGTCCCCGCAGGTGGAAGAGGCCCTGCCTGCGCAGCCCATTGACCCGCCCACCATCACCGTGACCTTCGGCATCAACGATTCCCCTCTGGCGGGTCGTGACGGCAAAAAGGTCCAGTCCCGCGTCATTCGCGACCGCCTGATGAAAGAGGCCGAATCCAACGTCGCCATCCGCATCACCGACACCCCCGGCGGCGAGGCCTTTGAGGTCGCAGGCCGTGGCGAATTGCAGATGGGTGTTCTGATCGAGAACATGCGCCGCGAAGGGTTCGAACTCAGCATCTCGCGCCCGCAGGTTCTGTTCCGCGAAGAAGACGGCCAGCGGCTGGAGCCCATCGAGGAAGTCACCATCGACGTGGATGACGAATTCTCGGGCGCGGTGATCGAAAAGATCACCGGCGCGCGCAAGGGTGAACTGGCCGAGATGCGCCCGGCAGGTGCGGGCAAGACCCGGATCATCGCCCACGTGCCCTCGCGCGGGTTGATCGGCTATCATGGTGAGTTCCTGACCGACACACGCGGCACCGGCGTTCTGAACCGTGTCTTCCACGGCTGGGCCGCGCATAAGGGCGCAATCCCGGGCCGTCGCGCAGGCGTTCTGATCTCGATGGAGAACGGACAGGCCGTGGCCTATGCGCTGTGGAACCTCGAAGAACGCGGCCGCATGTTTGTCGGCCCGCAGGCGGATGTCTATCAGGGCATGGTGATTGGCGAGCATTCGCGCGACAACGATCTGGAAGTGAACCCGCTGAAGGGCAAGAAGCTGACCAACGTGCGCGCCAGCGGCTCGGACGACGCGGTGCGGCTGACCCCGCATATCCAGTTCTCGCTGGAAGAGGCGATTGCCTATATCGACGATGACGAACTGGTCGAAGTCACCCCCAACGCCGTGCGCCTGCGCAAACGCTATCTGGACCCGCATGAGCGCAAGCGGATGGCCAGATCGGCCTAAAGACATAAGGAAGAATTAACCCGTACTTGGGAAACAATGGCACTTCTGTGACATTTTTAATTCAATCCTCAAAATAGTGCAAAATCCAAGGCCCGGGCTCCTCCCGGGCCTTCTCTTTGATATTCCACCGTAATTTACGTTAGGTCATCTTTCCGGGCAAAAACGCGGCCTCTCTCGCCTTGTAATTGTGGCAACATTTGGGTGTAGTCACGACCAGAATACGGCGCTGCTCAATCCGGCAGTTCCGAGTGTTTACGAGTTTTGTGGAGGTGCGCTATGCGCATGAAATCAAGGTTACTTTCACTGGTATTTGTTTCTGCTTCGTTGCCGATCCTGTCGTCCGGTGCGGCATACGCATCCGAGATGTGCACGGTCAAAACGGCCAGACAATCGGTATCATCAAACACACTATGCGCCTGCGACGTCGTCAGTTCGCGTATGTTGCGTTACATCCAGCGACGCGCGGATTTTGAGGAAATCCTGCAGCGCACGCTGCTCGACTGTCCCAGATTTGCGGCGGTCCTGACGGATTTCCCGACAGCATCGACCCGTCCCGATACAACGCGTTCGGGTGACGGGCGTGACGATGAGAATCCGCCCGGCACTGGCCCTGGTCCCGATGACGGACCAGGTGGTGATGGACCGGGTCCAGATAACGGCCCCGATGATCCGGATGGCGAAGAGCCCGGCGGTGAGGAACCTGGTGGCGAAGAGCCCGGCGGTGAGGAACCCGGTGGTGAAGAGCCCGGCGGCGAGGAACCCGGTGGTGAAGAGCCCGGTGGCGAGGAACCCGGTGGTGAAGAGCCCGGTGGTGAGGAGCCCGGCGGTGAGGAACCCGGCGGCGAAGAGCCCGGCGGTGAGGAACCCGGCGGCGAAGAGCCCGGCGGTGAGGAACCCGGCG
>NZ_JALCBM010000002.1:57500-59320 GCF_028066395.1 Ruegeria sp.
GACGGACCAAAAGGCGACGGGCCGAAAGGTGACGGACCAAAAGGCGACGGGCCGAAAGGGGACGGACCAAAAGGCGACGGGCCGAAAGGCGACGGGCCGAAAGGCGACGGGCCGAAAGGTGGTAACAACGACTAGACTGCAAGCTGAGCATTCAGCGAACAGACCAGATCAAAGGGGCGATGCAAACATCGCCCCTTTTACCTATGAGAGCACCGCATTCCGGAGCACTTAGAAAAAAATTAACTGCTGGTGTAAACCCCGACCCAACCATTGGGCTGCTGCGGGTTCTGCATTCTCAGGAACAGATACCGGGTCGAGGACCACGGCTTGACCCGATTGGTCAGATTGTCCAACACCAGATCCCCCTGGCTGGACCGGTAAACCAGAACCGCATGCGCATTCCGGCGGGTGTCCAGCACAGTCGCAATCAGCAGTTTGCTGGGATCAAGCCCCGCGCGGATCAGGTCGCGCTTCTTCAGCAAGGCAAAATCCTCGCAATCGCCGCCGCGATTGGTTGGCAGTGCCCAAAGTTCACGGGTTTTGTATTGCGACTGATCCGTCACCGACCGGGTGCTGGCATTGACCTTACGATTGATCTGCTTGACCAGCTTCATCTCTTGATCGCTGGACATGTGGATCGCCTGTTTCGGGGCACAAGCCCAACTGTATTGCGCGCACAGGCTGCGCGCACCGGTGGGCGGTGGCGACGCCGCATCCCCGGGGATAAAGGCCGAATCCGCCGCCGAAGCATCGGCACCAAAGGTCAGAACGCCAACCGCCAGAGCCAACGCGGCCCCTGCCGATGTCCATCCTGTCCGCGCCTTTGCCGCACGGGCAACCAATCCAGAGCAGATTCTTTTCATCGTCATCCCTCGATCCAATACCATCCGAGCGATTACTAATTCGTGCACCCATATTCCATTTTTCGAAACTATCGAATACGGGGGCGCTAAAGCAATCACCGACAAATCTGAAGGGGAAAAACGGCGGAAATTCGTCGGTCAATCTGACAATTTCCGCACAAGAAAGTGGCAGCCTTGGCCACAATTCAAAGCCTGCTTCGTTCAGGCGCCCGCGCGCAGATCAACAGACAGCGGGCAAACCGCTTCCCGCCGCGCATCTTTCGTGCAGCGGGAAGCGTGAAATATCAATCGGTTATCTCAACCACGACCAATTCGCGCTCGCTGGCACCGCGGGCGTGGTCAAGTGCCTTCTGGTATTCGGGTGAATGATAACACTCCACCGCCGCCTCGACCGAGGGGAAACGTGCGACCACATTGCGGGGCCGTTCCTTGCCTTCCAGTTGAACATAACGCGCGGCGCGGGCGATGAATTCGCCTCCATGTGCAGCTATGGCCGGACCCGCCAATTCGGCGTATTTCCCATAAGCCTCGGTATCTGTCACCGTGACATGCGCAATCCAGAGTGCTGGCATCTTATCCTCCCAATACCTGTTCAGCCGCCTTGATGGCCGCATCCGCGTTCGCGGCATCCTTACCGCCGCCCTGCGCCATGTCGGGCCGACCACCGCCGCCCTTGCCGCCCAGTTCGGCCACGGCGGCCTTGACCAGATCAACGGCAGACACGCGGTCGGTCATGTCGGCGGTCACCCCGGCAGCCACCGCTGCCTTGCCGCCGGTATCGGCGATCAACAGCACTGCGCCCGAGCCCAGTCGGGCCTTATGCTCATCAATCAGCGCGGGCAGGTCCTTGCCGGACACGCCGGTCAGCGCCTGTGCCAGGAATTTGGTGCCGTTGACGTCACGCGCCTCGGCCCCGCCGCCCTGCCCGGCACCACCGGCCATGGCCAGATCGCGGCG
>NZ_JALCBM010000002.1:59420-97911 GCF_028066395.1 Ruegeria sp.
GCGCCTCGGCCCCGCCGCCCTGCCCGGCACCACCGGCCATGGCCAGATCGCGGCGAAGCTGTGCAACCTCGTTCTGTAATGCCTTGCGTTCGTCCAGCAGGGATTTGACACGGGACACGACGTCATCCGGCTGCGCCTTCAACTCGCTCGCGATCTGCGTCAGCCGGTGATCCTGCGCCGAGAGATAACGGAATGCCTCATCCCCGGTCAGTGCCTCAATCCGGCGCACACCGGCGCTGCTGGCGCTGTCGCCCAGCACCACAAAGGTGCCAATATCGCCGGTCTGGCGCACATGGGTGCCACCGCACAGTTCAATCGACCAGGTCTCACCATCATGGCCCTTGCCCGTGGGCGCCTTGCCCATCGAGACCACGCGGACCTCATCGCCATATTTCTCACCAAACAGCGCCTGCGCCCCCAGCGCGCGCGCGTCATCGGGGGTCATGACCCGGGTCTCAACAGTCGAGTTCTGGCGGATGAACTCATTCACCTCACGCTCGACCTTCTGCACCTCATCCGCTGTCAACGCCTTGGAATGGCTGAAGTCAAACCGCAGCCGGTCCGCCGCATTCAGTGAGCCGCGCTGCGCCACGTGATCACCCAGCGTTTCACGCAGCGCCTCATGCAGCAGGTGGGTGGCCGAGTGGTTGGCGCGAATGGCGGTGCGGCGGGCGTGATCGACCTCCAACTCGACCGCGTCGCCTTTGGAGATCGCGCCCTGACTGACGGTCACGCGATGCGCATAGACCTTGCCGTCAGCGAATTTGCGGGTGTCTTCAACCTGCGATACGTCCTGCAGGTTTTCGAGACGCCGGATTTCACCCGTGTCGCCGATCTGGCCGCCAGCCTCGCCATAAAACGGCGTCTGGTTGACGACGACCCAGCCGGTATCGCCCTGCCCGATCTCATCGACCAGCGTGCCATCGACGACCAACGCGGCCACCTGACCTTCGGCCTTTTCAGTATCATAGCCCAGAAAATCCGTGGCCCCGGCGCTGTCGAGCACGTCAAACCAAACCGCCTGATCAGCGGCCTCACCCGAGCCAGCCCACGCCGCCCGTGCCTTGGCCTTTTGCTCGGCCATGGCCGCATCGAACCCATCAGTGTCCACGGTCCGGCCCTTTTCGCGCAGGGCATCCTGCGTCAGGTCCAGCGGGAAGCCGTATGTGTCATAAAGCTTGAACGCCGCATCCCCGGGCAGCGGCGCGCCGTCTGCCAGACCCGAAACCTCATCATCCAGCAGCTTCAAACCACGGTCCAACGTCTGCTTGAACCGGGTTTCTTCCAGCAACAACGTCTCTTCGATCAGCGGCTGCGCCTGACCCAGTTCGGAATATTGCGCACCCATCAGCTGCACCAGCGAGGGCACCAGCCGGTGCATGACCGGGTCTTTCGCCCCCAGCAGATGCGCGTGACGCATGGCGCGGCGCATGATCCGGCGCAGCACATAGCCGCGCCCGTCATTGGACGGCATCACCCCATCGGCAATCAGGAACGAGGTCGAGCGCAAGTGATCCGCGATCACCCGGTGATGCACGTTCTGATCGCCATAGGGATCAACGCCGGTGGCCTCGGCCGAGGCTTCGATCAGCGTCTTGAACAGGTCGGTGTCATAGTTGTCATGACTGCCTTGCAGCAGCGCGCCGATCCGCTCCAGCCCCATGCCGGTGTCGATCGACTGCATGTCGAGTTCCACCATCGAGCCGTCCTCGAACTGCTCGTTCTGCATGAAAACGATGTTCCAGATTTCGATGAACCGGTCGCCATCTTCCTCGGCCGAGCCCGGAGGGCCACCCCAGATGTGATCGCCGTGGTCATAGAAAATCTCGGTACACGGACCGCAGGGGCCGGTCGGGCCCATCTGCCAGAAATTGTCGCTGGTCGCGATGCGGATGATCCGGTCTTCGGGCACGCCGACCTTTTTCCAGATCTCGAACGCCTCATCATCGGTGTGATAGACCGTGGTCAGCAGGCGGCTCTTGTCGATGCCGAATTCCTTGGTGATCAGCTCCCAGGCAAAGGGGATCGCCTCGTGCTTGAAGTAGTCGCCGAACGAGAAATTCCCCAGCATCTCGAAAAACGTATGATGCCGCGCGGTGTATCCCACATTGTCCAGATCGTTATGCTTGCCGCCTGCCCGCACGCATTTCTGTGCCGTTGTAGCCCGGCTATAGTCGCGGGTTTCAAGCCCGGTGAACAGGTTCTTGAACTGCACCATGCCCGAGTTCACGAACATCAGCGTCGGGTCATTGCGCGGCACCAGCGGGCTGGACGCCACCACCTCGTGCCCCTGCTTGGCAAAGTAGTTCAAAAAGGTCGAGCGGATATCGTTCAGCGTTGGCATGGGGCTCTCTCAGCGCGCAAAAATAGTCGTTTGCGCAGGTTTAGCCCTGTCCCCGGGGAGTGTCCACAGTTGAGGCCCCCTCGACGGAAACAAGGCGGCCCCGGTGGACCGCCCTGTTCCAAGTATTCTCAGCACCTTCGGAGTGCCGGGGGATTTCTGCTGTTCCCTCTCTCGCGTCTGTCAGGCCTCTAGAATATCGTCATCCTCGGCCATATTCGGCGGCATGTCGAAATCCAGCCCATGCGCGGCGCGGATTTTGTCTTCGATCTCAAGTGCCGCACGGCTGTTGTCGCGCAGATACTGCTTGGCGTTCTCGCGCCCCTGCCCGATCCGCTCATCGCCATAGCTGAACCATGAGCCCGACTTCTCGACCACACCGGCCTTGACGCCCAGATCCAGAAGTTCGCCCATTTTGCTGATGCCTTCGCCATACATGATGTCGAACTCCACCTGCTTGAAGGGCGGCGCCACCTTGTTTTTCACAACCTTCACGCGGGTCTGGTTGCCGACCACCTCGTCCCGATCCTTGATCGCGCCGATGCGGCGGATGTCCAGACGGACCGAGCTGTAGAATTTCAGCGCATTGCCCCCGGTCGTGGTTTCCGGGCTGCCAAACATGACGCCGATCTTCATCCTGATCTGGTTGATGAAGATCACCATGCAGTTCGAACGGCTGATCGAGCCGGTCAGCTTGCGCATCGCCTGGCTCATCAAACGGGCCTGCACGCCGACATTGCTGTCGCCCATATCGCCCTCAAGTTCCGATTTCGGCGTCAGCGCCGCCACCGAGTCGACCACGACCATGTTCACCGCACCCGACCGCACCAGCGTATCGGTGATCTCCAACGCCTGCTCGCCGGTATCGGGCTGCGAGATCAGCAACTCGTCCAGATCGACACCCAGCTTGCGGGCATATTGCGGATCCAGCGCATGTTCTGCGTCCACAAAGGCACAGACACCACCGCGTTTTTGCTGTTCGGCAATACAATGCAGCGTCAGCGTGGTCTTACCGGAACTCTCAGGCCCGTAAATCTCGACAATCCGGCCCATCGGTAGGCCGCCGATTCCCAGCGCGATATCCAGCCCCAGCGAACCGGTCGAGCTTGCGTCGATATCCTGCTTGGCATCCTCGCCCAGCTTCATGATCGAGCCCTTGCCGAACTGCCGTTCGATCTGCGCCAACGCGCTGTCGAGCGCCTTTTGCTTGTCTGCGTTTTTCTTGTCGCTCATCGTCAGAAGATCCGCCATTGTCCTGTCGCCTTCCCTTTTGTCACACCCGTCAACGGGCGGCAATCACTGCTTTGTTCGCCTCTTGTTCCTTATGAGATCAAAAAGAGAACATTTCAATAAAAACTTACAAATTTCACTGTTCCGCAATTGTATTAAGGATAGGTTTACGCCAGTCTGAAATCTCAAAAGCCTTGAAGGCAAAGGGAAAAATGCTTGTTTTCTATGAAGAACGACTGGCGCTGTTGTCTGTTCCAAAGACCGGCAGTTCGGCCTATCTAAGCGCCCTGCGCGACCGGGCGGACCTTGTTGTAGCCGGACCGCCCGAGTTGAAACATGCCTCGGTCCGCCGGTATGACCGCTTTTTCCAGCACATGTTTCAGAAGATGTTCGATACCGAAATGGAGATCATGGCCGTCGTGCGCGACCCCGTCGACTGGCTGGGCAGTTGGTACAGATATCGCAGCCGCCCGGAGCTGGACGGCCATCCAAACTCAACCAGTGGCGAAAGTTTCGAGGGGTTCGTTCAAGCCTATCTGAACACACCCCGCCCCGCCTTTGCTGATGTCGGCAGCCAAACCGAGTTTTTCCAGACCCGCAGCAACGGCGCGGGTGCGACGCATGTTTTCAAATACGAACATCAGGACAAAATACTGGATTTCCTGCAAAACCGCCTGAATTGCGAAATCCAGCTACCGCAGGAAAATGTCTCGCCCAAGCGGGACCTGGACCTGTCTGACAAAACCCTGGCCAAGTACCGCCGCAAACACGCTAGTGAGTTTGCCCTGCATGAGGCGGCGCAATAACCGCCTCAGTTGAGTTGTTGAAACACCGCCTCGGTCAGTTGGGTCAGTGAGAACGGTTTGGGCAGGAAGGTCGAATTCTCGATCTCGGGCCCCGAATCGCCAAACGCGCCCTCGGCATAGCCGGACATGAAGATCACGCGCACATCCGGGCGCTGTTCCATCGCCTGACGCACCCAGGTGGGTCCATCCATGCCGGGCATGACCACATCGGTGACGAACACATCCACCGACAGGCTGTCATCCTCCAGCAAGTGCAAGGCGGCCTCGGCCGAATCCGCCTCAAGCACCGTATAGCCCTTCAGGCGCAGCGCGCGGGTGGCAAAGGCGCGGACGGGGGCCTCGTCTTCGACCAGCAACACCACGCCTTCGCCTTGCTGGCTGCCCTGTTCCTCGGGCGGGGCGATGGTGTCGGGTTCTGCCACTTCGACCACTTTGCAGACCGGCAGGAACACGGTGAATTCGGTGCCACGGCCCTGCACGCTGTCGACAAAGATGAAACCGCCAGTCTGTTTGACGATGCCATAGACGGTGGACAGGCCCAGCCCGGTGCCTTCGCCGGTGCGTTTGGTGGTATAGAACGGCTCGAACACTTTTTGCAGCTTGTCGGCGGGGATGCCGATGCCGCTATCGACCACCTTGACGGTCACATATTCGCCCGGCTGCACCGTGGCCCGGTCACGGGTCAGGGGCTGGTCCAGCGAGACGACCTCGGTCTCGATCCTGATCTCGCCGCCCTCGGGCATTGCATCGCGGGCGTTGACCACAAGGTTCATCAGCACCTGTTCCAACTGCCGTTTGTCCGCCCGCACCGGTTTCAACACCGGATCATGGCTGAGGGTCAGGCGCACCTTCTCGCCGACCAGACGGTTCAGCAGATGGATCAGGTCCGAGATCGTGTCGCGCAGATCCAGCACCTCGGGCCGCAGAGTCTGTTTGCGCGAAAACGCCAGCAACTGACTGACCAAGGCCGCCGCGCGGTTGGCGTTCTGGTTGATCTGCACCAGATCGCCATAATTGGCATCATTCTGATCATGGCGCAGCAACAGCAGGTCGCAATGGCCCGAGATCGCCGTCAGCAGGTTGTTGAAGTCATGCGCCACCCCTCCGGCCAACTGCCCGACCGCCTGCATTTTCTGCCCCTGCACGAACTGCGCCTCAAGCGTCTTGAGTTCGGTGGCGTCGTTCAGAACGGCCAGCAGACAAATCTGCCCCTCCCAAAGGATGCGGGACAGGGTGACCTGAACGAATACTTCCTTGTCGCGCCGGGTCAGGCGCAGGAATTCGGAATGGGGCGGCTGATCCTGTTCGGCGCTGCGCGACAGCCAGTTCAGAATCGGATGGCCCAGCCCCTGCATCAGGTCTTCGATATTGCTGCGGCCCGGCTGCAGTTCACCCACCAGACGATCGGCCAGAGGGTTGGTTTCCAGAATATCACCCTCGGGCGACAGGCGCATGATCGGCACCGGCAGATCGGCAAAGGACATCGCCCCCTGCGCGGGTTGCGTGTACTTGACCGGCATCAGCAGCAGATCACGTTCGAACCCGCTGCGCCGCAGGGTGGACACCAGAACGGTTTGCGGGCCGCTGGTGGTGCGCAGACGCACCATACCGCCACTGCGCGAAACCTCACCCTTGGTAATCTGCTCCAACCCCGTCAGGTTTTCGCCCAGCAGTTTCCGCGCCGCGCCGTTGGCCTGAATGATGGCATCGTCATGGCCGACCGTTAGGACCGGGGTTGCAATCGCCTCCCACTGGCGTTGCGCTTCCAGCCCGATGCGCCAGCAATACAGGTTGTCTTCCAGTTCCGTCACGCTGACCGGGGCGGCCTGCCCCCGGGCCACGATATCCTCGCAGGCATACCCCCGCCCCTGCGCCCGCGATTGCAGCCGCAGCAGAATGGCCGCCGGATTGGCAAAGATCGACCCCAGACAGGCATCCAGCCGCACCCCCTTGCGCACCTGAAACCGCTGGCGGGCCCGGGCGTTGGCCACTTGTATCTCACCCTCGGCATTGGTGATGAAACAGGCATTGCCCTCCTGTTCGATCACAGCGGCCAGCGCCGCGTTGTGGCGACTGGCCACCCTGCCCCCGATCCAGCCCAGCAGCACATAGCCCGCCGCAACCACAAAGAAGGATGCCCCGATGACAATCAGCCCGGTGTTCCAGACATCCGGCAAGACGCCAAAAGCAGGCAATGCGCACAGCACCGCGGCGATCACCCCCAGCGCGATCAGACGCGCGCGTTCATGCCGTTGAGGCACTGGCGAGGACAAGCTCTCGGCTAAATCTGTCATCAATTTCCCAATGCGAACGATCTTGAGCACTATCGAAGGGCAATGGTTAACCTCTGCTTAACGGGTTAAGCAGGGAAACTCGTCTTTTGGTTGATAGTTCAGATGCTCAGTTTCGCGTCAAGTGCGCGGTGAAGAAACCGTCCGTGCCGTGGGAAACCCGCCACGATTTGCGGAAACCTACCGTCCAGTCCGGGTGGTCCTGCACGAATTCATCCACGATGGCGTCGTTTTCAACCACCAGCATCGAGCATGTCGCATAGGCCAAGGTTCCCTCGGGCGCGACAAGCGGCGCAACGGTTCCGAGAATCTCGGCCTGAATCCGGGTCAGATCTTGCAACCCGTCCGGTGTCAGCGCCCATTTCCCGGCCGGGGCTCGCCGCCACGAACCGCTGCCGGAACAGGGCACATCGGTCAATATAATGTCGAAAGGGCCGTGATCGGCCAGTTCCGCGCCGGGTAAAACCGTGATCTCCGCCCCGGCCCGTTCAGCGCGTGCAGGCAGGTCGCGCATGCGCGCGGGGTTGGCGTCATGGGCAAAGACACGCACATCCTTGTTGCGCGCCGCCAACGCCAACGCCTTGCCACCGCCACCGGCGCAATAGTCCAGCACCCGCATGCCCGGTTGCAGCTCCAGCGCGGCAACAACGGCCTGACTGGCCGCATCCTGCAACTCCACCAGCCCGGTCGTGTAGGCGCGGCTCTGCGCGATTTTGCGGGCGTTTCCGGTGACGTCCAGGGCTGTATTGCAGGCAGGATGCAGCTGCGCCTCGATCCCATCCTCGGCGAGAATGGCAATGGCCTGTGCCATGTCGCTACGGGACAGGTTGACCCTCAGATGCACCGGCGCACGGGTTTGCAGCGCTTGGGCTACGGGCTCGGCCTGATCGCCCAAAGATCGCGTGAACTCGGGCCAGAGCCAGTCGGGTATGTCCAGACGTTCAGCATCCTTCACGAAGTCCCGCGCCACTTCAGCGGCGGTAACCGGGGACGGTGCATGGCGGTCGCCGGTAAAAAGCGACGCCGGGTCCTGACCTGCGGCCCGAAGCTGACCGATCATCAACCCACGCCCGGTCCCGGCCCCGCCCAATGCCGCAAAGGATCGTTTCCGGCGCAGCGCATCGAAGACATGATCGCGAATAGCGGCGCGGTCCTTGGAGCCCGCAAACCGGCTGCGCCGTGCCCAGCCGGTCAGCGCCTTTTCCACCGGGGCGCCGGTCAGGATCTCGTCCAAGATCTCGATCGCGGCCTGAACGCGGGCAGCCGGTGTCATTGCACTCTCCGATCCTTTGCGTCAGCGGTCTGACGGGATCACATCACTCGGTAGTTCGGGCTTTCACGGGTGATCTGTACGTCATGCACATGGCTTTCCTTCAGCCCCGCGCCGGTGATCTTGACGAAGTTGCAGTTGCGCCGCATCTCATCGACCGTGGCACAGCCCGTGTAACCCATCGCCGCGCGCAGACCGCCCACCAACTGGTGGATTACCGCGCTGGCAGAACCCTTGTAGGGCACCTGTCCCTCAATCCCTTCGGGCACCAGCTTGTCATTGGCGGCATCCTTCTGGAAATACCGATCCGCCGAGCCACGCGCCATCGCGCCCAGGCTGCCCATGCCGCGATAGGATTTGAACGAGCGGCCCTGATACAGGATCACCTCGCCCGGGCTTTCATCGGTTCCGGCAATCATCGAACCGACCATCGCGCAGGAGGCCCCCGCCGCAATCGCCTTGGCAAAATCGCCTGAGAACTTGATGCCGCCATCGGCAATGACCGGCACGTCGCCTGCCGCCGCCGCACAATCCATGATCGCGGTCAGCTGCGGCACGCCCACGCCAGCCACCATCCGCGTGGTGCAGATCGAGCCCGGCCCGATCCCCACCTTGATCGCATCGGCTCCTGCGTCGATCAGGGCGCGCGTGGCTTCCTGCGTTGCGACGTTACCGGCGATGATCTGAACCTCGTTCGACAGGGATTTGGCCCGCGTCACCGCGTCCAGCACACCCTGCGAATGGCCATGGGCCGTATCCACCACAATGATGTCCACACCGGAATCCACCAGCTGTTCCGACCGTTCAAACCCGGCATCCCCGACCGAGGTTGCTGCGGCCACACGCAAACGGCCCAACTGGTCCTTGCAGGCAGTTGGGTTCAGCACGGCCTGTTCAGTGTCTTTCAGGGTCAACAGACCGGTCAGCTTGCCCTCTCCATCCACGACCAGCAGCTTTTCGATCCGGCGGGCGCGCATCAGGCTTTTCGCCTCTTCCAGATCGGCCGGTTCCTGCAACATCGCCAGATTATCGGTGGTCATCATCGCCTTGATCGGCGTGTCGTCGGATGTGGCAAAGCGCATGTCCCGGTTGGTGACGATGCCCACCACACGACCATTTTCCTCAACCACCGGGAAGCCGGTGAAATTGTACCGCTCGACCAGTGCCTTGGCGTCGGCCAGCGTCTGATCGGCTCGCAGTGTGACCGGGTTGTAGACGATACCGGATTCGAAGCGTTTGACCCGGCGCACCTCACGGGCCTGTTCATCGGCGGAGAGGTTCTTGTGGATCACCCCGATCCCGCCTGCCTGCGCCATGGCAATGGCCATGCGCGCCTCGGTCACCGTGTCCATGGCCGAGCTGAGCAGCGGAATGTTCATGGTGATCTCGCGCGTCACGCGCGTGGCCGTATCCGCCGTCGCCGGCAGCACCGAAGATGCGCCCGGAACCAGAAGAACGTCGTCAAAGGTGAGTGCCTCACGAATCTGCATCTGTCTACCCCATGCAAAAGCCCGTTTGGCGGTGACCCTATTGCATGGATTGCGGGCAAGGAAAAGCCCCCGAACCCAAGTTGTTGGCCCCCGTGCGCCGATGCCGCGGTGGAAAACGACGCAACCCGTTCGAAACGTGCCGCTGACGGGCCTTTCCCTTGGCCGTCAAATCCATATCCTGCGCCTCATACGCGCGAATAAAAAGGCAGGCCGTCATGACCACCGATCCTCTTGTCGTCTTTACCCCCTCGGGCAAACGCGGGCATTTTCCCGTGGGGACTCCGATCCTGACCGCTGCGCGCCAGCTTGGGGTCGATCTGGATTCGGTCTGCGGCGGGCGCGGTATCTGCTCGAAATGCCAGATCACCCCCAGCTATGGCGAGTTTCCCAAGCATGGCGTCACCGTATCCGAGGACGCGCTGAGCGAATGGAACGCGGTCGAGCAGCGCTATGACGACAAGCGCGGGCTGAAACCGGGCCGCCGTCTGGGCTGTCAGGCCTCGGTACAGGGCGATGTGGTGATCGACGTGCCGCCCGAAAGTCAGGTCCACCGTCAGGTCGTCCGCAAGGCCGCTGCCGCCCGTGCCATCACCATGGACCCGGCCACGCGGCTGTATTTTGTCGTGGTGGAGGAGCCCGACATGCACTCGCCCACCGGCGATCTGGAACGTCTGGAACGCGCCCTGCGCGAGCAATGGAAGATCGAGGCCGTCACCGCCGATCTGTCGCTGATGTCCAAGCTGCAGCCCGTCCTGCGCAAGGGCAAGTGGGAGGTCACCGTGGCCGTCCACAAAGGCCACAAGGACAGCGTCGCGCGCGTCGTGGAAATCTGGCCCGGTCTGCATGAACAGGGGCTGTATGGTCTGGCCATCGACCTCGGCTCGACCACCATCGCCGCGCATCTGACCGATCTGGAAACCGGTGAGGTCAAGGCATCCTCGGGCCTGATGAACCCGCAGATCCGGTTCGGCGAGGACCTGATGAGCCGGGTGTCCTATTCGATGATGAACCCCGGCGGCGACAAGGAAATGACCAAGGCGGTGCGCGAGGCGATCAACGACCTGGCCACCTCAATCGCCGAAGAGGCCGGGATCGATGCGGCGCTGATTGTCGAGACGGTGTTTGTCTGCAACCCGGTCATGCACCACCTGCTACTGGGTCTGGACCCGGTTGAGCTGGGTCAGGCCCCGTTTGCGCTGGCGACCTCGGAATCCATGTCTCTGCCCGCGCGTGAGATGGACCTGACCACCATGAACCCGCGCGCGCAGGTCTATATCCTGCCCTGCATCGCCGGCCATGTGGGCGCTGACTGCGCCGCCGTGGCGCTGTCCGAGGAACCGGGCAAATCCGAAGACCTCGTGCTGATCGTGGACGTGGGCACCAACGCGGAAATCCTGCTGGGCAACACCAGCCGCGTGCTGGCCTGCTCCTCGCCCACCGGCCCGGCCTTTGAGGGCGCGCAGATCAGTTCCGGCCAGCGCGCCGCGCCCGGCGCCATCGAACGGATCGAGATCGACCCGGTCACCAAGGAACCCCGCTTCCGCATCATCGGGTCCGAGAAATGGTCCGACGAAGACGGCTTCGATCAGGACATCGCCACCACCGGCATCACCGGCATCTGCGGCTCGGGCATTATCGAGGCCGTGGCCGAGATGCGCATCGCCGGGCTGCTGGATGAAAGCGGCCTGATCGGTTCGGCCGCACAAACCGGCACGGCGCGGTCCATCCCCGAAGGCCGCACCCACGCCTATCTGATCCACGATGCCAGCGCCGAGGGCGGCCCGCGCATCACCGTCACCCAGGGCGACATCCGCGCCATCCAACTGGCCAAATCCGCGCTTTACGCCGGTGCTCGCCTGCTGATGGACGAGATGGAGGTCGACAAGGTCGACCGTGTGGTGCTGGCCGGGGCGTTCGGGGCCCATATCTCGACCAAACACGCGATGGTTCTGGGCATGATCCCCGATGCGCCGCTTGAAAAGGTCTCCAGCGCGGGCAATGCCGCCGGAACCGGCGCGCGGATTGCGCTGTGCAACATCGGATCACGGGCCGAGATCGAACGTGTCGTGCGCGAGATCACCAAGATCGAAACCGCCATCGAGCCCAAGTTCCAGGACCATTTCGTCGCCGCCAACGCGATCCCGCACAAAACCGACCCGTTCCCGGAACTGGCACAGGTGGTCACCCTGCCCGCGCCCAGCTTCAACACCGGCGGGGCCGAGGCCGAATCGGGCGGCGGCCGCCGCCGCCGTCGTCGGGGTTGATCCTAGAACAGAACCGAGGCCACGACTCGGAGCGTCAGACCGGGTCGTGACAGCCACAAGGGGCGCAGATCGGCGGGCTGGCCGTTGATGATCGTGGCCTCAACGTCCAGATGATCCAGTTGTTCGGGCGGTGTTTCCATCGGGTTTCCCGAGAGGATGGTGAAATCAGCCCGCTGACCGGGCGCGATTTCCCCGAAACGCCCGCCCTGCCCCAATTGGATCGCCGCATTTGCGGTCATCGCCGTCAAGGCATCCCCAACCGACAAGCCTTGATCCGGGGCAAAACCTTTCCGTCAGGGCCCAACCGCGTGACAGCGGTTTTCAACGTCGTCATGGGCTGCAAAGGCGTGGCCGGGTGATCACCAGGAAAACTCACCACCGCGCCCAGCAAGGCGCTGGCGATGGGATGGGTGTGCGGTTCGACCAATCCGGGCAACACGGTTTTGCCCGGAAACTCAACGCGTGAAACGGTGCCATCCGCATCCAGTTTCAATGCCGTCCCGACCGCGACGACCTCTCCGCCATCGACCAGCACGGCGTTTGCATTGATCACGCCCGGTGACCAGACCTGATCCGCGACGACAAGGTAGCGGTCAGGATACCGCTCGGGGCGCGCGACCCAGAACCAGGCAGCGGCCAGAAAAACGATTAGAGCAAGAAAATACTTTAGAAATTTCAAAAACAAACACTCTCCAACGTGGCAAAGGTTAGGAAATGGCGTTTCAGCCTGCCCAGCCTGACATCACGTCACAAGAGGTGGATTGGTCAGATGGCTTTGTTGGGGAAATCTGGAGCGGGTAGCGGGAATCGAACCCGCGCGTTCAGCTTGGGAAGCTGACAGGCTACCATTACATCATACCCGCCGCGCCCTCTGGATACCCTGCCCTTTTCCGGGGTTCAAGCGGGTTCAGTCGGTCCGGGCGCGCAAACTGTCGATCAATGCCTGATCCACGTCCAGCACGCGCCCGGCCGCATCCAGCGTCTTGTGATCCAGATGCTGCGGGTTCAGGTCAACCCCCACCGAAAACGCATCAACAATCGCCGACATCGCCTTGATACGGGCGTATTTCTTGTTGTTGGCCGGGATCACATGCCAGGGCGCGATCTCGGTCGAGGTCTGGGTCAGCATCTCATCCACGGCCTCTTCGGTCTGACCCCATTTCTCGCGGTTTCGAAAATCCTCGTAGGTCAGTTTCCAGCGTTTCGTCGGATTGCGCAGCCGTTCGGTAAAGCGCGCCATCTGTTCTTCGGGCGAGATGTGGAAGAACAGTTTGACGATCCGCGTGCCGTCATCGACCAGCATCCGTTCAAAATCGTTGATCTCGCGATAGGCCGCGCGCCAGCGGGCCTCGGGCGTCAGCTGTTCGACCCTTTCCACCAGCACACGCCCGTACCAGCTGCGGTCAAAGGCCGAGATCGCGCCCGCAGGTGGCAGCCTTTCCCAGAAACGCAGCAGGTAATGACGGCTGAGGTAATAGTTGCGTGGCGCGCCAATGGGCCAGACCTTGAAACTGCGCGGGTCCAGGGCCTGGCTGATGCGGCGGATCGTGCCGCCCTTGCCCGCCGCGTCCCAGCCTTCGAACACCAGCACCCCTTTGAGGCCGTGAAACAGGAACGCCTGCTGGATCAGTGCCAATTGGGCCTGCAGATCGGCAAGCTGTTCCAGATAGGCGCGCTTGCCCAGTCGGTGCGACAGATCGGCATCCGCCAGTTTCGGAGGGGTTTGGGTCATCGGCGCACCTGTTCTTCTGCAACAGGCACAGTTTTGCGACGCAGACTCCGAAGCACAATGATCCGCATCAAAAAAGGCCGGGCAAGCGGCCCGGCCTTTGTGCAATCTATGGCGCGGTTCAGGCGCGGCGGCGGCGTCCCCCACCGCGACGGCCACCGGCGGCACCGGCAGCGCCCGCCTCATCCGGGGCTTTGTTGAATCGAATCCACTCGCCGCCATGGGCGTCGTTGTTGGTCAGCAGGTTGGCGGCGCGGATGGCCTCCATTTCCTTGCCCGCGCGCGGCTTGGTCGAGCCCAGACCGAACATCTGCACGAACGCCTCATCATCCATGCCTTCAGGCAGGATGATCCCGGCGGTGGCGACGGCCTCTTTCTTCTCGGCGATTTTCTTTTGCGTCACCGGCAAGGCGACCGGGTTCATGATCGCCGAGGTCATGCCAGCGCCCATCGCCATCGGCAGGAAGGCGTTGTTGATGCCGTGACGGTTCGGCAGACCGAACGAGATGTTGGACGCACCACAGGTGGTGTTCACGCCCAGTTCCTCGCGCAGACGACGGACCAGAGCGAACACCTGCTGCCCGGCGGTTGCCATCGCGCCGATGGGCATGACCAGCGGGTCAACCACGATGTCATGGGCCGGGATGCCGTGATCGGCTGCGCGTTCCACGATGGTCTTGGCGACGGCAAAGCGCACATCGGGGTCTTCCGAGATACCCGTGTCGTCATTCGAGATCGCAACAACCGGCACGTTGTATTTCTTGACCAGCGGCAGCACCATTTCCAGACGCTCTTCTTCGCCGGTGACCGAGTTCAGCAGCGGGCGGCCTTCGGCTGCGGCCAGACCGGCCTCCAAAGCACCGGGAACCGACGAGTCGATGCACAGCGGCACATCGACCAGACCCTGCACCAGCTCGACGATTTTGGTCATCAGCGGCGGCTCGGTCTCGTTCGGGTTGGGGTTCGAGTTGTAGACAACGCCCGCGTTGATATCCAGAACCGTGGCCCCGGCGGCAACCTGCGCCAGCGCGTCTTTCTCGACGGTCGAGAAATCGCCCGCCTCAAGCTCGGCAGCCAGTTTCTTGCGGCCCGTCGGGTTGATCCGTTCCCCGATGACGCAGAACGGTTCGTCAAAGCCCAGAACGGCGGTTTTTGTTTTTGATTCGACGACTGTACGGGTCATGTCCGGTCCTTAGGAGTTTACGGGCTTTGCCGAAGCGCCGCCATTGTTGATGGCCCAGTTGGCATTGGTCTTGATGCCGCCAAGCGGGAAGAAGTGTACATTGGTGATGTTGAAATCCGGGTTGGCGGCCTTGTGTTCGGCCAGTTCGGTCAGAACATCGGTCGGCTCATAGGGCAGCAGCAGCTTGGACACATCCATGGCGCGTTTCTGCAGAACCTTCAGCGAGGGGCCGACACCGCAGGCGATGGCGAATTTGATCAGCGTCTGCAGCTTGGCCGGACCCGCGATGCCGATATGGATCGGCAGATCGATACCGGCCTCTTTCAGGCTGTCCGCCCATGCGATGATCGGCTTGGCGTCGAACGCGAACTGCGTGGCCAGCGCCATTTCCGCATCGGTGGTTTCGTTGAACTTCTGCTTCCAGCGCAGCGCCTCGTCCACGTTTTTGGTCGAGCCGTCGGGGTCGATATCCTTGTTGCCCTCGGGGTGGCCTGCCACGTGCAGACGCTTGAAGCCCGCCTTGTCGAACAGACCGGATTCCATCAGTTGCATGGAGCTGTCGAAATCGCCATGGGGTTTGTCCACGCCACCGGCCAGCAGCAGCGCCTGATCAACGCCCGCCTCGCCCTGATACATGGAGATCCAGTTCTGCAGCGTCGCGGCATCTTTGATGATGCGCGCCGGGAAATGCGGCATGACCGGATAGCCTTCGGCGGCGATGCGCTTGGCGGTCTTGACCATGTCCTCGATGGGCGTGCCCTCGATATGGGCGATGTAGACGCGGGTGCCTTCGGGCAGCAGCGCGCGGAAATCCTCGACCTTTTCGGCGGTGCGGGGCATCACCTCGATCGAATAGCCCTGCAAAAAGGCTTCGACGGTCGGATTCACCGGGCCGTTGTCGGCCGCATCACGTTTCTTGAAGTTCAGCAAAGCCATTGCGGCCTCCCATAGCTGTCGCGGGCTCATGCCCAACCGTCATTGGCGATCAGGGTCTTGATCCGGTCCTGATCGTATTCCGTTTCCAGACGCACGGCCTCGGCCTCGGCGATTTCCGAGGGGTCGCCCTCAACCGCAAAAGGCTCGGCCTTGCGCCATTCGGCCAGATAGGCATCACTGTCCTTGGCGTTCACCTTCATCGCGGCCCGGTCGATGGCTTGTTCGAACCGTTCCTCCAACTGCCGTTTTGCGCCGCGCCGGCCCTTGCCGACGATGACTTGGGCGGGAATGTCGCGCCAGTAAACGATGGTGACGTCAGGCATTGCCGTGATTCCTCCTAACCAGATGAGCCGGTTCTAAACTTCTATCCACACGCGGGTCGGTCGGATTTCGACACCCGACGCATTTGCAGCGACGTTTTTGACCACGATGGCATACCGCGCTTTTATCCGACCCCGCCGCAAAGCTGCACATCAAAATCCTCATGACCTTAATGAGCGTCTTGCGTGATCGAAGTGGCCGACCTATGGTCGGGGTAACTCGAAAATCGGAGGGCGTTGAAGATGGCGCCCAAGCGTCCCAAAGGTGCGGGCGCGTTCCCGAAAGCGGTCGAAAGCCCCGCGCCGGCAAGACCCGATCCGGATGCATTATATGCGGCACTGGATCTGGGGACAAATAGCTGCCGCATGTTGATAGCCCAGCCCAAGGGCAGCGGGTTCCATGTGGTGGATAGCTTCTCCAAATCGGTGCAGTTGGGCGCCGGTCTGGAACGCACCGGACGGCTGTCGCGGGCGTCGATGGCACGCACCGTGCAGGCGCTGCGCATCTGTCAGCAAAAGCTGAAACGCAACAAGGTCCGACGCATGCGTCTGGTCGCAACCGAGGCGTGTCGGCGCGCCAAGAATTCGCGCGATTTCATCCGGCAGGTGAAACGCGAGACCGGCCTGACGCTTGAGATCATCCAGCCCGAGGAAGAGGCGCGTCTGGCCGTCATCTCCTGCGCCCCTCTGGTGTCGACCAAGACGGATCAATTGCTGGTGGTGGATATCGGTGGCGGCTCGACCGAGTTGGTGTGGATCGACATCTCATCCGTGCCGCGCCGGGATCGTCCGGCAGCCATAATGCGGCTGCATAACGGGTTTCACACCAGTGACAGCCCGTTTCCGGCAGCCAAGGTGGTGGATTGGATCAGCGTTCCGCTGGGCGTGGCCACCCTGCGTGATCAGTTCAACGATGTGGAAGACGATTCCGCCCGTTTCGCGCTGATGAGCTGGTTTTTCGAGGAAAATCTGGCCGATTTCGCCCCCTATAAGGACGAACAGGCGCGCGCCGGGTTTCAGATCGTCGGCACCAGCGGCACGGTGACCACCGTGGCGGCCTCGCATCTGGGGCTGAAACGCTATGACCGGACCAAGGTCGACGGTCTGCGCATGACCAGCGATCAGATTGACAAAGTGATACGAGGGTATCTAGAACTCGGCCCTCAGGGTCGCCGCCGTGATCCCCGCATTGGGGATGACCGGCAGGCGCTGATCATGTCCGGCTCGGCCATTTTGCAGGCATTGCTGCGCTGCTGGCCCACCGACCGCCTTTCCGTGGCGGATCGGGGGCTGCGCGAAGGTCTGCTTTATGCGCAGATGAGCGCGGATGGCGTATTGGAAGACGGACCATTCTGATGGCAAAGACACCGACCGGCAAAAACAACTCGGGCCGCGGACAGCGCGACCTGAAGGTCAAGGTCAAGACCGCGCGCGGGCGCAAGCTCAGCTCGACCCGCTGGCTTGAGCGGCAGTTGAACGACCCCTATGTCAAACGCGCGAATGCCGAAGGGTATCGCGGGCGCGCGGCGTTCAAGATACTGGAGCTGGACGATAAGTTCCGCTTTCTGGTGCCAGGCGCGCGGGTGGTCGATCTGGGCTGCGCCCCGGGCGGCTGGCTGCAGGTGGCGGTGCAGCGCGTGAATGCGCTGGGCGAGAAAAGCGGCAAACGGATCGGCACCATTCTGGGCGTTGACCTGCAAGAGGTCGAACCGGTTGCGGGTGCCGAAACCCACGTGCTGGATTTCATGGAAGATGACGCCGATCAAAAGGTCAAGGATTGGCTGGGTGGCAAGGCGGATGTGGTGATGTCGGACATGGCCGCCGCATCCTCGGGCCACAAGCAGACCGACCATCTGCGGATCATGGCACTGTGCGAAACCGCCGCTTACTTTGCCTTTGACGTGCTGGAAGAAGGCGGAACCTTCGTCGCCAAGGTACTGGCCGGAGGGGCCGAGGGCGATCTGCAGAAGCTGTTGAAGCAGAAATTCACCAAAGTGGCCAATGTGAAACCACCCGCGTCGCGGTCTGACAGTTCCGAGAAATTCGTGGTGGCCACCGGGTTCCGGGGTTAAGCATCAATCCAGATCAAACTTGCCGTCGATGATGCGCTGCTTGCGCAAGGACGCTGTAGCGGTGCCTTGTATCAGCAGGGCCTCTCCGTGACTGACATAGGTGGTTTTCTTCGACCGCAACTCGGCAATGCGCTGATCCAGCGTGGTTTTGCGTAGGCCCGCAAGGGGTTTGATCTTGGTTGGAAAACGTAACGACATGGGGCACCTAAAAACATCGATGCCCCTCACATATCCGTGAAATTTGCCGGGAACATGGCGCAATTCGGCCTGTTCGGTGCCGATTGCAGCGCTTTGCGTTTTATCAGGAATATCTTCATCGGAATGCGCGTTCGACCGAAGGGAGAGGCAGCGTATTCCGATTCAAATCAAACGCAAAGCGCTCTTGAGGCCTAACCCGCCGCCTGTTGCGCGTTGCGCAAGTCGATCAGCGCGCCATTATACTCCGCCCCAAGGATCAAGATGGCCGCGCAGAGATACAGAAAAATCAGCGCCGCCATCGCCCCCGCCAGACCCGCATAGGTGGCGCTGTATGTGGCGAATTGGGCGATATAGATCGAGAACCCCCACCCTCCGGCCGCCCAAAGCGCGAGAGTCAGGATCACCCCCGGCAGGATCTGTCCCAGACTGTGCCGCCGTGTGGGCAGGATCAGATGCGCCAGCAGCACCGTGCCTGCTGGCACCGCCACCGTGAAGGTCCAGCGCAGCCGGTCGACCGACAGCCAGTCGCCCACATCCACGGCGGTTTTCTCAGAGACCAGCCGGGTATAAACCGGCAGGACAACCTCGACCGCGGCGATGGCCAGAATGGCGGCACCGCCGACGATAACCAGCCCGAGACACAACAGCCGCGTCTTCCAGAACGGCCAACCATCCTGGTCGTGATAGGCCTGCGTCATCGCCTTACGCACCGCAGCCACCCCGTTCGAGGCGAAATAGATCGCCAACAAACCGCCCAAGGTGATCACTCCGGTCCCTGCCCCGGCCAGTACCGCGCGCAGTTCGGAAACGATGGGCGCGGCCACATCCTGCGGCCAGGCGCCGAAGATCAGCTCGATCAACTCATCGGTGACATAGCCCTGCGATAACGCCCCCGCCAGCGCGACGGTGAACAGCACGAAAGGGAACAGCGCCATCATCAGGGACATGGCGACATGGCTGCTCATGACGAAACCATCCTTGTTGTTGAACCGGCGCAGGGCCAGCCAGAAGGCGCGGAAAAACAGACCGGAAGAGGGAATCGCAGCTTGTGTCATACCCCGAGCCTACCCCACGTTGCGTCGGGTCTGAACATGGCAATCCGGGGAAATTCCCGAAATCGGGCCGATAAACGCCTGAGCGGATTGCATAAACCCGCGCGCCTGTGCAGGATCATGGGGTTTATGCATCAAGGCCGTGACATGACCCCGGACAGTCCAGACAGCCCGCCCCGTTCCCGCCTGTCGCTGGCGGCGGTGCGCGATATCACCATCGTGGCCACGCTGGTGGTGCTGGGGCTCTATGCGGGGGCGCGGTTCCTGATCCCGCTGACCATGGCACTGCTGGTCAATGTACTGATCATCGCGCTGGCCGACCGGGTGCGCGCGCTGACCCGGGCGCCGGTCTGGCTGGCCAATATCGCCGGGGTCACCGTGGTTCTGGCCGGGTTGTTCATGATCATGTACGTGCTGGGCAGTCAGGCCACGCAATTTGCCCGCTCGATCAACACCTATGAGAACCAGTTCGACACCGCCGTCAACCGCATCACCGGGCTGGTGGGCAATGACGTGACCAGCTTTATCCGCGACAATCTGGTCAGCATCGACATGTCCTATGTCGCAAGGCTGCTGCTGGGCAGCGCCACATCCTTGCTGAACCAGTTCTTTCTGATCAGCCTCTACGTCGCCTTCCTGATGGCCGAGCGGCTGGCCTTTCGCAAGAAAATCCAGCTGGCAGCGGGCAATCCGCGATTGGGCGCCGATCTGGCTGCGGTGCTGGATGCGATTTCCTATAGCTTGCAGCGTTACGTGGGCGTCAAGACCTTCATCAGCCTGATCACCGCCACCATCAGCTATACGGTGTTCCGCGCATTGGGGCTGGAATATGCCGAGACATGGGCGGTTCTGACCTTTGCGCTGAACTTCATCCCCTCGATCGGGTCGATCATCGCGGTGGTGTTCCCGGCGATGATCGCGCTGGTGCAGTTTGAAAGCATCGGTCCGTTTCTGGTGATCGTCCTGGGTTGCGGCACCCTGCAATTCCTGATCGGCAACTTTCTGGACCCCGCCATGCTGGGCCGGTCGCTGAACATGTCGACCTTTCTGGTCATTCTGGCGCTGACCTTCTGGACCACCATCTGGGGTCTGATCGGCGCATTCCTGAGCGTGCCGCTGACCGTCTGCATCCTGATCATCTTCAGCCACATCCCCGCCCTGCGACCTGTCGCGATCCTGATGTCACTGGACGGTCGATTGGGCGAAGACAATACACGCCGGTCAACTCTGGCAGAGTGAGATCAGCGCGCCCCGGTCTTTCAGCCGCAACCGGCCATAACCACCCTCGATCAGCCCCTGTTTGACCAGCCGTTGCAGCGACCGGTGCAGGGTCGGCATCGACACGGCGATCATCGCGGCCAGTTCCTCTTGCGAGACCTGAATCCAGCCGTCGGGGTCGGCGGCGACCTCCTCAAGATGCAGCAGGCGCAGGACCAGCCGTTTCAAGGTGCCGGTCACCCCGAGATTGGCGATGATCCGCAGGGCCTTTTGCATGTTTTCATGGGACAAGGCGTAGAAATCGCGCAGATAGTCCGGGTTGTCCTTCACCAGACGTTCAAGACGTGAACTGGGAAAGAACAGCGTCTCAGTCCGCTGGGTCGCAATCACGCTGATCAGCCGCCGGGTCGAGGCAAAAAGCGCCAGATCGCCAACCCAGAACCCGCCGCCTTCCTGATGCAGTGTGAAATTCTGACCATCATCAGCAGGCGCCGTGATCCGCACCCCACCGCTGAGCACGCCGTATATGCCATCCGCCGGATCACCCTGATGAAACAGGGCCGCGTCCGGCTCATAAATCTTGCTGACCCCGCAAGCCAGAAACGCCTTCTGAAACCCGGCATTTCGTGTGGCCAACCACCCCGAAAGCTCCAAGCTATCTGGATTATTAAATTTTTTTAGCATCTATATATTTAAATTTCATCATGTGATAATTTTCGAATTGCTGCACTGGCATAGGTTAGCGCCATACGATTCCCGTGCAATCTGAATTTCTACGGGAAATCTATAGCTTAACGCCGGGCATTGAAATCATTTCAAACCGCGGATGCAGGTTCATTTTCCCCGGACATGTTTCGTCCATCAATTCAGGAGCATCTTATGTTACCAACCTCACAGTTCCTAAAAAACTGGCGTACCCGGATGCGTCAGGCCGCCGTGGCCTCGATCACGGTTGTGCTGGCGATGCCCGCCTGGGCGCAGGATCAAAAGCCCAATATTCTGGTCATCTGGGGGGACGATATCGGGCAGTCCAATATCTCGGCCTATACGATGGGTCTGATGGGGTATCAGACGCCCAATATCGACCGGGTCGCCAAGGAAGGCATGATCTTCACCGATTATTATGGTGAGCAATCCTGCACCGCCGGGCGGTCGTCATACATCATGGGGCAATCAGTGTTCCGCACGGGCCTGTCCAAGGTGGGGCTGCCGGGGGCCGAGCTTGGCATGCAGACCGAAGACCCGACCATCGCGGGCCTGCTGAAGGACCACGGCTACATGACCGGTCAGTTCGGCAAGAACCATCTGGGCGACAAGGATGAGCATCTGCCCACAAACCACGGGTTTGATGAGTTTTTCGGCAACCTCTACCACCTGAACGCCGAAGAGGAACCGGAAAACGAAGATTATCCCGGTGACGCGGTTCTGGCAGACGGCCGCACCTTCCGCGAGGCCTATGGCCCGCGCGGCGTGATCAAGTCCAGCGCCGATGGCGAGATCGAAGACACCGGCCCTCTGACCCGCAAGCGCATGGAAACGGTGGATGAGGAAACCGTCGCCGCCGCCATCGACTTCATCAAGCGTGCCAATGAACAGGGTAAGCCATTCTATGTCTGGTGGAACGGCACGCGCATGCATTTCCGCACCCATGTGAAGGACGAGATGCGCGCACAAGCGAATGAGATCGCCGGTCGTGTGGCCGATGAATACTCCGCAGGCATGATCGAACATGACATGCATGTGGGTCAGCTGCTGGACCTGCTGGATGAGTTGGGCATCGCCGACAACACCATCGTTCACTATTCTACCGACAACGGCCCGCATATGAACACCTGGCCGGATGCCGCCATGACGCCGTTCTGGAGCGAAAAGAACACCAATTGGGAAGGCGGCTGGCGCGTGCCCTCGATGGTGCGCTGGCCCGGTCAGATCGAACCCGGATCGGTCACCAATGAGATCGTGCATCACATGGACTGGCTGCCCACCTATCTGGCCGTCGCCGGGGATGCCGAGATCAAGGACAAGCTGAAGGCCGGATATAGCTCACCCGCCATGGGCCGCGACTACAAGGTGCATCTGGATGGCTATAACATCCTGCCGCTGCTGACCGGTGAGACCTCGGACAGCCCGCGCCGCGAGATCTTCTATTTCTCGGATGACGGCGACCTGACCGCTTTGCGCTTTGACGACTGGAAGCTGATCTTCCTGGAGCAGAAAGCCTGGGGCACCCTGCGCGCCTGGATGGAACCGTGGACGGAACTGCGCATCCCGCTGATCATCAACCTGCGCCGCGACCCGTATGAGCGCGCCTATCGGACCTCGAACACCTATTACGACTGGCTGCTGGACCGGGCCTATTTCCTGGTGCCTGCGCAGCAATATGTGGGTCAGTTCCTGTCCACCTTCCAGGAGTTCCCGCCCCGGCAAGAGGCCGCCAGCTTCAATCTGGATCAGGTGATGGAGAAGCTGACGACGCCAACCAACAACTGACGCGTCAGACATGAAACAAAGCCCGGGGGCCGCTGCACAGGCGGCCCCTGACGATTTGAACCGGAGCCTTTTGTCATGAAATTCCCCTCACTGACCATCCTGTTGACCTGCCTTCCATTGATTTCATTCGCCGACCCGCTGCCCAGTTGGACAGATTCGACCTCCAAGAACCGGATCGTCGCCTTTGTCGAAACCGTCACCGACCCGACCCATGCCGACTATGTCACCCCGGCCGAGCGGATTGCCGTCTTTGACAATGACGGCACGCTCTGGGCCGAACAGCCGGTCTATTTCCAGTTCATCTTCGCCATGGATCGCCTGCGCGAACTGGCCGAACAGGACCCATCGATCCTGACCTCCCCTGCCCTGAAAGCCGCCGTCGAGGGCGATATCGAGACCATCCTGCAAGGCGGCCATGATGCACTGATCGAAGTGGTGAATGCCTCACACACCGGCACCAGCGTCGAGGATTTCCAGACTGCCGTCGCCAACTGGCTGGATACTGCCCGGCACCCCGAGACCAACCTGCCCTATGACCGGATGACCTATCAGCCGATGGTCGAACTGCTGCGCTATCTGCGCGATGAGGGGTTCAAGACCTATATCGTCTCGGGCGGTGGGCTGCATTTCATGCGGGTCTTTGCCGAAGACGCTTATGGTATCCCGCCCGAGCAGGTGTTGGGCACCTATGGCGAGACGGCCTATGACAGCAGCACCGGCATCACCAAGACCACCGGCATCGCCTTTGTTGATGATAAAGAGGGCAAACCGGTCAATATCGAACGCACCATTGGTCGTCGCCCGATACTGGCAGGCGGCAATTCCGACGGTGATTTCGCCATGCTGGAATGGACCACGGCGGGTGATGGGCCTCGGCTGGGTGTGTTGGTGCATCACACAGATGGCGAGCGCGAGTGGGCCTATGACCGCGAAAGCCCGATTGGCCGGCTGGTCGACGGGCTGGATAAAGGCCCCGATATGGGTTGGGTCATTGTTGATATGGCAAATGACTGGTCCCGCATCTACACTGGCGCGAACTGACCTCATAGGAACTCAACGCCGCGATGTGGACCCTGCTTGTTTCGCTTGCTGTCTTTGCGATCTATTGCGTCGCGGCGGTTCTGGCCCTGCGCGCGGCGCAAACCGCGCGCACGCCGCAGGGCGCGGTGGGCTGGGTGGTCTTCCTGCTGACCGCGCCGTTTTTTGGCGTGCCGCTCTATCTGTTTCTGGGCCACCACCGGTTTCGCGGCTACCGCATCGCCCGGCGTGAGAGTGAGCGGGTGGTCGAAGGCATCAAATCCTTCGCCGATTTCTCGCAACCCGACCCGGAAACGATGCGCATCAACCCCCGCCCGTTCGAGGCGCTGGCCCATCTGCCCGTCTCACGCGGCAACGGTGCCCGGCTGCTGATCGACGGCGAGGCCACGTTTAAAGCAATATTCGAGGCCATTGATGCCGCGCAGAACTATATCCTGATCCAGTTCTATATCGTCCGCGACGATGCGCTGGGCCGGGATTTGCGCGACCGGCTGCTGGCGGCGGTCGAACGCGGCGTGCATGTGCGATTCATGACCGACGCAGTGGGCAGCTATGGCCTGCCGACCGCCTATCTGGAAAGCCTGCGCGCAGGCGGGGTGGATGTGGCCGACCCACGCCAGCAGCGAGGGCCGAATTTCCGCTTTCAGCTCAACTATCGCAATCACCGCAAAACGGTGATCATCGATGGCGATACCGGGTTTATCGGCGGCCACAATGTGGGGGTCGAGTATCTGGGCCAAAACCCCCGCTTTGGCCGTTGGCGCGACACGCATGTGCAGATGACTGGCCATATCGTCCGGCAATTGCAGTTGATCTTCATTGAAGACTGGCACTGGGCCCGCAGCGAGGATCTGATCGACCAGCTGGATTGGGCCGGCAGCGAATCCGATCAGGACATGAACGCGCTGCTGGTGGCCACCGGCCCCGGCGACGATACCGAAACCGGCGCGATGATGTTCTTTTCCGCTATCGCCGAGGCAAAGGAGCGTCTGTGGATCGCTTCACCCTATTTCGTGCCGGATATCGACATCATGGCCGCCCTGCAACACGCCGCCCTGCGCGGCGTCGATGTGCGCATTCTGGTGCCCGAGGTGATCGACCACCGCCTGCCCTGGCTAGCCGCCTTTGCCTATTTCGACGAAATCCGCGACTGTGGCGCGCGCGTCTTCCGCTATACCGACGGGTTCATGCATCAGAAGGTCATTCTGGTCGATGACACGCTGGCCGCCGTGGGCACCACCAATCTGGACAACCGCTCTTTCCGGCTGAATTTTGAGGCGATGGCTCTGTTCTTCGATCCCCGTGCGGCGCAGGCCGTGCAGGACATGCTGCAAACCGATTTCGAGGCCAGTTACGAGCTGACGCGCAGCCTGCAACAGCAATCCGCCTATATCCGCTATGGCGCGCCCATTGCGCGGCTGTTTGCGCCGATCCTTTAGGTCAGAAACCGCTCCTGAAACACGCGGGTCATCAGGGCCACCATGAATGCGGTCGACAGACCAAAAGCCAGCAATCCGGTGACCGAGGCGAAAGCGCCGAATATCCGCAACCCCTCGCCCAGAACGATATCGCCGTAGCCCAGCGTCGTGAATGTCACCAGCGAGAAATAGATCGCCGTGTTCCAGTCCGGCAGCACATCGCCCAGCACCCAAACGATGGCCCAGATCCAGACCTGCACCGTATGCGTCAGGACGATGAACAGCAGCGCTATGGTGATCGGCCCGGCAGTGGTCATCGTCACGCTGCGATTTTCCCATTTCGCCATGAACCGGCGCACCACCATCACACACCATGTCAGCAATATGATCTCGATCAGAAAGCAGATGCCCAGATACAGGCTGCCCCATAAAATCTGCTGCAGCAAAGTCATTTACCGGACCCTTTGTCATCTGCTTCTGGCGTCTCTGGCAAGAATGGGGGTTTGCGCCGGAATGAACAACCCCACCTGCGGCGAATGGCTCCCTGCGGGTGGTCTGCACTGGACACCACAGGCGGGGGCTGCACATTGTGACAGGCACGACGCGAGGGTTTACATGCTTCTGACCATTGATCATGTCCGGAAATCCTATCCCGGCGGGCGACCTGTTCTGAGCGATGTCTCGCTGACACTGGATCAGGGTGAGACGCTGGCCCTGACCGGGGAAAGCGGCAGCGGCAAAAGCACCCTGCTGCATCTGGCCGCCGCCTTGGACGGGTTCGATGGCGGAGAGATCACCTTGCGTGGCACCGCGCTGTCCACGCTCGACGACACGGGCCGGGCGGCGTTGCGGCGCGAAACCCTGTCGCTGGTGTTTCAGCAGTTCAACCTGATCCCCTCGCTGACCGTGGCGCAGAACCTGTCGATCCACGCCCGCCTTGCGGGGCGCGACGATCCCGAATGGGTCGCCCATCTGGCCGAGCGTCTTGGTCTGGCCGATCTAATGGATCGCTTCCCCGAGCAGCTCTCGGGCGGGCAGCAGCAGCGCGTCGCGATCGGACGCGCGATGGCGACACGGCCCGCGCTGTTGCTGGCGGATGAGCCGACGGGAAATCTGGACGAAACCGCCAGCGCCGTGGTGCTGGATCTGATGCTGTCTCTGGTCGCGGATACCGGCGCTGCGCTGCTGCTGGTGACCCATTCGCAGGACATCGCCGCGCGGCTGGACCGGCGGGCGCATCTGTCGGGCGGTCGGATCGCATGACCGGCCCCTGCCTGCAGGTCCTGCTGTCGCACTGGCGCACCCATCGGCTGCAACTGCTGACCCTGCTGACCGGCATCGCGCTGGCTACCGGGCTGTGGTCGGCGGTGCAGGCCATCAATGCCGAGGCGCGCGCCAGCTATGCCCGCGCCAGCGCACAACTGGCGCAAGGCCAGTTTGATGAGTTGCACGACCCCTCCGGCCCGATCCCCCTGTCGCGCTATGTCGATCTGCGCCGTGCAGGCTGGCAGGTGGCCGCGGTTCTGCAGGGCGACCTGCGGGTCAACGGGCGCATTCTGCGCCTGTTGGGCGTGGATATGGTCAGCTATCCCGCCCTGCCCGCCGTGACGCAGGCCGAGGAAAGTGAGACGCCCCCCGACCCTGCCGACGTATTGACCGCGCCGGGGCGATTGCTGATGCATCCCGATATGGAGCCTCTGTTCCGTGGGTCAGAAGAATATCCGCCGATCATCCTCAGCACCGCGCTGCCACCCGATCTGGTCCTGACCGATATCGGCGTGGCCGAGCGGTTGCTGAACCAGCCCGGCCTGATCTCACGTCTGGTGATCCTGCCCGAACAGCCTTCCGTCAGACCGCCGCTGTCACAGATCGCGCCCGAGCTGGTGCGCACAGAACCTTCGGCCCGAACCGATGCGGCGCGGCTGACCGACAGTTTTCATCTGAACCTTTCGGCCTTTGGTCTGCTGTCCTTTGCCGTGGGGTTGTTCATCGTCAACGGCACCGTTGGGCTGGCCTTTGCCCAGCGGCGCGGGATGATCCGCACCCTGCGCGCGCTGGGGGTGCCGATGCGCACCCTCGTCCAGCTGATCCTGTCCGAACTGGTGCTGCTGGCCCTGATCGGCGGCGTTCTGGGCCTGATACTGGGCTATTTCCTGGCCGGAGCCCTTCTCCCCGATGTCGCCGCCACCCTGCGCGGGCTTTATGATGCCCCGGTCGAGGGGCAACTGACCCTGCGCCCGGAATGGGCACTGGCCGGGCTAGCGATGGCGGTCGGAGGTACTCTGGTCGCCAGTGGCCACGCGCTGTGGAAACTGTCCCGCATGCCTCTGCTGGCCGGGCCGGGATTGCAGGCTTGGGGCGGGGCCGCATCGCAACGCGTGGCGGGTGCGGCAGGTCTGGGTCTGCTGGGTCTGGGACTGGTCTTGCATGTCAGCGCCGATGGGCTGATCGCCGGGTTTGCCATGCTGGCCTGCCTGCTGACCGGCGCTGCTCTGGTGTTGCCGATCTTTCTGTCCACCCTGCTGAGCGCAACGGCGCGACGGGCGCGTGGACCGCTGGCGCAATGGGTCTGGGCCGATATGCGCGCGCAATTGCCCGGCTTGTCACTGGCATTGATGGCCCTGCTGCTGGCGCTGGCGGCAAATGTCGGCGTCGGCACCATGGTGTCGAGTTTTCGGCTGACCTTCACCGGCTGGCTCGATCAGCGGCTGGCCTCGGAACTCTATGTCACCGCGCGGGATGACGAACAGGGCTCGCAGATCGCCGCGTGGCTTGCCCCACAGGTCGACGCCGTGCTGCCGATCCGCAGTACCGAGATGACCCATGAGACGGGGCCGTTGTTCCTTTATGGTGTGGTCGATGACGAGACCTATCGCCAGAAATGGCCCCTGATCGCCCGCAGCCCCGGCGCGTGGGACATGGTGATGAGCGGCGACGCGATCCTGATCAACGAACAACTCGCCCGCCGCGCCGATCTGTGGCCCGGAGACAGCCTGACCCTGACCCCGGACCAGACCCTGACCATCGCGGGCGTCTATTCCGACTATGGCAACCCGACCGGGCAGGCCATCGTCGCCATGCCGCTGTTCCAGACCATCGCCCCCAACAGTTCCGCCCGGCGATTTGGTATCCGGGTGGCGCCCGAGCGCGCCGCCGATCTGGCGCAGGCCATGCGCGATCAGTTCGACCTGCCGCCCCGGGCCGTCACCCCGCAAGGCGCGATGAAGGCGCAGTCACTGGCGATATTCGACAAGACCTTTGTAGTCACCTCGGCGCTGAACGTGCTGACACTTGGGGTGGCGGGGTTCGCGATCCTGACCAGCCTGCTGACGCTCTGGACCCAGCGCCTGCCGCAGGTTGCACCGGTCTGGGCGCTGGGCCTGACAAGGGCGGAACTGGCGCGGCTGGAACTGTTGCGCAGTGTCCTGCTGGCCGCGCTGACCGCTTGTCTGGCCTTGCCGCTGGGGCTGGTGCTGGCCTGGGTGTTGCTGGCGGTGATCAACGTGCAGGCCTTTGGCTGGCGGTTGCCCATGTTCCTGTTCCCCGCCGACTGGCTGCGCCTGTTCGCGCTGACCCTGCTGGCCGCCGCCCTTGCTGCCGCCCTGCCCGCCTGGCGGCTGCTGCGCATAAGACCGGCGGATTTGCTGAGGGTATTTGCCAATGAACGTTAGGCTATTCGTGCTCCTTCTCTGGCTGCCCTGCGCCGCATGGGCGCAAGGCTACGCCGGGCTGGGTGGCAGTGCCGAGGGCTTTGAGGTGCCACACCCCGGTCACCAATTCGATTTCCCCCGCGATCACGGGCCGCATCCGTCCTACCGGATCGAATGGTGGTACCTGACCGCCAATCTTAAAGGCGAAGACGGGCGCGACTACGGCATCCAATGGACCCTGTTCCGATCCGCCCTGAAACCTGCCGAGGCCGAAGGTTGGCAAAGCCCGCAGCTGTGGATGGGTCACGCCGCTGTCACCACGCCCGACGCGCATTACTTTGCCGAGCGCCTGTCACGCGGCGGCATCGGACAGGCCGGGGTCACAGCACAGCCCTTCGCGGCCTGGATCGACGAATGGCACATGCGCGGCGCGGATATGGACAGCCTGCACCTGACCGCAAACGGGGCGGAGTTTGGCTATGACCTGTCCCTGCAAGCCAACGGTCCCTTGGTGTTTCACGGGCAGGATGGTTATTCGGTGAAATCCGCCGACGGACAGGCCAGCCACTATTATTCGCAACCATTTTATCAGGTGCGGGGCACCCTGCGCCTGCCGGATGGAGATATCGCCGTCACCGGGCAAGGCTGGCTGGACCGCGAATGGTCCTCGCAACCACTGGCCGCAGATCAGAGCGGGTGGGACTGGTTTTCGCTCAGCTTCGATGATGGAGACAAGTTGATGGCCTTCCGCCTGCGCGGCGCGCGGGGGGATTTCACCGCCGCCACGTGGATCGGCGCGGATGGGCAGACCACCGCCCTGCCCGATGGCGTGGTGCAGGTCACGGCGCTGCAAACCGCCCGGGTCGCGGATCGCGACGTGCCGGTGACATGGCGCGTGGCGCTGCCGGATCGGGATCTGGATGTCGAGGTCTCGGCCCTGACGCCCAAGGCATGGATGGGCACGCGGTTCGAGTATTGGGAAGGCCCGGTGCGCGTCACCGGCAGCCATCCCGGCAAGGGCTATCTGGAAATGACCGGGTATTGAGGGGGCGCAACGGCCCCCTCAGACCTACCGGACCACGTAGACCGAGACCGTCGAATGCCGCACCACCCGTGCTGCATTCGGACCCAGCAGATAATCCTTGAGGTCGGGCCGATGCGCGCCGATCACGATCAGATCGCTGCCAGCCGACTGCGCCGTATGCAGAATCTCCTGATAGGCGGTGCCGGTGGCCACAACATGGCGGACTTTGGCATTTCGGTCCGTCCCCAGAACAGAATCCCCCAGCGATTCAAGCGCTTTGTGGGCGGTTTCGACGGCCTGCGCGTGATGCTCGGGCTCGAAGAAATTGCTGACGAAGGATTCGCCGTAATCGGGCAACACCGTGACCACATCCAGTTGCGCACCATCCAGATCGGCCAGGCGCGCGGCTTGCCGCAGCACCTCGGCATCGGTTTCGGGTTTGCCGGCGTCAACAGCACACAGAACAGACTTTATCATGCGGGCACCTCTTGTCTGGCGGCACGGCCGCGTTGCAGGAAGGCGATCAGACCCAACAGGATCAGCGCCGGGATAAAGATCAACTGCTGCGGCGGTTGGCTGGACGGCAGGCTGACCGAGGTCAGACGCACAGCCTCATCCCCGTAATAGTCGAAGATATCCAGCTCATCCGCGACCGGCGTGCCGAACAGTGGCTCCTCCAGCTTGATCAGCCCATCCTCGGGGATCAGCAGCAGGCCCATCGCCTCGACCTTTGCGGCGCCGCCGTCTTCATCACCGACCGTGACCACGACGGTGGTATCGACCATCTCCAGCGTGTCGAAATCGGGTCCGGCCACGATCAATCGCACCTCGGTCCCCGGTGGGGTCTGGCCAATGGTTTCCTCAAAGGCCGCCGGATCAACCGAACTGTAGGGCGGCACAAGCCGGTCCATGAAGAAGTCGGGCCGGAACAGGGCAAAGGCCACGAAGATCAGCGCGACGCTTTCGTAGATACGGCTGTGGGTGACGAAGTAACCCATCGTTCCGGCGGTGAAGACCAGAATGGCAATCGTGGCCGAGATCGCGACGATAATCCCTTCGACCCATGTCACATCAATCAGCAGCAGATCGGTGTTGAAGATGAACACGAAGGGCAGCGCCACGGTACGCAAGCTATAGAAGAACGCCGTGAACCCGGTTCGGATCGCATCCCCGCCCGACACGGCGGCAGCGGCGAAACTCGCCAAACCCACCGGAGGGGTCACGTCAGCCATGATGCCAAAGTAGAAGACGAACAGATGCACCGCGATCAACGGCACGATCAACCCGCTTTGCGCGCCCAGTTCCACGACCACACCAGCCATCAGAGAGCTGACAACGATATAGTTCGCCGTGGTCGGCAGGCCCATGCCAAGGATCAGGCTGAGAATACCCACCATCACCAGCATCAGGATCAGATTGCCGCCCGACAGGAACTCGACCAGATCGGCCATCACCTGCCCCACTCCGGTCAACGTCACGGTGCCCACGATCACACCCGCCGTGGCCGTGGCTAAGGCGATCCCGATCATGTTGCGCGCGCCGTCGATCAGGCCCTGCCACAGGTCGGCAACGCCGTCGATGAAGCTGTTGTAAACGTGGCTCTCACCCCGGAACATCGCCTTCAGTGGCTTCTGCGTCAGCAGGATCACGAACAGCAACGCGGTGGCCCAGAAGGCCGACAGGCCGGGCGATTTCTGTTCGATCATCAGGAAGTAGACCAGAACGATGATCGGCAGCAGATAGTGCAGACCGGCCTTGTAGATATCGGCGATGACCGGCAGCGACACCTCTTTGGCGTTGGGATCATCGGGTTCCAGATCCGGCACCTGAGCGGCCAGATACAGCAGGCCCACATAGATCGCGCAGATGATCAGGCTGAGGATCATACCGGCAGAGGATGGCGCCCAGCTGGTCACCGCCTCGACCGGGAATTGCGAGCCATAGCAGAGCCCCGCAAAGACGAGGAAGAAGGACAGCATCCCCACAACCGTCCGCGCCAGATGCACGTCGCGGTCACCCAGCGTGGGCATGTTCCGCTTCACCGCCTCAAGATGCACGATATAGACCAGCGCGATGTAGGAAATCGCGGCGGGCAGGAAGGCGTGGGTGATGACCTCGACATAAGAAATGCCGACATATTCCACCATCAGGAAGGCCGCAGCCCCCATCACCGGCGGCATGATCTGGCCGTTCACGGAACTGGCAACCTCAACCGAGCCCGCCTGTTCACTGCTGAACCCGACGCGTTTCATCAGCGGGATGGTGAACGTGCCAGTGGTCACAACGTTGGCGATGGACGAGCCCGAGATCAGGCCAGTCGCAGCCGAACCGACAACGGCGGCCTTGGCGGGGCCACCGCGCAGGTGACCCAGCGCGCCGAACGCCATCTTGATGAAGTAGTTCCCTGCCCCGGCCTTATCCAGCAAGGCCCCGAACAGCACGAACAGGAACACGAATTTCGTGGAAACACCCAGGGCGATGCCAAACACACCCTCGGACGTGATCCACATGTGGCTCATGGCCTTCTTCAGGCTCGCGCCTTTCCAGCGGATTACCTCAGGCACCCATTCGGATGAGCCGAAGAACACATAAGCCAAGAATATCGTCGCGATGATCGCCATCGCCGGCCCAAGCGCGCGACGTGCGGCCTCGAATAGCAGCAGCAGACCGACCAGAGCCACCCATTTGTCAGTGTCATCGGCCAGACCGCCCGCATCAACGATCTTGGTGTAGAAGAAATAGCCGTAAAGGGCGACAAAGGCCCCCAGCAGCCCCATGATCCAGTCCTGAACCGGGATATAATCCCGCGGGCTGGTCTTCAGCGCCGGATAGGCTGCAAAGGCCAGAAACAGCGCAAAGGCCAGATGAAACTGCCGTGCGTTGTTCACCACGCTGCCGGGCAGTACGTAATTGGCCAGCGGCGAGGCCAGAACCACCTGAAAAATCGACCAGATCGCCGCGACGATGGCCAGAAAAATACCAACATTACCGACCGGATTGCGCCCACCCGCATCGGATGAGGCAACAAGCTCTTGCAGCTCTTCTTCGGATAACGGTCGGTTGGATTGTGTCTCGGAACTCATGCAAATCTCTCCCCGTCGCGGCCTTTTCCGGCCTGCTGAACCACCCGTTTTCCGGGCTTGATGCAAGGCGCCCCGGGGGCGCCCTGCTTTAGGTCTGGCTTACTGAATCCAGCCTTTTTCTTTGTAGTATTTCTCGGCGCCCGGATGCAGCGGGGCCGACAGGCCGTCCGCAATCATCTCTTCAGGCTTGAGGTTGGCGAATGCCGGGTGCAGCTTTTTGAAGTCGTCGAAGTTCTCAAAAACCGAGCTGACAACCGCATAAACCGCGTCCTCCGACACATCAGCCGAGGTCACGAAGGTCGCGCCCACACCAAATGTCGCCGTGTCACCGTCCGACCCGCGATACATGCCGCCGGGGATGGTCGCGGTACGGTAGAACGAGTTGTCGCCCACCAGCTTGTCGACCGCATCACCGCTGACATTCACCAGAACCGAGTCACATGCGGTGGTCGCTTCCTGAATCGAGCCCGAGGGGTGACCCACGGTATAGACCATCGCGTCGATCTGGTTGTCGCACAGAGCCGCCGACTGCTCAGCCGCTTTCAACTCGGTCGCCAGTTCGAAATCGTCAGTGGTCCAACCCATTTCGCCCAGCAGAACCTCCATGGTGCCGCGCTGACCGGACCCGGGGTTACCGATATTGACGCGCTTGCCTTTCAGGTCCTCGAAATTGGCAATGCCGGAATCGGCACGGGCCACAACGGTGAAGGGTTCCGGGTGGACCGAGAACACCGCACGCAGGTTCTCAAACGGCCCGGCGTCTTCGAATTTCGAGCTGCCGTTATAGGCATGGTACTGCCAGTCGGACTGCGCCACACCAAACTCCAGCTCGCCTTCGCGAATGGTGTTGATGTTGTAGACCGAACCACCGGTCGATTCGACCGAGCAGCGCACGCCATGTTCCTTGCGCCCCTTGTTCACCAGACGGCAGATCGCTCCGCCGGTCGGATAGTAAACGCCGGTCACGCCGCCGGTGCCGATGGTGATGAACTCTTCGGCATAAGCTGCCGGAGCCATCATGGCAGCGGTCACAAACGCGCCGAGGCTAAGCTTGCTGCTGTTTTTCATTAAATTACTCCCGTTTTTTGTTTTGTGGGTGGAAAACGACAATTCCCCCGGCCCTGAAGGCCGTGCCGAAAACCAGACCGGCCCGTCCTGCGACAGGTGGCGATCTGCGAATTTTCCATAATCTCCCAACGGCCTTGAGGTTTCATTCAGATACATCGAATGTCAAGACCAGCGCCGCGCCGGATTACCCAAAGCCTCAGATTTGACGCGGGATGCAAAACTTTCCCCGCTGACGCGCCATGCATGCCCAAATTTTGTTCAAACGTTTGGTAGTGGCGTAAAGGATTGAAATTTCAACATCATCCACGCGCGATTCGGCGACGCCTGCGCGATTTCAGCCATTGATTCACCGGCCGTTCGTAGAACAGATAGATGGCCACCAACGCGGGCGCAATTGCCCGCAGGTATTGAAACCTCATGAAATACGACAATGGGCCGCGAGGGTAACAATCCTCAGAAACAAACACTGCAACTTTGCCATAAGGCGCAGAACCGACCAAGTTCAGCCATGGAAAAGGCTGCACTCCGTCCAGTCGCAGCAAACAGATCGGTCTTCACACAATGCAACGGTGTCAGGATTGTGGTGCCCAAGGAGAGACTCGAACTCTCACGCCCGTGAAGGCGGGGGATTTTGAATCCCCTGCGTCTACCATTCCGCCACTTGGGCCACGCCTTTGGATTAGCGCCCTGTTCCCCGAAGGTCCAGAGGCAAAAAACATCCCAGCCTGCGAATGTTTTGACAACCATGCTTGACGGTGGATCGGGCGCGTGGTTTGGCTGATCCGGCCCAAGAACTGGAAATGAACGCCTCATGCTGCAATCCCTTTACAACTGGACCATCCGTCTGGCGGATCACCCGCGTGCCCTGTGGGCGCTGGCCGTGGTCGCCTTTGTGGAAAGCTCGTTCTTTCCGATCCCGCCGGATGTGCTGATGATCCCGATGATTCTGGCCCGCCCCTCGCGCGCGTGGCTGATTGCCTCGGTGGCGCTGGTGGCCTCGGTGCTGGGCGGGTTGCTTGGCTATGCGATCGGAGCCTTCTTTTACGACAGCATCGGCCAGCCAGTGCTGGAGGCGATGGGCAAGGCCCATGCGATGGAGGAATTCAACACCCGCTTCAACGATTTCGGCTTCTGGGCCGTGCTGGGCGCCGGTGTGACCCCCTTCCCCTATAAGGTCATCACCATCATGTCCGGTTGGACGGGGATGCCGTTGGGCACGTTCATCGCGACCTCGATCCTGGCCCGCGCTTTGCGGTTCTTCCTGGTGGCCGGGCTGCTTTGGAAATTCGGCGAACCGATCCGCGACTTTATCGAAAAGCGGTTGGGGCTGATGTTCACCCTGTTCATCATCCTGCTGTTTGGCGGGTTTTTCGCAGTGCGATACCTATGACACGGCGCACCTCCCTGATCATTCTCGCGGCTGGTGGGTCAGCCGCGATGTTGCTGGCGGCTTGGGGATTTCAGTATCTGGGCGGCATGGCGCCGTGCAAGATGTGCATCTGGCAACGCTACCCCCACGGCGCGGCGGCGGTGATCGGCGTCCTCGCGCTGGCCCTGCCCAGCCTGCAGGTTTTGCCACTGATCGGAGCGCTCGCCGCGCTGATCACCGCCGGGATTGGTGTGTTTCATGCGGGGGTCGAGCGGAAATGGTGGGAAGGCCCCTCCAGCTGCACCTCGGGCGATATCAGCGGATTGTCGGCAGAGGAACTGCTGAACCAGATCATGACCGCCCCGCTGGTGCGCTGTGACGAGATTCCGTGGGAGATGTTTGGCCTCTCCATGGCCGGGTGGAACGCGGTGATTTCCGCCGGTCTGGCGCTGATCTGGATCGCAGCCTGGCGTACACGTTAGGCGTCGAGCTCAGCATCCCAATAGAGAAAGTCGATCCAGCTTTCATGCAGGTGGTTGGGCGGGAATTTCCGCCCGATATTGCGCAGCGCCTCGGCATCAGGTTGACGCGGCGGTTTGCGCAGGTTCATCCCGGCCTGCCGCAGCGATTTCGACCCTTTGCGCAGGTTGCAGGGGCTGCAGGCCGCCACCACGTTCTGCCAGCTTGTCACCCCGCCCGCCGCGCGCGGCACCACGTGGTCAAAGGTCAGATCCCCCCGGCTGCCGCAATACTGGCAGCGGAATTCGTCCCGCAGAAATAAATTAAAGCGCGTGAAGGCCACGCGCTTTCTGGGTTTGACATAATCTTTCAGGACAACGACCGAGGGTATTCGGATTTCCGTACTCGGGCTTCGGACCACCTCGTCATATTCGGCGACGATATCGACCCGGTCCAGCCAGGCGGCCTTGATCGCCTCTTGCCAGGGCCAAAGGGACAGCGGGTAATAGGACAAGGGGCGGTAATCGGCGTTCAGAACCAATGCCGGATGATGCCTTAGCGCACCGGGGTCCCTGACAAATTCGGTCCTGAAGTCTCCGTCCATAACAGAATCGCTCCTCGCTCTGCACTGCCCGTTTTTGACATCAGAGCGGGGAACACCCGCCCCGGCCTTACCTTGACTATATATCGTGTTAAAACTCTGACAAGCCCTGAGTTTCCACAACATCTCGGGTATTGCATAGGTCGTGCGGGTAACAGGGATGTGACAGTTATCCACAGGTTGCGCCTTTAGGGCCTGCGGGCTATGGCGGGGTCCATGTCCTGGTTCATCCGTTTCAACAAACCCTTCGACGTGCTGCCGCAATTCACCGACCGCGCCAATGCGGACAGCCCGCGCCGCACCCTGTCGGATTTCATCGACCTGCCGCGTGTTTATCCGGCCGGGCGGCTGGATCGCGACAGCGAAGGGCTGATGCTACTGACCGACAATGGCAAGCTGCAGGCGCAAATCTCTGATCCCAAGCACAAGATGGCCAAGACCTATTGGGTGCAGATCGAAGGGATACCCGACGCCGCCGCACTGCAGGCCCTGCGCGATGGAGTTGAGTTAAAGGACGGCCTGACCCGTCCCGCCAAGGCCCGACTGATGGAGGCGCCAGAGGCGCTCTGGCCGCGCACGCCCCCCATTCGTGAACGCAAATCGGTGCCTGACAGCTGGGTGGAACTGACCCTGCGCGAGGGCCGCAACCGGCAGGTGCGGCGGATGACAGCGGCAGTGGGCCATCCCACTCTACGCCTGATCCGCGTCCGCATCGGCGACTGGACTCTTGACGGGTTGGAACCCGGCAAATGGGACAGCCTGCCCATGCCCACTCTGAAAGTCGAGCAAACGCGCAAACGCGACCGCCGCCCCCGCCGGTGACAGGGGCCGCAATCGCGGTTAAACTCGGGTCATGAAGATTACCAAGGGCATCCCCGCCCCGTCCGCCATTCTCGAAGCCGCATTATACGTAAATGATTTGGATGCAGCCGAGCGATTCTATGGCGAAGTTCTGGGGCTAGAGCGCATTCAGCGCGTCGCCGACCGGCATGTGTTCTACCGGGTCGGCGGGTCGGTTCTGCTGCTGTTCAACCCGGACCAAACTGAACAGCCACCCACAAACCCCGATCTGCCGGTGCCGCCCCATGGCGCACGTGGCCCCGGGCATGTCTGTCTGGTGCTGACCCGGGATGAGATCGCGGTGATGCGCAAACATCTGCTGAACTGGAACATCCCCGTCGATGCCGAGTTCGACTGGCCGGGTGGTGCAAGGTCGCTCTATATCCGCGACCCGGCGGGCAATTCCGTCGAATTTGCCGAGGGGCATTTGTGGGCCTAACGCAAGCCAAAGCGGCTGAAAATTGAGATTTTAACCAGTCAGCCACACGGAAAAGCTATTGTTATAGCTTCTACGACCAAGCCTCTCGCTGGAAGGTTCAATTGTTTTGGATTGTGCTGAAGGAATTCGGAGACAACATCTTTGAATTCTCCGTGGCTAATGTGACTTGGCACACATCTTGTCGAAGTCATAGATTTGGCGAGTTCGGTCCGTTCTTGGTGGGATAAATCTGGAGCTAACGCCGCCAATGTCGCATATGCACCGACTTGTTCACCGTCGATTACACCGGTGATGTATCCTAAGCATATTCCCTGACGGGCAAGGTCATCGCCTCGGCACGCTTCGTGCAACATACTCCCTAAGAAATACTCGGCAGATGATTGGGCTTTCGCTACATCAGCCACCCCAGCAATAAAACATGCCGCCAACAACCAGCCCCAAGCCAATACATGCGACTTGTGTAATGTCAAAATTCCCACCTTTGGCTACTCTGTTCCCTTCTTCTACCAATAATGGTGCAACGGCAGGCTTCGCCCACATCCTCTCGCATCATGGGGCGGACGGTGATCATGGTCAGAGGCTCAGCTTGTCGCGCATGAAGGCCAGCGCCAC